>JBBDQZ010000029.1:0-272046 GCA_040905705.1 Balneolales bacterium
TCGAATACTCTGTTTGAACAGGGGATAGTGGGTGCATCCCAGAATCAAGGCATCGAGTTTTTGAGCGTGGAAATCGTCCAGATACATTTTAAGTATCTCCATAGCGATACGATTGTCGGTCCAGCCTTCTTCAGCAAGTGGAACGAGCATGGGACAGGCACGCGATATGACAGATATATCATTGCCGAGTTCATTCAATGATTGTTCATAGGCTCCTGAATTAATGGTTGCCAAAGTGCCGATGACACCAATTCTTTTGGTTGAAGCAACAGAAATTGCGGCGGCTTTGGTTCCGGCATCGATGACATCAAGAACAGGAACTGCGCCTGACCGCTTCCTGATTTCCCGGCGGGCTGCGGAAGCAACCGAGTTGCAGGCCACCAGAATCATTTTGACATTTTTTTTGAGAAGGAAATCTGTGATTTCTAATGCATATCTTCGTATTGTTTCGATCGATTTGATACCATACGGTACTCTGGCGGTATCTCCGAAATAAATAATGTGTTCCTTCGGTAACTGATCGATTACCGATTTGACAACCGTCAGACCTCCAATTCCCGAGTCAAAAATTCCAATGGGTGATTTTTTGGAAAAAGCCATAATTCAGGTATAGTACAATAATAAATGGATCTGTTCTTTTAGCGCATATCAGTGTAGCGGCTATCTGATTCGAATCAGCAGGATAGCAACTTCTCTTAACTTTGCAAAGTATCAGTTTGTTGCAAGTTGATACGGTTAGTTCCTATGCTGCCGGATCAGTAATATTGCTGGAAACGTGTTACAGAAGGGAAATTGTTTTGCTGGTACCCACTATATGCTTCCTGCAATTACGACTATCTCTCTGAATTGCCGGTTTCTTCCGGCTGCAGGATGATCAGCTTCAAAATGAATGATATATATACCGATACGGCCCATGATGCCATTCTCTGATCTTCCGTCCCATAAAAGCTCACCCGATCTGCCGGCCCGCTCTCCGTTGGCCAGTGTCCGTATGAGCCTTCCGTGCCGGTCAAATATCCGTACATACATTAAATAATCCGGATCGTCCAGATCGTATCGTATAACAAGATGATCGTCATTACCGTCACCAGTCGGGGAAAAAGGGTTGGGCTCGAGTGTAAGGCCGGATCGGTTTCCGGCATGCGGAATTGTTGCGACCGAATTTATCCACCCCGGTGATCCGCCTTCGGAGGTAGTATTGGAAGTCCAGTTATTTTGTTTCTGGGTTTCCATATGCGGGTGAATCCGCTCTATACTGACTCCACTGTTGTCAATCAGATTCGGATTGTGCCAGGAAGGTTTATACCACAGTGAGTCAAGGATGTGCCCGTTACTGTCTGATATGTAAACTTCATCACCCTGGGTTGACAAACCAAGTGTCATGCGATCTGTCCTGTAATAATGAGGATGATGTTGACGGAACAAATTAAATGCGTTGTAAATGCGTGTATTGCTGAAGTGTGCATTTGTGTCCGGATAGATAACGGCATATTCTTCAGGCAAAAGTATAGCATGCTCCATTTGTGCAGGTTTAATTTTGCTGACAGAACCTTGTTTGTCCGGCCGGTCATGTAAATGTATTCCCTGTAACTGGAGGACAAGGCCGGAGCGGTTAAATATTTCCACATACTCACTTTGATCCGGTCGATCGCTATATCTTGCTGAGATCGGTTGGTACATGACTTCATTGATAACCAGGTCAGGGGTTTCCGGTTTGAAAGCAAGCGGAGCTGTAAGGCCTTTCCGGGTTCTCCCTGCTACATCCTGAACCGAATGGATACGGATTTCCTGATAAGAGCGTTCAGGTTTCGTGTCCGACTGAAACACGTATATTGCAGCGATACATTCCTTTTCTTGTCCGCAATCAGCGTCGTACTGTAAATGGAGCGGACGACCTCCCAGTCGTACATCTTGAAGGCTTTTTCTGCGAACAAAACGGTTGAATATAACTTGAATCAATTGATTTTCCAGTATGGCAGCACGTATGATTACCGGAGGTTCCAGCTGATCGTTAAAATGAAAATTTTGCTGGCCGGCCGTATGACTGTTTGGATGCTCCATCCAATTGGATGAATCAGCTGTAGCTCCATCCGGATCCACCCGTTCCAGTGAAATTCCGTCTCGGTTACCACCCCACACCGGATCATAGGATAAACTGTCGGTCACCATACCGTCTGCTGATCGAATATATACTGAATCTCCAAGTCGTGACAGAGAGGGGAAATCATTTATTTCCAGATAAATATCACCGTTATTAGTTGATTGAAACCCAGGCTCCGATAAAACCATAATTTCTCCTGATAGAAGATAAACAGGTTCGGGATCATCGGCATGGAACAGGGTGACCGGACGACCAAGACTTCTTCCTGTTTGCCATCCCCGCAGATCAAAAACTTTGTTACTTCTGTTCAGGAGTTCAATAAACCGGTAATGCCCATCGTCACCGGGACGGTAAAGCACTTCGTTAATAATGATGTCACCGGTTTCGGCGGGTAAAGTTTCATAAAACGTAAAATAATATTCGGAGCCGGGAATGGTGTTGCCGAAAATATCCCGGATTCCGGATAAATGAAGATTATAGTGCATTTTGTGTTGTAAAGGTTCTTCCGGAATTAGTGTAATGAGCGCGGGCTGAGTGAATTCCACATCCAGTGGAATTTCATCGGTTATAGTATGATTCTTTCCAAATTCTGTATTATTGGCGGAACGGAAATCCGCGCTGGTACTCAAACGGAAGATCGCGGACTTTGCAAGTGTCTCCGCATCCAGCATTCGATCAAATACAACGATCAGCTTCTCAGCATTCAAATAATCTGTTTTCAGCAGGGAAGGAGGATATTCGGGAGGTTTTGCTGTATTTTCATATCCTGGTGTGCCTCCTGTTCCCGACAAAGATTCAGCCCAGTTGATCATCAGCCAACCGGGTACCTGTGGTGACTTTCTCTCCAGTGCCACCTGATCGCCACCCCACGTTGAGGGGGTATACTCTAATGAATCTATCAGGGTATCATCATCGGAAAAAAGCCTGATTTCATCGGAAGAAGAGATATTGAATCGCGGGAAATCGTTCATTATGACTGTGTTTTTTGCGTCAACCGATGGGTCAAGGGATACCGGGTCCGGTGTCAGTATCAGGTAACTGCGGGGGTTCAGGAACAGATCGTCCGGGGAAATAGTACGATCCGGTTCGGATGCTAACAGGCGACGTTGCAGTCGCCATCCTTTTAGGTTTATTAGTTTATCCGAAGGGTTATATAATTCCACATATGGCGGATTATCAATTGGCGGACGATACATAAATTCATTGATGATCACATTTCCGGGTTCCGCCGTGTCAGCAATCAGAAATGTTTTTTGCTGCACCCTTGATAGCTGATTGTAAATGGTTGTATAGCTGTTAACCCTAAGCCAGCGTTTGCCCGGAACAAGGCGGCGGCTGAAGCCAAGTTTGCAAACCTGCATGTGAGGGCATTCGATGTAAACCGGGGCCGTGCCGTCATCAAGCTGAAATAGCGACGGAATGATTTCCGAAGTATCCGGTGGTACGCGGAAGGTCACGTGTAATTCTGTCAATAGATTTTCATTATTATCGTCAACAACCTTTTTATGAACCGTATCTCCATTTCGATTTTGAGCAGCTTGTTTGATTACAACGGCTGAATCGAAGCTGTTTGCTTCAGCAGCAGAAGAAACAGAAACATCAGTGATTTCGGGAACCGGCAGATTACCGGACAACATCACATCTCCGATAAAAAACCGATCGCTTCGAGTGGCTGTAAAATGAGTAATAAATCCGAAATGACCGTTTATTGAAGCACGGGTATGTGCCGGTGTAAAAGATTCGGATTGTAATAACGGCGTGCTGACAAAACCATCTGAAACATACAGATGAATTATATTATCCGGAGAATGAATTATTCGGATTCGGTATCCGGTCTCAGCGCGAATCTCCACATCACTTTTCAATAGCTCATTCTCCTGTGAAGTATCGTCAAATTGTATGAGCCGGAAATATTTTGGTGAACCGTTTTCACCCGTCCGTACCGCCATGCCGCTTTGGAGGTTTTCAGGATCAGGCCCGTCCAGGTTCAGGAAAAAAAAAGCCTGATTGTTGTCAGAGGGTGTGAAATCCTGCCGGATATACCATTCCCAGGAAACCGGTTCGAATGAGTTCAGTGTAGCGAGGTATGCGGTTGATTCATCAGTTGAAGCGTCCAGCCGCAACATACCGGATTTAGCTGTCGGTTCTACTCTGAATGAAGCAAAATCCCCTTTCCAGATTTGATTATCAAGAGGCGTCTGAAAGTCATCCCTGAACAAAAACGGCTGAGCCATTACAAGTGGACAAAGATATCCCGTCAGGAAGGCATTTACAAATAGGGCTACGAGGCGGTCACCTCGCAACCCCATAGGACTGTAGAAAAGCGCATTCACGAAACTCTTATTAGAATAGATCGGTTAGTGTTTATCTGCTCGGTTATACAGACAACGAAAACATAGAAACCTTACAAACCAATCATAAAACAACACCTTTATAAATACTTTAAAACCAGGCAGAATGATTCAAAGTAGTAAATCAAGCATCTGAATGCAACTATAAAAGCGCTTTTTTGACTAAATAACTATAGTTTGTTAACAAAGTAACACGATAGTTACATGAGGTTACGCTGAATTCAGAAAAGAGCTTATATATTGAGTAATCAGGCCGGTGTTAAAAGGCTGGGTTTACAACCCGTCTGACAAATTATTTTAAGATGAGGCCGATTCAGTAAGTTTTTGACTTGATTTCAAATAGGTTTTTGCATGCAGGAGCTCCGCATTAAGTATGGAACATCCCGCCGCACCACGAATGGTGTTGTGGCCCAATGCGGTGAAGGCAATATCCAGTACATTGGATGTGCGCAACCGGCCCAATCCGACCTGCATGCCATTTTCGGCCAGTGACTGGTGACGTGGTTGCGGGTAACGGAAATCATCATATAGACGAAGTGGTTGTCCGGGTGCCGAGGGCAGATTCAGGCCGGCAATCGGACTTTTCCAGTTTCGAATCACCTGTCGGACTTCATCGATATCCTTCGGTTTGTTTTTTAAGCGGACGGTAACAGACAAAAGATGTCCGTCAATGACCGGAACCCGTACGGCTGTGGCCTGAACGGGAAATTCGGCCGGTATCACTTTGCCATTTTTCAGGGTGCCCAGAAGTTTCAGAGGTTCGATCCCGATTTTGTCCTCTTCACCACTGATGTACGGAAGGATATTGCCCAGAATATCAAGGCTTGCGACGCCCGGGTACCCCGCACCAGACACCGCTTGCATCGAAGTCAGAAGTACTTCTTCCACCCCGTAAGCATCGTAAATGGGTTTTAGCGCCATCACCAAAGGAATACAGACACAGTTGGGATTGGTAACAATGAATCCATGCCCATTAGGGTCGAATGTCTGGTTCCCGATCATCTCCGCGTGATCGGGATTGATTTCAGCGATCATCAGAGGTACTGTTTCATATTGCCGATAATTGCGGGCATTTGATATAACCGGTATTCCCGCTTCAGCATATGATCGCTCGATTTCCGTGGCTACGGAAGAATCCAGACCTGAAAACACAAAATCGACATTCATGTTGTTCGGTTCACAAGTCGTTACGTTTAAATTTGCCACATCTTCGGGCATTTCAGTGGATTCGATCCAGTTTGCCGCTTCGCGATATGTTTTGCCCGCACTTCGGTTCGAAGCGCCCAGAGCCGTTACTTTAAACCAGGGATGGTTGCGCAGCAAATGAATGAATTTTTGTCCGACAGCTCCGGTTGCACCCAGGACACCCACACGATATTCAGCCATAATCAATAATATATTTATAGGTTCCGTACTAAATTAACATTTGAATTCAAGCATTTTTGCTTGTTTGACGGATGCCATATGCGTAGAAACCCGTCGAAAGCAGGGAGTAATTATATTGAATAACAAACCTCTAAAATACAAAAAAGTCGAGGTAATTACTACGTAAAAACCTTGCCAACAGAGGTATTCATTAAAATATTGGCTGAAATCGCCTGTGTAACTTTCAGTCTTGACAGACAACATTGGAGGATCTGCAGGCCATTAATTGATGAAAGTGGAGGATTCCTGGAAATCGATGAATGTACATTCCGGATTTCATCATGACTTTCCGGACTCGGGCGGGCAGGTTATAATGGATTGGCTTGCAGTTTTATCCACGTTAAAAATACGGTATATTTACAGCTTTCCGAGAGAATGATAAAAGCAGAGTTCGAATAAAAATTGTACTTATGCTCTGAGTGAATATGCTCTGAGTGAACGCATAAAATGTATTATGGCATCAAAAAACCGGCTGGATAAAATTGTATCACTTTCAAAAGCCCGTGGATTTATCTTTCAGTCATCGGAGATCTACGGTGGATTAAGTGCTGTATATGACTATGGGCCACTTGGCATTGAGCTGAAACGTAAACTTAATCAGGCCTGGTGGTCGGAAATGACGCAAAAGTATGACAATATTGTCGGACTCGATGCTGCCATCCTGATGCATCCCAATGTATGGAAGGCCAGCGGGCATGTAGATAGTTTCAGCGATCCCATGATTGATGATAAACAATCCAAAATTCGCTACCGGGCCGATCTTCTGATCGAAGAGCACATTGAGAAACTGCGCCAAAAAGGGGAAACAAGCCATGCAGATGAAGTACAGAAAATGCTGGATACCTCCGGGACCCGAAAATCACTTAATGAGGACCTTTATGATATCATCATGCACGAGAAGATAAAGAGTCCGGATTCCGGTGCGTTCGACTGGACTCATGTGCGTCAATTTAACCTGATGTTCAAGACTCATTTTGGAGCGACCGCATCGGGAGGAGACTCTGATATTTATATTCGTCCGGAAACAGCACAGGGGATTTTTGTAAATTTTATCAATGCCCTGAACACCACCCGTCAGCAAGTGCCCTTTGGTATTGCGCAAATCGGGAAGGCATTCCGCAACGAGGTGGTGGCCAGGCAATTTATTTTTCGCATGCGGGAGTTTGAACAGATGGAGATGCAGTATTTTGTGCGGCCCGGTACCGATACAGAAGCGTATCAACACTGGAAAGGGGAACGGTTGGCCTGGCATAAGAATATTGGGATTCGCCCTTCAAAATTGCGTTTTCATGATCATCCGGAAGACAAACTTGCCCACTATGCCAAAGAAGCAGTGGATGTGCAGTATGAGTTTCCAATAGGCTGGCAGGAAGTCGAGGGTATTCACAACAGAACCGATTTTGATCTGAGGAATCATCAGAAATTATCCGGAAAGAAAATGGAATATTTTGATACGGAGACACGGGAAAGATATATTCCGTATGTCGTGGAAACATCAATCGGGCTCGATAGATGCCTGCTTATGGTCCTGTGTGATGCCTATCATGAGGAGGAAGTGCCCGGTGACAAAGAAGGAACCATAGAAACCCGTACCGTGTTAAGAATGCATCCGAAACTTGCACCGGTAACCGCCGGAATATTTCCATTGATAAAAAAACCGGAACTGATGGAGGTAGCCCGTAAAATACAGGTGGAAATGGCAGAGGATTTCAAGGTATTATACGATGAAAAAGGATCGATCGGCAAGCGATACCGTCGACTGGATGAGGCCGGAACACCCTTTTGTATCACTGTGGATTTTGATGGATTAGACAATCAGACCGTGACGATCCGTGACCGGGATTCAATGCAGCAGGAGCGAATTGGAGTAGACAAAGTTGGTGAGGTAATTCGCAGGAGATTGAAAAACTGGACACCGGACGATTCGGTAACGGAATAAAAAAAATAAATAATATCCTCCTGGTTTATATGTTAACAAGGGGAATTGATAACTGTGAATCCTAAAAAAGCAATACATTGGTTAAAATAAAAGAAGGCGATACCGTCAAGGTACATTACACAGGAAAAATCGCGGATGGGACGGTTTTTGACACCTCCAAAGAACGCGAACCGCTTGAATTCACCATCGGGGAAGGCAAATTAATCCCTGGTTTTGAAAAAGCAGTCGTGGGAATGAATGTAGGTGATAATAACACGGTGACCATTCCGTCGGATGAGGCGTATGGTGAAAAACGTGACGATATGGTCGTTGACGTTGAGAAAAACCAGATTCCGGAAGACATCAAACCGGAGGTCGGTCAACAGCTCCAAATCCAGCAAAAAGATGGTGGTACCATTCCGGTGGTCATCACTGATATAACGGATGAAAAAGTCAAACTGGATGCCAACCATCCACTGGCCGGTGAGGATTTGACCTTCGAGATCGAAGTGGTTGAAGTGGTTTAATGCCCGGACAGCCTGCCCGTTGTTTACGTTCCGGAATTTTTATCGACGAGGATCTTTTTTGTTTCCTCCCGGATGACTGGTGCAACCTTGGTTCCCAGCAATTCAATGGATCGGAGTACTTTTTTGTGCGGCAGACTCCCGACGGTAATCTGCAATAAAAAACGCTGGTGTCGGAACAGTTCATATTGATACATGATTTTGTCGATCACCTCTTGCGGACTCCCAACCATATTGGCACCATCCAGGTTACAGGAAGTATCAAATTGATCGCGTGACATTGGGGGCCATCCCCGTTCCTGGCCCAGGCGGTCCATGGTCAAGGCAAAAGCCGGAAAGGCATCATCTCTGGCCTGTTGTGAAGATTCGGAAATAAAGCCATGTGAGTTTATACTCAATGCCGGTTCGGGCAGGCTGTTCTCCCGGGCGGCCTGACGATGCAGCTGGGCCATCGGTACAAATTGTTCCGGATATCCGCCGATAATGGCCAGGGCCATAGGCAGCCCCAGGGAACCTGTGTATATCGCAGATTGCGGGGTTCCCCCAACGGCAACCCAGACCGGTATCGGGTCTTGTAGCGGCCGTGGGTAAACGCTGCGGTTTTGAATAGGCGGACGATAGTTGCCTGACCAGGTAATTCGTTCCGATTTTCTTAACTCCAGCAGAAGTTCCAGTTTTTCTTTGAACAGCTCTTCATAATTTTCCAGTTTGTAACCGAACAGTGGAAATGACTCTATAAAAGATCCGCGTCCGGCCATAATTTCGGCACGTCCTCCTGAAAGTTGGTCCAGCGTAGCGTACTGCTGAAGTACACGGACAGGATCATCCGATCCGAGGACCGTCACCGCACTGGTAAGACGAATGCTCCGGGTTCGCTCTGCTGCTGCCGCCAGGATAACCGGAGGAGCCGAGGCGAAATACTCTGGACGATGATGTTCACCAATGCCGAAGACCTCGAGCCCTGCTTGATCGGCAAGTTCTATCTCTTCCATCAAATCCCTGAAGCGTTGTTGCGGGCTTCTGAGTTTTCCTGAATTTGCAATCGGTGTGTTTTCTACAAATGTATAAATTCCCAGCTCCATAATTTCAATATCCATGTCTGTTTAATGATTATGGAGGTAAACATTCCGGGTGCCCAAATCATTCTGTTTCTATCGGTCATCAAAAATAAAAGGGAATTACAGGATACCCTGATGGTTTCAGCAATATCATTTACACGACCCGATTTTTATTTTGGAGCGACCCGCTCCCTGTGCACATACCTGAATGCTATGGATCGTTTGTTTCCAATTCATAATATTATGGTTTGGCCGGATTGGTCATGACTTTTTTCAAAAAGATGGGAGAACCCGGATAGTTGAACACTTCAGGACGAATACATTCAATACAGATAAAACCGGAAGGGATATTACCGGTAATCATAATTTTGCTGACCGGATGCCTCGGTCCTGTTACTCAACTATATCCCGAAAATCCGGCCGAACGTCCAATCCCGGTGTATGTTGTTCAGGTAGGCAAGCATGCCGGGCTCGTTGTGAAAACCGAACACCTTACCGATAATTTTCCGGAACACAAATATATGCCCGACTCGAAGTTGCTTAAAATAGGATGGGGGGATGACAAATATTACCCGGATCCCGATCCGTCTTTCCGGGTTTTGCTCCGGGCGGCGTTTCTTCCGAGCGGCAGTGTGCTTCATGTAGTCGGTCTGGATGTTCCGGTAGTGGAATATTTCACTGGTTCGGAAGTTATCGTGCTTCATATATCAGAGAAAGGGATGGCCAGGCTGACGGATTTTATTGCCGGTTATTTCCGGCTCGATGATAATAATAATCCGATCTACCACAGTTACGGCCGTTACGGTACCAGTGCATTCTTCAAGGCGCACGGACGCTATTACCTTCCGAAAACCTCAAATGTATGGACTGCACGCGCATTGCGTTCGGCGGGTATTCCTATTACACCTGTTTATGGGGTAACAGCCCGAAATGTAATGCGCCAGGCCCGTGGTATTGCACGGGATGATGATGAGTATAGATCATGTGCCAATTGAAGAATCATGGCAAATAATATCAGATTGACAACCAGGTAATCTAAAACCCATACCCACAATGGGTTACAAGAGATAATGAAAGGAGTGAACTCAGGTTTAATCATTTAGTTTTACCAAATAGTCAAATTGTTTCTTGACATCTGTCCATGTAGGTTTTATATTGAAAATAACCATATGGTTTAATTATATAATCAAACCAAATAGTTTGTTATGACGCAGGAAGAGAAACAGGCCGAACAAAAAATCCTGGATGCAGCACGAAAAGTGTTTCAAAGGGCGGGGTTTGGCAGTGCCCGCATGCAGGCTATCGCCGATCAGGCCGGTATCAACAAAGCATCGTTGCACTATTACTATCGGAGTAAGGAAAAACTGTTTAAAGCGGTTTTTCTGGAGGATTTTCAGCGGTATATGATTCCGTTATCCGGAATTCTATTCAGAAATATTGAACTTACGGTGGAGGAACGAATTCATACTTTTGTGAAGTCATTTATCCGGACACTGACGGACAATCCTCATTTGCCGATGTTTGTAATGCACGAAATTGCAAGCAATCCGGATCGTTTGCTGGATCTGGTAAAAGGGAGGGTATTTTTATCACAGGATGGTGGGAGGGATGTTAACGGCGAAGCGGATCCCAAAATATTTGTTCGGCAAATACACCAGGGAATTGAAAGTGGAAAGTATCACAATGTGATCCCGGAACAGTATGTCATCAGCCTTATTGGTTTGTGTGTCTACCCGTTTATCGCCCGTCCGATTATTCGATACTTGCTCAATAAAGATGACGATCAATTCCATGAATTTTTAGAAGAACGACAAACGGAAGTCATTGATTACGCATTTCGCATTCTGATTAAGGGATATCAACCATACCAGGACAAACGTATTTAGCAAAATTCAGAAATCATGATACTATTAATTCTCAGCTTACTTTTGTCACAGAATGCTCCGGATACCCTGACCCTTGAGCAAGCCTATGCATTGGCTTATGAGCGTTTCCCCCTGAAAAATAAAAGAGCTTTGCGGAAGGATATCCGGGATCTGAACATTCAAAATCTGGATTCCGGCTGGTTGCCGGAAGTGGCGCTCTCGGGATTGGTGCAGTATCAGTCCGATGTAACCGAGTTAGATATCGAACTTCCTGCCACACCGGAAGGGAGTGATTTTCCATCTCAGCCTTTGGACCGCTATCAGGTTGCCCTGGATCTGGAGCAGCGGCTTTATGACGGAAGCAGGACGCGGATTCGCAGGGAGCTGGAACACCGGAAGTTGGAACAATCCGAACAGGAGGTACAGGTACGCCAACACGAACTCAAGGATCAGATCAATGCCGTCTGGTTTACCGTTCACAATATGCGTGCGCAGCAGAAAGCACTGGAAGTAAGTCAGGCCGACCTGGAGGAGCGTTTGAAGGAGGTAGATTCCCGAATCGAACATGGAGTGCTGTCGGGATCGGCTCGTGATGCCATACGGGCCGAACAGCTTCGCTTGAATCAGCAGTTTCGAAGACTCAGGGCCAGGGAACGGGCTGCCATCAACATCCTGTCGGAACTTGTCGATATGGAACTTCCGGATGACATCACACTGCAACTGCCGCAAGTTCCGGTACAGTTGCCCGCTGTACAATTTTCATCCCGGCCTGAAACAGCACTATTTGAAGCCCATCGCAGGGTATTGGAGAAGCAGGAGGCGTTGGTGACGGCATCTGATCGCCCGGCCGTAGCTGCTTTTGGGCAGGCCGCGTATGGTCGTCCCGGACTCAATCTTTTTGATGAGGATTTCCAGCCCTGGTTTGTTATCGGCCTGCGTGCCCGATGGCCGATCTGGAACTGGCAAACGGACGATCGCGAGCGTCAGATCCTTTCATTGAACCGGCAAATCGTGGATAATGAAGAGGAAATATTTCAACGGAAATTGAATATGGCTCTTCAGAACGACATTGAGCAAATCACAGAATTGCGTAAAATAATCCTTGAGGATGAAGAAATTATCGATCTTTACGAACGAATCGTATCCGATGCCGCCAGCAGGCTGGAAAACGGAACCATCACTACAAGTGAATACATCCGGGAACTTGGTAATCGCCGTCAAGCTGAAATCAACCGTGAACAACACCGGATCGAACTGGTGAAATCCTGGCAAAACTACCTCATAACATCAGGCAATTAATACCATGGCAAAAAACATACTTTTATTCATATCGATCCTGATTATAGGCGGATGTGCCGGTAAAGAGGAAGCTTCCGACGCCTATGGTAATTTCGAGGCCACCGAAGTGATGGTTTCGGCGGAGGCAGGTGGCCGCCTGATGTCACTGGAGGCCGGGGAAGGCGTCAGGCTGACCGGAGGGGAGGTGATTGGCCGGGTCGATACCCTGGCGCTTTTTCTGGAAATCAGGCAGATCGAAGCCCAAAGAGAGGCGGTTCTGGCACGCCTGCAAGAGCTGGAGGCCGAAGCCAATGTTCTCCGCCAGCAGAAAGCAGTGGCCAATCTGGAGCTGGGCCGGATACAACGTATGTATGAAGATGGATCCGCTACGCTCCGTCAACTTGATGATACCGAAGGAAAAGTGAGCGTTCTGGAGCGTCAGATCACGGCGGCTGAATCGAAAGATATCAGCATTCACAGTGAAGCGCGCGTGCTGGAGGCACAAATGGAGCGTCTGAGGGAGCGTATCGACCGGGCAACGGTTCGTAATCCTGTTGATGGTACCGTGCTTGCCCGTTATGCCGAACCCGGTGAAATAGTTTCGCCTGGCCAGCCTCTCTACAAATTAGCCGATCTGGAGACGATGTACCTTCGGGCCTACATTAGCGGATCCCAATTGGCTAATGTGGAAACAGGCAAGAAGGTGGGGGTGCTCTTTGACGGCCCGAACGGCACTATAGAGCAAATCGAAGGAGAAATATCCTGGATTGCTTCCCGCGGTGAATTCACGCCGCGAACCATAGAAACCCGTGAGGAACGCGTCAATACGGTGTACGCTATCAAAGTGCGTGTTCAAAACGATGGACGACTCAAGATCGGAATGCCGGGTGAGGTGCAATTTGATCAAAATGTTCGCTAACAACCGTTACAATATATTTGTAACAGAACTTAACGGTCACCAGACATCAAATGTAATACAGAAGCCATGTCCGTATCGGTTCGAAATCTGAAGAAAACATTCGGCGATATTGAAGCGCTGAAGGGGGTGTCGTTCGAAGTCAAAACCGGTGAACGATTCGGCTTTATCGGTCCGGATGGCGCCGGAAAATCCACCCTCTTCCGTATTCTTGTTTCACTGTTACTGCCGGACAGCGGAGAGGCACGGGTTGTCGGACTCGATCCCGTTACCGGGTACATTGAATTGCGTCGACGGGTCGGCTATATGCCCGGTCGTTTCTCGCTATACCAGGATCTTTCGGTGGAAGAGAATCTTACGTTTTTTGCCACTATTTTCAATACTACAGTGGCAAAAAATTATCATCTGATCCGTGACATTTACCATCAGATTGAACCCTTTAAAAAACGTCGTGCAGGTGATCTGAGCGGTGGGATGAAACAGAAACTGGCACTCAGTTGTGCGCTGGTTCACAAACCCGATATCCTGTTTCTCGATGAACCCACTACCGGAGTGGATGCCGTCTCACGCCGTGAATTCTGGGATATGCTCGATAAATTAAAAGAGAGCGGGCTAACCGTTCTTGTCTCAACGCCTTACATGGATGAGGCTTCCCGATGTGACCGCATTGCCTTAATGCACCGGGGAGAAATTCTGGAAATCAACACACCGGAGGGAATCTCAAATAATTTCGGCAGGGATTTATGGGCTGTTCATGCCAGTCAGCGCTACCGGCTGTTGAAAATCCTTCGGGCGTATTCACATGCGGAGTCGGTTTTTGCCTTTGGCGAGCAGATACATTACACCGACCGGCGGCATGATTTTGATTCCGAAGAACTTGAATCTTGGCTGGCCTCACAGGGGCTTGAAAAGGTACAGGTAAAAAAAATCCGGCCTTCCGTTGAGGATGCTCTCATAGCGTTGATTGGCAGGGAGGCGGGGGGCGATCAAAGTACCATCATGCAACCGGGCCCGGTATATCCGGGGCCAAAAAACGGAACCGGCGCATGAAGCAGGATAACATTATAGAAGTGAATAAACTGACACGCAGCTTTGGAGATTTCATCGCGGTGGATCAAATCAGTTTCGAAGTCAGGCGGGGCGAGATATTCGGTTTTCTCGGAGCCAATGGGGCCGGAAAAACGACAGTGATCCGGATGCTGACAGGTTTGCTGATTCCCACATCCGGACTTGCCCGGGTGGCTGGCGAGGATGTGTTTCGCCGTGCTGAAGCCATCAAAAAAAAGATCGGTTATATGAGCCAGAAATTTTCGCTCTATGAAGATCTGACCGTTGTGGAAAATATCCGGTTTTACGGAGGAATCTATGGCCTGTCTGCCCGTAATATCCGCAGCAAGACCGATGAACTGCTCAACCGGCTCGGGCTTGTTGATGTGCGTGACCGCCTCATTAGCGAGCTGCCTCTTGGCTGGAAGCAAAAATTGGCGTTTTCTACCGCTGTAATTCACGATCCGGTGATTGTCTTCATGGACGAGCCGACCAGTGGTGTGGATCCGATCACCCGGCGTCAATTCTGGGATCTAATATACGAAGCGGCGGATGGCGGTACCACGGTATTTGTCACAACGCACTATATGGATGAAGCCGAATATTGTGACCGTGTTTCGATCATGGTAGATGGCCGGATTGATGCATTGGACACGCCCGGTGGACTCAAACGTGCTTTTGGGGCTCCGGATATCGATGAGGTTTTTGTAAAACTGGCCCGGTCGGGAGGGGCGTCATGAAAGCCTTTCTTGGATTTATAGTCAAGGAATTCTATCACATTTTCAGGGACCGAAGAACCCTGTTAATTCTGTTCGGTATGCCGCTTGTGCAGTTGCTGTTGTTCGGTTACGCCATTCGCAATGAACTCAACAAAGTGGATATCGCCGTTCTTGATCAGGCGCGTGATGAAGTAACACGGGAAGTTATCGACAAATTGCTTGCCTCGGGACACTTTCAACTGTCCGCCTATCCAGACAGCGAAGAAGAGATCGGGGAGATTTTTCAGAAAGGAATAGCACGCGGTGTGGTTATTTTCGAACCCGGGTTTGGCAGGAAATTTGTACATGACGGCCGGGCCGGCGTCCATATCATCACAGATGCATCGGATCCGAACATGGCCCAAATGCTTGATGTCTATATGTCCAATGTCATTCATGAATACCAGCGAGAACAGGCAGAACAAAACAGAGGGGACGTCAATATAACCGCGACAGGGGTGGTTCCACAGATACGCATGCTCTTCAATCCGGATCTGCGCAGCGCTAATCTGTTTGTACCCGGGCTTATCGCCTTTATTCTGATGCTGGTTTCGGCCTTTCTCACCTCCATTACCATTGCCCGGGAAAAAGAGCAGGGCACCATGGAGATTTTGCTGGTCTCGCCATTGAATCCGTTGCAGATCATCATCGGTAAAGTGTTGCCTTATCTGCTGCTCTCTGTGATCAATGTATTTATGGTTCTGGTAGTTGCCCTGATGATCTTTCAGGTGCCGTTCCGTGGAAGCCTCGTATTATTCACCCTGCTTTGCATCCTGTTTATTATGACCGCCCTGGCATTGGGGGTGCGCATATCGAGCATCGTCAGGGACCAGCAAACGGCGATGATGATGTCATTGGCGGGATTGCTCCTTCCGACCATTCTGCTTTCCGGATTCATCTTTCCAATTGCCAACATGCCGGCGGTGCTTCAGTGGATCAGCCATATTGTACCGGCTAAATGGTTCCTGATAATCATCCGGGGTATCATGCTCAAAGGTTCCGGAATGGAGCATCTCTGGAAGGAAGCGCTGATCCTGTTCGGGATGATGCTCATCTTGCTAGTATCCAGTATCAGGTCTTTCAAAATCCGGCTGGAGTGATGCCGGTGCCACGGGCTGAATGAACCCGGGGGAATCAACTCGTTTTGTAATCATGAACACTATTTTATATCTCATACAGAAAGAGTTTTTACAGGTCTTCCGTAACCGGCTGATGCTTGCTATAATTATTTTTATGCCCATCGCACAACTGGTGGTATTGGCCTATGCAGCCACATTCGAGATTCGTGATATTAATTTGTTCGTAATCGATCGGGACATGAGTTCTGAGTCACGAGCGCTGATCGATCGTTTTGCCGCATCGGAAAACTTCCGGATTATCGGTTACTCCACAGAGCAGCATGCTGCCGATCGGGCCATTTTGCGTAATGAGGCGACTATGGCGCTGGAAATACCCGTACATGCCGGCCGTAGCCTCGCACGGAACGGGCATACGCCGGTCTCACTGAGGATGGATGCGGTTGACGGTTTTTCGGCTAATATCGCCGGACAGTATGCCACTGAAATTATCAATCGCTACAATGCGGAATTTTACCCTCCTGCTCATGCTGTCATAGATGTCAACGTAAGGCACTGGTTCAACCCCGAGCTTAATTACCGGATTTATATGGTACCCGGTATTCTGGTGTTGCTGGTTACAGTCATCGGCGGATTTCTTTCTGGAATGAATATAGTCCGGGAAAAAGAGATCGGTACCATGGAGCAGATTAATGTCACTCCGATCACCAAATCGCAATTTATTATTGGAAAAATGGTGCCGTTTCTGATTTTGGCTTTACTGATGTTCAGTTTCGGGCTGCTGCTGGCAAAATTCTGGTTTCATGTGCCATTTGAAGGGAGCCTGGCTTTGATCTACCTGCTGGTAACGACTTATTTGCTGGTGGCACTCGGACTCGGCCTGCTGGTTTCGACCATCTCAAGTACCCAACAACAGGCGATCCTGATCACCTGGTTTATATTTGTGATTTTTATCCTGCTCAGCGGCCTCTTTACACCGATTGACAGCATGCCTGACTGGGTGCAGCCGCTTACCTGGGCCAATCCGGTCGCCTGGTTTATTGACATAATTCGCCGTGTGATGCTCACAGGAGCAGGTTTTTATGATGTCTGGTATTCCTATATCGTACTGCTTGGTTACGGGTTGCTCTTTATCAACGCGGCCATTTTACGATATCGGAAATCGACAGGTTAACATCCATTGGATCCACCTTTTTCAAATTATATTGAAGACAGGACGCTTTCTTTTAATGCTGGAACCTTGCATATTGAAAATACATTTATGTAAGTATGAGAACACATACCTTCATAGTATCAATGATACTGCTGCTGGCAATTTCATGGGTCGTTACGAAGGGGTACGGGCTTTCAGAAACCGAAAATACCACTTTTGAAACCTTTGTGAAGGGCGGTCCGACATGGATAAAAGCAGGTATGTGGCGGACATCCGCAGGATATTTGCAGGAGCAGGGGGACCAGGATGCAATCCGGGAAAACCCGGGCATGACGATCAGTGTGATCCGGGTAGAAGGTGCCATCGGGCCTACAGTCAGCAATTACATTTCCAGAGGCCTTGAGGCTGCCGGAAGCCGGGGTGATAAAATGTTGATCATCGAACTGGATACCCCCGGCGGCCTGTTGAACGTTACTCAGGACATCGTTCAAACACTTCTGGGTTCCCGGCTTCCTGTTGCGGTTTATGTTTCACCGGAAGGGGCCAACGCCGGCAGTGCCGGAACCTTTATCACCATGGCGGCGCATGTGGCGGCTATGGCTCCGACTACCAGTATTGGTGCGGCATCACCGATAGGGATGGGTGGCGGTCAGGCTGATACCGTTGCGCAGAACAAAATGATGAACTATGCGGCAAGTTTTATTGAGAGCGTGGCCGAAAGGCGTGACCGGAATGTGGACTGGGCCATATCGGCCGTACGAGAGGGTGCCTCCATCACCAGTACCGAAGCGCTTGAGATCAATGTGATTGATTTTATAGCCCGCGATCTCGATGACCTGCTCGAACAGATGCATGGTTACGAAGTGGATGATCACAAATTGGAAACCCGTGATGCCGGGATCCATCGTATCGCACCCAATCTCGCCGAACGTTTTTTCAGCTTTATATTTCGACCTGAAATTCTTCTGATATTGACGCTTGTCTCTATCTATGGTATTCTGGGGGAGATCAGCAATCCCGGAGCCATTGTACCTGGGACGGCCGGAGTAATTTCCCTGATTTTGCTGCTATTCGGGGTAGCTGCCATGCCGATCAATGTAGCCGGATTCCTTCTCATGGCCCTGGCAATCATCTTGTTTGTAATGGAAGCATTTACTCCAACATACGGTTTATTGCTGGGTGGCGGGGGTATTGCTTTTTTTCTTGGCTTATTGATGTTATTTCAGGATTTCCCACAAGATATGCAACTTTCGCTGACCTGGATCATTCCTGCTACCGTGCTAACCGTTTTTGTGTTTGCCTGGATCATGTATTATGGCATTAGAGCTCAATTCGGCGAAAAGAAGTCGGGAGTGGAGACTATGATCGGCCAGATTGCCGTGGTAGTGGATAAAGTTGACAAAGAACAGGGGCGGGTTTTACTGTTTGGTGAATATTGGAATGCACGTAGTGATGAACCGATCAAGAAAGGGTCGAAATGTGAAGTGATAGCCGTCAGGGGACTTTCTGTACAGGTCAGGCCGATAGAAGACAAACAATAAAATACCTGGAGGGGCATATACCCCGGTACGGCCATTAATTATAAAAACACCATATGAATCCAAGAGTACAAATTAATAGTGAGGTGGGTTATGAATAATTTATTTGGATATCCCGGATTTATTACCTGGATGATTACCATTCTTATTTTTTTTGTGATCATTTTGCCCCAGGTATTCAAGATTATGCGTGAATACGAGCGAGCCGTTGTATTCCGTCTTGGTAAATTTCACATGACTAAAGGGCCGGGCCTCATTGTCCTGATACCGTTTATTGACAAGATCGAACGGGTTGATTTACGGGTACTCACCATCAATGTTGACAAACAGGAGGTGATTACGCGTGACAACGTCACTGTGAATGTAGACGCCATCACGTTTTTCCGTGTGGTGGATGCCGAAAAAGCGATCATTAAAGTGGAACAATATCATTCGGCAACTACCTGGTTGGCACAGACAACACTGCGAAGCGTACTGGGTCAGGCTGATCTCGATGAACTGCTTTCCGAACGAGACAAGATCAATAAAAAAATTCAGGAAATAATCGACCTGCACACCGATCCGTGGGGGATCAAGGTGGTTACCGTGGAGGTTCGGGATGTAACGTTACCCGAATCGATGCAGCGGGCTATGGCCCGCCAGGCTGAAATGGAGCGGGAGCGACGCGCGAAGATCATTAATGCACAGGGCGAATTCCAGGCGGCGGCCAAGCTTGTTGAAGCCGGAAAGATGATTGAAGGCACACCTGTAGCACTGCAGTTGCGGTTCCTGCAAACCATGACAGAGATTGGTAATGAGAACGCAACCTTTACTTTTCTGCCGATTCCAATGAACTTTCTGGATGCATTTCGGCCGACTATTAAAGATTCATCCGGCCGAACTGCCGTAGCAAGCGTCGATCCGAAGGACGTGGATACCGGCACCGGCGGAACGGTGAAATCAAAAGGTAAATCAGGTCGTAAAAAACCGGGTGCTTCAAAGTCCGGTGGTAAAAAATAAATCGGGATATCATTAAAGAGGGTTTCAGACACAGGGAGAGTAGCCGGTTCCGGGAAAGGGGTAACAATCAAATCGCCCTGCAGAGGTATGATATGCGGTTAGGTATTACTTTCCGGACTCATGAACAGGCCCGGATATAAATTGATTTCATAATTTTAAAAATCATGATCAAAACGATATCTTCAAACGTTATTTGGATATTCGCATTTTACGATTTTAAGTGTTCTGTTGAGAGAAAAACCGGTGTTACAGGTTCGTTGAGAGATTGTTGACTTGAATGAATGATCAATACTCGATTAAAGCAACCGTATGGATATATTACATGCCATTTTATTGGGATTATTACAAGGTATTACAGAGTTTCTTCCTGTGAGCAGTTCCGGACATCTTGCACTTGGAAGAGCGTTGCTTGGCAGAGATCTGGAACCGGGTATCACGTTTGAAATTGTAGTTCATTTCGGATCTTTTTGCAGTATTTTCGCCTATTATCACAAGAAAATTCTGGAAATTCTGAACGATCTGTTTAAAAGCTTTTCACCCGCCGGAATTCGTACCAGGCGGTTCATATCCGATGCCAATACCCGTTTCAGCTATATCATATTATTGAGTATGATACCCGCTGGTATGGTCGGTTTTACGATGAAGGATACTATTGAAGCGATGTTTGTCAATCCGTTTTTTGTGTCTTGTATGTTGCTGATCACCGGTACCCTGCTATTTTTAACCAAATATGTGGTGAATACGCAAAAAGAAATAGATACAAAGCGGGGTTTAATTATAGGGGTGGCACAGGCTTTTGCCATTCTCCCCGGCATCAGCCGTTCCGGATCAACCATCTCCGTCGGACTGTTCAGCGGTGTGTCCAGAAAGCATGTGGCCAATTTTTCGTTTCTCATGGTTTTGCCGGTTTTGGCTGGAGCCATGATGCTCGAGCTCATGGAAATTGCAGAAACCGGGATAGAGTCGGCAGCCGTGTTCAGTATGTTTGTCGGCTTTTTGACATCCTTTATCTCGGGATATTTTGCATTGACTTACCTGATCACCCTCCTTAAAAAGGAGAAGTTCCACTATTTCTCCTATTATTGCTGGAGCATTGGTGTTGCCGGCATGATCTATTTCTTTAATGCGTAAAAAAAGGCGTAAAAACCGGATGATTCCTGATCCGGCGGAGTACTTTATGCTTATAAAGGGAAGAAATGAGTTATTAATGTGATATATTGTGAAGGATAACAAGTATTGCTGCTTTTTAAACAGATTCGGATAACCGATCCTTGAACCTCCGGGGAAAAATACGATTGCTTTTTGTTGCTATGGCTGTGTTGCTGGCTGGTTTGGTCCTGGCGGACTCGCTGGGGTTTTTTGACAAACGGCCTTACCGGGAAATTTCTCACGGAAATCACAGCCACTATGTTCCGAATGACCGTGACCCCAACATGTCGATCAGCGATTTTCCTACTCGCCCACCGCGAGAAGGGGAGCGAATCACACCTTATGGACAGATTGTTCCCGAAACAGAGGGAGCAGCGAAGTGATGGTCACCGGATAAAACCGATGGGTAGTACCGGAACCTGTTTTTAGGCAGTAAGTTTAGAAATCGTACCTATTAGAGATCGCACAAAATAATAATCCATTAAATCCATCCATATGCCTCAAAAAACAAGAATATTTGGAATGTTGCTCATCCTTCTCGGTATCGCCGGATACGTTGTCTCCGGAGCGGTCAGCATCACGGCTCTTATACCTGCTTTTTTCGGCATTATTTTTGTACTTCTCGGCCAGCTGGCCGAGAAGGAGTCACTGCGCAAGCATGTGATGCACATTGCGGTACTGATTGCGCTTCTGGGCCTTGTCGGTTCATTGATGGGAGGTATCGATATTTTTACCCTTGCCGGAATCAGTCGCTCACTGATGGCCCTGCTCTGCATTGTTTATATCGTTCTGGCTGTAAAATCGTTCATCGATGCCAGGCGCACCACGGCCTGAGCTACATCAGTTCAGATACATTATCTGTAGACTTCTATCTGCTCGATAATAACATGTTCAATCGGCTGATCAGGGAACTCTCTGCTCGTTTCCAGATTTGCTATCTCATCAACAACACGCATTCCGGATGTTACCTGTCCGAATGCCGTATACTCATTGTCAAGATTGGAACTCCGTCCGTGCATGATAAAAAACTGGGAACCGGCACCTGTCTGCAAGTTGGATGTGCGTGCCATGGAAAGTATTCCGGAGCGGTGTGGCGTTTGGTTAAACTCGTGGGGTATGGAGACAACAGGCCCTCCCTGCCCATATAACGACCGATCTTCACTCCGTGATGCAGGATCTCCGCCCTGGATCATAAAACCCGGAATTACACGGTGGAATTTTGTGCCGTTATAAAACCCGCTTTCCGCTCTTGTGATAAAATTAAAACAATGTATAGGTGCCAGTTCGGGGAAAAAACTTAATTCGATATTTCCGTGGTTGGTAATGATACGCGCTTTTACGTTTTGCATTTGTTCGGCCAGAAATGCGAGCCGTTCTTCATTCTCTTTCAAATCATTTACCTGTTGTTGAAGTTGACGGTTTTGGGAGCGAAGGTTTGCATTAGACCGTTGAAGCCGCTCCACTTCTGCACCGTTCCCGCAGGAGGAGAGCGTTCCCCATCCCAAAGCAGTGATCCAGACGATAATCAAAAAACGGTAATTTTTCATAAGCCGTTTAGCATCCAGGACTTTAAGTTATTCATGGTTTCGTTAAAAGCCTTTCAGGAGATAATTTACGGGAAAGTATAGGATGCCTGCAAGCCCAGGGGAATACCAATCATCCAATAGATCAAGAGAAAGATCGACCATACAATCATGAAAATGAAAGCGTACGGAAGCATCATGGAAACCAGGGTGCCGATCCCGGTGTTTTTTACATATCGCTGGCAGAACACCACAACCAGCGGGAAGTACGGAAGCAGCGGTGTAATGATATTGGAGACCGAGTCACCAACCCGGTATGCGGCCTGCGTCAGGTCCGGGGAAATTCCGATACCCATTAACATGGGTACGAATATGGGGCTGATGAGTGCCCATTTGGCCGAAGCGGATCCTACCAGCAGGTTCACAAAGGCAGTTAGAATAATAATACCGACAATAGTAAAGGCTCCCGGCATAGCCAGACTTTGTAAAAATCCGGCCCCTTTCAGGGCGATTAAAGTCCCGATGTTGGATTTTCCGAATGCATCTATAAACAAGGCACAGAAAAAAGCCATCACAATGTAATATGACATACTGTTCATGGCTTTGCTCATACTGCTAACCATATCCTGTGAATTCTTAAAGGTTCCGGCAAGATATCCGTAAATGACACCCGGTATCACAAACAACAGGAAGATCAACGGCACGATCGACTGCATGATAGGCGCGTTAAATGCCGTGATTTCCCCGTCGGGAGAGCGCATAGGTGATCCGGTTTGAATGGTCCATGCAAACAAGGCTATGATGCCGGCGGCCATCACCAGGGTTGCGATCCAGAATGCCCTGATTTCATGCTTTCCCAGCCGCTCGATTTCCGGCAGATTCTCTTCATCACCATCCACAGCTATATTTGAAAGACGGGGTTCGACAATACGGTCGGTGATCCACCACCCGACAAGAATAATTAACAGGCTGGAAGCGGCGGTGAAAAAATAATTGTTCAGCGGATTGATCAGCATTCCGGGTTGCATGATTTGGGCAGCCGACTGGGTAAAACCCTGCAGCAACGGGTCGATTCCCGACGGGATAAAATTGGCACTGAACCCGCCCGACACCCCGGCAAAAGCGGCAGCTATGCCTGCAAGGGGATGGCGTCCGGCGGCGTAAAAAATAACTCCGCCAAGCGGTATTACCAGAACATATCCGGCATCGGCAGCCGTATGACTAACGATGGCTACCATAATCAGCATCGGAGTGAGAAACGATTTCGGTGTAAAACCGAGAACATATTTGAGAGCTGCACTGATGTATCCCGAGTGTTCGGCCGCGCCAACTCCGAGCATCGCAAGCAGAACCACGCCCAAAGGGGCGAATGTGATGAAGGTGTTGGTCATTCCGGCCAGGAAAGAAGCAAACTGATCACCGGAGAGCAGGTTTATCACACGGAGGGTTTCTCCGGTACGAGGGTCAATCTCACCAAAATCAAATGGCGAAATAATGGCGGATAGAAACCATACAACTATCATTAACAATAAAAAGAGGATCGCGGGGTCTGGAAGCTTGTTACCTACACGTTCGATAATATCCAGAAACCGGCCGAGCATTCCCTTCTGGTTGTTGTCGCTCATATTAAGCAAATTAATATTTAAGGTAAGGCAGGGGCGATTCCCCTCACAAACAATCGGTTAGAGATAGAGAAATCCTGACTATCATGCAAGAGAAAAAACCGAAAGATGAGATGATATACCCATGTTGAGAGTTCAACACACCGGTGCATGAATAAACCATGAATGCTCCATCAGGACTTATAAAGCATAAAATTTTCAACAGTTGGAATGTTGAATGGTCTGGGATGCTAAAGCAGGCGAAAGATTTCCGGTATCTCATCGGCGTGATGTATGCTGCACTCCATATCGAGCAGTTCCCCGTTTTTTAAATGATATATAATTCCGTGAACCGATATTTTCTGCTGTTGCTGCCATGCTTTTTGCAATACAGGGGTTTGAGCGATATTCATAACCTGTTGACGTACATTCCATTCGCAAAGACGGTTCACGGTTTCCTCATCGGAGAGGTTTTTAAATTCATGCTTGTGATCCTCATAAATTTGTTTGATAGGACGAATCCAGTTGTCGATCAGTCCGTGATCGGTCATCTCCAGCGAGGCTTTTACTCCGCCACAGGCATGATGCCCGCATACCAGGATGTGCCGGACTTTTAATACTTCGACTGCATATTGTAGTACGGAAAGCGCATTGAGATCACCTTGCTGCACCATATTTGCTATATTACGATGTACAAAGACCTCGCCCGGTGCGGCATCGATGATCTGGTTGGCGGGCACCCGGCTGTCTGAGCAACCGATCCAAAGCAATTGTGGCTTTTGCTGCTCCGCCAGTCGTTTGAAAAAATGCGGATCCTGAGCCGTCATGCGCGTTGCCCAGTTTCTGTTTTTTTTTAATAAAGCGGCGATATCAGTTGACATGATGCCAAAATTTTTAAAAGTGGTTTTTATCCTGGAATCTGAAATTATTATCAGTGCTTCAACGGTTTCATTTCCTGCACCGGGAAGAAAAAATAAGTTAATTTCAACAAGAATCAGCTGTACACGGATCATGGAATTACCTGGATAAAGGTCATGGAATTCTTGCATTTACCCGTGCTGTGGCAAGATAATAAATTATGCGGAATGCTTTTCCAGGAGAATGCCCGTATTTATGTGGAAAGAGCAAGTGGCGTAATGCCAGTGCGTATATTTTATTGATTTATTGGCATGTCAATAAAAGAAAGCCGGAACACTGTGGAGAAGTAGATTAATTTTAAATAAGCGCGTCCGAAAAATCAATCCGGCAAAAAGCAATATATTGACAAATTGGTATTATTGATATGACTTTCCCGGTAGTATTACTTTATTGAAAGAGTTCAGACAACATAGAGAACTTATTTTTGCACTTTTGTGTGGTGGACTATTGCTGGGTTCCTGGCTGGCCGGCCAAGTAGGTGGCGTGACGCTTCGAGCCTTGCTTCCCACTTACATGCTTTCCTATTTTTTTGGTGCCTATTACACTTTTCTGCATATGGTGCGCAGCCTCCGGCAAAAGAAATTTGATATCGACTTTCTGATGCTGGTAGCCGCCGCCGGTGCCGCAACGCTGGGAGCCTGGGCTGAAGGAGCACTTTTACTGTTTCTGTTCAGTCTCGGGCATGCGCTTGAAAATTATGCTATGAATCGAGCGCGCAAGGCAATAAAAGCGTTAGCGGCCATGGCGCCGACCGAAGCAACGGTTAAACGCAATGACAATGAGATGCGGATATCGGTGGATGAACTTGTACCGGAAGATGTGATCATTGTACGACCTGGCGAACGCTTTCCTTCCGACGGATTTGTCGTATCCGGTGAAAGTCATGTGGATCAGTCACCGATCACCGGTGAAAGCATGCCGGTGGACAAAAGCCCGGTTGAATCGGCCGCAGAAGCCAGAAGGAATCTCTCCATGGTAGGTCCGAATCATCGTATTTTTTCCGGTACGATTAACGGAAACAGTGTGCTGGAAGTGGAAGTTACCAATCGCGCCGAAAACAGTACTATTGCACGTGTGATCCGTATGGTCAATGAGGCGGAGACACACAAGTCTCCTACTCAACGATTCGCTGAACGCTTCGAGCGCTATTTTGTACCATTGATTCTGGTTTTTGTTGCCATTCTTCATTTCGCCTGGATGGTGATTGATGAGCCGTTTTCCGAATCCTTCTACAGGGCCATGGCCGTTCTGGTGGCCGCCAGTCCCTGTGCGCTGGCGATTTCTACTCCGAGTGCCATCTTGAGTGGTGTGGCACGTGCCGCCCGGCTTGGGGTGCTGGTGAAAGGCGGACGGCCGCTGGAGCAGCTCGGCGGACTCCGGGCCATCGCCTTTGACAAAACAGGAACGCTGACAGAGGGGATGGCCAGGGTTACCGATGTGATTCCACTGAATGATATGAATGCGTCCGAATTAATGCGGCTTGTCGTGGCCCTGGAAAAACGCAGTGATCACCCGCTGGCCCGGGCTATCGTACTTGGATCGAGTGAATGGATCTTGAACGGCACTATCCCTGAAGCAACAGAGGTCCAAGTGATTGCCGGAAAAGGAATTATTGGTAATGTGGCGGGAAAACCGATAACCATTGGCCAGGAAAAGCTGTTTCCGGACGCGTTATCTGAGGATATCTTAAAACAGCTCAACATACTGCACAATCAGGGAAGAACTACGATCCTGGTTCAGGAAGAAAAGGCCTTTGCCGGAATCATCGGGCTTATGGATATTCCAAGGGCTGGTGCATCTGATGTTATACGGGAGCTGAGGATGATGGGGCTCCGGCGGATCATTATGATTTCGGGGGATCACCCACGGGTTGCCGAGACGATCGGATCACAGCTGGGAGTTGACGACACCTGGGGTGATTTGCTGCCGGAGCACAAAGTGGATGCCATTCGACAGCTTATGAAAGAAGAAAAAGAAGTGGCCATGGTAGGGGACGGGGTAAATGACGCCCCGGCGATGGCCCATGCTACCGTCGGGATCGCTATGGGTGCTGCCGGATCGGATGTTGCGCTGGAGACCGCTGATGTGGCTTTAATGGCTGATGATCTCGGAAAACTCCCTGTTGCAGTAGGACTTAGCCGCTACACTCGAAAGATTATCCGGCAGAATATCTTTATCAGCCTCGGAATGATCGCGTTTCTGGTGCCGTTTACAATGCTCGGATATGCCGGTATGGGGCTCGCCGTTCTGCTCCACGAAGGTTCAACACTGGTAGTGGTACTAAATGCATTGCGACTCCTGGGCTATCGCCACACCGGAAGTCAGGCGGAAAGTGCCTCATTAACAATGGCAACAGCTTCTTCCTGAATCTTCTTCAAATGGGTTTCATCACGAAAACTTTCCGCGTAAATTTTGTAAATATCCTCAGTTCCGGAGGGACGTGCAGCAAACCAGCCGCTCTCTGTTACCACTTTGAGTCCTCCGATCGGTGCATCATTCCCGGGTGCGCGAGTGAGCTTTTTCAGGATGGGTTCTTCGGCCAGGTTTTCCGCTTTGATTTGTTCCGGTGAAAGCGAAGCCAGAATCTTTTTCTCTTCAGGTGTGGCCGGAGCATCTATACGTTCATAAACCGGACTTCCAAAAGTATGTTCAAGTTCTTCATAGTGTTCGGCAGGATCTTTGCCCGTTTTGGCTGTAATCTCGGCCGCAAGCAAATTGAGGATAATACCGTCCTTGTCCGTCGACCAAACGGTGCCATCAAAACGTAAAAAGGAAGCACCGGCACTTTCTTCACCTCCAAAACCGTACGATCCATCAAGTAGGCCTTCCACAAACCATTTGAAACCGACCGGTACTTCGGATAGCGGGCGTTTCAACGATTTTGCAATGCGGTCGATCATGCTACTGGAAACCAGGGTCTTACCGATTGCGGCATCTTTTCTCCATTTTGGCCGATGTTGAAACAGATAGTGAATGGCCACAGCGAGATAGTGGTTGGGGTTCATCAATCCGGCACTGTGTGTCACAATGCCGTGCCGGTCGAAATCAGGATCATTGCCGAATGCGATATCGAACCGGTCCTTGAGCCCTATAAGTCCTGCCATGGCATAGGGAGACGAACAGTCCATACGAATCTTGCCATCTCTGTCTACGGTCATGAATGAAAAAGTTGGGTCAACTTCCGGGTTTACCACATCGATATTGAGATCGTATTCCCGTGAGATCGGTTCCCAGTATTCGACCCCGGCTCCACCCATGGGATCTACCCCGATTCGAATTCCGGCTTTACGAATCGTCTCCATATCGACTACATTTTTCAGATCCGACACGTAGGGCTGTACAAAATCGTATTCGCGAATCTCATTCTGTTTCAGAGCCTGTTCAAACGGGAGATGACGGACCTGCTCAAGATTTCCGGCAAGAATATAATTGGCCATATCCTGGATCTTGTCCGTAATATCGGTACCCGCAGGGCCACCCGATGGTGGATTGTATTTGAAGCCACCGTCACCCGGAGGGTTATGGGAAGGCGTAATGACGATGCCGTCGGCCTTTTGGTGGTTTTTTTGATTGCGATTCCATTCCAGAATGGCGTGAGAAATGACCGGTGTGGGGGTGTATCCGAAATTTTTCTGATAATAAACAACCATTCCATTGGCAGCAAGAACCTCTATGGCGGTGATTAATGCCGGTTCTGAAAGTGCATGTGTATCCATCCCGATGAAAATAGGGCCATTGATCCCGGCGGATTTTCGATAGTCAACGACGGCCTGCGAGATGGCTAAAATGTGTGCTTCGTTGAATGAATGTCCGAGGGACGAGCCGCGATGGCCTGATGTACCGAACTGAGCACGGTGGTCCGGGTTATTAGGATCCGGTCGATACGTATAATAAGCGGATACAAGCCGTGGAATATTATCGAGCAATTGATGAGGCGCTTTTTTACCGGCAAATTCGTGAATGACCATGGAAATTTTTTCAGGATTGAACGAAGAGGGTGATTGATTACGTTTGATAATTGTTTTACGGGTATAAATCAGATTCAACGGGAACAAATCAGTTCCAACACGGTTCCGATCTGTATAAAAATACCACGCCCCTCAACAGGCGTGAAATGTAAACTTTAAAGATGGTTCGTAAAGGTGTTAAAATCAATGCATATTATTCTGATCGGGGTGATCCTGGGTTCTGCCGGCGGATATGCTTACTGGTACTTCATTGGCTGTAACACGGGCTCGTGTCCGATCACTTCCATATGGTATCACTCGACAGCCTATGGAGCACTGATGGGAGGACTTGCCGGGAGTATTTTTCAACCGGCCAAAAAGAAGGAAGAAGGGGCAGGATTTTCCCGGTGATTTGACTTTGTTATTGTGCTATATTCCGATATGGATGCGGAACATGCTAAAAAATCTATACAGTCTGGAATTTCAGCACAATCGGGCCAGTTGCCGGAATCCGGCAAGGCAGATAACAGTACAACGAATTCACTCCGTAATGGCCTGCCGCCAAAAGTTCAACGGCTGGTAGTCAAGGTGGGCAGCCGGGTACTGGTGGATCAGCAGGGCCGGCCGGATCCGGACCGGATCTCCCAACTGACCATGCAGGTTGCTGAACTGCACAAGAAAAACTACGAAGTTATTTTCGTCTCTTCCGGAGCGATCGCTGCGGGTGTTCAGATTCTCGGATGGCAACAGCGTCCGGCCAACCTGCCGGATCTGCAGATGGCCGCGGCTATCGGACAGGGGGTGCTGTTAAGTCATTATATCGAACGGTTTACGGCTTATGGATGTCGGCTTGGGCAAGTGCTTCTCACCCATGGCGACCTTAACGACCGTATTCGTCATCTCAATGCACGCAACACCATAATGACCATGCTGCGCAACCGGATCATCCCGGTTGTTAATGAAAATGATGTTGTGGCGGTCGATGAGATTCGATTTGGCGATAACGATTTACTGGCAGCCATGGTGGCCACGCTGATCGATGCGGACCTGTTGATTCTGCTGACAACTTCAGACGGTCTTTATCGCAACGAGAACAAACAACTGGTGGAACGAATTCCCAGACTGGAGGACATTACCGATGAAACGATTTCCATGGCGCAGGGCAAGGGAAGCGGTTGGTCTTCCGGTGGAATGGCATCGAAATTGCAGGCCGCTGGTCGCGCGATCAAAGCCGGCACACCGGTTGTCATTGCCAACGGCCACCAGGAACATGTCCTGGATCGCCTCTTGCGGGGGGAAGACCTGGGAACCCTGATAGTGGGTACATCCCGTCAACAGAAACTCAAGGCACGTAAAAAGTGGATTGCTTTTTTTCATCGTCCGCAGGGAAGCGTAATTATTGACGAAGGTGCGAGCCGGGCAATTTGTGACCGGGGATTCAGCCTGTTGCCGGTTGGTGTATTGCGGACGGAGGGCAGGTTCCGTGCAGGGTCATTGGTCAATATCCGAAATAATGACGGTGAAATCATTGCACGCGGGTTAACGGCTTACGACCGGGACGATATCGAGCTGATTAAGGGAAAGCGATCTTCTGAAATTCCTGCAGTGCTTGGCGACCGGCTCTACGCGGAAGTGATTCATCGCGATAATATGGTTTTGATCTGACTGATGATACTGACCAAACGACTTGACTGATGATAGTGACAAAACAATTTTATTCTTCTCCGGAAATTTTCACCTGGAGAAAATGTTATATCAGCATAATGATACGGGTAATGAACCCGGAAACGAGATTTGCATATCGGAGCGATATATGAAAACCGCGATTAATGAGTATAATCAGAGTACCGCTATTAGCGGCTCGATCCCGGAACAAATTCTGGACATCGGCCGGCGAGCACGAATGGCATCAAGAGCGCTGATGGGACTGACAACAGATCAGAAAAACGAAGCGCTCCATGCTATGGCCGATTCCCTGGATCAACATACCGCTCGTATCCAGGAAGTGAATGCAAAAGATGTGAAGGCAGCAAAGGAAAACGGTTTGTCGGATGCCATGGTGGACCGGCTTGTCCTTAATGATCAACGAATGACATCAATGATCCAGGGATTCCGGGACATTGCCAAACTGCCTGATCCGGTTGGGCGTGTTCTGAAATCCTGGGAAAAGGAAAACGGCTTGCGATTGGAAAAAAAGGCCGTTCCCATAGGAGTAATCGGAATGATCTATGAATCGCGACCAAATGTGACGGGTGATGCCGCCGCGCTTTGTTTGAAAGCGTCAAATGCGATAATTCTACGGGGCGGATCGGAAGCTTTGCGCAGTAATCTGGTGATTGCCGGGGCACTGCAAGAAGGAGGAAAAGCTGCCGGCCTGCCCGAACATGCCATCCAGGTGGTTCCGGTACGTGATCGGGAAGCCGTGAAGACACTTATCACCATGGATAAGTATGTTGATATACTTATCCCGCGGGGCGGCGAAGGCCTGATTCGGATGATTGCAGAAAACGCGACTATACCGGTGCTTAAACATTACAAGGGGGTATGTCATGTTTATGTTGACAGTGACGCGGATCATGAAAAAGCACTGGCCATTGTGGAAAATGCCAAATGTCAGCGTCCGGGTGTGTGCAATGCCGCCGAGACGTTGCTTGTGAGTGCACCCATCGCTGAAAACTGGCTGCCGAAAATGGCGGAGATCCTGCTAAAACGTGGTGTTGAACTGCGCGGAGATAACCGGACATGCGAATTGGTGCCCGGAGTGAAACCGGCGACAGAAGAGGACTGGTACACAGAATACCTGGATATGATTCTGTCGGTCCGTGTGGTGGAAGGTATTGAACAGGCAGTGGATCATATTAACTCCTACGGCTCCGGTCATTCCGATGCGATAGTAACCGAAAACCGGGAACATCAAGAGTATTTCGGACGGATGGTCGATTCCGCGGCGGTTTATATCAACACGTCAACCCGTTTCACGGATGGCGCGGAATTTGGCATGGGTGCGGAGATAGGTATCAGCACCGACCGGCTGCATGCACGCGGGCCGGTCGGCCTGGAAGAGCTGACCTCATATAAATATGTGATCACCGGTAACGGCCAGATCAGGGAATAGCTCGGCAGGGATGGAGGGAGCTCACCTCAATTCCGATCAAAGGGGATGCTTACTCCAAGCCAGGGGATCCCGATAAAACTCGCCCCGACACCTTCGGGACGAACCAATGCGAAATCCACGGCAAAGGACTCCGGCGCATATCGAACTCCAAATGCACCGAGGGCACTGTAATCATCGTTTCCACTCGGAAAAAAATAGTTTTCACTGATCAAATAATAGCGTTGTGATAGCCGGTACATGCCGGCGATATTCACCGTTGGACGATCACTTATTCCGTCATCTACATAACCGAAACCGAGGCCGGCCGTTATGTTACGATTTCGGTTTCCGTATGTGAGATTACTGTATAACACACCGACTCCACCAAAACCGACACCAATGGCTCCCCCGAACATGGCACCGGCCGAGATATTGAGTTTATCCGTGCCCAGTGGAAGAGAAAGTTTGGGGATGACCCAGACAGGGGACCCTGCTACGCCAAAGAGAAAAAGGGGAACCGTACCAACGCCCAAAGAGAAGCGTTCGGACAAACCATAATTTACATTATTAAAGAAGATCCAGGTATTCTGGTAATAACCTTTCTTTTTTCCCAGCGGGAGGGCATTGGGTGCGAAAAGATAGCGGGTGGCCTGCGGATTGGCAAACCAGTACCGGCCATCGACAAATTCCGATTCATCCAGCTCGGTCATGGTACGGATGTTTTCTCTTCGAATGGTGATTTCACCGAGCCCTTCGACATCGAGGATAATCATGTTGTCATCTTCTCTGACAAGATAGCCGATGGAAGTTGTGCCGTCTATTGTTACCACCCGGTAAGCTTGCTGATCGTCGTTATTATCGGATTCTCCGCCAGATTGAGCAATAGCCGGTTGAATAATCAACAGGGTGAACAACAGTACTGTACAGGCCTTTGTAGTCATCGGGGTTGATTTTATATGATTAAAGTTCATATTACAGCTCATACGTTCGAACAAGCATTTAATATCTCGAACAAGCATCGTACATTACTAACATTCACCTAATATAATGTATATACAGGCGAACCATCAATGATATATTTATGAATATCATTGATATAGAGATAGCCCTTGTAAAGTAATAGTTCTTATCCCGTTCATCTGTCGTTGACTTCACCGGTCGCAGATTCTGTGCCTGTACTTCTGACCCTCGAAACCCCGCTGAAACTACTGGTACCGCTTGATGCCAGTGTGCTGAGCCCAGCGGCGATCTCGGCCGGATTTGAAGTGCCTGAAAGCGGGACAATCCACAGAAATAAGGGACTTTCCTCATGTACATCAGAAAGCCGTTTCTTTATCTGCTTTTTGGTAAGTCCAAGAGTAATGGCATAAACAAAATGTCGATTGATATCCGTCTGATCAAACGAACGGTTGGGGCCTTTCTTCAGGGCTTTCCGGTAAGCACTCCACCTGGCATACAGATTGACGCCTTCCTGGGTGCGTCTTGGGATAGCCAGCCCGAGAATCAGCATCAGTGCTACAAAAACGATTCCAATCCAGCCGGATACTCCCGAAAGAATGGCTACAGCAATCGATCCGGCGAACACAGGCAATTGCGCCATCGTATGAAAAAGCATGGCTTTTTGTGAAGCAGTATCTACCCATTCCTGTTTCCTGAGAGCTTTTTTAATCTGCTTTCGCCATTTTTTCCACCATTTTACCGTTGATTTTTCGGACCAGTCCATCACCTGATCCATTCGGGTGACCCCTTCATCGATACGTTTATTGACTTTGTCCAGCAATGCCCATTCCCATTCATCCAGAGGGCCTTCTGCTTTTTTTCCGGTTTTCTCCAGTTTATAATGGGGAGTTTCAATGCCCATAAACTTTTTTTCACCTTTTCTCTCTACAATTCGGAAGTAACCCCGGCGAGACAAGTCAAAGAGCGTAATGCCCAGGCTGAGCTTGTCCGGTTCTCTGTTCAGCGGGCCCAGCATCAGAAAACGGATCAGGGCAGGCGGATGGTCGGAAGGGGGAGTGTAGCGTACCTGTGGGGATGTATCGGCAGGTTTATGACGCCTGCCATAGCGGCGATAGAACCAGATAAAAATCAAGAGTGAACCCGGAATCAGTATGATTAACAGCCCAATACCCAGCATGCGAAGCTGTTCTTCTCTTTTGAGGGCTTCGGCCCGAAGGGCTTCATCTTCAATGACCTGGCCAAGTTCAAAAAAAGGGTCGGTAATCCCGGCCGCGGTCAGCACACGTGTGGGGAAAAGAATTCGAGCACGCACTTCTTTGTGTGCCGGCAACGCTTCGCCTAAAAGAAAAAGCAGGTTTCCATCCGTTTGAACCTCAATTTGGTCCGGTGAATCACGGAGCCATACATGCCATTCATTGTCATCAATGCGGCCGGGCAAAGAGATGCGCACGCTGAAAGATTCAGGTGTTTGATCCAGGCGGCCGGACAAAAAGGCCCGGAACCATCCGGCATGGTCAGGGCCAATGGTCAGGGCTTCTTTCAGATCATACTGAATAGCATAGAGGTGTTCCGAATGTTCATCCGCTTCAATGAACCAGGTGATCCGTAACTCGCGATCATTGCTATCCACCGTGAACGTTCCCGGTGCCCCGCTGTTGTCGTTGGCCAGCGCCCGGCCATCCTGCCGGACACGTATGCGCTCGACGGCATCAGATTCATTCAATGGCAGTGTATAATGGAGATAACTGTATTCGCCGTCAAAACGGTATCGTCTCTCTTCCACATAACGGATGGTTCCGTCTGCCTCGATTTCTGCCTGAATATGGATTCCGGATATTTCATAATCCTGTGCCGTTACCATAGCCGGCAGGAGGAAAATGCTCAGCAACGGTATGAAGCGTATTGAGAGTTTGCAAGAGTTAAAAACAGGCGGCATATGATATATCAGTATATTGTGAATCCATCATGGCGCTGAATCCGGAATTTCTGTTGCGGTATGATAGTGATGTTGCTTCAATTTAGCAGATTATGGACTCTCAATAAAGTATGGTATAAAAATGGCTACTCATGACTTAACAATTTCCCGGCAGGCCGGGGTATCTAATGATATAAAATTCTTAAAATATAGTGCTACTGTGGGGGTATCTACCATTTAAAAAGGCGGCAGACGAGCCTCACCGCCTTTCTTGCCGTCTTTTTCCAGGGACAAGGGATACGAGTAAAAACGGCTCTTCATCATCTGTGATCATTGCAGAAAAATTTCTGGCCGTACCGTAATTATTTTGATTGTAATCAATTGATTATGCTATAGATAAAATAATTAATAAAAGAGTTTTTACTCTTTCATTCTTTGAAAAATTTTGAATATATTGTGGGAGCAAGATTATTAACATTGTCAGATAAAAAGCCCTTTTTTATTATTAATTATAAGGTATTAATAAAGGCTGTATAGCGAAATTCCCCACCGGGAAGAATCTATACCGGAAACCCCGAAATGATAATTTGAACAATCTTGCGATGAAGCCGGTGTATATTATTGATTTAAAGTGCCGGCATATCGATTTACATTATTATTTATACATGAAATCCGGAGGTTCATTAGATGAAACGCCCTCTTGTAACTATTGATGCCAACGAAGCTGCGGCATATGTTGCTCATCACATCAGTGAAGTCATAGCTATATATCCCATCACACCGGCGTCCCCCATGGGAGAGTGGTCCGATGCCTGGGCAATGGCCGGAAAAAAGAATATTTGGGGCACTGTTCCCGATGTGATTGAACTGCAAAGTGAAGGGGGCGCAGCCGGAACGGTGCATGGCGCATTGCAGTCCGGAGCACTTTCGACCACGTTTACCGCTTCGCAGGGGTTACTGTTAATGATGCCGAATCTGTACAAAATTGCAGGTGAGCTGACCCCGATGGTGGTTCACGTCGCGGCACGTACCATTGCTGGCCATGCACTTTCCATCTTTGGTGATCACAGTGATGTGATGGCCATGCGTCCGACCGGTATGGCGATGTTATGCTCCAACAGCGTGCAGGAAGCGATGGATATGGCGTTGATATCGCATGCTGCCACACTCGCTTCCCGTATTCCTTTTATTCACTTTTTTGACGGGTTTCGCACGTCACATGAAGTGCAAAAAATCGAACAGCTTACGCTCGACGACATGCGTGAGATGATTGATGATGATTATGTAATCAGCCACCGCAATCGGGCGCTTACTCCTGACAATCCGATCATTCGTGGTACGGCACAAAATCCGGATGTTTATTTCCAGTCGAAAGAAGCGGCCAATATGTTTTATCAGAAATGTCCGGGTATTGTACAACAGACGATGGACCGGTTTGCAAAGTTGACCGGGCGCCAATACCGGTTATTTGACTATTACGGTCCGGCGGATGCTGAGCGAGTGATTGTACTTATGGGTTCAGGTGCCGAAACCGTACATGAGACAGTCGATCGCATGAATGCCGATGGCGAGAAAGTCGGAATGATCAAGGTACGGCTATATCGACCGTTTGACATGCAGGCGTTTATAACGGCCGTTCCGGAAAGTGTTCACAGCATGGCTGTGCTTGATCGGACCAGGGAGCCCGGAAGCTCAGGAGAACCGTTATACCAGGACATACTCACTGCCCTGCAAGAATACCGTATGGAAGCACAATATTCCAATGTAAAGGAGCTTCGCTTGATATCCGGCCGATACGGGCTTTCGTCCAAGGAGTTTACTCCGCAGATGGTCAGGGCGGTATTTGATGAATTGAAAGAGGACAAGCCGAAAAACCACTTTACCATAGGGATCAACGATGATGTTACACACGCCAGTTTAACGTATGAAAAAGGACAGGCTGGTGCGAAAAGCAATATATTTCAGGGACTTTTTTATGGCCTGGGTGCCGACGGTACAGTCAGTGCCAACAAAAATTCGATCAAGATCATCGGCGAGAATACGGATTATTACGCACAGGGTTATTTTGTCTATGATTCCAAGAAATCAGGATCGATGACGACTTCGCATTTGAGGTTTGGCCCTGATCCGATCCGTTCCGCTTATCTGATTGATGAGGCAGATTTTGTTGCCTGCCACCAGTTCCGGTTTATCGAGCGGATGGATATGCTGCGCTATGCCCGTGAAGGCGCCACATTTCTGGTAAATGCTCCGTATGGAGCCGATGAATTATGGGACCAGCTTCCCGCGAATGTTCAACAGCAGCTCATCGATAAACGAATTAAGCTGTTTGGCATCGACGGTTACAAGGTTGCCCGTGAGAGTGGAATGGGTAACCGGATTAACACAGTGATGCAAATGTGTTTCTTTGCAATTTCTGAAATTTTACCGAAAGAGAAAGCTGTTTCTGCAATTAAGGCGGCCATTCAAAAAACGTACGGGCAAAAAGGCGAAGCAATTATGAAAGCAAATTTTGCTGCCGTCGACAATGCCCTGGCGCATTTATTCGAGGTGAAAGTGCCGGATAATGTTAGCTCGAACCTGCCGATGGTGGATCCGATTTCCGGGGAAGCCTCCGAATTTGTACATGATGTGATTCGCGAAATTATTGCCGGAAATGGTGACGAGTTGCCGGTCAGTGCATTTCCGGTTGATGGCACTTATCCCGTGGGTACAGCATGTTTCGAGAAGCGCAATATTGCCCATGAAATCCCCGTCCTGGATCCTGATGTATGTATACAGTGTGGCAAATGTGCAATGGTTTGTCCCCACGCGGTGATCCGTATTAAAGCGTACGACGAAAAGCTGCTCGCCGACGCGCCGCCGGAATTTAAGTCGATGGAGGCCAAAGGGCGCGAATGGCCTGATCAAACGCGTATCAGCATACAGGTCTCACCGGAAGACTGTACCGGCTGTGAATTGTGTGTTGAGGTCTGCCCTGCAAAGAACAAGCGGGAAGTCGGACGTAAAGCGCTTAACATGGAACCGATCGGCCCGCATCTTGAAACGGAACGCAAAAACTGGGACTTTTTCCTGAAGATTCCGGAATTTGACCGTACACAGCTCAAAATAGCAACCGTGAAAGGTTCGCAATATCTGCAGCCCCTCTTTGAGTTTTCCGGAGCATGTTCCGGATGCGGTGAGACACCCTATGTGAAACTGGTTACCCAGTTGTTCGGGGACCGGCTGATTATTGCCAATGCAACCGGCTGCTCCTCCATTTATGGAGGAAACCTTCCTACAACTCCCTACACCCGAAATCCGGAGGGACTGGGACCGACATGGTCCAACTCCCTGTTTGAAGATAATGCCGAGTTCGGGCTGGGCTTTCGTCTGACCATCGACAAGCAGGCCGAACAGGCCCGGCGCTTGCTTCAGGAAGTGAACGGAGCGGTTCCGGATAAATTGAAAGAAGCGATTCTGAACGCCGATCAAACCGATGAACCCGGCATTTTCGAACAGAGAAAACGGGTGGCTGAGCTTAAAAAGATACTTGGCGCATCCGGCGACCGGGGAAAGGCTGCTGTTAATGGCAATAAATCTTCAAAAGGAGACTCTGCCGAAGTGATTACCCGCCGGTTGGGCAGCCTGGCCGATTATTTGGTTCGCAAAAGTGTCTGGATTTTCGGTGGAGACGGATGGGCATACGATATCGGTTATGGCGGCCTCGACCATGTGCTGGCCTCCGGACGTGATGTCAATATTCTGGTGCTTGACACCGAGGTCTATTCCAATACAGGTGGCCAGCGCTCCAAGGCCACACCGCTTGGATCGGTGGCAAAATTTGCCGCTGCCGGTAAAGAAACAGTAAAAAAAGATCTGGGATTGATCTCGGTTTCGTCCGGCGGTGCCTATGTTGCACGGGTCGCAATGGGAGCCAATGATACACAGACCATCCGTGCGATGATTGAAGCGGAGCAATATCCCGGCCCTTCCATAATCATCGCCTACAGTCACTGTATCGCGCATGGATATAATATGAAATACGGGCTTGACCAGCAAAGGCTTGCGGTGGAATCCGGTTATTGGCCACTGTTCCGCTTCAACCCAATGCTGACCCGTGACGGATTGAACCCGTTCATGCTCGATTCCAAAGCGCCGAAAATACCATTCAAGGACTATGCCTACAATGAGATGCGTTATCTGATGCTGTCGAAATCACATCCAGAAAAGGCTGCTGCCTATATGAAACAGGCACAAGAAAGTGTGAATGAGCGCTGGCGTCAGTACGAACAGATGCAAAAACTCTACGAGCCGGCCCGGGAGGAGGAGGATGTTGTCAGTTAATATTACATACTGCTTGTTAGAGTAACATATTAGATATTATAAAGAGCAAAATTATTACTCAATTGAACAATATTATGAATCTGGAAACAAATTATTTGGGACTCCGGCTGAAAAACCCGCTGGTACCATCGGCTTCGCCACTCAGTAATGACGTTGATACCGTAAAGAGACTGGAAGATGCAGGAGCCTCAGCGCTGGTAATGTATTCATTATTTGAAGAACAGATCGTTCAGGAAAGTAATGCATTACATCATTTTATCAATATCTCAGCTGAAAGTTATGCCGAAGCACTCAGTTATTTGCCGGAACCGGAAGTGTACCACAATTTGCATGCCGAAGAGTATCTGGAGCAGATAAAGAAAAATAAAGAGGCTGTGGATATTCCTGTCATTGCCAGCCTGAACGGCACGTCCAAAGGAGGTTGGACCGACTACTCTTATAGAATGGCACAAGCTGGTGCCGATGCCCTGGAGTTGAATATCTACCATATTGCCGCCGATCCGAATATGACATCTGAAGTGGTCGAACAGATGTATATTGACGATCTGAAAGCTGTCAAGGAGGCAACCGGTATTCCGGTCGCCATCAAGCTTGGCCCTTACTTCAGCTCTTTTGGAAATATGGCGAAGCGTCTGGAAACCGCCGGCGCGGACGGCCTGGTGTTGTTCAACCGGTTTTATCAGCCTGACATCGACCTTGATGCAATGGAAGTTTTGCCGAGCCTGGAGCTCAGTAATTCATTTGAGAAACGCTTGCCCTTGCGTTGGATTGCCATGCTTCGTTCTCATCTGCAATGCAGCCTCGCTGCCACTACCGGTATCCACTCGGCCGAAGATGTGATCAAAATGATTCTGGTCGGAGCAGATGTGACGATGATGGCCTCGGCATTGCTGCGCGAAGGTTGCGATAAACTGATTACCGTCGTTACTGAAATGAAACAGTGGATGGAAGAAAACGAGTATGCTTCCGTTGAAGAAATGAAGGGTTGTATGAGATCGTCATCGGTGGCGGATCCAGCTTCGTTTGAACGGGCGAATTACATCCGAATTCTTCAAGGATTTAAAGTCGATCATCTGGGATGATTTTCCTCCCTTTTTTTCGTTTATTAGCAGTATAATATACGGTTGTCAACACTTTATGATTTAATCTAAATTAAGGCGCGATATGTTAGCCGATTACGGTTATGTTTTATTATTTCTGCTCAATGGCTCTGTTTTCGCAGGTATTACCCTGCTTGTTGCCTGGATGTTGCGTCCGAATCGTCCTGATCCTGATAAATTGTCTACCTACGAATGTGGTGAAGATCCGGTCGGAACCGCATGGATTCAGTTCAATAACCGCTTCTATGTCATAGCACTGATGTTTCTGATTTTTGAAGTGGAAGTGGTGCTGCTGTTTCCCTGGGCGACCGTGTTTCAGAGTATGGGCTGGTACGCCTTCTGGGCGATGATGATTTTTGTCTCGCTGATCTTTATCGGGTTTTTATTCGAACTCGGCAAGGGAGACTTGCAATGGGACAAACCGCAGCCGTCCATACCCCGTTATGTTGAAGGCGTTGGAGTTGTTCCGCATGACTGGCAAGAACCTGACGGCCGGTCTGTACCTCATGCAACTCAACCAACCCGCTAAAACCCAAATTACAGACATTGCATTTTTATGGGCCTACTTGACAAGAAATTTCACGACAGCAACATTATTGTTGTAACGCTTGAGAATGCGCTGAACTGGGCAAGAAAATCATCGCTTTGGTACATGCAGTTCGGCCTGGCCTGTTGCGCCATTGAAATGATGGCTACCGCCGCATCCCGCTACGATTTTGACCGATTCGGTATCATTCCGCGGTCGTCACCGCGCCAGGCGGATGTGATGATCGTTGCCGGAACCGTAACACTCAAAATGGCCACTCGAATCCAGCGGCTTTATCGCCAGATGTCGGAACCCCGTTATGTGATCAGCATGGGTTCGTGTTCCAATTGTGGCGGTCCATACTGGGAACACGGGTATCATGTGCTCAAAGGAGTCGACCGGGTGGTTCCGGTGGATGTCTATGTGCCGGGTTGTCCTCCTCGCCCCGAAGCATTACTGGAGGGGTTCCTTCATTTACAGAAAAAGATTATGAATGAAAGCCTGGTGGAAGGAATTGATCCGGCCAAACCTGTGGTTATCGAAGATCAGAGCGGTGAGAAATTGTCAATTAAAAATGTTGATGAGACAGACGAGCACAAAAAAGCACAGATTGAATTTCCACAGCAGGATGCACATCGAAAACCATCGGGGTCCTGATTCATAAAAATGAGAACGGCCAAATGTATCCGGTTTTTAATACGTAATTATTGAGGTAATGAAATCCACACAAGAACTGTACAAAATCCTGTCCGAACAATTTGGTGAAGAAGCATTCGAATTGGTAGAAGATGTTAAAGTAGCCCCATGGATTATTGTAGCACCTGAAAAATTACAGCAGACAGCCGGGTTTTTACGCGATGAGCCAGGTTTGAGATTCGATTCACTTATGTGTCTCAGTGGAGTGCATTACGATAATGACAATTTGCTGGGCGTGACCTATCACCTGTGTTCAACTACTGAAAAACATAAGTTGACCCTCAAGGTGATCCTGCCGTCAGAGCATGCGCATGTTCCGTCCATTGAACAAGTCTGGAAGACGGCTAACTGGCACGAACGGGAAGCGTTCGACATGTTCGGAATCCATTTCGATGAACATCCCGACCTGCGCCGGATTCTTTGTCCGGACGATTGGGAAGGATATCCCCTGCGCAAGGATTATCAGGTTCAGGAGTTCTATCGCGGTATGAAAGTGGAATATTAATGATCGTGGAATTTAAATGGCAATGCAATGGCCGTTCGACTAAGTGAAGGCCGTTTCAAAAGATGAAGAATCAATGATAAAAGGAATGTCAGCTGGAACAGGAACTTTGATCATATTATTGATGTGGAGCTGGAACTATGGCGACTGTTAAGGAAAAAGCTCCTGAAGTGTCGCTGACCGACCTTGGAGAGGCCGGCGACGGGCTGCGGACCCAGGAGATGGTGATCAACATGGGGCCTCAGCACCCGTCCACACACGGTGTGTTGCGTATGGAGCTCACACTGGACGGCGAGATTGTGGTCAGGGCTGTTCCGCATATAGGTTACCTCCACCGTTGCTTTGAAAAGCACTGTGAGTCGATGAACGACTACACAAAAATCATCCCGTATGCCGACCGCATGGACTATGTTGCGGCGATGTCAAACGAACTTGGCTATGTAGTGGCTATGGAGCGGTTGCTTGACATTCAGGTCCCGGAACGGGTCGAATATATCCGGGTGATATTGGCTGAATTGCAGCGCATTGCCAGTCATCTGCTGGCTGTAGGTACGTTTGGGCTTGATATTGGTGCATTTACTCCGTTTCTCCACTGTTTTATCGAAAGGGAGAAAATTCTGGATATTTTTGAAAAAGCGAGTGGTGCTCGTTTGCTTTACAACTACATCTGGGTGGGCGGATTGATGAACGATGTGCCGGCTGATTTTAAACGTGACACCGCCGCTTTTGTGAAATCTTTCCGTCCGGCAATCAAAGACCTGAATGACTTGCTTTCCTACAACAAGATTTTTCTTGAGCGTACAGCCAATATTGGTGTATTGCCGGGGAAAGTGGCCATTAATTATGGTGTATCCGGGCCCAGTCTTCGGGGTTCCGGTGTGAAGTGGGATCTGCGCCGTGAGGATCCTTACTCAATCTACGACCGTTTCGAGTTCGATATCCCTGTAGGAAAGGGGGAGGCAGGTACCACCGGAGATTGCTGGGATCGTTACATTGTACGGGTGCACGAGATGGTGGAAAGCCTGAAGATCATCGAACAGGCGCTTGATGGAATGCCCGATGAGGGCGATGTACAGGAATCGATCCCTAAAAAAATCCGTCCTCCGGAAGGTGAGATCTATGCCCGGACGGAAACACCACGCGGCGAACTGGGTTACTATATAATCAGCGACAAATCGACCAGTCCGTTCAGGATCAAAGCCCGGGCACCCAGTTTTGTGAATTTGAGTGTAGTATCGGCTATCTCCGTCGGCGCCATGGTGGCCGATATGGTGGCGATTATAGGAAGTGTTGATATAGTTCTCGGCGAAGTGGACCGTTGATCGGTGTATGGATCATCAGGTTATGGAACTCTCGTCCATTAAATCATTAAATATATGCTGGAATTTCTGGAAAGTATCATGCCGGCCGGACCACTGGCGGTCTTTGTTTTTTCGATTATCCCACTGAAGATCATTTTGGTATATGCGCTTTTTGCAATCTGGCTGGAGCGAAAAGTAGCCGGACACATGCAGGACCGGCTGGGCCCGATGCGCGTCGGCGGATGGCATGGTTGGGCTCAGACGATTGCGGATTTGGTCAAATTGATCCAGAAAGAGGATATCGTCCCGGCCAAAGCCGATCGCATGTTTTTTAAAATGGCACCGTTTATCGCCTTCGGGGCCTCTTATGGTGCGTTTGTGGCGATTCCGCTCAGCAGCAGTTATATCGGAAGCATGTTTGATGTCGGTATTTTTTATATCGTAGCGATTACTTCGCTGCTTTCGGTGAGTATTATTATGGCTGGATGGGCTTCCAATAACAAGTGGTCGTTGCTTGGAGCGATGCGAACCGCCGCCCAGACAGTAAGTTATGAAGTACCGACCGTGGTAACCATCCTGTCGGTAATCGTAGTGACGGGCTCACTTAATCTGATGGAAGTGACCGAAATGCAGTCTGGAAATACATTTCTTGGATTTCTTCCCAACTGGCTCATCTTTCACAGTCCGTTCATGGTTGTTGCTTTTGGGCTTTTTTTTATTGCTTCACTGGCCGAATCACATCGGGTACCTTTCGATTTGCCGGAGTCAGAATCCGAACTGGTTGGCGGTTATCAAACAGAATACTCCGGAATGCGATGGGGCCTTTTTATGCTTACAGAGTACGCTGATATGCTGCTGTTGTCGCTGGTGGGGGTTACGCTTTTTTTCGGTGGATGGAACAGTCCGTTTGGCTCATTCCTGGATGGTCCGCTCTGGGGTGCTTTCTGGATGTTATTCAAAGGAATGGTTCTTGTTTTTGTGATGATGTGGCTGCGATGGACATTACCTCGTTTGCGTGTGGATCAGCTGATGAATATATGCTGGAAATATCTGATTCCGCTCTCTTTTGTTAACCTGGTTTTGATCGCGCTCTGGGTAATGTTGTTTTAAAATTCTATAGTACTATGGTTAAACTTTTACATGACTCCTACACCACGTTCAAAACGATCTTTGTCGGAATGGGAGTGACTTTTCGTCATCTGTTCAGCAAATCGGTGACGGTTCAGTATCCCGATCAGCGGGATGTTCTTCCGGACCGGGTCCGGCTGAAACTCCATGTGAATATCGATGATTGCATAGGATGTCGTCTGTGTGAACGGGCGTGTCCGGTTGACTGTATCACGATCGGAACGATCAAATCAACCGATGATGATGATCTGGGTGAAACGTCAACCGGTCATAAAAAGAAATTGTGGCTGAACGAATTCGACATCGATATGGCCAAATGTTGCTATTGTGAATTGTGCGTGCATCCTTGTCCGACCGATTGCATTACGATGGTTGAAGATTACGAGTATTCTGTATATGACCGTGAGAATCTGATTCTTTCCTTTGCCGAAATGACACCCGATCAGATAAAAGAAGCACAAGCCAAATTCGAGCGGGAAGAGGCGGAAAAGGAGAAGCAGAAAGAAGCAAAGCGACGGGCACGGGAGCAGCAATCGAATGATAGCAATGATACGGCCGGTAACGGCAATGCCGGGGAATCGGAGACATGATCAGCTTTAATAGTTGATATTTTTTAACTTATTGATGTACAATTATTTAACATATACTGACAGGGTGTGGATATGGATCTGTTTGCTTTAGTTTTTTATGTTTTCTCAATCCTGATCGTCGGAAGTGCCGTGTTTATGGTATTTTCGAAAAACATCGTACATTCGGCTTTCGCATTGATGTTTACTTTGGGGGGCATCGCCGTTTTTTATGCACTTCTTTATGCTGGATTTGTCGCAGTCACCCAGCTGCTGGTCTATGTTGGAGGTATCCTGGTTTTAATACTTTTCGGAGTGATGCTCACGACACGCGGCTATTTCGAGAAGGTAAAAACCCGCACAGTAAACATGCTGCCGGCAGCACTGTTTTCGGGTATTGCAGGAGTGTTGTTGATCGTAGTATTTGTGTCGACCGAATGGGCCCTTGACCCTCTTGCTGAAGGAGAGGTTTCATTAACCGGGCTGGGAGCATTGCTGCTGACGGAGTTTATATTGCCGTTCCAGGTCACCGGAGTGCTCCTCTTACTGGCCATTATAGCCGCTGTATTAATGTCCTCCCGAAAAAGAATACCTGAATCGGAACTCCAAAACCGCACTTAAAAACATTAATTGATTTGGATATGTCCTTACCTGTTTGGCTTGCAGAACCCGGGCTTAATCACTTCCTGATAGTCAGTGCCATACTGTTTTCACTGGGACTGCTGGCCGTGATTTCCCGCAGGAATTTAATTTTGGTATTAATGGGGATCGAACTGATTCTCAATGCGGCCAACCTCAATTTTGTAGCATTCAGCCGATATGGTAGCCTGTCACTTGACGGACATATGATTGCGCTTTTTGTCATCATTATTGCTGCGGCGGAAGCGGCTGTCGCCCTTGCTATTGCATTGAATATTTATAATCGGTTCGGAACAGTTGATGTCGAAAGGATCAGTGAACTAAAGGAATAGGAGATCGGGAGAATGGAATTATTGCAATCATTATCACTTGTCACCCTTTTTCTTCCGCTGGCCGGGTTTGTTCTCCTGATCTTTTTTGGCAAACGTCTGCCCCGGCAGGGTGACTGGCTGGCAACAGGTTTGCTGTCTGTCGCTTTTCTGCTTTCAGTATTTGTAATGATTCTCCGGTTGACTGCGCCTGAAGCAGTACTTTCCACTTCGTGGAGCTGGGTACAAATCGGCGATTTGCCGGCCGCCGGCGGATTGAATATAGAGCTGGGCATACGTATCGACAACCTGACGGCCGTCATGCTGGCGGTCGTTACGCTGATAAGCCTGGTGGTGCATTTGTTTTCTATCGGCTACATGCAGGGGGATGTTCGCTACTCCCGCTACTTCGCCTATCTTGGCCTGTTTACTTTTTCAATGCTGGGCATCGTCGTTACAAACAATCTGTTGATGATGTATATGTTCTGGGAGTTGGTGGGGCTGAGTTCCTACTTGCTGATCGGTCACTGGTATGAAAAAAAATCAGCATCCAACGCCGCCATGAAGGCGTTTATCGTCAACAGAATCGGTGATGCGGGTATGTTTATCGGGATCATGATTCTTTTTGTGCAGTTCTCAACTTTTTCGTTTGATGTGATCTTTGGAGCCGTGGCTTCCGGAGAGCTACCTTTTGAGAGTCAGTCCTGGCTAACCGCTGCAGGTATCCTGATTTTCTGTGGTGCCGTTGGCAAGTCGGCACAGTTTCCACTGCAGGTCTGGCTTCCGGATGCGATGGAAGGCCCGACACCTGTCAGTGCTCTTATCCATGCCGCCACAATGGTTGCTGCCGGGGTGTTTCTGGTTGCCCGGATGTTTCCGCTGCTTACAGCAGACGCTCTGTTGGTCATTGCCTGGATTGGGGCAGGTACATCGTTGCTGGCGGCCACGATCGCCATTACCCAGTATGATATTAAAAAAGTACTGGCGTGGTCGACGATCAGTCAACTCGGCTATATGGTCATGGCACTTGGCGTGGGCGCGTATGCAGCCGGGATGATGCATCTGGTAACACATGCGGCCTTCAAAGCCGGACTGTTTCTCGCTTCCGGAGCTGTGATCTATGCCATGCATGCAGCGCTGCATAATCAGAAGGATCATCAAACCGATGCACAGGACATACGTAACATGGGCGGCCTGCATTCACGGATGCCGGTCACTTATTGGACTTTCCTGATCTTTACCCTGGCTATTTCGGGGATTCCGTTTACATCCGGTTTTCTTAGTAAGGACGAGATTCTTGCAGGTACGCTTGCATTCAGTACATTGAATGGACATTATGTACTCCCACTCATAGCATTTGCCGTGGCCGGGATGACGGCTTTTTACATGTTCCGGCTTCTTATTTTAACATTTCATGGCAAACCCGCCGATTCGGACCGTTTGTCAATGATTCGCGAAGTGCCCGCCGTGATGATGGTACCCTTGATGATACTGGCAGCACTGTCGTTATTCTTTTTCTACAGTTTTAATCCTTTCGGTGCATCATCGGGATGGCTGTACCAGGCCCTCGAACATCCGGGCAGTGTGGTTCCCGATGCAATGGGCCCGGTAGCAGAGTCGGTTATGCATCAGGCCGTGAGTAGTGTACACACCCTGGTCATGATTTTATCCATCGTGATTGCCGTATCCGGCCTCGCTTTTGCCTGGCTGGTATACGAAAAACGATCGATCAGTGCAGACAAAATGGCGACGGCGATGGGTACGCTCTATCGTGGCTCTGTCAGTAAATGGTATTTCGACGAAATGTATCAGGCCGTCTTTGTGAATGGTACAATGGCACTGGCCCGCCTCATGAACGGATTCGACCACCGTATTATCGATGGAATAGTTAACGGTTCGGCAACAGTAACTCGCGGTGTGTCGCGAATCAGTGGCTGGATCGATCATGTCTTCATCGACGGACTGGTGAATTTTTTGGCCAACATAACCGGTGCCATCGGAATGAAGCTGCGCCGGATTCAGACCGGGCAAATCCAGCATTATCTGGTATTTGCAATATTCGGTTTCCTGGTCCTTTTGTTTGTTTTTCTTTCGATTTGAACAGTAATAGGTACATGTATGACTTGCAAAACAATATCACTATCAATGTTCAATAAATCTATAATAAGCCGTACAATCAAAATCATATGATTCTGACCGTACAATCATAAATGGAATAATAAAGGTATGGAATTTCAAATATTAGGCATCGGTATACTTACGTGGATAGTATTTCTTCCGATCCTCGGGATGCTCATCGTATTAATCGTTCCCGACGAAAAAAGAGACGCCATTCGCTGGACTGCTGCCGCAGCCACCGGCCTCCAACTCCTTCTCTCCATTCTGCTGATCGCGTTGTTCGACCGAAGCGCCCTGGGTATCAACGATGCCGCGAGCTTTCAGTTCATCGAACAGCTCAGCTGGATTGTTGTTGAGGCGGTTCCGTGGGTAGGCAGGATCGAGATTACCTATTTCCTCGGCATCGATGGATTAAGCGTGTTGATGGTGCTTCTGACAGCTCTGATCAGCTTTATCGGCGTAGTCTCTTCGTGGAAGATAGAGAAAATGGTCAAGGGTTATTTTGCACTTTACCTGTTGTTGGTAACCGGTATGATGGGAGTGTTTGTAGCACTGGATTTCTTCCTGTTTTTCATATTCTGGGAAGTGATGCTTCTGCCGATGTACTTCCTGATCGGGATTTGGGGTGGTCCGCGGCGCGAATATGCGGCTATCAAGTTCTTTATCTATACCTTTTTTGGCGGCGTGCTGATGTTGCTGGTGATGCTGGCGCTCTATTTCAGCGTTTCCTATACCGATCCGGCTACCGGTGAACAGATCCACACCTTCAACCTGCTTCATATGATGAACAGTGCCAATTTTGTGGAAGGCTCTATCCTGTACGGACTCGATACGACCTGGCGGTATGTAGCCTGGATAGCACTATTCGTTAGTTTTGCGATTAAAGTGCCACTCTTTCCGTTTCATACCTGGTTGCCCGATGCACACGTCGAAGCCCCCACGCCCATCAGTGTGATCCTGGCCGGAGTACTGCTGAAACTGGGTACATATGGAATGTTGCGGGTCATGTATCCGATTTTGCCTGACGGTACACATTATTTCATGTATCTGATGGCAGCACTTGGGATGATCAGTATTATCTACGGTGCGCTCTGCGCAATGGCTCAGCAGGATTTCAAAAAACTGATTGCCTATTCATCAATCAGCCACATGGGTATTGTGATGCTCGGCATGGCATCGCTCACCAATCAGGGGACCGTCGGCGCTGTGCTGCAGATGTTTAACCATGGCACTATTACGGCCATGCTCTTTTTGATCGTCGGTGTGCTTTATGACCGGACCCACAAACGCGGGTTGTATGATTTTGGCGGTATAGCCAACCAAATGCCGAAATATACCGGGATCGCTATGATTGCGATGTTTGCGGCGCTTGGTTTACCCGGACTCAGCGGGTTTGTCAGTGAACTGTTCTCTTTTCTTGGGGCATTCGATGCTTTCCGCTGGATCACGATTATTTCGGTTACCGGTATTATACTGACGGCAGCCTATATTCTCTGGACGGTGCAGCGGGTTTTTCTTGGGGAATTGTCCGATGAACACAAGGGGCTGACGGATCTTACCAACCGTGAATTATTGATGTTTATACCGCTTGCGGTTATAGTGATTTTTCTCGGTATCTATCCGGGCCCGGCTATTGAATTAATGAATGCTTCCCTGAGTCATTTGGTGGAATTTGTGAACGGGGGTGTACGATGAATTTCTGCATATCGGAGTTCTATTTTCATGTCGGCCAACCGAAAACAGATTCCATTATTATAGAATTTCAGGAACAAGTATAGAATATTATGGCGGAAAACATGAATGAAAGTATTTTCCGGCTTTTACCGGAAATTTTCCTTACGGTGACGCTGGTTGCAGCAATCGTTGCAGATCTCCTTTTGAAGAAGCAGAACCGTCATGTGGCCTGGGTTGTGCTTTCGGGACTGGCATTGACTGCCGTACTGGTATGGCGTCAGGCCGGCTGGAATGTGTCCATATTCAGCGACATGCTGGCCGTCGACCCCTTTGCTGTTTTCTTCAAGATGCTGCTGCTGGCGGCCGGGGTTTTTATCGTCTTATTTTCGATGAAATGCCGGGAACTTGGCCACAACAGCATGCGTATCGGTGAATATTACATGCTTGTGACCGGAATGATTTTCGGGATGTTTTTGATGGTGGGTGCAACAAATTTACTTTTGATGTATCTGGCATTCGAGCTTACCAGTATATGTGCGTACGTATTGGCCGGATTTACCCGGTCTTTGAGAAAATCTGCCGAAGCGTCGATGAAGTACATTGTATTTGGTGCGGTGTCTTCAGGATTTCTGATTTACGGGATATCGCTTCTGACTGGTATTACCGGTGCTGTCGATATCTACGGTGTGCGTGATGTGATGCAGTCCGGTGTCGGACAACCGGCGGCACTTTACGTTGCACTGACCATGATTATTGCCGGATTCAGCTATAAGATAACGGTGATGCCTTTTCATTTCTGGGCGCCTGATGTGTATCACGGTGCGCCGGTGACCATCACAACGTTTCTGGCAACGGCATCAAAAATTGCCGGTTTTGCAATGATGATTCGTTTTTTTCGTGTATCGTTCATGGATACAAATGGTATGATTCAAATCACTTCATCCGTCACTGAAAGCATGCAATTGGCAGGCCAGGATATGGCCGTGATGGAAGGCGGGAGCGGACTGATTCCATGGAATGCAATCCTGGCATTGCTTGCTGCATTGACGATGCTGGGGGCTAACCTGATGGCGCTCTGGCAGGAGAATATCAAACGGTTGCTGGCCTATTCAAGTGTGGCTCATGCCGGATTTATTCTGATGGGGCTGGCATTATTGACAGAGGAGGGGATCAGTGCCATGTTGATTTACCTTGCCATCTACCTGTTCATGAATATGGGTGCTTTTTTCGTGGTGATGTTGGTTACGAATAGTCTTGGTACCGAGCAGATCAGCGATTATAAAGGGCTCGGACATCGTTCACCGTTGATTGGTGTATCAATGGCTATCTTTTTGGTGGCACTGGCCGGGTTTCCTCCGACGGCTGGATTTATAGCGAAAGTATATATCTTTGGCGCAACGATCAGTGCCGGCTGGATATGGTTGGTGGGTGTGGCCGGATTATCGACGGTAATCTCCCTGTTTTATTATATCCGGGTTATTCGAAATATGTTTTTGGTGGAACCGCCGGAATATGCCGAACCACTGGATGTTGACCGGGAATCGATTATTATTCTGTTTCTGCTGCTTATGCCGGTGCTGGTATGGGGTGTTTATTTTACACCGATTATTACCTGGGCAAAAGATGCGGTGACCATGTTCGGGGTATAAAAAATTTATTTCAGAAGTACTGGACTTTTCCGTGCAAAATATGTTCATTGTAGTAACAGCATGTGATGGTCTCCCTGTTTTGGATTATTTTATATTATTCGTTGTTGATACAGTCACTTGCATTTATAATATTTTTCCCACTTTCAGAAAACAGACAGATACTTCTATAAAAAGACGTTTGCAAATATTGGCATCCGTCATGGAGTACATAGAGGTACATAAACGGTACTATTATGACACAGGCAACCGGACAAGGCCTCAATGAGGCATCAGGCTCGCAAAGCGATTTGCAGCAAATATTAAAGCAGGCTGATACGGATTTTGATCAGTCGCAGCAGGAACTATATCGACCGTCCACAGATGTTGTGCTGTACTCCGCATGTTTTTATGCACGAAGGGCACTGCATCAATACTTATATTTTTGTTACAGAAAATTCGGCGGACAACTGGAAAGTGGCAAGACACTTCATGATCTGACGATTGATCAGATGGCCGAATATTGTGGCAAATACGATAAGCGGATTGCAAATATAGATTTCAAAGCTATGCACTGCCGAAAAGTCGATGTGCTTGATGATGAGGACATCTTCTACTGTAATGATGTCAATACGGTTAGCAGCTGCAAGAACTTATCGGAACAAATGCGTGAATTGGTTCACGAGATTGCCTGAAAGGGTTGTGTGTAGCAACCATAGTAAATTTGATTTGTTTATCGTACCTTCGGCAGCGCTATTTCCAGGGTCAGAGTTCGATCAGTGTAATTCCGGGGTTTCGCCGGTCGGGCCGAATGGTTGTTTTTAAATCTGGAAATTTCGACAATAGATGACGTCCACGGGGTATGGTATCGGAGTACTGGCTGCCCGGGAGATAGTCCAGGATGATTTTTCGCTGCTTAAGATCGTTCAGGTGTTGCGGTAAAGCCGCCTTGATACGCCCACCTGTCCCGGTTGAACCCCATCCATGTATGACCCGTATCAGGCCGGTCCCCCGGAGGTGCGCCTCGCTGATCTTAATATCGAGAAGTGCCAGAGCTTGAGCAACAGCCGGCATTCCTGCCTCTATATTAACTGTAGAAATTTCTTGATTACGTACCTTGTGTTGAGGCTCTGCCCGGCCAGGAATTCCCGTGTTGTGATTATCTGGTTCATCACCTTGCCGTGACCCACAATATGGACATTCTGTCAAGTTATCGGGCAACTCATTTCCACAGATACGGCAAATATTCATTGAAATTCCATAATATCATTATTCAGGTGATTCCGTTTTTTCCTTCTTCGGAAACTACCCGGAAAATAAGAGTTTCCGGTCAGATGAGCCATCTGATCCTGGATTCAGAGTCTTCACATTTCCATAAACAGGGTAGGTGGTTCTGCACGCATTCCTTTCGGATCCGGACAGGAGAAACATCATATTGACTGACTCAAGAACGTAAAAATCAATTATCCGTTGTCTGTCAAGGAAAATCATCAAAGTTCTTGTATTTTAACCGAAACCCAAACCGAAACATATATTGACCCCCGTTAGTCATGAGCGTTTTAGAATTTCTCCTTTTACTGATTATTGCCGGTATTTGTGGTTCTATTGGCCAGGCAATTTCGGGCTTTAGTCGAGGCGGTTGTCTGCTCTCTGTTGTCATCGGTTTTATCGGTGCATTGATTGGTATGGGGCTTGCCGATTTTTTTAATCTGCCTGAAATATTCATGATTCGTACTGGAAATATCACTTTTCCCGTTTTATGGTCTATTATCGGAGCGTCGTTGTTTGTTGCCATTGTGGGAATGATGACGCGAAAGAGGTGAACGGCAAAAGCCGGTTCTCATATGTAGTTCATAATCCTCCTTTGTATCTTGTATTTTACAAATTTTTTTTATTATGATGCTCACTTCCATGTAAGGGAGAAAATATTCCATTACTCCCCGTGTTTAGAGATGGATACACTATGATACGTTAGCCCAAATGCTATGATTACACTGATTGTTATTGTTGCTCTGCTCGTTTTGGTGATAGGCTCATCTATCGCCATCTATAACAGGCTTGTTGCCCTGCGCAACCGGTTTAAGAATGCGTTTGCACAGATCGACGTCCAACTTAAGCGTCGCTATGATCTGATTCCAAACCTGGTAGAAACGGCCAAAGGATATATGAAACACGAACGGCAAACCCTGGAAGCAGTGATTCAGGCCCGGAACCAGGCACAGCAGGTGGAAAAACAAGCTGCTCAGGGACCGGGAGACCCGGAGTCGATGAAAAAACTGGCCGGAGCCGAGCAATCCCTGAGCGGGGCACTCGGGCGGCTGTTTGCACTGTCGGAAAGTTATCCGGACCTGAAAGCAAATCAAAATATGATGCAGTTATCCGAAGAGCTCTCCTCGACGGAGAACAAGGTTGCTTATGCACGACAATCTTTTAATGATGCCGTGATGACTTACAACACAGCAAGGGAAAAATTTCCTAATATCCTGTTTGCGAATATGTTCGGATTTAACCCGGCTCAGCTCTTTGAAATAGAAACCACCGAGGAACGAAAAGCTCCGGATGTATCTTTCTGAACCGCGGAATCGGGAATTATAAACTATGGACTTTTTTGAAGCACAGGATCGCGCCCGGCGTATTACCTGGAAGCTGATTGGCCTCTATCTCATGGCTGTGTTTCTGATCATCGCTTCGGTCTATCTGGTAGCACTGGCATTGTTCGGTTATTCGGGCCAGGCTCCTGCCGGGGCAACCCTGACCCAACAGCTCTGGCAGCCCGAATTGTTTACAGGTGTATCGATAATTCTGATCATCATTATCGTCGCAGGCACACTCTTCAGAATTGCTCAGCTTAGAAAAGGAGGGAGCGCTGTTGCCGAGATGCTGGGTGGGCGCAAGCTGGAATCATCTACCCGGGATTTCAAAGAACGGCAATTGGTGAATGTGGTGGAAGAGATGTCAATTGCTTCAGGAATTCCGGTGCCCGACATCTATATCCTGGATAATGAAGAGAATATAAATGCATTCGCCGCCGGTTTTGGCACGAATGACGCCGCGGTGGGCGTAACCCGGGGGACACTGGACAAGCTCAACCGTGATGAATTGCAGGGGGTGGTCGCCCATGAATTCAGCCATATTTTTAATGGTGATATGAAGCTGAATATTCGTCTGATCGGCATTCTGAACGGTATTTTGTTGCTTCATCTGATGGGGATGATTTTGATGCGTGGCGCCGCTTTTTCCAGAATCGGAAGATCCGGTGGTCGTGGCAGGGGCGGTGGCGGCCAGGCGGCACTGGCAATGATCCTGTTTGGCCTTGCCCTGTTGATCATAGGGTATATTGGTATGCTCTTCGGACGCATGATCCAGGCTGCGATTTCGCGACAGAGGGAATACCTGGCCGATGCTGCCGCTGTGCAATATACGCGGAATCCTGATGGCATTGCCGGAGCACTGCGTAAAATTGGTCAAGTGAAAGAGGGCGGAAAGATCAACGATGGCCATTCCATGGAAATGAGCCACCTGTTTTTTGCCAGCAGTTTTCATTCTGCCCTCGACCGGTTATTTGCCACGCATCCTCCGCTGGAAAAACGAATTCAGGCTCTGGACCCCGCTTTTGACCGGGAAAATGAGAAGAAAAAAGCACGCCTCAAAAAACGGCTGGAAAAAGACCGGATTGCCGGTGAGGAGTCTATAGCCGGCCGGACGGAAGGTGGTGAAAGAAGTCCGGGCGGGGGGCTTGGACAAGCGGCGGGGGGCATTGAAGCGGCTCATCCTGCCTTAAGGCCGGAGGTCATTCTTGCAGCTATCGGTACACTTGATGAAAATCGGATCAGCCATGCAGGAAAACTGCTTCAAAATATACCAGCAAAGCTTAAAGAGGCCGCCCAGGAACCGTTTACGGCGGAAGCTCTGGTGGTGGCACTTTTGTTGTCGGGACGAGAACCGACGGCGGTGAAAGTACCCGGATGGTTCCGTGATCAGTCGGGGCCGCACATAGCTGGTGTAGCTCAGGATCTGCTACAGGATCTCAACAAGGGGAACCGGGAGTGGTTCTTGCCGCTGGCGGAACTGTCCTTGCCGGCTTTGCGCCAAATGAGTGCCGGTCAGTATCATAAATTCCGTGAAACGGTGGAACATCTCATCCGGGAAGACAAGAATATCAGTCTTTTTGAATTTGCCATGGAGAAATTGATTGTACGACATTTGGACACGGCCTTTTCCGACAAGAAAGAACCCCGCATTCGCCATTTTCATTTCAAGACATTAAGGCTGGAGTTCTCAATACTGTTGTCAGCTATGGCTCATTCATCAGAGAGTGACCCCCGCGAAGCATGGCAGGCAGGCCTTGAATCGGTGAAAAATTTACTTCCTGATGATGTTGCCCTTTTGGATACCGCGGAATGTACGCCCGACAAGCTGGACCAGGCACTTCAGGAGCTCGCGGCTTCAGCCGATCCTGTTAAAAAATATATTTTGGCGGCTCTGGTTCATTGTTCAACCGCTGACAACCGGATAAGCCTCCGTGAACGGGAATTATTGCGTGCAGTCTCCGAAGCCATAGATTGCCCGATTCCTCTTGGAGTGTTGTGATGATTACGCTATGCCTGTGGTTCCCAAGAAAACTGCTCTTTCAAACATATAGACTGTTTTGAATCATCATAAATCTATAACCTCTACAAAAAAAAATCCGAAGCCACCCGTTCAATGGCTTTCTTATTTGGGCCCCGGTTTTATTACCGCTGCTCTTGTATTCGGGCCAGGTAGCCTTACCATAACTTCAAGTCTGGGAGCATCATATGGATACGCATTATTATGGGTTATCCTGCTCTCCACTTTATTTATGATGGTGTTTACCACCATGGCCATTCGAATTGGCCTGGCTGCCGATCATTCTCTACTTGTCATTATTCGAAACAAATGGGGAAAAACGATTGCTGTAATGATTGGGATCGGTATTTTTCTGGTTACCGCATCGTTTCAGGCGGGAAATGCCGTTGGTGCCGGACTCGCATTTTCAGAATTGTTCGGTACGGCCATCACTCCATGGATAGTACTATGTACCCTTATTAGTTTATCATTACTGTATTTCAAATCCTTTTATTCCATATTGGAAAAGGTAATGCTGTTGCTTGTCAGTATTATGCTCATCTCTTTTTTAGGTACACTCATAATAATTAAACCCGGTTTTACAGCAATTGCAAGCGGACTTATACCTTCGCTTCCTGCCGGCTCCCTGCTGCTTGCCATAGCATTGATTGCATCCAGTTTCTCCATTGTGGGCGCATTTTATCAATCGTATTTGGTGCAGGAAAAAAAATGGAAGCGCAATCAGTTAAAAGTGGCAACAAGGGAAGGACTATCAGGAATTGGTGTACTGGGATTTATTGGTGCTATTATTTTACTATGTGCGGCAGCCGTTCTTCACCCCATGGATATAACGATCGAAAGTGCTGCCGATATGGGAATTGCCATAGAACCTCTTTTCGGGAAATTTGCAACCGTTCTTTTTATGATTGGATTGTTTGGAGCATCCTTCTCATCTCTGATAGGAAATGCCACCATTGGAGGAACCTTGTTAAGTGATGCCCTCGGGCTGGGTAATCGCTTGAGTGATAGCCGGACACGTTTGTTAATCATGGTTGTCATGCTTACAGGGGCTGCAGTGGCTGTCTGGTTTGGTGGAATTCCAATCGACTTGATTGTGTTTGCCCAGGGCATCACTATATTTATTGTTCCATTCATCGGAATTGTTCTTTTCATGACGGCTAATAGTGAGGATATACTTGGTGATTATAAAAACGGAATTTTGAGTAAGATATTCGGATTTATAGGAATTTTGGTCTTGATAATGCTGGCACTGCGCAATGCGTACCTGCTTATAAATTAATTGGCAATTTTTGATTATTCATTCATTTATCTATGATTAGATCTGTTAAAGAGCTGGATCAACTATTATCGGAACCTTCCGACAGGTTAATTGAGGATCTTTCTGATCTGGTAGGGGATATTCTGATTCTTGGGGTTGGCGGTAAAATGGGCCCCAGTCTTGCTGCTCTTGCACAGCGGACGCTCAATCGGACCGGTTCGTCCGGTAAAGTGATTGGTGTCTCCCGTTTTTCCGGGGGAAACCTGCAGAAGCAATTGGAGGGCCAGGGGATAACGACTATACAGGCCGATCTTATGAACGAGAAGGAGCTTGATGCACTTCCGGATGTGAAAAATGTTATCTTTTTGGTAGGAACGAAATTCGGGACAAGTGGTAATGAATGTTTTACATGGGTTTTGAACAGCTATCTACCCGGAAGAGTGGCTGAAAAGTATCGTAATGCATCCATCGTTGCTTTTTCAACCGGGAATGTATATCCGTTTACTTCTGTTGAAACCGGGGGGCCTACAGAAAAGGATCCAGTCGGACCGGTCGGTGAGTATGCCCAATCCTGTCTTGGTCGCGAAAGGGTCTTTGAGTATTTCTCCAGAAAAAATAAGACCCCGATTTTAATTTTTCGTTTGAATTATGCCATTGATATGCGTTATGGGGTGCTTCTTGAAATTGCGCAGTCCGTTTATGAGGGCAGGCCGATTGACCTGAAAACAGGGTATGTCAACGTTATTTGGCAAGGAGATGCCAACGAAATCGCCTTGCGCTGTTTAAAAAAATGCAGTAGTCCGCCGGAAATCCTGAATGTTACAGGGTATGATACCGTCTCGGTACGCTGGCTGGGTGAACAATTTGGCAAACTTCTGAACCGGAAGCCGGAGTTTAAAAATAAAGAGGAGCCGACGGCTTTGCTGAATAATGCGTCTAAAGCCCGGCGTTTATTTGGTGATCACAATGTATCATTAAGCCGCATGATTGATTGGACGGCTGAATGGGTTAAAAACGGAGGAGAGACGCACAATAAACCGACGCATTTTCAGGAACGAAAAGGTATTTTTTAACTATGAGATATCCCCGGTTGAATCCTGTAATAAACACGATCCTCCAAAATGGGACGGTCATTCCTGCACACCCGCTGGCATTAACCGGAAACAGGTTGCTGGATGAAGAACATCAACGAGCATTAACAAGATATTATTTAGCTTCAGGAGCCGGCGGGATTGCTGTAGGTGTTCATACCACACAGTTTGAAATCAGAGATCCGAAATTTAACCTTCTGGAACCTGTACTGGAGCTTGCTGCAAGGGAAGTTGATGCTGCCGGAAGGAATCGATCTGTAGTTAAAATTGCCGGGATCTGCGGGCCCACCCGACAGGCACTGAAAGAAGCGGAGCTTGCCGCCAAACATGGATATCAATTGGGATTGCTGAGCATGGGTGGGTTGCATGATTATACAGAATCAGATCTGCTGGAACGGGCCCATAAAATAGCTGAAGTGATCCCGGTTTTTGGCTTTTACCTCCAGCCTGCCGTGGGAGGACGTGTTCTTGGCTATTCTTTTTGGAGGGAGTTCGTTAAAATTGCCAACGTTTATGCCATCAAAATTGCTGCATTTAACCGATACCGGACGCTTGATGTGGTTCGGGCGGTTATGGAATCTGACAGATGGGATCAAATTGCACTCTATACAGGGAATGATGACCATATCATTGAGGACCTGCTGACTCCCTTCCGATTAAAAACGGATGATGACTACAGGGAAAAGCGAATAGTCGGTGGCTTGCTGGGCCATTGGGCGGTCTGGACTTCCAAAGCGGTTGAGCTGCTGAATGAGATTAAACAGATCAAGGATGCGGTCCCGTCACATCTGCTTAGGCTTGCTGCCGAGACTACCGATGCCAATGGTGCCATATTTGATGTTGCCAATAATTTTAAAGGCTGTATTCCCGGTATACATGAAATTCTAAAGAGGCAGGGCCTGCTCAGAAATGGCACATGTTTAAATCCGGATGAAAAACTGTCGTCTGGCCAGATAGAAGAAATAGACCGTATATACAAATGGTATCCTCATTTGAATGATGATGCATTTGTACAAGAACAGCTGGAGAAGATTTTTAACAGTTCTTCCCGGAAGGACTTGTAAAAGGACCGATTATTGGGTTTCCATCTCTGTGATAGCGGCAATCACGGCTTCGCTGTCTCCGGCTGCATCGACTTCGGTGTCTATGTATGCTATATTACCGTCGGTGTCAATGATGAATGTCCAGCGTGCCGTTGAGATGTCTCGTGTTAGTACATATTCTTTCCCGTCGACTTCACGTGTAATAGAGCCCCCGTCACGGACAGGCACGCCAAATGACCGTGCAATATTGCCATCGGAATCGGACAATAGAGGAAAGTTCAGATTATTGGCATGCCGGAAGAGTTCAAGGTTTTCAACCCGGTCACCACTGATGCCGACCACTTCAGCCCCCATTTCGGTCAGCCGGGTGCGATTATCACGAAAACTGCAGGCCTGTGCCGTGCAACCACCGGTCATGGCTGCCGGATAGAAAAATACTACCAGAAGATTATCGCCTACATGGTCGGTACTCCGCCATACCTGTCCCTGATCTGTTATGGATGTAAATTTGGGTGCGGGATCACCGATATCAAGTTTCATTTCCTGTGCGTGTGTTGGTGTGAATGATATTGCCGATGAAAGGATGATCATCATAAGGTAAGTTGTCAAGTTTCGCTTCATTGTCTGCCTCCATTCTACTGTAATTTGTCAGTTCCCAGAATTTGTCTTAACCGGTATTTCGCTTATGCGTTTTACCGGGCTAAGGCTAAAAATATCCGATGTATAAGGTCAAGATACTGCATCCATAGGTTTGATTATGCGCTTGCGTGTCAGAGACTTTACCCATGCATGATTCATGGGTGAAATTCAACAAGTGTTTCCGGTTTCCGGATCAATGTAACATGAATCAGAACTGACAGATCGCTGCACGTTCATAAAAAATTCCAGTTCGGAGAGAAAACGATCTGTATTTTCTTTTCCTGAGATGATTTTATTCCCTTCACGAATAAAAGGAAGCGGTGCTTCGGATGAATTTGCATTCCTGTAGATATGAGTCCGATGGGCGACGACCATATCTACAAGCTTTTCTGAAATTTCATCGGAATATGCATCCAGGTCAGGCCGGTGCAGCTCTATCATGAGACATTATTTTTATTTCTATGATAACCAAGGTAATAACTTATTGATAAAAAAACAGTTACTATTTAACGTGAAAGGGTTTGGGTCTATTGTAACAACCCCGGTATTGCATGATTCACAAAGCATGATTCACAAATCGCTTAAACTTTATGACTGATTTCCCGGATTTTATTATAGCAGGAGCCGCTAAAAGTGGTACGACATCATTGAGCCGGTACCTGAATGAACACCCTGAAATATATCCATAACCGGGAGTAGCACGAAACACGGTCCTTTGAGGAGGCTTTAATTGCCTGGGATCAGCGAAAGAAGGAGGGATGGATCCCGCCGGCTGATTTCCATATTGGAATACCAATGGCCACGTACCATTACACCGGCCGGGTTTCGCATATGAGAGATATCCTCAAGCGGATTGTCTTCAAGCAGAATTATATCCGCCCTGAGGACTATCGCAAGGCTATTATTTATTATCCGTATTAGTGCTTTCTTTAAGAAAATGCTCGACAATATCAGACGCATGACCCCTGGCGCCCAGGCCAAAGGCAAGAGCAAAAGCGAGGCAAACAGCACCAAAGATCAGAAGGAATGCAATAGTGATGATTTCCCTGCCGATGTTCAATTGTGTCAGCGTTACAGAAATCACAAAAAGTATAAAAGCATATTGAATGAACCCTCCGATAAATTCGGCATATTTAACCTTGATATTACTTAAATACGTAATGGCAACCTGTGACAGTACGGTCGCCAGAAAAAATCCGAATATCAAAATGAATGAGGCTACGATAATATTGGGAATGAACAGTATGATTTCATTGAAAAGTTCTGAGGCGCCGGTAATTCCCAGAGTGTCAAATGCCGCAAGGATCACAATTAGAATGATCAGCCAGTAGAACATAGATCCAATGATTTGAATTGCCGTGGATTTGATGCCTCCATCCTGAAGAAACTGATCCACCTTTGATTTCTCTGTAATTTTTTCAAATCGAACAATTCCGAGTAATTTGATAATGAGCGTTTTTATGATTTTAGCTATAAGCCATCCGATGATCAGAATAACCAACGCTCCCAGTAGCTTGGGGATGAAGGCAGCCAGTTGATCGAAAAAAGTAAGATATGACTGCTCAAGGATAGTCAAAATATTATTCATAACCCCTCCATTTTGTGTAAGTTGAGTTGTTTGCTCATCTATTGCTCTATCAATAAATGACAATTTCAAATGATCAACAAATTTTTTTTGAAATATATTAAAGGAAGTGCGGGTAAATAATACTCAAGAAGTATATTATCAGGGGGAGAAAGCCGGTTTTATCATCGTATACAAAATCATTAAATCTGTTAATTCTGTTGATTCCCATGTTTCAGGGTGTCTTTTTAACTTTTTTACTACAATTCGGATGTTTAACTGCAGGCAAGGCAGACGATACCGTATCCGCGTTACCGTTTTTGAAGGATATGCGGATCGAGGTGAATCTTCGCAATCGTGAATTGTATGTTATCGGAGAAAGCGGGATCACCGTTTATCCGGTTGCTGTCGGCCGCCCTGAATGGCCTACGCGGACGGGAAGCTGGTATATTTACCAGGTTGTATGGAATCCGTGGTGGCATCCGCCTGATGAATCCTGGGCGTGGAACCGGGCGATTATGGCACCGGGTGATCCCGACAATCCGATGGGTCGCGCTCAGCTTATTTACGATCCTCCGCGATCTATACACGGAACTAATGAGCCGCTATCGATCGGTAAAGCCGTTTCCCACGGATCTATCCGTGTATCGAATGAAACAGCCATGTTATTGGCACGGAAAATCATGGAAGTGAATGGTATTATCTGCGGAGAGGAGTGGTACGATGACGTAAGAAGTAACCGCAGTAAAAATGTGAAAATAAATCTGCCTAACCCTATACCCATCCGTGTTTACCAGGAATACTGAAAAGATCTGGACCGGTATTGCCCGGGTATTAATCCAGTCACTGTTGGAAGAAGATGTTAAATCCTGTTGATCGTACCAAAGCCAGGCAAAGCCTGATAAGTTATATGGGTTATAATGCTTATTAATAAGGTAATGGACTTATTTTATTTGTATTGCTATAATAATTGTCTTATACTTATATTTGATAAGTTAAGTGCCTTATTATTAATATTTATAAGTCAAATAACTTATAAATATGGCTCAAATAGAGGAGTTTCATGAACCGGGCAATAATCACAGCAGATCTCGAGGAATCAACGAAGTGCTCGTCCGCTGAGCTGGATATGTTGATAGATTTCATTAAAAAGGAAATTCATGGGCCACCTTCTGAAATGCTTATTCATCAGGCTGTATTTTACAGGGGGGACAGCTTTCAGGCACTGGTGCGGCATCCTGCAGATGCTTTGCGGACAGCGATGATTTTAAAAACCGGGATCAATAAATTCGTCACAAATGAAGTAGAGTATCGCAGGGGAAGCAAAGTAAAATATGATGTTGCAATTGCTATCGGACTGGGTGACGTTACAAAGGATCTTCCGCTGGAAGAGAGCAATGAGAAACCTTTTATACTTTCGGGCAGAGGCCTGGAGCAGTTGAAGTCGAGCCGGTTGACCATCGGGGTTTTCACCGGCCGGAGTGATACAGACAGGAATTTTGAGACGATGTTTTATTTGTATGAATGGATCATGAAAAAGTGGTCTTTGTCATCGGCGGAACTGATTTATCACAAGCTTAAAGGCAAGACGGAACGGGAGATTGCCAAAGAGCTGAATATCAGTCAGTCGGCCGCCAATCAGAGAAGTCATGCCGCATGCTGGAACGGTCTGGACCGATTGTTAAAGCGATACAAAGAAGTAGTGGAAACTCTGTACACCTGAAAAACGGAGAGTATAACATGATGGAATTTTGGAGCGTATTGGTACCATTGCTTACGGCACATATCCTGACGGATTTTTTTCTGCAAACCCGGGAAATGGTTACGGCAAAGGAAAAAAATAATCTTATGACTTTTTGGTCATATCTACACGCCGGGATTGCCGGGGTTACGGCTTATCTGTTGGTTGCATCCTGGACATATCATTATATTTTTTGGGTTACAGCAATTTCTCATCTGTTCATTGATGCCTGGAAAAATTCCCGAAAAAATACCCACAGTCTGCCACTGTTCTTTATAGATCAGTTTATGCACCTGTTGATCATAGTCGGTTTATATTTCTGGATTACCGGCTGGGGGGCAAATAGGGAATTCATAACCGGTTTACCTATGAGAGAGGTCAGTATAATCGGTTTGGGGCTTCTGTTTGTGACAAGGCCGTCGAGTGTCATTATCCAAAAGCTGATGAAGCAATGGAATTACAACTCCATGACCATGGAACTTCCTGGAGCGGGGCATTATATCGGAATTCTGGAAAGGATTTTGCTGTATGTATTTGTCTTATTTAATCAGTTTTCTGCTATCGGGTTGCTGATTGCCGCGAAATCAATTTTGAGATATGGCAGTAAAGTTCAGGCACGGGAAGAAACAGAATACATTTTGGTGGGAACCCTGCTCAGTTTTACCATAGCGGTACTTAGCGGATTGATTATTAAATCACTGTTGTAGCTTTCTGATGAGATACCTTCTCCGATCAACAGCGTATAAGTAAAGAACGCATTAAGGCCCATACCCGGATCCAAGGCCAGTGAAGGCGCTATGATACAATAAACATGCGCATGTATATCAGCAATTACGGATATGGATCTATCATGAAGATAACGGAATAAACCAGATATATGCGGGGATCTATTCTTAAGGGAATTTTTATTTTAAATAAAATTATGGTTAATTATACACTGTCGATATCCCTACAAAAGCTAATGATTTATGCCTGCAATTCTCGATAAAATCACGGAGATCCATAACTTCATTAATGGCCAGTTTGTTTCCGGGAGTAATCATCGCCTTGATGTAATCAGCCCGCTTGACGGAAATTTGATTTCAACGGTGGCCTTGTCAACGGAATCCGATTTGGAAAATGCTGTTCAGGCTGCAGGAAATGCATTTCCCGGTTGGTCTGGAAGGACAGCCAAAGAGCGTGTACAGGTCTTGTACAAGTATAGGGAACTGCTTGAAAAACACCGGGATGAACTGGTTGAGCTTTGCCATATCGAAAACGGAAAAACGCTTGGAGAATCCAAAGCAGAAGGTGACGGTGAAACCCGGGATACCCGATCAGTTCAGGTATGGATCAGGTATAAAATGGAGAGCCTTGTATGTGAAATCTGAAAACCGAATGACATAACCCGAAATGACTGACTCACAATGGCTATACACACCTTACGGAAATCCGGCAGTCTTGAAAATAACCTCCGTCACACTATCTTTTCCTGGTCCAAGCAATCAGGATTGAATCCGATCGACGTCGAACGTGCCGAAGGAGTATATCTTTATGACCGGAACGGTAAACGTTATATTGATTTCTCCTCCCAATTGATGAATGTAAATATTGGCCATGGGAATCAACGCATTACCAATGCGGTTGTGCAGCAGATGAAAGAGGTCAGCTATGTATTTCCGGGAATGGTTACGGATGTTCGCGGAAAACTTGGAAAGAAGCTGGCGGAAATCGGTCCGGCGAGTCATAATAAAACTTTTTTCACGCTTGCTGGTGCAGATGCCATAGAAAATGCTATAAAATTGGCAAGAATGTATACCGGCCGGCACAAGATTATTACACAATACCGGTCATATCATGGGGGAACATATGGCGCCATATCCGCAGGAGGCGACCCCCGGAAATTTCCGGTAGATGACCAGGGAGTTCCGAATATTGTTCATGTTGAAAATCCCTATTTTTATCGATGTCCTTGGGGGACCGCTTCGATCGAGGCATGCGGAGAAATGGCCCTTCGCAATTTGGAAAGGGTCATGATATACGAAAATCCCGACAATATCGCCGCGATATTACTTGAAGGGGAGTCCGGCTCTTCCGGTTGTATTAAATATCCGCCGTTTTATTTGAAAGGTGTACGGGAGATTTGTGACAAATACGGTATTCTTTTTATTGATGACGAAGTGATGAGTGGTTTCGGTCGGACCGGAAAAATGTTTGCTGTTGAACACCATGGGGTTGAACCGGATATTATGTGCATGGCCAAAGGGTTGACATCCGGTTATTTGCCGCTTGGCGCCATGACAGTTTCTGATACCATTGCCAGTTACTATGAGGATACACCTCTTTCCATTGGTCTTACTTATTCTTCCCATGCTGTTTCCTGCGCGGCCGCTATTGAGAATATTCGCATTCTGGAAGAGGAAAAGCTGTCGGACAACGCTGCTGAAATGGGCATGTATATAGAAGAAAAAGCAAAAGAGCTTATGGAGCGGCATCCATCGATTGGAGATTATCGCACTACCGGGCTTTTGGGGTGCTTCGAGCTGATAAAAAACCGCAAGACCAAAGAACCGGTGACCCCCTGGAATGCCAAACCATCCGATATGGAAGTGACTCATAGAATGGCAGCGAGGATTCGGGAAGCGGGTATGTTCACATTTGTCCGCTGGAACTGGATCTTCACAGCTCCCCCACTGATTGTTACAAAAGATCAAATCGACGAAGGATTGGAGATTATTTCTCAGGTGATCTCCATAGCAGATGAATACTACAATGAATAGTCGAGGATTAACTTTCTTTAAAAAGGAGGGAGAATTATTTATATTTTTTGTTTAGTTTTCTTTGAATAGTTAATGCCAATCATAAAATTCACTCATGAAATTTTTTATTGATACAGCTAATCTGAACGAGATCCGGGAAGCAAATGACATGGGTGTGCTCGATGGTGTAACCACCAACCCCTCATTGTGTGCCAAAGAGGGTATATCTGATTTTGACGGGTTTATAGCGGAAATTTGCGGGATAACGAGCGGTCCGGTTTCGGCCGAAGTCGTTTCTACCGACTATGACGGTATGATGGAGGAAGGACACCGGCTTGCCGGTATTGCGAAAAATGTCGTAGTCAAGATCCCATTGATCAAAGAAGGGATCAAAGCGATCAAGTCACTGAACAGGGAAGGGATTAAGACCAATTGTACGCTTTGCTTTTCACCCAATCAGGCACTGGTTGCAGCAAAAGCGGGAGCAACCTATATATCTCCGTTTGTGGGAAGGCTGGATGATATCTCCACAGACGGAATGCAATTGGTATCCGATATTGTTAAAATCTACAACAATTATGAGCTGAAAACCGAGGTGCTCGTTGCCAGTGTTCGCCATCCTATACATTTGGTGGAAGCTGCACATATCGGAGCCCATGTGGCGACCATGCCGTTTGCAGTGATTGAGAAACTGATCAAACACCCGCTTACCGATATTGGACTTGAGAAATTTTTGTCTGACTGGAATAAACTTCAGGAATCAGTAGTCTGATTCCTGATTCCCCCGGATTAATTTATTTTTGATTTATTTTTGTAAAACGGAAGGTTAATGCTCCGTTCTTTTCCGAAAGGGTAGCGGTGCCGCCAGACTGTAATTCACCAAACAGCAACTCGTCCACCAGTCTGTTTTTAATGGATTTCTGGATGACTCTTGACATTGGGCGGGCACCAAATGCCGGATCATATCCCTTGTCCGCTAGCCATTCTACCGCTTTTCGTGTCATGCGGATTTGTACCTTCTTGCTTTTTAGTTGTCTCTCGAGTTCGCGTATGAATTTATAGACGATGCTTTGCACCACATTTCGGTCAAGGTGCCGGAAATAGACGACATCATCCAGGCGGTTCCTGAATTCCGGGCTGAAATGTTTCTCAAGCGCTTTTCCTGGATGGCCTTTTAACCTTTTTTCATCCCCGGAAAAACCAATTTGCATACTCGACATTTCGCGGGAACCGACATTTGAGGTCATGACAAGCAAAATGTTACGAAAGTCGGCTTTACGTCCAGTGTTATCAGTGACTGTTGCATAGTCCATGATCTGCAACAAAATGTTAAAGATATCGGGATGAGCTTTTTCGATTTCATCGAGGAGCAGTACCGCATTTGGTTGTCTTCGGATTGCATCGGTGAGCAGGCCTCCCTGTTCAAAACCGACGTAGCCAGCCGGTGCACCGATCAATCGTGATACAGTGTGTTTTTCCATGTATTCACTCATATCAAAGCGGATAAGCGGTATGCCCAGTCTGCCGGCAATTTGTCGGCAAAGTTCTGTTTTACCAACGCCGGTAGGTCCTGTGAAAAAAAATGAACCAATCGGGCGTGTTTCGTTGCCGAGACCTGCCCGGCTGCGTTTGATAGCAGTGGCAAGGGCCTGGATGGCTGCATCCTGGCCGAACACTTCACGACGGATCTCACTTTCCAGATTTCGAAGGCTCTCTTTCTCTGCACCGCCCAATTGGTGAATCGGTACACGAGCTATTTTGGAGATGAGTTTTTCGATATCTCTTGGAGCCAGCTGTTTGCGGCTGCCGGTTTGAAGGGAAACCTGGGAACAGGCTTCGTCGATTACGTCAATAGCCTTGTCAGGCAACTGGCGGTCTGTCAGATATTTTGCCGAAAGCCTTACGGCTGACTCAAGTGCAGAAGCAGTGATTTTAAGGCCGTGATAGGATTCATAGACTTTTTTAAGACCTTGAAGGATATCAATGGAAGTTGAAATAGAAGGCTCATCAATTTCTATTTTCTGAAATCGGCGAGAAAGGGCGCGGTCCTTTTCAAAATAATTCTTGTATTCTTCGAACGACGTTGCCCCTATGCAGCGGATCGACCCATTGGCCAGTAAGGGTTTAAGCATATTGGATGCGTCGAGAGTGCTTGTTCCGGCGGCTCCCGCGCCGATAATGGTGTGAATTTCATCAATGAACAGGATAACATTTTTTTTTCTTTGCAGTGATTGAAGAACTCCTTTCAACCGTGCTTCAAAATCACCCCGGAATTTTGTGCCGGCCAGCAGGGCACCCATATCCAATGCATATATCCTGAATCCCCGCATTCGTTCCGGCACATCACCGGCGACAATTTTTTGTGCTAGTCCCTGTGCGATCGCAGTTTTTCCTACACCCGGATCCCCCACGTATATCGGGTTGTTTTTCTGTCTGCGGCAAAGAATCTCGATGCTTCGCCCGATCTCGGTGTCGCGGCCTATCACCTTGTCAAACTGTTTGTTTTTCGCTTTTTCAACCCATTCTTCGGTATAAAATTGAAGTAAATCCGTTTTTGGTGATTTTACTTTTGTTCGTGACTTCTTTCGGGTTTTTCCGGTTTCGTCAGGGATCCCGTTAGGTGATCGATTGTCCGTCCGTCCGTTTCCGGTTGACTTTTCATCTGCCGGGGAGTCTTCATCAAACTCGTTTTGATCATCAATTTGATCATCAAATGGCGAATAGTTATCCGGATCATCTTCACTTGCATGGGAGTCCATCCCGTGGTGTCGATCACCATTGATTTCATCTGATTCATTAAACGAATTATCCGGTTGTTCAAATCCTGGTTTGGCAATCCTGTGTGCCACAAAGTTGAGAATATCAAGTCGTGTGACCTCTTGTTTTTCAAGAAAATAGACAGCGTAACTTTCTTCTTCGGCGTACATGGAAATTAATAGATCACCGACGCCGGTTTCATCTTGTTCGGATGCCTGGCTGTGCATCAGCGCTCTCTGGAGTGTTCGCCGAAAACCGATAGTATGAATAGGCTCCTGTGATTGAACAGATTTTTCCGGCATTCGATTGTAAAAAGTCTCAATATCACTGATCAGAACTTCGATATTCACTCCGCAACTCTTAAGGATTCTGGAGCCGGTGTCATCATTTGCTATTGTATGCAGCAGATGTTCCAGGCAAACCATTTCATGGCCGAGATGACCAGCCAGAAGAAATGAATTGCGCAGAACATGGTCCACATTTTTACTGATCATATCGGGAGATGTTATTGATTAAAAAAAGAATTCAAATCCAGCTGAGAGAGTACTCAACTTTGCCGGTTGTTATTATGCCTCTTCCATTGTGCACTGTAGGGGGAATCCTGCTTTTTTACTGGACCGTGCTACAATATCCACTTTTGTTTCAGCAATATCCCGTGGATAAACACCACAGGTGCCGAACCCTTTCTGATGGATATCATTGGTAATTTTGATAGCTTCTGGCACGGTCTTACGGAAGATACCGGTCAAAATATTTACGACAAAATCAAACGTTGTGTAGTTATCATTAAGTAAAACCACCTTATAAAGTGGTGGTTCGACAGTTTTTTTTCGGGTTTTTCCCCGTGTAATTTCCTGGTTTTGTAATTCAGCTTCTGCCATAACCGGAGGTATTTATTCCAATAATGAGTACTGCATAGAAACACCGAAATGGGCTGAGGAATTCAGCTGATAACGGAATGCAGGTTAAAACTATCGTTTCTTTTGCCACCTTGCAACAATAGTGAACCCGGTAATCATTAAAATGGAACCCATGTGTGGCAAGACCAAGCCGTTGAGATGAGAGCCCCGGTTTTCATAAAAACGAATGTTAAATCGTGTGTCATACTAATTGAAATTGGAATATATAAACTGTTCAAATCTATCGTTATTCTCTAAGCGACGTGAACTAAAATCGAATATCCTGATTGCAGGAGCTCCCGGCAGTGAAACGAAGGGTTTTCCCTAAAAAGATTCTTCTTATATTGATCAGCATTCAGACATCGGGTCTTAAGTTTGTATAATTGCAGAATGCATATGTAAAAATAGAATTATATGCGTGAGTTGGGAAAAAACCCCAAAATATTTAATCTGGATTTTGAAATTAAGGGGGCGGTACGTCGTAAACTTTTCCAGGTGGCGAAAAAGCCTCTGGAATCGATTTTGTCCATTGATGGCCTGAATAAATTATACTCCGATACTGTCGACTATAATACAAGCCAGGCGTTTTACGACAAATTACTTGAGCGAATGAATGTGAATTATCACATTTCCGAACGGGATATGGAAAAAATCCCGAAAGAAGGGAAAGTGATTGTGGTGGCCAATCATCCGTTTGGGGGAATCGAAGGTGTGGTACTGGCTTCCATATTGCGATCGGTTCGGTCTGATTCCAAAATTATGGCCAATTACATTTTGGAACGTATTCCCGAACTTCGGGAAGTTTTCTTTTTTGTCAATCCCTTTGGTGGGGAAAATGCGGCAAAAGCCAATCTTTCTTCATTAAAAAAAGCGATAAAATGGGTACATAATGAGCATATGCTTGGAGTTTTTCCGGCGGGTGAAGTGGCTCATTTTTCCATAAGTAAACGAAAAATCGTGGAACCACAATGGGATGATTCCGTTGCCGGCCTTATCCGAAAAACGGAGGCTTCTGTATTACCTGTCTATTTTGATGGTTTTAACGGGATCTTGTTTCAGTTGATCGGACTTGTCCATCCCCGATTAAGAACAGCCATGCTGCCCAAAGAGATGCTCAACAAGCAGGATCGGGACATCGATATTTGCATTGGGAAATTGATCAATTTTAGCAAACTGAAATTGTTTGAAAGCGACAAGGAGATGATCCATTACTTGCGGCAAAGAACTTTTATGCTGCAGAATCGAAGTGGCGAGGTAGATACAACCACCAACACATCCATTTCTATTCAGGTCACCGGAGAAGTGATGGAGCCGGTCATTGATCCCATTCCAGTTGAGGTGCTTGAGGAAGAGGTTGCCGGTCTTGCTGCTTCCCAGTGTTTGTTCCGTAATGGCGAGTTTGAAGTTTATCACGCTATGAAAAAACAGGTACCCAACGTGTTGCAGGAAATCGGACGGTTGAGGGAAGTAACTTTTCGGGGAACGTATGAAGGGACAGGAAGGTCGGTTGACCTGGATGCATATGACGAATATTACGTCCACTTGTTTGTCTGGAATCGGGAAAAGAAAGAATTGGTAGGAGCCTACCGTATTGGTCGAACAGACAATCTGATCAAGCGGTTTGGCAAAAAAGGGCTCTATACCACAACACTTTTCAACATTAAGAGTACACTGTTTGATCAAATCAATCCCGCTCTTGAGATGGGGCGTTCGTTTGTAAGGTCGGAATATCAACGAAGTTTCGCACCGCTGTTGCTTCTGTGGAAGGGGATTGGCCACTACGTGGTCAAATACCCAAAATACAAGGTGCTGTTCGGACCGGTAAGTATCAGCAGTGAGTACCATTCCATGTCGCGGCACCTGATGGTGACCTTTTTGAAGCTGCACAATTATCTGCCTCATATGGCCCGTATGGTTCGACCCAAAACACCCTATCGTGGTAATCGGATGAAGGGAATTGATACTAAAAACCGCACAATGATCCGAAGCCTGGAAGAGGTTTCCGAGTTGATTTCCGAGTTTGAGAGTGACGACAAAGGGGTGCCTATCCTTCTGAAACAGTACCTGAAGCTTGGAGGCAAATTGCTCGGTTTTAATATCGATCCGGAGTTCAGTGATGTACTTGACGGACTTATCCTGGTTGATCTCACCAAGACAAATCCCAAAATTTTAAAGCGGTATATGGGTGAAGACGGACTGGAATCCTTCCTGAAGTTCCAGGAAAAACAGGCAGAAGAGGCCCCGGCATAACACATTAAACTGTCCATCGGGAAACCTGGTCCGTATACAGGCATCGAAAAAAAACGATTTTGTGCATGATACCCCTGTCCGTTTATCAGCCCGGTCGATGGCAATCAGGGCAGATTTAAATCAAATTCGGGGGATGCCGGATTTCCTGAAAATTCAATTGACAGGCGCCCTTCTTTCCGGGGCAGTGTAATGTGGAACAAACCTTCGATTCCGTCGACCATATCGTTAAAGGCGGCACTCGTTCGCACAAAGGTTACTGTACCATTTTGTATATCAGCACGACGATTCTGAGGAGTAGATACAACGGCATGTATTTGAGCGTCGAAAGGTATTGTGGAGAGCAGGGCGTTATCAATCCTGATGGTGTCCTTTGCAAAATGCCACGTGGCCTGGATCGAACGTACCGGAAGTTGTTGACCGGAAAAGCCAAACATCCCCAAAAACAGATCATATTGTTCGGCCAGTTGAGTGGACGGATACCAGCGAATATTTTCGAGATATAAAGATGTCTTTCCAGGAAGCGCAAACGGGTGCCGGGACGCCGTTTCATAATCGAATTGCAGCCGGCCGTTGGCAGATAGGGTATCCATAGAAAAATCACCGAGTATCCCGGGAAGTGACAAACGTGCCATATCGTGGGTTGTGGCCTGCAACTGGTAGTTCAGTTGATAGTACTCTGGATGCTCCGGCCATCCGGTATCACCAAATTTGATATCCCCTGCAATTTGAAAGGTAATCCTCGGCGACGAAACGCGAAAATTATTGATGTCAACTGTTTTTTGCCCGGCACGATATTGAATGTGAAGATGTATTTGTTCAAAATCATCAGGAATCGAATAATCTGATAAAACGGGTAATTTTTTGAATAGTATTTGGATTTTGTCTTCTGATGATATGTCAGTCAGATTAAGGTTGATCCGGTGATTATAGTCGGGTGGATGAGTGTCCAGGGGAATCCGGGTGAGTTCGTCAAGCCGACCGTTGTAAATAATATTGGCGTTACCGATGGCTAACTTGTTGTCGTTTGTGGGTGCTCCATTTCTATTCAAATTCCATATTTGCAGATCGGTCGCAGTAATTCGTAAGGTATATATATTTGCAAGCGGATTCTCAGATGAGTTTCTGATCAATCTTCCGATGTCGGCGTAGCTTAACGAAGCCTTGATGGTCCTGGATCCGTAAATAGTATGGAGTTCTTGAAAGGAAAAGTCATTAATGGTGATTGAGGCCATCACCGGATTGACCTCCATCGAGGTGTACCGGTAATCCAATTCATCACCCGATGTTGATACCTGTTGAAGTTGTTGGTCGATGATCGAAGCGATATAACGACCAGTAAGCCAGTTTGCCAGAAAGATTAAACCGGCCAAAATGATTATTGTAAAAAGAAGTTTGGTTCTCATGGCTATCCGATAAACTCAAATACGCACCGGTAATTCAATTTACTACAATCTCACCAAATCTATAAGCTCTTCCGGTGTAACCGGTATTTCTTCACTTCGAGCCATGTTTCGCAGGGTAAAACGATTCTCTGACAATTCCTGCTCCCCGACAATCAAGGCGTAACGGGCCTGTTGGCGGTCGGCATCTTTCATTTGTGATTTAATGGATCGACCAGAATAGTCCATAGTGCAAACAAGGCCTTTCTCGCGCAAACGAGGCATAGTATGGAGTGCCCAACATGCGGCTTCATCCCCTCGGGTCACAAAATAGACATCCGGACCGGTAGCGGCAGTCAATGAAATTCCAAGGGTGTTGCAGGCGATCATTAATCGCTCCATTCCACAGGCAAAACCGACTGCAGGAGTTGGAGAGCCACCGACTTCTTCGATCAGTAAATCGTATCGGCCTCCGCCACCAAGTGCATCCTGGGATCCGAGATCCGGACTGATTAATTCAAAAGCTGTTTCCGTGTAATAGTCAAGCCCTCGCACAAGAAATGTGTCCAATTCATAAGCAATCTCCAGATTTTCGAGATGTGAAACCAGTTTATCGAAGTGTGCCCGGGAATGAGCATTCAGGTAATCTGTTATTACCGGAGCGTTCGCCAGAAGGGGCTGATCCTGTTCTTCCTTGGAATCGAGAATTCGCATAGGATTGGTTTCGAGCCTCTTGCGTGAAATATCACTAAGTTGATTAGCCAGGGGCTGGAAATAATTGTATAACACCTTGTGATACGTTTGACGTGCGGAAGGATCACCCACGGAATTGAGTTTCAGTGTCGTATTGGAGATGCCCACTTGCCGGTATATGGCTAACATGAAGGCTATGATTTCGGCATCAGCTAATGCGCCATGAGCACCGATCAGTTCCGCACCGAATTGATGAAATTGTCTCTGACGTCCCTTTTGAGGACGTTCCGCCCGGAAAAACGGTCCGATATAATACAGTCTTTGCACTCCACCACGCTGATCAAGATGATGCTGTATGTACGCTCTTGCTACCGGCGCTGTTCCTTCCGGACGCAGTACATAATGATCCTCTCCACGATTAAATGTAAACATTTCTTTGCTGACTATATCGGTCAATTGTCCGACTCCGCGGGCAATCAATTCAGTCTGTTCAAGCACCGGAGTGCGGATTTCCTGAAAATGGAACAGTTGCGCCGTTTCATGAACAATTTGTTCCAGCGCTTGCCACTGCCCGATCTCGTCTGGCAGCAGGTCAACCATTCCATGGTGGGTGCTAAACGACGGTTTACTCATAAAAATTAAATAGTACAGTTAAAAAGGAACTGTTTACAAAGTGTTGATCAAAAAACTTTGATGAAATACCCATGTTGAGGTATCAACACACAGGCAGATGATTAAATACGGTCATGTTATTGTGGACAGGGGCTAATATAACAGTATAAGCAATGATTTCCTTGATAAAATGGTTGTGGAGATTCGGGATCGGGAGATGTTAAATCTATCGGTAGTACTATTTGGGAATCACGGCTGACGTTCCACGACTATCTCTTGAAAAGGATCAAATACACATCCTTTATAGATGATTCGAGATCCTGGGAGAGATGCAGCAACAGAATGCCCCCGCCCACTATGCTGGCAGTGAGGAGTGATCGGACGACAAAATCAAGTATCCAGACCGGCAAAACCGGCAGTGAGGAAGACACAACCAGAGTGACAAGCAGCAAGAGGATGGCCAGAATGGTTTTTCGGCTGAATGGCTGGATTCCGTAACGATGCCGGACATAAAACAAGTAAACCGAATTGTGAATGATTACGGAGAGAGCTGTGGCCATCGCGGCTCCGGAGATTCCGAATATTGGAATGAAAATCAGATTGGTTGTGACCGTTAATATGATCAGCAGTAACGTGGCGTAAAGGTCAAATCGGTACCATGGCGATGTCCGGATAATGGCTGCGTTAAATCCGGCTGTCATGTCCGTCATTTTGGCAAGTCCTATAAAAAGAAATACATATATACCGGCGTGATATTCTTCGGCAAGGAAGCGATAGACATGATCCAGATTGACCCAGATACCGATAAAAATGAGTCCTCCTATCAGAAGCTGATTGATGGAACTTTTGCTGTAGATTTCAGAAATCGTGGCCGTATCATTTTTATGCTGTGATTCGGCGATGAGCGGTTGGGAAATTTTGATCAGTGCTTTGGAAGGTATTTTAATGATACTGGCCAGGTAATAACTGACAGCATATACAGCGGTTTCACCGAGACTGGTAAGGCCGCCGACCATTAGCATATCAATATTTCCGAGGGCGATGGCTGTGACACTTCCCAGTATGGCAAAAAGGGCATAATCACTCATGCTTCGGATGCGCTCCCGTGATAACAGACTGAAGTCCGGTTTGAGAAGTAATTGCCGGCGTATGCCTATATAGAAAAGCATAAGGAGTGTTTGCAAGCCATAGTTGACCACAAAAAGCCACATGAAAGTCCCAAAAGAGATCCATCCGAAGAAATAAATCAGGATAACAACAGTGTGGAACAGGCGGAGCATTATATCCTGAAAAAAAGTAGCGACGACCGTATCGAGGAGGGAGCGTATGTAGCTTTCAAGGATGTTGAAATATAGAATAAAAAAGAGCAGCGGGAGTAGCAGGAAGTAATAATCACCGAACAGGGCACTCTCATCTGAATAAAATTGGATTACAGGGGTTTGCAGGAACCAACCGGCCAGTGAAAGTAAAAGGAAGCCGGCCAGCGGAACGGTTACGGCAATAAACAGATAACCGAAGTGATGGTTTTCCTGATTGCGAAATTCCGGGAAAAAACGGAGTGTGACATTACTCATGCCAAGGCCGGCTATCTGTGCGCTAATCAGTGCAATAGATATCATAACCCGGGTTAAACCGAATTGTTCGACTTCCAGCACAAAAGGGAAAAGCCAGATCACATTAATGAAACCGATAGACGCTCCTACGAAAGAATATAACGTGTTGGCAAAACTCTGTCGAAGGATGATTCCCATAGTTTGATCTGTTATTTGTGGGCAAGCGCAAAGATACTGAAAGCATGGCAGTAAAATCAATTGTTACATGTGAACGAATTGATCACAAGTTATTTGATTTTGAAGATTATGCCATGATCAATGATATGGGGCATACCATATTGAGAATGTTGATTTTTTATCCGGCTATGGTATCATAGTAAAACTGCTTATCATACTTATGATCACTTAATGAAGAGCTAACCTGTTAAAATTATATTATTTTTATTATATTAATATACGATACATAAAATGAAGATACGTATTATACAAATCTATCATTATTTAGACAAATAAATAGTACATTCGTAGATGAAAAAAAAAGTTGTTGGTATGGTTCTTAACTCGTTTTATCCACATGATATTCGGGTAAAGAAAGAGGCGGAAACCTTGATGCGTGAAGGCTATAAGGTGTGTCTGCTATGTTATAAAAGATGGGAAGAAAATAGGTTTGAAATCATTGATGGTATTCATATTCAAAGAGTTTACATTGGAGAAAACAAAGTATTAGAGGGGTTTTGGGATACAATAAATGCTATAACATTTTATCATCCTCTCGTCGGAATTGCGATGAAGAAGTTTATCGATGACTTTGACATTAACATACTGCATATTCATGATCTTCCTCTTGCTGGAACGGCTATACGTATTGGGAAGAAAAAAAATATGAAGATCATATTAGATCTTCATGAAAACTACCCGGAAGCATTAAGGGTTTGGTTTTCGTGGAGAAAAAGTAGTCTGATACAATTAAAAAACAGACTTTTTTTTAATTATAACCGTTGGTTGAAGTTTGAAAATTATGCTGTTTTTAAGTCTGATTACATCATTGCTGTTGTGGACGAGATGAAGGATCGACTCATAAAAGACCACCATTTATCATCCAAAAAAATCACTGTTGTAACTAATACCGAAAAGACAAGTTATGTGCATCAAAAAATAGATAAAAATATATATGAAAATATTGTCGATAAATTCATCATACTTTATGCTGGAAATATTGGTCCACATAGAGGTATAGATACAGTTATAAACTCTATGAAATATTTATCAAAATATAAAAATATATATTTTGTCATTGTTGGTTCTGCAAGCAGCGACGTTATGATGAACCTTGAAAATATCGCAATTGAAAATGGTGTTTCAAATAATGTTATATTCAAAGGATATCAACCATTTCATACGTTTTACTCGTATATGTCACAGGCATCTGTAAATGTTATCCCGCATAAAAAAAACGGACATACGGATCATACTATTCCTCATAAAATATTTCAGGCAATGATGGTTGGTAAACCTGTTTTGGTGAGTACTTGCAAACCATTAAAACGGGTGGTTGAACGCTATAATTCAGGAGAAATATTTGAAGCAGGCAACCCGATCGATTGTGCAAGTAAAATTATGAGTATTTACCGGAATTCTGTTCATGCTAAAAAAATGGGTAAAAACGGAATACGAGCTACACTGAATGGGGATGCAAACTGGGAAAACACCGGTAATAAGCTCGTTTCCCTATATAAAAAGGCAGAAAAGTAGAGAAAGATTATTACAATCAGTGGATCGGGTCATTTTGGAGCACGACAGCGGATCGATTCAGAACTTCGTCAACAGATAAAAACCCGTTTTCAAAAATGCTTCTGAGTAATTCCAGCGATTGAAACGAGTTGATGTTCTCTTTGCCGGTAAACCGTCCTTGGAAGTCGGCTTTGTTTATAATTCCATACCATCCCATTGGATGCTGATGGTATTCGTTTTTCCTGCGATTCCATTGAATATATTTCTGATATCCCCTTTGTGCCGGCAAAAAAACAGGTGTGTTTCTGATTTTTTCCCGCAGGGAAAGAACCATTTTTTGCGGGTTGTATCCGGGAATTTCAAAGGGTGAAAAAGAGTTGATATATTGCTTGTACAAACTTTTATCATGGCGGTAAGCCAGTGGGACTTCCAGCCAGAAATGGAGATAGTCCATGTCACAAAAGGGCATCTGCCAGTCATATCCGAAAAAATCATATAACCGTCCGGCATGAATAATGAATTTGGCCTGTCTTTCGTGATAGTCCCAGGATTCACAGGCGCTCGGGCTGTCCGGGTAGGTCTGCAGTGAGGCCAGCCTGTTAAGAATACGCTGACGGAAAAACGGATAAAGGGTATCGTGCTGGTGTGACCAGTTCCAAAGATAATAGTGATAATGAAGAATATGCTTAATAATCGTTTTTTCCTTCACTTCGGGATGATCATGATAGGCGTAACGGTCGTAAATGCCCTTGCCACCGGCAAACATGGCATGGTGCCCTCCCACAATTACGGCATCCCCGGGCAAAAGATGGTTGTTTTTTAGCTCTCCCAGTGCCACCAGTTCCTGAATATTGGGAATACCCGCCAGTCCTGAAGCCTGGCGATAGTACAACCGTCGTTTCGGGTTGTGAAACCACTCGCGCCATTTTTTTTGGGTGTAATGAACTTTTGTCCAGGGAAAATTTAGTTTTTCGGCGATAGTCTGGCTGATACGGGCTTCCTTGCTTCCCTGAAGTCCGTAGGTGTAGCAGCAAACATCAGGGTATTCCAACCGGGACAGTGTGATGGCAATAAGACGGGAATCGTAACCACCACTTAGCGGTACTACAATGGGACGTCCGGCAGCATATTCCGTTACCCGTTGCATGGTTTGTAATACGATATCGTCGAAATCGTGCAGGAACTGCTTCCGGCTTGCTTTTCGATATTGGTGAACGTAACGGAAATATCGTTTTGACCGAATACTTGGTTGTTTTGAATCTGCATGGTCCTGTTTCAGTGATACTTCAACCACTGTACCGGCTTCTACCTGGAATATGTCACGACAGAGGGTTTCTTTACCTGTGATATATCCCAGTACCAGGTATTCGGATGCAAGCAGATCATCAGGCATGGCACGGGGCAGTCTGCGGTAGATCCAGTCCGTACGGTCACTGATCCATACTTCATCCCCCCGGACAGCATAAAATAACGGAACAGAACGGTGGTGATCAGCGGAAAGAAAGACTCGCTTGGAATCAGACATAATCCATGCAAATAGACCGTTTAATCGATTATTCAACTTGCAAGCAGATTCAAGATCCGATACCTCTTGAATTAACCCGGCCAGTGTCTGATCATTCGCCCGGGTATGATCCTTTATGATATTATTTCCCCTCAGGTAGGTGTTTCCGGAGTGTGTCCACTGCCCCTTGTCGAAAAAGTGTAAGTGAATATTCATCTGTATAAAATTTGCTGATTCATATGGCCAAATGCAGCATCCATGGTTTAATGATCTACCTGTGTTTCGAAGACTTTTGCCCTGGAAGTTTCATACTGGTATACATCGAATTATTTTCTAACGGCTTCTACTACATACCATCGAGGCGTTATCAGGCGGAGCAGTGGCCGTACCCCCGGTTTCCATGTGGGGTTTGTCCATTTTTCGTGACGTATGATTTTCCATCCGGCGTAATCCAGAAGCCAGTCGAATTGCCAGTCTTCAAATTCATGAAAATGACAGTCCCAGGGATCGTTTTTGTTCCGGTAAGCGCCGGAAAACCAAAGACTCATGGGCACGGAAGCAAAAAGTAGATTTCCAGGAAGGTGTTGGAGCACAGTCAATGGATTGAGTAAATGTTCAAAGATCTCAAATGCCATGCAGACATCCGCTTTATACTGTTTCAACTTTTCCGGTTCTTTGTCAAGGTCGAAATCTGTATTCCGGACTAAATACCCTTTTTCCTTCAGCCTGGCAGAAAATGGATTAGCAGCACCCAGATCCAGAATCTGTTGGCCGGAATGAATGCGATCCTTGATAAAGTTCATGGTTAAACGGTATCGGCGGTGTTGTGGATTTTTTGGATGATAGGTGCGCAGGTTCATGACAATATGAACTCATTATGTTGTGTTCGGGTGATGAATGATCTCAGCCAGTCTGGCGGTCAACTGATAACGTGAATAGGATGCTATTAACCGTTCCTCAGGCTTATGAAGCGGGCTTCCATGTGTACTTTTATTGCTATGGAACAACGTACGAATCCAATCGGCGGGCCCCTCGTAATCGTCATAATCAAAAGCTTTTCCGATGTTGCATTTTCTGACGATCTCTGCGGCATCGCCATCGACGGGACCGATGATCATGATCGGTTTTCCGGCTTTCAGATAGTCGAAAAGTTTCCCGGGGATCAGAATACGGCTGTCATCCGACCGATGCACTACGACCACATTCATATCCGATTGTTGCATTAACCGGATGGCTTCTTTGTGTGGTACATACGGATGTTGCTTTACGATCGATTCGATTCCGTGTTCCCGGATCTGAAACTGAACCATTTCATGTGAGGAGCCGATGAATTCCATGCGAACAGGCAGGGATTGCAGCCGTGACAGCGCCTGAAAAAGATTTTCGGGAACAGAGGTCTCTGTGATGCTGCCGACATGCCGGATCAGGAAGTTTCCGGTTTCAGGATGAACCGGAGAGAATTCGGAACCTGAATCTGATGTCCGTATCCTCCCGGTATGGGTAGGAGGATACCCGGAAGTGTCAAAATCATCCGGGTCGAATCCGTTGGTGATCACATGGCAAGAACGGGAAACATTCCTGGTTATTAAAGCGGCCGTACCGGGAGCGGTAACTGTGATGTGGTCCGCATGTTTCAGGATCTTTAATTCCAGTTTATGATCTGTCATTTTGGCTAAACCGGTACGTGGCAGGACACGATTATAGTGAATATCGCTCCAGGGGTCACGAAAATCGGCAATCCATGTAATCCCGGTTTTTTGTTTAATCCATAGTCCAATAAAGTGTGTCGAGTGAGGCGGTCCGGTGGTAATTATGCGGTCGATATTATGAGTTCGTATCAGATGTAATGCTTTTTTTCGAGCAAAAGGTACCCATCCCAGTCTGGCATCCGGGATAAACAGATTCGCACGGATAAAACGTGCCGCCCGTTGCATGACTGAAAGATGTTCTTTACTCAATGCTATGGTCGGGCTTGCCGCTTTTTCAGCTGATATTCCGGCCAGCCGGCTGTACAACTTAAAAGGCTCCAATGAACGTGATTTATAAACCTGTACCGTCGAAGGTATATCTTCCACCAGGGATGGATCCAAAATCGGATATGTGGGATTCGAACAGGTGAGAACCACAGGTCGGATGTCAAATTGGGGAAGATATTTTACGAATTTCAGAAAACGCTGTACCCCGGCTCCGCCACTTGGAGGCCAGTAATACGTGACAATCAGAACATTCTTTATACTCCGGCTTGCTTCGGATGTGGTTTTCACGATGGATCTGTTCCGGTCAAAGGATCTTTATCTTTTCGGGAACGAGATTCGTTCTCTTTTTCACCTGGTCTTTTCTCTCGATAATATACAATAAATGCAATGACTCCGATCAGCATAATCAGTGTGTTAAAAAGGAGAGAAAGCCGGCTGCCCAAAATATGTGACCGCGGGTCGAAACGAAGTTTCAGTTGATGCTCTCCTTCCGGGATGGAAAAACCCCGCAGGATATAGTTGGTCCGATGGATATCCACCGGTTCGTCGTTCAAAGTTGCCTTCCAGCCGGGTGGATAGTAAATCTCGCTTAATACCAGAAAGGAGGGGGCGTCGGTAGTTATGTCTGCCCGTATTTCGCGCGGACCGTATGCTGTTATTTCCACATCACGGTTATTGGATGGTGTAATATCCGGTTTATGTATGTTACCTTGCAATATGGCTGTCGATGAAGCATCGAACCGGTTGAGTTCATCCACAGCCTGTTGCGCATTGGTTGCCGTTATCAATGAATCTACAAACCAGGCTTTTGGGAGGACATTCCGGTTTTCCATGACAACACCTCCATCATCTTGATAAACCACATTCCATCCAGGAAGCTGGACCGGACCTGGATATGTCAGATAACGGGTGTTAAGCATATTGAGTACCTCGGTGTTCAAGCCGGCCGGACCGTTATATATGGCATGATTGATCACATCCTGGTAGTTGCTAAGTTTGGCTCCCGAATAACCGCCGATCGATGGGTAAACAAATGCTGCCGGTACGGCATTATTGAAGGGATTGTCACCAAGAGGAAAACTACGGTACGGCCAGGTTTCATCCCCGCGTATATTATCGGCGATATACCGGTCAATAGAACGGACTTGTCGGGCTACGGCATCACGGCTGGAAGTACTCGCCGGTATTAATCCGCTTTTATCGACATAACGGTTCCCGATTTGTACCATATCTATGGCCGCAAGCATAACCAATGCAGCCAGGGTATAGTTTGCAGGAATTTTTCGAAGTGCAGTACCAATAAGCAAACCGCCACCCAGCAGCAGGAAGATAAAGAGACGCCGGCTGTCGGAAAACGCTTTTTGTATTCGCTCCGGCTTGATTTCCTGATCGATATACCGGCTTACGGACTGTTGGATCTGTGGGTCGCCGGGGTCCATCTGATTTTGAGTGGCAAGTTGTTGGGCGAACTGTTCCCGTTCACCCGGTTTTTCAAAACTCAATATCGATCCGGAAAAACCGGTAAAAAACAGGGCAACAACCAGCGAAATTCCGAGAGGCATCCAAAGAGGAGAAAGTGAAAGAGTCCCGGTTTTCCAGCTATCATATATCCATTTCATACCCATTACAGAAATCACTGAGAAGCAAAAAACAGTGACGATAAGCCACATTTCAGGTGTTCGAAATTTGTTAAAAAACGGTATATAGTGAAAAAACAAGTAGTTGAAACTGTAAAGATTACTACCAAGTGAAAAAAACAAAGCCAGCAGCCCTGAACCGAGAAATACAAACTTGAGTCGGCCGGAGGCATGTATGAGCCCGATCAGGAACATTAGAAATGCAATGGCGCCAAGATAATGCGGCCCGCTGGTAAAAGGTTTTGGTCCCCAGTAAGTTCCATCGACCGAAGACCCTCCGAACAGATCCGGAATGATAAGGGTGAGCAGTTCGGCTCGCCCCTGTGACCAGGTAAAAGCATAATCGATGCTGAGGCCATCATCGCCTCCTTCCTGCAACTCGGACCCACCGCGAATACTGTAATCAGAATATTCATAGATGCTCCAGTAAGGTTGAATATTGGCTGAGAGTGCCAGAAGTCCGGCCACGACCATCAGTGCAGCACGTTTCGACCAGTCGGTCAGGATTTGACCTCGCCAGGCGGCCACTCCGTCATAGATGAACCAGATGGCCAGCACGAACAGGAAATAATATAGAACCTGGATGTGTTCGCCACGCAATGTGAAGTTGAGTGCAATGGCGAAAAGGAAGAACCCGGCAAGTCGGTGCGGGCTTCTGGAAAGCATTTGGTAACCGGCCATCACCCAGGGTATGTATGACCATGTGATCAATTTGGAGTTGTGTCCGGCACCGACGATGATCGTAATATAAGTCGTCAGACAGATAACAAGAGTGCCAAGAGCGGCTTGTAACGGCCGGAATCCCATCAGCCAGAAGAAAAAATAGACACCTCCGGCACAGATGGTAAACGGAAATACCGGAATAAACCAGGCAGAAAACACACGTCGAAGCAGTGTGTCAATATGGAAAAACGCTTTATTGCTTATAACCGTATAGGAGGGCATTCCGGAAAAAATATTTGTGGCCCAGAGTGCATCCTCACCGGTTTCTTCCTGATATTCAATGACTGATTGCGAAGCGGCACGCCACTGTTGAATGTCGTGAGCGACAAATTGTTGCCCACCGAAATAAACTTCACTGAAAATGAAAGAAGGTACAATCAGCAGAAAAAAAAGTACCAGAAAGTGCTGATATTTTGATGGAATCTTTTCCCAGATATCTGTGGTTGTCTGGACAAAAAAGTTTTTCCCTCCCTCCCGGCGGGCGGATTTTTTTCGGGATGATGCACGTTGCTTTTTTGCCATGTCGAAAAATGATTATTTATCAATCGTTTGTCTTACAGTATTGTTGGGGGCTGTCTGACTGTAACGGGTAATTGGGTATGGCACATTTAAGGTAATTGGCCCGGAATCCACAGGCAAACGGGATGGGGTATTTTGTCCGGATTTTATTCAATAACTTTCGGGACTCGGAAGTAGTCTTCATTGGCGTCCGGAGCATTTTTCAGTGCCTGTTCATGATCCAGTGGAGGAAGCGCCTTGTCGGCCCGAAAACCGGGATTCGTATCCAATACATGTTCCAGTGGTGGAACATCAGAGGAGTCTATCTGCCCAAGCAAGTCCATATATTTCAGAATTTCATTCATATCTCTGACAAGTTTTTCCGCTTCATCATCCGATAGTCGAAGGCGTGCAAGGTTAGCCATATACTTCACATCATCCAGAGTAACAGACATAGGTGCAAAATTGGGTTTATATAAAACAAAGAAAGAAGTTACAAAATGTGGAATCAAAGTGTAAATTGAAGCTTGAAGGAATGATAGTGCAACATAATGACCATTTACGTAGTTTAAAGCAATGGTAAAGAAAAAAGTAAAAGTAGCAAACCAGGCGGGAATTCACGCCCGCCCCGCAGCTGTTCTTGTTAAAGAAGCTTCCCGTTTTGAGTCGGATTTTTATATTCACATGTACGGATATCGCATTAACGGTAAGAGTATTTTGGGATTGCTGACTTTAGCGGCCGAGCATGGTGCGGAACTGGAACTGGAACTGGACGGACCTGATGAAAAGGAAGCGATGAAGGCGTTGGTGGAATTATTTAGTAATGGATTCAAGATGGATAAGAAGTAACCGGTGCTCCTATATTATAATCGAACAACGGTAACCGATGCAAGAAATCAAATCGTATGAGCCAAATACGAAATTAAAAGGGCTTGCTGCAGTAAATGGCCTTGTCATGGGTGTGTCCCATATTTATTCCAGGGGCAATATCAACATCAATCCGGAGCCGTTGGATACTGGACGCATTGACGAGGAAATAAAAAAATTTGAGCAAGCCCTGGAAGGAGTGGGGATGGAAATGCAAAGCCTGACCGACTTTGCCAGTGGGCTGGACGATTCGGATACCGAAAGTATATTACAAACCCAATATGAAGTTTTACACGATCCGGAGATGAAAGCATCGGTCATTGCATTGATCAGAAAGAAGCGGATTCGTGCTGAAAAAGCCATTTATGATGCCTTTCAGAAATATATTGATCTGATTAAATCGTCGAATAAATCGTTTCTGATTACAAGGCTTTCAGATCTCCGGGATGTGAGAGACCGATTGATCCGTAGTACACAACAACTGACGGTTATCTCCAGATTTGGTAAAGACGCGATTATTATTACCGATGAGGTCTCACCGCTGGAAGTCGTAGCTTTTGCAAGGAACGGAGTACTGGGAATTATTTGCAATTCAGGCGGCCTCACATCTCACGCTTCTATCATAGCTAATGCGATGGGAGTTCCAATGATTATAGGAACCCATACCGCAACACGACAAGCGCGTACCGGCGATGTCGTGATTTTGAATGGATATGAGCGGGAAGTAATTCTCCGCCCGGACAAAGAGACCACAGAACTTTATAAACAAGAGATCAACCGGCATAACGAAGAAGAAAAGCTTTTGCGTAAAGTAATCAACAAGCCGGCTGAAACCCTCTGCGGGGTGCAGATTAGCTTGCAGGCCAATATTGATTTTGCCGAAGAAATACTTAATGTAGACAAGTTTCGGGCAGAAGGTATTGGACTGTTGAGAACAGATACGCTGTTGATGAATTCCGGTACAATTGGTATGGATCGAAAGCGCCAGGAACTTTTTTGTCAGAACGCTTTTTCTATCAAAGATTCGTCATCCATTACCATTCGTCTGCTTGATGTTGGGGGAGATAAATTATTGGATATAAAAAACCAGGAAGCTAATCCATTTCTCGGATGGCGCGGAGTACGGATTTTGCTTGACAAAAGAGAACTGCTTCGAAGTCAATTGGAAGCTATTTGCCGTGTTGCCGGGCAGCATCCCGGCCGAACCCGACTATTGGTACCGATGGTTTCCACTCTCGATGAGTTTATTGAAGTGAAACATGAGATCGAACAGACGCAACACATGCTAAAATGCCAGAACGTACCTGTCGACGAAAAGATCCGGATCGGAGTGATGGTGGAAGTGCCAAGTGTAGCTATACAAATCCGTCTTTTTGCAAAACATGTCGATTTTTTAAGTATTGGTACGAATGACCTTACCCAGTATACTCTTGCCGTGGACCGGGGAAATAATCTGATCTCTTCGTTGTATCAACCCCTGCATCCCTCGGTGTTGACCCTCATTGCAATGGCGGTCAATGCCGGTAAGGAAAATCAGATTCCGGTGGCTGTTTGCGGAGAACTTGCATCTGATCCTTTTGCTGCACAGGTACTTATTGGTTTGGGGATTTATGAATTGAGCATGACGCCCCGGTTGATTCCAGGCGTAAAGCAGGCTATACGGTTATTTACCTTTGACGAAATGAAAAAACTTGCGGATAACATGCTGCTATGCAATACTCTGAAGGAGATAAGCAAGATCCGGGAAGAGTGGGAGCAACAGTATAGTGAAAAGCGATCCGATGAGAAAAAACGACAGGAATAACTCTCCGGTATCTTACATTATTGTCGTTTATTATAATTAATGAAAATCTGAAATATAAACCGCGATATAATGGTTAAAAAAATATTTACTCCCAAGCGAACCGTATGCAAGGTAACGTTCCGTGTACCTGAAAACTGGGCACATAAAGAAGTATCTGTTGTGGGCGATTTTAATGAGTGGGATACCGAAGCCAACAAACTGGACCGTAAGAAAGGCGTATGGGAAACCACTTTGCGACTGACTCCGGAACGAAAATACAGATTCCGCTATTTGCTTGATGGTGAACGTTGGGCTAACGATGATTCGGCTGACGGTTATGCATCTAATCCATACGGTACGGAAGATTCACTTCTGGTTATCGGCTCATAATCTAACCGGATAGGACAGCCTGTCACTTAAAATTCCTGGTTTGTCCGGGGATGTACTGATACGTTTCGAATATTCCGGATTCACATGAAAAATTATTCTTCCGTTGTTTAGTATTCCCTCGTTTAATCGAATGTTACAGACAGATTGGCTCGGCAGGCGATTGTGGTACTTCCGAACCCTTGATTCTTCTAACCGGTATCTTCACGATTTGCCAGGTGAAAGATTGTCGCACGGGTTGGTTTGCCTGACGGATTATCAAACGAATGGACGGGGACAATTCGGACGAAAATGGTACAGTTCAGCTAATGAAAATCTTACTTTTACCATTGCTTTGAAGCCGGAGCGCAACGATGGTCTTCAGCTTTTTTCGATGGCGGTTATGCTGGCACTGAAGGAAACGATTGAGGATATGGTTTCGGCCCGATGCTACATAAAGTGGCCAAATGATTTACTGTATTCCGGAGAAAAAATCGCCGGAATACTTACAGAATGCACCTACAATGGGGCAAAACTTGACAGGATTCTGCTGGGGATTGGAATCAATGTGAATCAGTCCCGTTTTCCTGATTCACTTGCACATCCGGCTACATCAGTCAGCCGGGTGTCTGGCGGTCAGATTGCTGATCGTCCGTTGTTTCTGGCGATGCTGTTAAATCGACTTGAACCTTATATCGATCAGGTTGAAGACGGTGATATGAATTTGGTTTATCATATTAACCGAATCATAGATGGATATGGCGAATGGGTTACACTGATGGTAGGCGGGGTAAGAGAGGAAACCCTTGTCAAGGTCCTGGGTGTTAATGAATTCGGACACCTTGTAGTGTTGGCAGAAAACGGAGATGTCAGAACGTTTACACATCAGCAAGTGCGTATTGTTTATCCAACTGACCATTAATGACCTCGCGATCTGAATCATTCTCTTCCAGGCTTTTTTCCAATGCATCGGAGGCATTGCAAAAGCATTGTTCCCGCAGTAAATCACCGTATATCGCCGGTGTCAGTGGCGGTGTGGATTCGATGGTTATGCTGCATTGGCTGGCGATGAATGAGAAGTATGACCTGATTGTTGCACATATAAATTATGGTAAACGGGGGGAGGAGTCCGACTCCGACGAGACACTGGTACGTACGTTTTGTTCAGAGCATCATATTCCCATAAGAGTGTTTGATATTAGAAAAGATGCTCTTGAATCAACCGGAAAACATTCAGCTCTCTCAAATTACAAGGTTGAAGCAGTGACCGGTAATTTTCAGGAACATGCCCGGACAATTCGGTTTCGGTTTTTTCACTTGCTTATGGAGGAAATCGATGCTCACGCTGTATTCCTTGCCCATCACCACGATGATCAGATTGAGACCATATTCCAGAAAATTATGCGGGGTGCGGCGGTGGAGCGTTGGCAAGGTATGAAATCATTCGACTATCCCTGGATCCGGCCGTTGTTGTTGTTATCAAAAAAGGATCTACTTGAATATGCCGTGAAGCACAAAGTACCTTTCCGCACAGATTCCTCCAATCTGAAATCAATTTATGCCCGGAATCTGATTCGGAACCGGGTTTTCCCACAATTCGACAGCTATTATCCGGGCTGGAAGAAAAATTTAATGCGAATGGCAGGGTTTGGAGCCATTCACCAGGATCTGCTGGATTATACCACAGACCAGGTCACCGAAGTCCGAAACCGGGGGGGAACTGCCGTAACTCCTCGTGACTTCACAAAACTGAAGCGGTCACGATGGCTGGAATTGCCTTCATCGCTCAAACTACCGGTTGCCCGAAACTGGATTTATCGCCAGACAGGGTTTATTGGCTGGAGTCGCGGAAATGTTGGCCGGTTGGCAGACCTTGAACATGTTCAGACAGGTGCTTCCGTTTCTATTTCAGATCATTATTACATCATGCGAGATCGGGATTACTTTGTCATTTGCCTGCGTGCAACCGAAAACAAGTCGATAAACGACCAGACATCCGCCCGCTTCAGGGAGTCTGCGGTTCAGGGAAAGGCGATTACTGCGGATACAACTCAACATCAAATCCAACTTGACAAGATTATTGATATACCGTACAAGATATGGGGTTGTGAGTTTTCTGAAAGCATCTATCTTCCGGAAAGGGTGAATGGAATCCTGCAACTCGGACGGGAAAGTCTGCCCGGAACGCTTATAATCCGCCGATGGAAGAAGGGAGATCGCTTTCAGCCGTTCGGAATGACAGGCTCACAGTCGGTAGCCGATCATCTTGCAAATCGTAAAATTTCCGCAGATCAAAAAAAAGAAGCTCTGGTTCTGGTTTCTTTTGATGAAAAGATCCATGCCGTTATATTTCCATACACCGTTGAAAATGGTATGATAGGAACGATAGCTGAGCACACCCGTTGCCACTCGCCCGGGCAGCGTATTCTTTTAATCAAAAAATCGGATTACGATAAATGACTTTATATGTGCCGGAATCGGTAGTTTACAATGGAGCCCTGTTTCGGCTGTACATCAGCAAGGAGCAACTTGACCGGCGATGCGGATGATTAATACAAGCGTTGTAATAAGATTACAAAACCATTATCTTTTATGCCTTCAAACGACGATTTATATCGTGAGCATCGGAGCTGTGTCTTTTAAGTTAACCGTCGAAAGAAAAGACGTAAACGGAGAGATGGCTGAGTGGTCGAAAGCGGCACCCTGCTAAGGTGTTGAGCCCTTCACGGGGCTCCGTGGGTTCGAATCCCACTCTCTCCGCAGTTTGAAACTTCTTATTTTACCTTTCAGGAAGTTTCAATCTTCCGGGGTATTTAAAATCATTTCTTGATTTCACATTTTTCTGAAATCCATCATTCACAGTAAACTTATGGACAATGCCGCGTTAACGGTTGAGACCTGGTTCTGGCTGCTGGTACCCCTGATAACGATCTTCGTCCTTTCGATCCTTAACTATTTAAGAAGTCGCAGGAAGGAGGCATGAATTCGGCTATATTAAGCACATTCATCATTTATTTGCTTGCGCTGATTACATTCGGCATGGCCTTTTATCGCTATAACGAAACGCTGTCCGATTACATTCTTGGTGGCAGAAAATTGAAAAGCGGTGTCACGGCTTTAAGTGCTGGCGCATCGGATATGAGTGGATGGTTACTGCTGGGGCTTCCCGGCGCTGTATATGCGGCAGGATTGAATCAGATCTGGATTGTGATAGGATTGGCAACAGGGGCATGGTTGAACTGGCAGTTTGTGGCCGCTCGTCTGCGGATATATTCACAACAAACCAATGATGCCATCACATTGCCCGATTACCTGGAATCCAGGTTTGAAGATAAAAGCCGTATTCTCAGGATTGTTTCTGCAACAGTGATTTTGTTTTTTTTTACCGTTTACACGGCATCGGGACTTGTAGCCGGTGCCAAGTTGTTTGAAAGTACATTCAATTGGCCTTATGAGGGGGCGTTGCTGTCGGGTGCAGGCGTAGTTGTGATCTATACCTTTCTCGGTGGATTCATGGCGGTAAGCTGGACGGACTTTTTTCAGGGAATCCTGATGTTCATTGCATTGATCACCGCACCGGTCATGCTTATTTTTTTTTATGAAAACTGGTCATCACTGTTGTCCGGGGTGGCAGCGGTTGATCCGTCAATGTTGGATGTATATAGTGCGATGACCGTGACAGGTGTCATTTCTTTGCTGGGCTGGGGGCTGGGCTATTTTGGCCAGCCGCATATTCTGGCCCGCTTTATGGCCATTGAATCTCCGAAATTGGTGCCGAAAGCACAGGTGATCGGCATCGGATGGATGGTATTTTCCTTGATGGGAGCGGTTTTGGTTGGATTCACAGGCATTGCCTATTTCGCAGACGCACCATTGGCAGATGCTGAATATGTCTTTCTTACTATGATTCAGGAATTGTTTAATCCCTGGATTGCGGGGATCCTGCTGGCGGCCATTCTGTCAGCGGTTATGAGCACCGTGGATTCCCAGTTGCTGGTATGCTCAAGTGCCATAGCAGAAGATTTTTATAAGGGATTGCTTCGGCCTTCAGCCGGCTATGCAGAGCTTGTCCTGGTGGGAAGGTCCAGTGTGATCGCGGTGGCTTTGATTGCCCTGGTATTGGCATGGAACCCGGAACGAATGGTGCTTGAACTCGTTGCCTATGCCTGGGCAGGCTTCGGGGCATCATTTGGTCCTGTCATCCTGTTTTCTTTGTTTTGGAGAAGGATGACCCGGGAGGGAGCACTGGCTGGAATGATTACAGGAGCGATGGTGGTAGTACTCTGGAACCGGTTGGGCAGCGGCCTGTTCGATCTCTACGAAATCGTACCCGGTTTTTTGATTTCATCTATTGCTATTCTCATTTTTAGCGTCACCGCTGGATCGCCATCGGAATCTGTTCTGAAGAAATTTGATTCGATTGGTACAAATGGATGAATTCAGAGCCGTGAATGGGTTCCAGGAGAAAAACGGGTATAGATTCGGTATCCATGACAAAAACAAGCATTGTATGGGTAATAGCACTGTTATTGCAATGCTATTAATTTTATATTTACCTGCGAAAGAATCCGGCCTTAAATTTTTTTTCAAAACCCCTGAAAACATCATTACAACGGTGCCGTAAAATGAATCAATTTGTGCAATTTCATGAACAAGACTCCTAAACTAATCGTATCGAAATTTGGCGGGAGTTCTATGGCCGATGCAACCGCCATGCTTCGCAGTGCTTCAATTGTCAGAAAACAACAAAGTTCCGTGGTCGTGGTATCGGCTACCTTTGGGACAACCGATAAAATTATTCGTGCTGCCGAGTCTGCTGAAAATGGCAACATGTCCAGTGCTGAAACTATTCTTGCTGATATTCAGGAGCAGCATATGGCCATTGCCGAAGAACTGGGTGTTTCAAAGGCCACTCTGAAAAACATTCGTGAGCTGATAGAAACGATGGAATCGTTATTGTCAGACCTTGCCCGTTCAAATGATCAAACGAAGTTGCTCAAGGACGCGTTATTTGGTATTGGCGAAGGCCTTTCCAGCCGGCTGTTTACCGATTGCCTTGCCTTGAATGATGTTCCCGCCCATTGGTTTGATGCGGGCAGAGTTATTCGTACCGACGATCGCTTCTCACGTGCAACGCCAATCTTTGATGAAGTTGAACAACTTGTGAAAGAGCTACTCGACCCATTGATTCAAAATGGGGCAAGCAAAAAAACAATGGTCACGCAGGGCTTTATTGGCAGCACGAAGTCGGGGGTTCGCACCACGCTCGGACGTGGAGGGAGTGATTACAGTGCAGCAATTCTGGCATGGGCGTTGCATGCTGATGCACTGGAGATCTGGACGGATGTGGGAGGGGTTGCAACAACCGATCCACGTATCACTCAAAATGCACGCCCCATTCGTGAGCTCAGTTTTCAGGAAGCGGCTGAATTGGCAACTTTTGGTGCCAAAATTCTTCATCCGGCTACATTGATCCCGGCGATATGGCGTGAAATACCTGTGTTTGTAGGCAGCAGTATTCAACCTGATACCGGCGGGACATGGATATATCGTGATGTGGGTGAGGCCCCACTGGTCAGAGCTCTTGCTATCCGAAGAAACCAGAGCTTGCTAACCATCACCACCCCGGATATGCTCCATACTTATGGATTTCTGCACAAAATCTTTGAAGTGTTCAATAACCATCATGTCAGTGTAGACAGTATTACGACGAGTGAGATCAGTGTGGCGATGACCGTAGATGATATTACGTTGGAAGACCATGATATGATACGTGATCTGGAGGAGTTGGGCCGGCTGAATATCGAGAAAAGTTACGAGTTGGTTTCATTGATAGGTAACAATATCAATCACACGGCCGGGCTGGCGCAAAAAGTTTTTACAGATCTGTCCGATATGAATGTAAGGATGATTTGCCAGGGTGCCAGTAAGCACAATTTTTGTTTTCTGGTTGATGAAGGTCGGGGAGAAGAGGCCATTCGACGTTTACATGCAACCCTTATCGAAGGGGAGGAGATGTTTATTAAATCGACGGACGTTTGAGTTGGCTGTTTTCTCCACTTGGTTACATTCCGTTGATTAAGGGATACCCATTTCGACGAATGTGAAAAAACTGCAGTGTATTGATAAATTATCATAGTACATTTGGATTCGTTACGACTCTATCATTCCGAATAAACCAGTTTTCTATGCCAGATTATCCAGCCGAAGAACAAGCTTCTAATAATTTTATTGATGAAATTATTAAAAAAGACCTTCAGGAGAGGCGATACCAGTCGGTACTCACCCGGTTTCCCCCGGAACCCAATGGCTATCTGCATATTGGACATGCAAAGGCAATCACGTTAAATTTTGGACTGGCCGAAAAATATGGGGGGGCTACCAACTTGCGTTTCGATGATACCAATCCGGTCACCGAAACCACAGAATATGTAGATAATATCAAGCACGATGTACAATGGCTGGGATATACCTGGTCGAAGGAGCTTTATGCCAGTGATTATTTTGAACAATTGTTCGATTTTGCACTCCGGTTGATTCGGGGCGGATTTGCCTATGTAGACGACTCCACTTCTGAGGAGATCGCCGTCTCCAAGGGAACCCCGACCCGGCCCGGCACGGAAAGCCCGTACCGCAATCGCACACCGGAAGAAAATGAGGATCTCTTCATCCGAATGCGTAACGGCGAGTTTGAAGAAGGATCCCGAATCCTGCGGGCCAGGATCGACATGTCTTCCCACAACATGCTGATGCGCGATCCGGTAATCTATCGTATCAAATTCTCCTCGCATCATCGTACCGGGGAAAAATGGTGTATCTACCCAACATACGACTTCGCGCACGGTCAAAGTGATGCCATCGAAAAGGTAACCCATTCAATCTGTACGCTCGAATTTGCTTCGCACCGCGAGCTCTACGACTGGTTCATCGAGAAGCTTGAACTGTTTCCGTCACGTCAGTATGAATTTGCAAGGCTCAACATGTCCTTTACTGTCATGAGCAAACGGCGGATGCTGCAACTGGTCCATGAAAAATACGTTGACGGCTGGGATGATCCTCGTATGCCGACCCTGTCAGGGCTTCGACGTCGCGGATTTACTTCCAAAGCAATACGGGACTTTTGTCATCGTATTGGTGTAGCCAAAAGGGATAATGTTATTGATCTTTCTCTGCTCGAGTTTTGTGCACGGGAACATCTCAACAAGATTGCAATTAGGAGGATGGTAGTTTTCAATCCCGTCAAATTGATCATCACAAACTGGTCCGGAGACACCATGGATGAACTGGAAAGTGAGAATAACCCCGAGGATGAATCGGCCGGTTATCGCAAAATTCCTTTCGGACGTGAACTGTATATCGAACGGCAAGATTTTATGGAAGATCCCCCTAAGAAATATTTTCGTCTGGCACCCGAACGCAGTGTACGGTTGAAAAGCGCCTATATTATCACATGTGATAATGTGATCAGGGATGACCAGGGTAATTTGATAGAAATTCATTGCCGCTATCACCCGGAAAGCCGCAGCGGCAGGGACACTTCCGGCATCAAGGTGAAAGGGACACTGCACTGGGTCAGTGCACCGCATGCGCACAAAATCGAGGTCCGTGAATATGATCGTCTATTCAATATCGAAGATCCTGTCGGAGAAGCGGGAGAAGACGGGGATTTTACTGATTTTCTGAATCCCGAGAGCCTGAATATTATCCCTGAGGCCTATGCGGAACCGGCGTTGGCTGCTGACGATCCGGATCAGTATTTTCAATTTATGCGAAAGGGCTACTATTTTCCCGATAAATATTCCACTTCACAGAAGCCTATTTTTAATCGAACGGTCACGTTGCGGGATACCTGGTCTCGAAAAAAACAACAATAGCGAAATTCGATGATTATTGTCGGATAGTGTAAAGGGTATGGACTCTTCGCATGTTCATTATTTTTTATGGTTTACCTGATAAAATAAAATTATTTCAGGTTTTATTATTAACTATTATTAGTTAGCTTTTTAGCAATACCTATCCTGTCAGGTTACTTAAGAGTTTGTGTAATTTTTATTGTTCAACCTCTTTAACCCGAACCTGGGATTGGCAGCTATCAATGTAGCTGCATAACAGGACAGGGGCCTCTTGTCCGTTATCCACTTGTCGGTTATAACGGGCCTGTAACCCGGTGGAATCAGCAACCACTAACACCTAAACAACCACTGTAGAAAATATGGGTAAAATATTCCGGAGACTTCGCATTCAATATTTCATAGGGATGGCTCTTTTTATGTTCTCAATTCCGCTGGACAGCACAGCCCAGGACGAGGCGGGAGCAAATACCGAACATCTCCCCGATTCGATTATCACCCGTCATCTCAATGAGTTGGTGGTCAGTGCACGTCGCACTCCGGTTCTTCGCTCCGATGTAATGCGTTCGCTTCAAATTATCCAACGGCAGCAAATTCGAGAATCATCGGCCCGGGATCTTGCTGGACTGCTTTCGTCGGTGCGCAGTGTAGACATTCGGAATCGGGGTACTTTCGGCATGCAGGCTGATGTGAATGTACGGGGAGGGACATTTGATCAAACGCTTGTACTGCTTAATGGCATAAATGTTACCGATCCTCAAACCGGCCATCACAATTTGAATGTACCGGTAGACCTGCAAAGCATCGAACGAATCGAGATTTTACATGGGCCGGGAGCCCGCGTATTCGGTCCGAATGCTTTTAACGGTGCTATCAATATTATCACAAAAGAGCCCGGGGAGCCCCATGTCAGTACATCACTTGCCGGCGGGCAATACCGTTTTGGGTCGGCAGGAATTTCAAGCGGATTCAGCAGCGGTCCGGTGAATCATCATATCTCCCTTCATGGAATGACTACAAACGGTTTTACTCATAATACCGATTTTAAGGCCGGCAATATTTTTTACAGGTCACATATAGGACTGAAATCCGGGAGAATGGACCTGCAGGCCGGATACAATGAGAAGGCATTCGGTGCCAACAGCTTCTACACGGCGGCTTTCCCGAATCAATATGAGCATACCCGCACCGGTTTTGCTTCATTGCGCTGGTTGCCGGACGGCTCATTACGTCTGACCCCTGCTGTTTACTGGCGCCGGCATCATGACCGTTTCGAGCTGTTCCGGGATGAGGCGCCTGACTGGTATGCCGGACACAATTACCACAGAACCGATATTATTGGTGCATCGCTAAACTGGGCTCATGTAAATCGATTCGGAACCAGTTCTGCCGGTTTTGATTATCGTTATGAGCATATTTTCAGCAATGTATTGGGCAAGGAACTGGACAGTCCCATGCGCGTTTCGGGTTATGAAGATGCTTACTTTACACACTCCTATCAGCGTCACGGCGTGAGCCTGATGCTGGAACATAGTATTTCACACGGACCCGTTTCGCTTTCCGGGGGGACATTGATTTATTCTAATACCGATCTGGATTCACCGGTTACGCTATTTCCGGGTATTGATGCGGGCTGGCATTTTCTTGAACAGTGGCGCTGGTATGTTACAGCTAACCGCACATTGCGCTTACCGACTTTTACCGACCTTTTTTACGAAGGCCCGAGCAATCTGGGTAACCCGCTGCTTGAACCCGAAGAAGCTATCTCTCTGGAAACGGGGATTAAAAGTACCTGGATGGGTCTGACGTTGGATGTCGCGGTTTTTCGCAGGTGGGGTGTGAATATGATTGATTGGATTCGCAGACCCGAAGACGATCTTTGGCGCAGCGAAAACCTGACAGAGGTCAATGTTACCGGGTTCGAAACAGGGGTGCTGATTCCGCTTGGAGATCAACAAAATACCGGTGTGGCATCCCGAAGCCTGTCTCTGCAATATGCATATATTCATGCCGATAAGCACAGCGGGGATTTTTTGTCCAACTATGCGATGGAGCACCTGAAACATAAACTGAATGTGTCATTCAGCCATCCGGCCACCCGCCATGGGGGAGTCCGTACCACGCTGGTATGGCAGGACAGAGCCGGTAGTTTTATGTATTATGAGGATGCCGAAGAAATTGAAATACGGGAATTCGATCCATTCTGGATGATAGACCTCCGTGCCTATTACCATCTTGGACAGGTGGTATTGTTTGGGGAAGCCTCGAATATCCTGAATACACAGTATTTCGATATTGGCAGTGTTCCGCAACCTGGCCGCTGGATTAGGGGAGGACTCGAACTTGATTTTTGATCAGGTGGTGCGTTCACCGATTCTATTCTGCAAATGGAAAAGCACACACCCGCTTCAGTATGCAGCCATATCAATAACCTTGTCATGAAACGCCTCTTCTTCTGATTCCAAAGAAGCGACCATGGTGGTGTAGGCTTTTAAACGGATCCTGTTTTCAGGATGCTCAAGAGCAAGATTTCTTAACAGATCTGTGAGGAGCGGCGAAGCTGGGCTGTCCGCATTGTCAAGTTCAATAGAAATCCGGTTCATGATCGTTTCAAGTACCCCGGATCGTCGCTTGCCACGAACTTCATCATAAAGATGCTCCGTAAGTAATCCGAGTGAATCGGAGGGCAGTGATACATCCTCAATGTGAGTTACCCACTCTGTATCGGAAGTTTTTGCATGTCTGGTGAGCAAACTGTCTCGTACCAATAAAATGGTGAACAGAAAGGCAATTGGAAGAATTGTTACAAGTAGGATAGTTTGAGTATGGCTAAAATGTTTTATCATAGGGTTCTCTTTTTATTACAATGTAAATGATTAGTTTTTTATTTCTTTATATAATACATCTATTTGTTTAAAAACATATTTGTAAAATATATTTTATATGTCCGTAATTCATACATTTTTAATACTGACAATATAACCATATTGAAAACAAAATAGTTCCTAATTGTTTAAAAAAAGCGATTATTAAAAAATAATAGTTTTTACTGAAAGGGCTTTTTTAACTATAAAATCAGGATTAAATAAATAAGACTAAAAAATCTTTTTAAAGATGATAGCGCTTTTTTAATTTGTTTATGATGATAAAAACGCTTTCATAAAAATATTATAAAATAATGTATAAAAGTAATATTGGAAGGGCTTTTAATTATGATAAATAAAGCAGAAAATAATATAATTATAATACAGTGTAATTATGACAATGTGATTTTAGGCAAAAGATTATATTGTCCCGAATAAACCTCGAACGGGTTTTTGGGAAAACAGGGGTATCGAATTTTTAAACCGGGGACGGTGAATTATTGAAATATTTTTAATCCTTATACCCTGAAGCATATTTTATCGTTGGAGAAACAGATACGTTCTAAGTGAACAGGTATCTGATCATAATCAGTATAGCACTGTATGTCAATTATCAACCGAAGATAAAAAACAGGAAACGGTATGTCCCAGGCTTATTTCAAAGTACCCATCCCAATGAATGAACCCTACAATTCTTATGCACCAGGTACACCCGAGCGTGAAGAACTCAAAATAATGCTCAGGAAAATGCGATCCCGCGAAGTGGAGATTCCGTTGATTATCGGAGGAGAGGAAGTACGCACCGGCGACACCATGGATGTAGTCATGCCGCATAATCACGATCATAAACTTGCAACATTGTATAATGCAGGAAAAAAAGAGACTAATATGGCTATTGAAGCAGCGCTGGACGCACGCTCACAATGGGCAAATACACCGTGGGAGGAGCGTGTTTCCGTTTTTCTAAAAGCCGCTGATATGCTGACCGGCTCCTGGCGCAGTACCATTAACGCCGCCACCATGCTGGGGCAGTCCAAGACTCCTCATCAGGCCGAGATTGAAGCCGTTGGTGAGCTGGCGGATTTTTTTCGCTTTAATGCCTATTATCTGACCGGGATTATGTCCGACCAGCCCTACTCACCTGACGGGATGTGGAATCGCCTGGAGTATCGTCCGCTGGAAGGTTTCCTGTTTGCGGTCACGCCGTTTAATTTTACTGCTATCGCCGCCAATTTGCCGACATCAATGGCCATGTGCGGAAATGTCGTATTATGGAAACCGGCTATCGGATCGATTTACTCCAACTATTATGTAATGAAGCTGTTGATGCAAGCCGGGCTCCCCGCAGGTGTCATTAATTTCTTGCCGGGCCCAGGCCCTCCGATAGGAGATACTGTGCTGAAAAGCCCTTATTTTGCCGGGTTACAGTTTACCGGTTCGGTTGCTACTTTTAATCACTTATGGAAGGGTGTTGCTTCCAACATTGAAACCTATCACAGTTATCCGCGTATTGTAGGCGAGACCGGTGGCAAGGATTTCATCTTTGTACACAATTCTGCGGATGTGCAAGAAGTAACGGTAGCTGCAATACGGGGAGCATTTGAATACCAGGGACAGAAATGTTCAGCTGCATCCCGACTCTATATCCCCGAGTCATTGTGGCCGGATTTTCGAAAGAACTTTCTGGCCGGGGTGAAAAAGATCAAAACAGGTGATGTGGAGGATTTTTCCAATTTTATGGGAGCTGTTATTGATGAGAATGCGTTTAAACGAATTACCGGCTACATCGATTTGGCCAAATCGGCTGACCAGGCCGAAATTATTTCTGGCGGAGGCTATGATGATTCTGTTGGTTATTTCGTAGAGCCTACAGTAATTCTGACTACCGATCCGCATTTCAAAACAATGGTTGAGGAAATCTTCGGACCGGTACTTACGATTTATGTATATAAGGACGCTGATTTAGAGGCCACACTGCGTCTTTGTGACGAAACGTCACCCTATGGACTGACCGGGGCCATATTTGCCAAAGATCGTTATGTGGTCAAGCAGATGTCCGAACTCCTGCGTAACGCTGCAGGCAACTTCTACATCAATGATAAACCTACTGCAGCTGTAGTTAACCAGCAACCGTTCGGAGGCGCACGCAAGTCGGGGACCAATGATAAAGCGGGAAGCAAGCAGAATATGCTCCGCTGGCTCTCGGCCCGATCTGTCAAAGAAACTACAGAACCTCCGAAAAACTGGGAATATCCTTATATGGAGAGTTAAAAATATTAATACTTATCATCACTGGGCAAAAGAAATAGATAAACGACAAGGATGGAGTATGTCCGAACCAAAATTACTTTTCCAACTTAATGGATGTCAAATCGTCTAAGGATTGAAAAATTTGTTAAAGGAAGGCTTTATTTTATTCCTGTAATTCAGCCACTTCGAACCGGGGTACTCTATCATTTATGTCGTTTTCTACACCTGAAAAACTTAAGCATTTGAAAACACAAATTATTTCTTATCTCTGCGTTGTTATACTGGCTTTTACAATGATCACATGCGGGGAAAGGGACAGCCAAAATCAGCGATCGGGATCCGGCGGTGGTCCCGGTGGTCTCAGAGGTTGGGGGGAGTCGGGCCGGCAGGCTGTCAGTGTGGAGGTGTCGCCGGTCTCAACATCGTCAATATCAGACCGGATAACCTCTTTTGGTACAATAAAAGCCCGTGATGTTATTACTATTATACCTCAAATCAGTAATCGTATTACCCACATTTATGCTGATCTTGGCGATTCCGTACAACAAGGGGATATTCTTGCCAGAATTTATGATGTTCCATATCGTGACGCTTTGGAACAGGCTCGTGCTCAACTAAGACAGAGTCGAGTGGCACTGAATCGAGATAGTACGACATTTGAACGACAGAAATTGCTCTATGAGAGAGAAGCCATTAGTACCAGTGAATTTGAAGAGGTTCAATCGGCTTTTGAGAGCAGCCGTGCCCAGTATGAATCGGCCCGGGCGGCATTGACACAAAGCCGGGAAAATTTGCAGAATGCGGAAATTCGCTCACCGGTTGATGGTGTTGTGTTAAACCGTACGATTTCCGTGGGCGACCTTGCCCGAACCGGGGAGCCGGTATTTGAAGTGGCCAACCTTACCGGCTATGAAACCCGATTGTTTCTGCCGATGCAGGACTGGGAAGCTGTTCGTATCGGCCTTCCCGTTGAAATGCATTTATCCAACCGCGAAGATATTGCCGCTGAAGGAGAGGTTTCCCGTGTCAGCCCACAACTGAATCCCGGGACCGGACTCGGAGAAGTGGTGGTGAGCCTGACCAATAAAGCCCCTTTCGTTCGGCAGGGTGCTTTGGTGGAAGCACATATTACCCTGGTCACGCATGACAATACCGTTGTTATTCCGCGATCTTCGATGATCGAGCAAATAGACACCTATATTAACCCGGAAACGAATACGGTGGAAATTCAGAGAAATTATGTTGCATTTGTTGCCGTGGGAGACAGTGTGGCCGAAGAGCGTCAACTGGAACTCGGTCTTGAACATGGTGAACAGGTTGAGGTTTTGTCCGGTTTGGAAGAAGACGAGAGCCTTATTATCACCGGTCAGAGGAATCTCAGTGACGGTGAACGTATTCGTATTTCAGACCGTGAGCGCAACCGGGAGCCGGAGCAACGTCTTGGGGAAGCTACTGAAGGTGAACAGCGGGCCGGATACAACCGAGCCCAAGGAAGTCGTCGCAGTGCGCAAGGCCGCTCAGGAGGGAACCAGTAGAATATGAGAAATTTATCCAAACTTGCTGTAAGTCGGCCAGTTTCCTTTCTGATGGCCAGCTTGATCCTGATCGGGTTCGGGCTTTTCGGCCTGACGAATCTGCGGCTTAATTTGTATCCGGATGTGTCGTTTCCAACAGTGACAATCTACACTACTTATGAAGGGGTGGCTCCGGAAGATATAGAGACGCTGATTACAAGGCCTATAGAAGGGACGGTTGGCAGTGTATCCGGTATCCTGAGAGTGCGTTCGCAATCCAGCCAGGGAGCCTCTGTGGTGCGTCTTAATTTCAGTTGGGGCACCGATCTGTTCATTGCCGAGACCGAAGTACGCAAGCAGCTGGATATGATTCGCCGAAGTCTTCCCCGGGACGCCGATCAACCCATTGTCTTTTCGTATGATCCGAATGACGAACCGGTGGTTGTGTTAACCCTTACCAGCGAAACACGGAACCCACGCGAATTGCGTACCATAGCATCCCAGCAGCTTGAACAGCGACTTGAGCGCATTGAAGGGGTGGCTTCGGCAGCAACCGCTGGTGGTTACGATCGCCGGATCAATATCCGAATTCGCAATGCTGACATGCGCACCTACAATCTCAGTATTTCGGATGTTGCCAACACCTTGCGTCAGGAGAACATCCAGGTGCCGGCCGGACAACTGGAGGAAGGGCAGATGACCTATTCGTTACGTACCGTTAGTGATTTTCGTAATTTTGAGCAAATTCGCCAGACCATTGTCGGGATTAACGAGGGGAATCCGGTATATCTGAAGGATGTAGCCTATGTAGAAGATGGTATCGCTCAACCTATCGGAAATGTGCGTGTTCAAGGTAATGACGGTGTGATCATCAATGTATATCGTCAAAGTGACAGCAATGTGGTAGCCGCCGCCGGTGGCGTTATGCGATCTCTGGACGATTTACGCACTATCCTTCCTGCCGGTGTTCGGCTTGATGTACTTACCAATCAGGCGGATTTTATTGAGATGTCGATCCGAAACCTTATTCTGACAGGGTTCCAGGCAATTTTTCTGGTGATGTTTATGCTGCTGCTATTTCTGCGTAGTGGACGTTCTTCGCTTATTGTTGCCATCTCCATTCCCGTATCGATTATCACGACATTCAGTATTATGCATTGGATGGACGTGAGTTTGAATATCATCTCTTTATCAGGCCTCACTCTTGCCGTAGGGCTTGTGGTTGACAATGCTGTAGTGGTGCTGGAAAATATTTTCCGATTTAAAGAAGATGGTGAAGAAGGAAGTATTTCAGCGGTTAAAGGGGCGAGGGAAGTGGCCGGGCCAGTAGTGATGTCTACACTCACTACACTGGTGGTTTTTCTGCCAATCCTTTTTGTTCCCGGTATTGCGGGATTACTATTCAGGGACCTCGCTTTGACGGTTTCATTTGCATTGATTGTATCAGTTTTAATGGCACTGACGCTTATCCCAGTGATGGCATCCCGCTTTTTTAGCTGGGAACAACGACATATTGCGAATAATGAGGGTATGAGCAATGAAGGTCTCACTCGTGATACATCAGATATTACAAACAAGGGCGTACAGCAAACATCCGGGGAGGCACACTCCCCGTTTAATTCATCTCCATTGCAACGCTTAATATCATGGAGACGCCGATCGATGTTCAATCGCGTACTGAGTATTCCGGTTTTTCTTTTATTTCTCCCGCTTTATTTCATCTATATATTCCTGTTACGAGCTTTTCATCTGATGGGTGCAGTGTTTGCCCGATTTGTGGCACCGCCCCTTGGAAGTATGTTCAAGCAACTCGAGATTCACTATCGAAATACCCTTGACGCATTGTTGCCACGCAGTGGTATTGTAGTGCTTATAGCTTTTTTATTACTGCTTGTATCCTTGCCCGTATTTTATCAACTCGGAGGAGAATTTTTTCCAACTGTAGATGAAAACAGGATCGTGCTGGAAATTCAGCGTGAACCGGGTGTCAATCTATTTGAGCTTGAGCAAACGATCATACATATTGAAGAGATCATTGCCAGGGAAGTGCCTGAAACCAGGTTACTGGTTTCAGATTATGGCGATAAAACAGGAATTGAAGGTGCGGAAAATCCAGGAGGAAATCACGGAATTGTACGGATTGAATTGGTGCCGGTTTGGAAACGGTCACGAAGCCAGATTGAGATTACAGATAGGCTGCTGAGAGCGCTTCAGGTCGTGCCCGCGGCCAATATACGGGAGCTGAGGGAAGATCCATTAAGTCCGGACGGTGAAACCGGTCTCATCGTGCAAATATATGGGTATGATTCGGAAATTCGCGAAAGTATTGCATATGCCGCAATGCAGCAATTGCGAGGAATCGATGGAATTGTCGGATTGTTCAGTTCGGTTGATCTTGGACGACCGGAATTACGTGTTAATATGGATAGAGAGCGAATTTCAAGGGTAGGAATGACCACGGCACAGGTGACCAGTACCATTAGTGATGCTATTCGGGGCGATGTGGCAACGACATTTGTAGATGCGGGAATCGAGTTTGAGGTTCTGGTTCAGCTCGAACCATCTGACCGTGCCCATTCCGGTCTTTTGGAGGAAATTCAAATACGAATACCCGATGGGAGCTGGATGGCTTTGAAAAATCTGGCCAGAATCGAGCGAGTGACCGGCCCGGCGAGTATTCACCGGATCAATCAGGAAAGAATGCTTGAGATTAATGCTGATATCGGTGGTATCGATTTACAAACAGCAACGGAAAACACCCGAGAAGTTCTTGACCGGATGAACTGGCCGGAGGGTTATCGATATGAAATTGGTGGAGCGGCAGACGATCAAAAAGCTTCGTTTTACTATTTGATGATGGCCTTCATGGTGGCTGGATTACTGACTTATATGGTTATGGCGTCACAATTTGAAAGTTTGCTTGAGCCGCTCATTATTATAGTTACCATTCCTCTGGCCCTGACCGGAGTACTGTTAATACTCTGGGTAACCGGAACACCAATCAGTGTAACCGCAATGGTCGGACTTGTCCTGCTCACAGGGATCGTTGTCAACAATGGAATTGTGATGATAGACTATATTAAAATTCTTCGTTCACGGGGTCAGGATTTGCACCAGGCGATCGTCAATGGTGCTACTCGCAGGTTACGCCCGATTCTGATGACGGCTCTTACAACCATACTTGCGATGATTCCATTGGCTTTGCAGCTCGGTGCCGGAGCGGAAACCTGGAGTCCGATGGCTCGAACAGTTGTCGGCGGACTCACAATGTCCACATTTTTAATGTTGATTGCTGTTCCATGCATGTACAATATTGTAAACAGAATGGCTGAAAAAGCAGGATTTGCCACTTTAAAAAAAGAGGATCCGTTGATGCAGGAATCTTGAACAGTATACCCGCTGTTTTCTGTGGAACGGCTAACCGGTTTAAATGTATCCAGCAGGTAACTGTGCATTCCGGCCAGATAACAATGATCAGGACGATTCAATCGATATGAAAAAAATCACCATTACTGAACGAATATTGAATCGACCGGTAACCGTCTTTATGATGTCGCTGCTGGTAGTGGGATTTGGCCTGTTTTCTCTGTTTAACCTGAAAGTTACTTTAATGCCGGAGTTTGATATTCCGGTGCTTGCGGTATCAGTAAACTACTCCAATGTGGCACCGGATGATATGTCCCGATTGGTGGTAGAGCCTATTGAAGGTGCCATTATGGGTGTAGAAGGGATTGACCAACTGGAATCGAATGTCCGGCGGGGCGGGGCTTTTATCATTTTGCGACTTCAACCCGGTATTAATATACAGTCAACTGAAATGAAGTTGAGGGAGGCGATGGAGAGGATACGTCCGCAGCTTCCGGGAGAAGCCAATGAGCCGGTGATTTTCCAGTTTGACCCCGATCGTGCACCCATCATTCAATTGAGTGTTGAGTCATCAGTGCTTGGGCTCGATGATCTTCGACAACTCTCCGTTGATTTCATCGAACCGCGATTTGAACGGCTGCATGGGGTTGCCTCGACAGATACTCGGGGTGGTCTTCAACGTAATTTATATGTCAGCCTCGACCCGGCTGCCATGAGCCGGCACCGGGTGGTGCCTTCGCAGGTATTGACGGCGATACGGAATAATAATGTGAATCAACCCATAGGCAATCTGGTGACAGACCGAATCAGTTATAGTATTCGTGCCGAATCCATGTATAGTTCCATTGATGAAATCGGACAAACCATCGTGCGTATTAGTGAGGAGGGAGTGCCGATACGTGTCTCCGAAGTGGCAAGGGTGGAAAATACCTTCGCTGATATTAATTCCATTGAGGAAGTTAATGGGAAAAACAGTGTCACTGTTGAAATTCAAAAACAATCCGATGCCAATACACTGGATGTTTCCCTCGCCGTTATCACGGAAATGTATGCAATGAGTGAGCTCCTGCCGTCTAATGTTTCAATGCAGGTTTTGAGCAATGAAGGGGATTTTATTGAAAACTCAATCAATAACCTGGCACAATCGGCACTGATTGCCCTTACGGTAGTGGTTTTTATTCTTTTGCTATTTATGGGCGGTTGGCGGATAGCCTTTGTTGTGGCGATGAGTATTCCGGTTTCGATTACCGCCACCTTTGCAGCAATGTATTTTGCCGACATCAGTCTGAATATTATCTCTATTACCGGATTGGCACTGGCCATCGGGCTGCTGGTAGATAATTCGATTGTCGTCACTGAAAGTATTGCCAACCGGCTTGCTCAGGGGCAGAACCGGTATCTTGCGGCGCTTGAAGGAACAAATGAAGTAGGGGGCGCTTTGCTGGGCTCTACCCTGACCACACTCGCCGTTTTTATCCCTGTACTTAGTGTGAGCGGTGTAGCCGGCACGATAACCCGTGATCTGGCATTGACTATTTCTATTGCTATTTCCAGCTCATTTCTGGCCTCGGTCATTCTGATCCCGGTGCTCTCGTCTTTGCTGTTAAAGCCCGAACAATTTAAGCACAGAAGCCTGATGTTCCGATGGATCAGCCGAATTGAAAAAAACTATGGAAAGATTTTATTCTGGATTCTTCGTCGAAAGGTTTTCGCCGCCCTTTTTATATTATGTGTATTGGGTGGAGCTTTTTTATTGTTCCGAACCATACCGGGCGAATTTTTTCCGGAAACCGATACCGGCGAATTTGATGCCCGGTTCGAATTTCCGGCCGGCACACAATTGGTTGGTACAGCCAACCGGTTACGCGAATATTCACTTCAGTTGCAGGAGATTCCGGAAGTACGAACTGTGATCACCAGCATCGGGCGTCAGAGATGGTCTACACAGAGCAATTTAGGAGAAATTAAAGTGTTGTTGGCCGACCGGCGACAGCGACGGCGTTCCTCCGATGAAATTATTGAACAGGTGGAGTTGATGTTCGAAGATTCCGATGCGGAGCTGAATATCAGTGTATCCGGATCAGGCCCGGGGGGCATGCGCGGCGGGCAATGGGGCTCGGGAAGGGGTGTACAAATCACCCTCTATGGAACCGATATGGAGATGCTTCGTGAGCTCTCCTATCGCATAGAGGACCGTATGTTGCAGGAGCCGGAAGTAATTTCGGTCTCGAATCCACGATCTCGTCCTGGCCCGGAGTTCGAGTTTCATCCGGACCGGGAGCGTATAGCACGGTTGAATGTTCGAACAATGGAAGTGGCTAATGCTTTTGGAACGCAGGCCCGCGGAAGCCGTGCCGGATACTATCGTGATGGCAGGAGAGAAATTCCAATTGAAGTTCGAAACGAACGCGATCAATTTCAAAATCGCGAAGATATGTTCAATTTAGAGCTTTTGCAACAGGAAGAGGTTCGTATACCGATAACTGCACTGGGATCGTTTCAACTTCAGGAGAGCATGCAGCACCTTTCACGGCGTGACAGGGAGCTCGTATTGGATATGAATTTCATCACTCGATCGGAACCGGACCGGTTTCGTCAGATACTTGGCGAAATTATATCCACTGAGATTGTTTTTCCCGATGGATATCGTTATGATTTCAGTGGACGGATGCGGTTTCAGGACGACAGTATGCGCGAAATAACCATAGCCCTTTTGTTTGCATTATTACTGACGTACATGGTAATGGCTTCGCTTTTTGAAAATTTCCGTGATCCTTTAATTATTATGTTCACTGTGCCATTGGCCTTTTTCGGATCGCTTGTATTTTTGTTCATAACCGGAACGGTATTGAGTATACCTGCATATATCGGAATTGTGATTCTCGTGGGCATCGTTGTTAACAATGGAATCGTTCTGGTGGATTATATTCATCAGAAAACCGGCTATGATTCATCAGGATCGGGGATTGCTGCCGGCACTCCAGCGGTGGACCGTATGTATGTTGTTATTTTCCTGCAGGCATGTAAAAGACGGATGCGCCCCATACTTCTTACGGCGATGACCACCATTTTTTCAATGATCCCTCTTGCGTTTGAGTTTGGTGTGGGTGCGGAGACCTGGAGTCCGCTAGCAAAATCAGTGATTGGCGGACTCGCATTTTCTACGCTGTTAACCCTGTTTATTGTTCCGGCTGTTCTTGTAGGTATATCCAGCCAGCGTCGCGAATGGCTCAGAAAAGGCTTGAAGGCATCCCGTCCATCCCTGTAACTGTATTTTCGTTTATCTTCATTTGATATGCATGAATTATCCATAGCCATAAGAATTGTTGATATTGCCGTTCAGGAAGCGACGGATGCCGGGGCGCAGGCGGTGACCGATTTGGATGTCGAGGTGGGGTCATTGTCCGGAGTGGTCATTGAAGCGCTTGATTTTGCCATGCAAGAAGCCGTCAGGAATACCATTCTTGAACATGCACGGGTCAATATCATTAAAATTATGGCCAGAGCTCGGTGCAAACAATGTCACAATGAGTTTGAGACAGACGACTGGTTTGATCTGTGCCCCCATTGTCAGTCTGTGGATTTAGAGATATTGCAAGGCCGGAAACTTCAGGTCAAATCGCTGAAAGTTATATGAAGTCACCATTCCCGGAATGTGATGGGCAAGGAATACTGATTGTGAATTTGTTGAAAAAAGTGTATGATTAAGTGATCATCGATCATTTATATTTCTATAATATTTCTCTTCTAAAAACATGTGTGGAATTTGCGGTTGCGGCAATCATGATAACGGGGTAGTGATTCGGTGCCCTGGTGATTCTCTTGAGGAGGAGCAACCTGCCGTTTACCATGATCACACTCATTCGGAGCACTCACATCATGGTGGCCATGCTTCTCACCATCGCCACGACCACAATGATCATGAGTTTCATCATCATACCCATGATCAGGAAAGGAGCCGTGAAATTCGTATCGAGCAGGATATTCTGGCTCATAATGATCTTCTGGCAGAACGGAATCGCGGGTTTCTTGAAGCCAAACATGTATCAGCTCTGAATTTGCTGAGTTCGCCCGGCGCCGGCAAGACAACACTCCTGGAAAAAACGATCCGATCCCTTAAAGGGGAGATTGGTTTTTTTGTCATCGAAGGGGACCAACAATCGATGAACGATGCTGATCGTATTGATGCGACGGGTGTACCGGTTGTTCAGATCAATACCGGTAGCGGCTGTCATCTTGATGCTTCCATGGTTAACCGCGCGATAAAAAAACTTGAATTACTACCCGATTCCATATTACTGATAGAGAATGTGGGGAACCTGGTTTGTCCGGCATTATTTGATCTGGGGGAGGCGCATCGTGTGGTGATGATCAGCGTAACAGAAGGGGATGACAAACCTGTCAAGTACCCGACCATATTTCAGAATGCTGATGTTTGCATTATCAACAAAATGGATTTGTTGCCTCATGTACAATTCGACGTGGAAAAAGTAAAAGAGTATACCCGAAGGATCAATTCGGATATACAATTTTTCGAATTGTCGGCCACGACGGGTGCGGGAATGGAAACGTGGTATGAGTGGCTGAAGCTACATCGCCTGTAAATTCTTTTTAATGAATTGAATTTGTTCAAATTTTGCAGAATTCAGCCTGTCATCCGTGATCATCCCTCTGAAATCATCGATTGATTCAAAGCCTTTCTTTTCCATCCATATTTCCAGATCATTCAGGATACTGGATATATAATCCAACCCGCGCAAGTAGAGGATTGAGCATATTTGTGTAACCGTCGCACCGGCCAGTAATTGTTTTGCCACTCCCTCATACCCATGAATTCCGGTAGATGCCGCCAAATCGCATGACACATGGCGGGATAATACACCGATCCATCGCAGGGAATGCGTCAGCTCGCCGGGAACGCTTAGATAATTGTCGGAAATTACAGAGAGGTTGTTAATATCGATGTCGGGACGGTAGAATCGATTAAAGATGACCAGTCCGTCCGCCCCGGTTTGCTCCAACTGTTTGGCCATGCCGATGATATTGGAATAATATGGACCGATTTTAACTGCGACGGGAATATCCACTTGTTCTTTTACTTTCTTGATCAAAGTAGTTATCGCATTTTCCAGATAGTTTTGTTCCAGTTTTTCGTCATAGGGAAGATGAGTTGAGACATTCAATTCCAGCGCATCCGCTCCGGCATCCTGAATATTTTTGGAAAATACCACCCAGTTTTGAGCACTAAAGCAATTGATGCTGGCAATAACCGGAATGGAAACAGCTTTTTTTGCCTCTTCAATCAGTCTTAAATAGGGACGCAGGGATTGGCCTTTCGATATTTTCCTGATGTGTTCGGCGGCTTCGGGATACCAGAAGTACATGTCCTCCTGATCAAGAAGGGATTCAAGCTCATCGTTGATTTGTTCTTCAAACAATGATCGCAATACAACCGCTCCCGCACCCTGAGTTTCAAAAGTGCGAATATTATCAATATGGTTGGTTAGCGGTGAAGCGCTCACAATAATCGGACTGGGCAGACGGAGACCCATATAATGTGTAGAAAGATCCATATTTTTCTCCCGGTTCTATGTGTAATGCTATACTGATAAATGGACAGTGGAGCGTTTATATTCCTTGTCACGATCGTTTTTGACACATTCGAAATAATCTGAAACAAGTAACTCAGGATTGCAGATTATTTCCAGAAGTGCTTTCCAGGCATGGTCCAGGTTACGTTTTGCACCTGCAGTCATCGGTTTCCCCTGATCCCATTCATATCCTCTTATATGAAGCATATAGGCAGGTGGATGGTGACCGTAGAGCCTGTTGCATAGATCCAGCAGGTACCCTGGTGACAAGGCATGCATGGTAAATGTGGCTCGTGACGACGCCATTACCGGATCAATACGAAAATCCTCAACGCTACCGTCCATGTCGGCATCAACGAAGATGATCAGCCGTTTGTCGTGCATGTCGATAACATCTTCTACCTGCAACTGATAATTGCTGTCCAGCGAGACCTGTTCGATATCATTGTTTTTTACCCATGTTTCGGCAAGGTCAATCAGGGCATTGCCCAGCCCATCATCCTGGCGGCCCGGATTCCCATAGGCGTATATCAATATTTTTTTTCCATATCCCATATACGGTATTCCCCTTGAAATGCTGAATAACAATTATGTCAAATTAACGATGGACGGATCCATATGATCAATCAGTATGCTGAAATTTTCGATCGATGAGATTATCCAGATGATCATAGAGGGTAATCTCGAGCGGCATTTTGCCAAGGGCATGAGTGGCGCAACTCAGACACGGATCATAAGCTCTGATAGCTACTTCAACGGCATTCATCATAGGTTCGGTGATCCGGTCCTGCCCGTTCATTTGGGCTTTTGCCACATAGTTAACCGCTTCGTTCATTGGCTGGTTATTATTGGTAGTGGAGACGATCAGATTGGCCATTTCTATCTGGTCAAATTTATTGATGCGATAATGATGAAACAATGTACCCCGGGGAGCCTCCAGCAACCCGATTCCTTCCAACGTCTTGGTGCCCCGGATTACCCGGTTATCACTTTGCAGATCGGAATCTTCAAGTAATAATTTCATGGATTCCGCTGCAAAAAGCGTTTCGATAAGACGTGCCCAGTGGGTGTGCATACACATGTTGTTGGGTTTGCCGCCGGTGTAGGCCTTATAGGTTTCAAATGCTTTTTGTGCTTTGGGTGTGGGAATGAAATCGCAGGTATTAAGCCGGGCAAGCGGCCCAACCCGATACCACCCCTTGTCTTTGCCCAGTGAAGTCAGGAATGGAAATTTCATATAACTCCAGGGACGAACTTCTTCGGCTATATAGTCGAGATAATCCTGATAATCCACATCATCCAGTATTTTCTTCCCATCAGCATCAACGGCTCTGAGCCGTCCATGATAAAGGTCCATGGCCCCATCTTTTCCCACCAGGCTGAGATGATTGGAAGGGAATTTTGAAAAATTGTCAACCAGATCCCGGTTATTTTTGTGATAATCCATAAACAGGGTGATCGCGTCTTCCGCCCATGTAATCATGCTGTCGGCGTTCATCGGAGCGGCACTTTTCAGAAAAAAGTCCCGCTCTTCCGTACTCAAACTTTTATTGATTCCACCGGGTATGGCTCCGGTGCCATGTATTTTTTTCCCTGCCGTGGCCTTGATAATCTCCTGCCCGAATTTACGCATCATTACACCCTGTACCGCCAGGTCTTTATAGTCCGGCGTCCGGGCTACTCCAATTACATTTCTGATCTCCGGATCCGCATCTATACCGAGCAGCAGGTCCGGAGAAACAAGATGGAAAAAGTGAAGGGCATGCGATTGAAATATCTGCCCGTAATGCATAAGCCTTCGCATTTTTTCTCCGGTAGGAGTCAACCCTTCTCCCGTACCTGCTCCGACGATCACATCCATGGCCTTTGCCGCTGCAAGGTGATGGCTTACCGGGCAAATTCCACATAGTCTTTGTACCAGAACTGGAGCTTCCCAGTAGGGGCGTCCTTGTACAAAACGTTCAAAACCCCGGAACTCCACGATATGTAACCGGCTTTGCGTTACTTCTCGCTTGTCATCTAAATGAATGGTTACTTTTCCGTGTCCTTCAACGCGGGTAACAGGTGAAATGGTGATTTTTTGTGACATGATAGGTTTATGCCTCAATATTTTTCAAGCATTAATCAAATTTGAATAAACCATAGGGTATATCCATCTCTTTATGGTTGATCAGTGCGGTGAGTGCTTCCCAGATTAAATCGGCTCTCGGAGGGCATCCCGGCAGATAATAGTCGATTTTAACTACTTCATGACACGGATACACACGATCCAGCATAACAGGCAGTTCTTCATCGTTGGGCAGAATGTTATGATCATTGGTATATTTGACCGAAGGGCCGTTTAAATAGGCTTCTTCAAGGCATTCTTTGATGGGAATACTGTTTCGCATGGCCGGCAATCCCCCCATGATCGCACATTCACCTACAGAAACAAGAAGGTGGCATTGTTTTCTGAATTCTTGAAGAATATGAACATTTTCATCCAGACAGCATCCACCTTCAATCAATCCGATATCACATTTCTTTGTAAAGGTTTTGATATCGTTGATAGGGGATTTATTAAATTCCACCAGCTCGATCAATTCCAGAATACGCTCATCGATGTCAAGTAATGACATATGACATCCGAAGCATCCGGCCAATGCAGTTGTGGCAATGACGGGTTTTCCCATGATTGTTTATTCTTTATGGATGGTTATCAATTTCGCTTCCAATCGGTTGCAGATCATATTTATGCTGGCCTATCGGTGTCTTGAAGCCATTGTCTCGTTTTATGATAGCGCCAACGGGGCATATATCCACGGCTTTTTGAGCCAGCTCTTCGGTCAGGTTTTCCGCCAGGTCCGGATCCACATAAATTTTTGTATTATAACCCCGGTCTTTGAACGCGAAGATGCTTTTTCCGTTCTTGTCCTTGATGACTCGCACGCACCGCTTGCAAAGAATGCAGCGGTTGTGGTCCTTTATGATCAGGGGATGGAAGGAGTCAATATCCCGTTTGGGATACTGGTACGGATAGCGGGGAACGGTCATGGTGTAGCGGTAAGCCAGTGCCTGCAATTCACAGTCGCCACTTTTTTCGCAGGCGGGACAAAAGTGATTGCCTTCTACAAAAAGCATTTCGATAATGGATTTACGCAGATGGAGGAGCTCGGGCGTATGGGTTTCAATTTCCATACCATTGGAAATTTTTGTCGTACACGAGGTCATTAATTTTCCGTTGGCTTTAATGCTGCACATGCGACATGCTCCTTTGGGAGCTACACCCTGAATGTTGCACAGCGAAGGAATATAAATATCGTTATGCCGTGCAGCATCTATAATGTAGGAGTCTTTCTCGGCCATACATGTTACACCGTCAATAGTAAATGAAATCAGAGTACTCATGAACCCTTCCGAGTTTTTATTAATGTTTAAATAATTGTTTCAGATTTTCCGTTGCACAAAATCAATTCTAATGTACAGCTTCCACGTGTCTTCCGGTGGTGTCCATAGCTTCCTGTACCGCTTTGTTAAGGTCGAATCCCGTGTCGAAATTGGCTCCTGCCTGGACCTTCTGATCATACAAATAACGGAAATTCTGTATACTGGAGACTATTGGATTGGCGGCTGTCTGTCCGAGTCCGCATCGACTGGCTTTCAGGATTTGAGCCCATTCCAGCATATCGTTAATATCATTTTTAGTTCCCCGCGCATTTAATATTTTTTGCAATGTGTTGCGCAATAAAACCGGCATGATCCGGCATGTGGAGCAGGAACCGCAGGATTCGTCTATAAAGAAGGAGGTAAAATTCAGCACCACATCGTGTAATAAATCACGGGTGTGATTAAACATGATTAACGATCCGCCGGTTGACAGGTCGGCATAACAAAGTGTTCGTTCAAAATCTCTCGGCCCGACCAAAGCTCCGGAGGGCCCACCTACCTGTACCGCCTGGATATTATCGGCCCCAGTCATTTCACATATATTATTTACACTGAAACCCCATTCCACTTCATATATACCCGGATAACGACAATCTCCCGAAATACTGAGCACTTTGGTTCCGGTGGAATCTTCTGTTCCGAAAGATCGATACCATGAACCTCCGTTGAGCAGTACTTTTACCACCGAACAGAACGTCTCGACATTGTTTACAATGGTTGGCCTGCTCATATATCCTTTTTCAACGGGAAACGGAGGCTTGTCTCTCGGTTCACCACGTTTTCCTTCGGCCGATTCAATTAATGCCGATTCTTCTCCGCACACATAAGAACCGGCCCCTAACTGAATCCGTACATCGAAATCGAAACCTTTAATCCCGGCTATATCTTTACCCATCAGATTTCGTTTATGGGCACCGCGGATAAGGTCTTCAAGATATTTTTTCAGGTATTTATATTCGTACCGGATATACAAAATACCCCTGGTAGCTCCTGAAGCGTAAGCGGCTATCACCATTCCTTCCAGCAGCAATTTGGGATGTTCGGTGAGTATCACCCGGTCCTTGAAAGTTCCCGGTTCTCCTTCATCGGCATTACAGATGATGTATTTTTCATTGGACACGGCATTGCGACACAGCTGCCATTTCATTCCTGTTGGAAAACCGGCCCCGCCACGCCCACGGATATTTGAACTTTTCACCTCTTCAATTACCTGTTCCGGAGACATTCTGGGCAATATTTCCTTTATCACTTTCCCCGGTTTATAATCCGGATCAAGTACCGGGCCAATTTTTCGGATATGATTGTTGACAATAGCGCGAATCGATTTGTTGCTGTTCTGGCCGTCCCCGTATCCTTCTGTGACCAGCTCTTCTACTGGTTTCCCTGCCTTGATATCCCTGATCAACTCTTTTACCCGGAAAGGGGTGAGATTGGGAAAGATTTTTCCATTGATAATGGCGGCAGGTTCCTGGTCACTCATTCCGATGCAGGAAGTGTCAAATAATCCGATCAAACCGTCCCTGGTTACAGAATTGAACGGAGTCCCCGTTTCTTTTTCAAAGGTTTGAGCCACCACATTTCGCCCCATCATGGTAGCGGTGACGCTGGTATTCAGAAATATGGAATATTTTCCCGTGGGCTTGTTGGAAAAAAAATGATAAAAAGACCGGGTTTGCTCAACATCTGCCCCTGATACATCCAGGGCACGAGCAATTTGTATCACCGCATCATCACTGATATACCCCTTTTCATCCTGAATATCAATCAGTATATCCATTAATCGGGTTGAGTCCCGGTTGTACTTATCCAGAACGGAAGCATATTCGTTTTTCATAGTAATTCCGGATTTATGTTTAACGGGTGTCTTTAACAAGGTATCATCAAATGTGAATTTTATTTAAATTTTTTTTGTATAGATTTATTATAAATAATGAATGTATTTGTGTTATAAGTACATGATTTTATTATAATTTTATTCATAAAAAATCATTTTTTTATTAGAAATACTTCAAAGAATCTTCACAAAAGAAATTCAAATTGGTACTGAATGGATTGAATATTTGTTTTTTATAGTTATGCATCCGGTATCAAACCCTTGAAGCGGAGAACAGACATGGAACATCTGCTAGCAGCTCGGAAAATTCATTTATTTGGGTTGGTTCAGGGTGTGGGATTCAGGCCTTATGTGTACCGGTTGGCAAAAGAGCATGGATTGAATGGATGGGTAAGCAACACCAATGAAGGCCTATTGATACAAGTAGAGGGAGAAAGCAAGCATATCGACGGTTTTTTGGAGAAGCTTGACCATCACACACCTATTGCATCCGTCATACACTCCATGAAGCATCAAAGCTGTCCGCCGGATTATTTATCCGATTTCCGCATTCATAAGAGCCTTGATTTGTCGGATCAGATCACACAAATAAGTCCGGATATTGCTGTTTGTGAGGATTGCCTGCAGGATATGAAAACGCAACCCCATCGTTTCGATTATCCGTTTATCAATTGTACGCATTGCGGGCCGAGATTTAGTATCGTCCGTGGATTGCCATATGACCGGCACAGGACGACTATGGAACCATTTAGCATGTGTGATACCTGTCGCGACGAATATCAATCGATCCATGATCGCCGCTTTCATGCACAGCCGGTAGCCTGTATTAAATGCGGCCCGTCATACACCATGATAACCCGGCATCACAAGATCAGGGGGACCCGGAATATAGTGGAGAAATTCCGGGAGTTGATGGAGCAGGGCGGGATCATTGCCATGAAAGGCCTGGGTGGTTTTCATCTGGTTTGCGACGCGCTGAACGAAGAAGCTGTTGGCCGGCTGAGAGATGTAAAACACAGAGATGGCAAACCTTTTGCCGTGATGGTCAGGGACACAAAAACCGCCGGGGAATTTGCGAAACTATCTCCCCTGGAAGCGGAATTGCTGGGTTCCTGGCGCAGGCCTATTGTTTTGCTGAAACAGCGGATTGTACGGGCTAACGTTTTCGATTCTCCTTTGAGCGCGACCGCCAGGTTCCATGGTACGTTCAACAAACTTCGGAAGTTATCCTTCCGTACTCATAAAACAGAATCCGCAGGAAACACAGGTTTTTCCCGATCCATCAACCCCGGCTGTTCCACTATTGGCATGATGTTGCCGTATATGCCTTTTCATCATTTGATGTTTGAAAGATTGAATACCCCGGCGGTTGTTATGACCAGTGGCAACCTTTCGGATGAACCTGTCGTAATAGATAACCGGAAAGCACTTGAGCTTTTTAGTGGCATTACCGACGCTATACTGACCTATGACAGACAGATATATAACCGGGCGGATGATTCGGTTGTATTTGTGGCATCCAATCAACCAAGAGTCATAAGGAGAGCAAGAGGATACGTTCCCGAATCGGTCAGATTGACTTCCAGTGTAGACGGCATACTGGCAACCGGCGCTGAACTGAGTCATTGTTTCGGTATTGGTAAAGGAAATGAGGCTATTCTGAGCCAGCATATCGGGGATCTGAAAAATCCCGAGACCTGGCACTTTTTCCGGGAAACAGTAACCAGGTTTCAGGAGCTGTACCGAATGAGCCCCGCAGCAGTAGCATGCGATTATCATCCCGACTACCTCTCCTCGCAATTTGCTCATCAGACGGCTGATCAGATGCACATTCCTGTCATCCGGGTGCAGCATCATCATGCCCATGTTGCTGCATGTATGGCCGAATATCAGCTCAATGAACCGGTAATCGGTGTAAGCCTGGACGGGACCGGCCTGGGGGATGACGGCCATGTTTGGGGCGGTGAATTTTTGTATGTCGATCCGGTTTCATACAAGCGTCATTCCCACTTTTCCTATATACCCATGCCTGGTGGGGATAAAGCGTCCGTGGAAACCTGGCGTATGGGGGTATCCTTTTTATATCAGGCACTCGGGAGGGATTTTATGAAACTTGATCTTCCTTTTGTTCATGAAATGCGTAAAAAGCCGGAATTGAATCTGCTTCTCACGGCTGTCGACCGGAATCTGAATGCACCATTAACCTCGTCAGCCGGCCGGCTTTTTGACGCTGTAGCTGCAATTACGGGGATATGTTATGAAAACTCATTTCACGCCGAGGCCCCAATCAAACTGGAATCGCTGATTGACGAACGTGTAAAAGAGTATTATCCGTTTGCTATCGGGAAGACTGTTTCATTTCAACCCATGTTCAGGGCACTTGTTGCCGATCTGCAGAGACGGGTTTCCATGCCGGTAATAGCTGCCAGATTTCATAATACTCTCGTATCAGCTGTTTTCGCGGTTTCCTGCTCCATGAAACAGAAATATCACACCGATAAGGTGGTATTGACAGGGGGGGTGTTTCAAAACAAATTTTTGTTGGAAAAAACAGAAGAGCGATTGAAAGAAGAGTTTGATGTTTACAGCCCGTCGCTGATACCTTGCAATGATGCAGGTATTGCATTGGGGCAGATGGCAATAGCAGCACACAAAATGGATTATTCAAACAATGAATCCTGTCATATTCTATCCACAAAACCCTGAAACAATGTGTCTCAGTATACCCGGAAAAATTGTATTTATTGATAAAGAAGAAAAGATCGCAAGAGTATCTGTCGGAGGCAGTGAGGTACAGGCCGGCCTTCAGTTACTTGATAATGTAAAGGTGAATGATTACGTATTGGTCCATAGTGGTTTTGCGCTTCAAAAGATCAGTGACAAAGAGGCAAAAGAGACCCTTGAGCTGATCCGTATTCTGGAACAATCTTCTGCTGAGAGTGATGAGTCATTGCAAACAACGAAACGCTCACCAATATGAAATATGTACAGGAATATCGCAATAAAGAACTGGCAGCGTTGCTCCTCAAGCAAATACATGCCTGGAAAGGGCCAAAAGTACGATTTATGGAAGTATGTGGCGGACACACCATGGTTATTCAAAAATATGGGATTCCCGGATTGCTTCCTTCAAATGTCTCGCTGATATCCGGGCCGGGATGTCCGGTTTGTGTCACATCTCTGCAATATATTGATCATGCTGTGGCGCTAAGCAGGCTTGAAAATGTAATCCTGACTACATATGGCGATTTGATTCGTGTACCGGGGAGTACGTCCTCACTGGAACGGGAAAAAGCCCGGGGCGCCGATATCCGTATGGTCTATTCAACCCTGGAAGCTTTAGCTGTTGCTAAAAATAATCCGGATAAAAAGGTGGTCTTTCTCGGTATTGGTTTTGAGACGACGGCTCCTGCCAGTGCGGTGGCCTTGATTCGTGCACGAGAATATAATCTGCGTAATTTTTTACTGTTGAGTGCTCACAAAATGATGCCACCGGCCATGGAAGCTATCGTGGATGCGGAAGTAAAGATCGACGGGTATCTGGCACCCGGGCATGTGAGTACCATCACCGGCTCTAATATCTTTCACGATATTCCTCAAAAATATAAATTACCGGTGGTTGTTTCAGGGTTTGAGCCCCTGGATATTCTCCAATCCATCTATATGTTGCTGAAGCAGATTGAGACGAATGATTTCAAGGTGGAGATACAATATAAACGCGCCGTCAAGCCACAGGGAAATCTAAAAGCCCGCTCCATGTTAAAGGAGGTGTTTATTGAAAGAAATGACTGGTGGAGAGGGCTGGGAGTCTTGCCCGACAGCGGATTGGGTATAAACGACGCCTATGCGGACTGGGATGCCGAACGTTCATTGCATGTGGTTATTGAGACGACTAAAGAACCCGGAGGGTGCATCTGTGGAGAAATACTGAAAGGATTGAAAAAGCCGTCGGAATGTCCGTTATACAAAAAGACATGCACACCGGTCAATCCGATAGGAACATGCATGGTATCCGAAGAAGGTGCATGTCAGGCGTATTACAAATATGGAGCAGCCTGATCAGGTTACATTTATGAAAGTTTTACAGGAGTTTTATTGAAGCTACTTAAATATATACAATTGGGGCATGGCAGCGGGGGAAAACTGACCCATGAGCTGATAAACGAGATGTTTGTAAAACATTTTGACAATGAAATACTGCGTCAACAGGGAGATTCGGCTCTGCTTCCAATGGATGCCTTGTCGTTATCATCGTTTACTTCTGAGTCTGATGTCGCCCGTTCCTTCCCGGCCGATTCTAAAAAACTGGCTTTTACGACCGATGCGTATGTGGTGGATCCTGTTTTTTTCCCTGGTGGTAACATCGGAACCCTGGCGGTGAGCGGCACGGTAAATGATCTTGCGGTGACGGGCGCTGTTCCGCTTTATATTTCCGCTGCATTTATCCTTGAAGAGGGGTTGGCATTCCAGGACCTCGATGAGATCGTCCGAACCATGGCCGAAACAGCACGGAATGCAGGAGTATCTATTGTGACAGGGGACACCAAGGTGGTAAACAGAGGGCAATGTGACAAAATTTTCATTACCACAACCGGTGTAGGAGTGCTTGAAAGTACTTTTGAACACATAGCGAGCGGGAAGCGGGTTGAAACGGGGGATAAAATTATTGTCAATGGATTTGTGGGAGATCACGGTATATCCATTTTAGGCGAACGGGAATCCCTCAATTTTACCTCACCGGTTCGCTCCGATGTCTCTTGCCTGAACAGCCTGATCCGGGAGGTTACCCGGTCATTTGATGTCCATTTTATGAGGGATGCGACCCGTGGAGGCGTGGCTACCGTATTGGCCGAACTGGCAGAAACCCGAAACAAGGGCATTGAAATCCATGAAACATCTGTTCCGGTGCGCGATGAAGTAAAAGGTATCTGCGAGATCTTCGGATATGATCCTTTATATATAGCCAATGAAGGGAAGGTGGTGATGGTGGTAGCGAATGAACAGGCGGAGGAGGTGCTTGTACGACTTCGGGGACATGCGTTGGGAAGAGAAAGTGCGATTATCGGAGTGGTAACCGGTGAACCGGCCGGCAAGGTAGTGCTTAATACGGAGATAGGTGGACAACGGTTTCTGGATATGCTTGCCGGGGAACAGCTTCCGAGGATTTGTTGAGATTCTTTATTAACTTGTTTGTGTACTCATGTTGAGGTGTGGCAACACACATGAGTATCTTAATTACTTTATGGATATTCAATGCGATATTATAACCCCTGAATACTAAACAGATGAAACATGATTATATTTGACACTTACCATCATGGATCTTCGCAACGGAACATGGTCAACCAGAAAGCCATATATACAATTAACTACTCTTTAAAAAATGAATTATAAAGTTTTACTCCGGATCTTCTTGTCGGCATGTCTTGCCGTATTCATATCAACGCTGCCATCATTGGGTCAGAACACGACATCCTCACGTTATGAAGTGGCAGAGGAGTCAAGTATGACTATTATTGGGACATCCAATGTGACTGACTGGGATGCTGCTGTTCAGACCGTTAATGGCTCAATGCTGCTTAACTCCGGTGGCAGGAATTGGAGTGAAGTGGATCCTTCCTGGTTTGAGGAGGTCTATATCAGTATTCCCGTCAGCGATATAGATTCCGGTCCCAAACCTATGAATGACAATATTTACTCAGCATTGAAACAGGAGGAGCATCCGGAAATCATCTACAGGCTTGAAGATATCCGGGAAATGGCTGTTACCGATAATGGCGAACAGCTTGAATTGACGGTAAACGGGGTATTGAGTGTTGCCGGAAAGGAACAGGACCTGAATCAGTTGATCCGGATCAATATCCTTGAGAATGGCGATCTGGAAGTCACCGGTTCTACGGATATGAAGATGACAGATTTTAATGTCACCCCACCTACTTTTATGCGTGGAGCACTGACAACCGATGAGAATATCACGGTGGAATTTCAGCTGGTGTTTAAAATTCAAGCATAGGTTCGATCCAGTATTCCATAATCTCTTCCCTTGAAGGAGTTTCCGCAGGACGAATGATGCGAAAACCCACAAAAGGCGCGTTGGTGTGCCACCACATACTTTTCGGAATCTGGGGATCACTTCTGCTCCATTGTCCGCTCGAACCTCTTCTTTTTGTACACCGTATATCTTCGGCATTTTCATTCCAGTGACCGCCTCTGACCGCCCTCGGGTACAAGGACTCCGGCCTGAACCAGGGGTTATCGGCTACATCCCCTTCAAGCACATCGTGGTAGTCTTCGAGATATTCATCCATGGTCCACTCGGTGACATTGCCTTGCATATCGAAAAATCCAAATGGATTGGGTTGCTTGCTGCCGGTACGGTGGTATCTGCTTCCGCTGTTACCCCGATACCATTCATATTCATCCAGATCTGAAGGGTCATCTCCGAAAAAATAGGTGGTGGAAGTTCCCCCGCGACAGGCATATTCCCATTCTGCTTCCGTTGGAAGACGGTGAAACTTGCCGGTTTTTGCCGTGAGCCACATGGTATATACCACGGCAGCGAAATGTGTCATACTGACAGCCGGATGATCCGTTTCACGCCCCATACCGTAGGCCTCGTCTCCATAAGGAGGGGAAGGGGTTATTATCGCATCCGCTTCAATGCCGAATTCATCAAGCAAATTGTCTGTAAACTCAATTTCGAGTAATTCTCTGGAAAACAGGTCATATTGTTCCCATGTGATAATATGCTTCGACATCCAGAATGGATCCACGTTTACCCGACGCTGTGGCCCCTCATGATTTTCATATCCGTCTTCATCAGTGGACCGGCCCATCATGAATGTTCCGCCCTGGACGGGGAGCATCTCTATGGTTACATCAGAACCCGGAATCGTTTGTGAATAGGCGGGAAGTGATTCGGTCGATCTTGTGCCCGGTTCACTGTTTGAAGACGTATCCGGACTTTCTGTTTCTTTGCCGACAAACAATGAAGAGCAGGCGGTTTGAATCATTAAAATCAAAGCCATGACGACCAGGGAAGGCCCTGTCGTAATTATTGAACTGTTTTTGCGGGACATACCATTTGGATTTTCAGGATTAGCAGTCATTGTTTTCACATTACCATCACGTTGTGAAGATAATCCGTGTGGAGGACAAGTTGAAGGATTAGTTATGGATTGTTCATACCAAATATTTGTGTGCCATGGCCATGTGATGCACACTTCTTTCCATCACCGGAGGAAGACAGACTGAACAGAGACTTCAATCCGGCTGAAGTCATTGAGTCGTCAATATAAATCAGACTGGTCATAAAATGAGGCCTCCATTGATAATTATCATAGAAAGCAAGGGGTGAAGACAGGGCACCATGATCGACAAAGATATAGTTTTATTGTGAAATGTTTATAAACAAAGAACCGCCACATCAAATCGGTTACAACAGGATTCCTTAATGCTCCGGTTCGGTATTATTATGTTTGTCAAACCATGAAGTCTGATAAATTTTTACCATTTGATGGTCATGGATCTCGATTCTGGCATGATAACCGTCCCGATGATCGATAAGGGCCATGCCGTCATCAGCGGAAAGAATATTCAGGGTAGTTGCCAGTGCATCCACCAAAACGCCTTTGTTGCCCACCACCGTTACCGATGTCCGTTGCGGCACTCCTGTACCCGTCCTCGGGTCAATAATGTGGGAATAGCGGATGCCGTCTTGTTCGATATACTGATACAGGTCACCGGAATTAGTAATGGCGACGTTTTCAAGTTCATATTCCAATTTTATTTCTTTGCCGGCTTTGTCATGAGCCGGAATGATGATTCGCCAGCCATTTGATCCCGGCGGCGCCTCTCCCAGTACAACATCGCCTCCGGCATCGATAAGTACTTGATGAAACCCAATCGAATTCAAAAAATTCATCATTTGGTCTGCCGTGTACCCTTTGGCAATCCCTCCAGGATCCAGTTTCATTCCGGATACCAGCAATTGGGCCGTTTGTTCAGCCGTATACAGCTTCAGGTTCCGGTATCCGACTGACCGGGCAAGCTCACGGAGTTCGTTTTCTTCCGGTATTTCCGCCCGAAGGCCTCTAATGGATTCCCTCCACAGACGGGTGTACGGCCCTGCGGTAATATCAAAAGCGCCTTCAGATTCTATGGAAATCTTTTGTGCGATCGTGAGCACCTCGAACAATGGGCCACTTACAGGAACGGCTTTCCCGCTTCCGGCTGTAGCCGACAGCCTGCTGAGTTCACTTTTCGGGTCATAATCGCTGAATACAGCATTGAGCCTCTCTGCTATTTGAAAAGCTGAATCGGCGGCAATCCGGGCAGTTTTCTCATGTTCCGCATAGAGGGTAATCCGAAACAATGTGCCCATAAGAGGTGACGTAAATTCGTAACGCTCCAGGTTTGGATTTTTCGTGTGTGCGGTCTGCCCGGGAAGTAGTTCAGCAGGTGTGATTAACAGCAATGCGGCACAAAAAAATATCACTTTAGGCGGTCCTGGATTTTTCAGGTTGAATTAAAAAAATGGAAACCATTGCAAGGCAAGATATGCGATTATTTACAAAATATGTGATAAAGGATAAACATTCATTAATGTTATTATTGGGTTTTTCCGAGGTATTATTTGTTGGATGAAAAGCTCATTGGCCATACATTTTACGCAGTTCGGGTACGGATTAAATTTACATCCGTATCCATGATTATCCTAAGCTGCTTTTACTGCGTCATTCATGTATATCAGGGGAAGACGAGTTTACGGAGCGAATGGCCGCCAAGTGATATGCTATTACTTTCCCCCGTAATGCCAATCCGGTGATATATGTTCGTAAGCCCTGAGTGAGTAACAGCAAGCGCTGGATAAATAAAACCGGAATGATTTATTTCAGGATTTTTTATTAATTAAATGTTATCCTGATTTGATTTGTCGCCGCCGGAAAATTCTCCCGCCACGGCCTGCAATGAATAGGTATTATTAAGGTATTGATAAAAAATTAAAACGGGAACGAAACCATAAATAACCGTATGAATCAAAGAAAGATGTTATTAAACGAATCGGAAAAGCCGACACATTGGTATAATATTATGGCGGATATGCCGAACAAACCTAAGCCGCCACTTAATCCAGGGACAAAGCAACCGGTAGGCCCCGAAGATCTTGCTCCGATTTTTCCGATGGGGCTGATCCAGCAGGAGGTCTCAACCGACCGTTATATTGAAATACCCGATGAGGTTCAGGATATCTATAATATTTGGCGACCGACTCCGCTTTACCGGGCACGTGGTCTTGAGAAAGCGCTCGATTCGCCGGTAAAGATATATTATAAATATGAAGGGGTAAGTCCAAGCGGGTCGCACAAACCCAATACGGCTATAGCCCAGGCCTATTACAACAAGCAGGAGGGAGTTAAAAAGATCATAACGGAAACCGGGGCCGGCCAATGGGGGACGGCGCTCTCGTTTGCATGCGCACAGATGGGCCTGGAGTGTGAAGTGTATATGGTTCGGATCAGTTATGATCAGAAGCCTTATCGCAAGATCATGATGAATATGTTCGGAGCGGATGTCTATCCTTCACCGAGCGATCGCACAAAAGCTGGGCGTGCGGTTCTTGAATCCGATCCTGCGTCATCGGGAAGCCTCGGCATCGCAATTTCCGAGGCAATTGAGATGGCAGTGCAGAAGGAAGAAAACAAGTATTCGCTCGGATCGGTGCTCAATCATGTGTTGTTACATCAGACGGTCATCGGGCAGGAAGCCGTAAAACAGCTTGAAATGGCGGGGGATTATCCCGATATCATTATTGCTCCCTTGGGAGGCGGGTCCAATTTCGCCGGTATCTCTTTTCCGTTTGTGGGCCGTAATATCACGGAGGGCAAACAAACCCGATGTATAGCGGTGGAACCGGCATCATGCCCGAAACTGACCCAGGGTGAATTTATGTACGATTTCGGGGATAACGCCGGATATACTCCGTTGCTTCCGATGTACACCCTTGGGCATAATTTTCGTCCTGCCGCTATTCATGCCGGTGGCTTGCGGTATCATGGCGCCAGTGTTCTTTGCAGCCAGCTGCTGAAAGATGGACTCATTGAAGCCGTTGCTTTGCAACAACTGGAGTGTTTCAAAGCCGGTGTTGTTTTTGCCCGTTCCGAGGGGATTATCGCAGCTCCGGAAGCAACTCATGCTATTGCCCAGGTCATTCGTGAAGTCGAACAGGCAAAAAAAGAAGGCGTCGAAAAGACTATTCTTTTCAATATGTGCGGACACGGATTTGTCGATATGAAAGCGTATGAAGATTATTTTGATGGAAAGCTTACGGACCACACCTTTACCGAGCACGAATTAAAGGACGGGCTCAAGGAATTGGCGGCACTTCAGCCGTAATAACCTGGTGTGGTGATACCCGGGTAATCGGTATCTTAAGCAAGACCTACCGGAAAATCTTCCTTATTTGATCAGCGTCATACGCCGGGTTTGTACATAATCACCGGCTCGCAAACGGTAGATATAAATGCCGCTGGCCTGCCCGGATCCATCCCACACAGCCTGATGGGTACCGGCTTGTTGCCGCCCGTGCACCAGCGTGGCTATCGGGCGTCCCAGCAGATCGAACACTTCGAGGCGCACCTCATTTGGCTCGGGCAGGTCATACCGGATAACGGTCACCGGGTTAAACGGATTAGGGTAATTTTGTTGCAGGTCATGGAACCGGGCTATTGCCGGTTCATCTGTGGAAGAAGTCAGCGTGCCGCGTTCAAATGTTACGGAAGAACCCGGGCCTGTATGGTAGAGGCTCCCGTCTGAAGCAAGAATACGATGCCGGGCCGCTATCAATTGGCCATCTTCCACACCTTGACTTGCCAGTACTTCATTCAATTCACTGTGAGTAATGGAAAAGGTGGTATCTTCACCGGCGCTAACGGCGAATATAATCTCATCGAAATCCTGGCCGAGAGCCAGTTGCCATATATAGACAAGCCGGTCATCATCCGGCTCCCCGGAGGGGGTCCATCGTGGAGAGAACATGATCGAATCACCATCCAGTACTATGGTATCTTCGTTCCCGGGATAAGTAATTTCGGAGGCCACGTTTGGAGCATTGTTGGGTGAGCGAAGCAGCTGTCCCCGGATCTCGCCCGACGGATAATCTTCCGAGTGTATATTAATGTAAAGCTCTCCACGGCCGAGCATTTCAATATGCTCGGGAGACAGTGTAACGGTATCGGCCAGGTCACCGGCCGTATCGCCGTCGGAAAGGGAAGGGTTCAGGCTGGCTGCCACGCTGCCGATACTTCCGGCATGGCCGGTGTGAATATGTGCACCGGCTTCCTCTGGTGGCTGGACAGGACTGCTCAATCCTTGAAATGACCCGGTTATGATCAATGAGTAACCCTCCAGTTCGGCGTTGACCTCTCCGGTTGCCGTGGTCAACACCGGCGGGAATTCATGGAGGCCACTTAGATGGGCATGGAATTCCGTGAATTCGGGCTCGGGAAAATCCAGGAGTTGAATCACGCCACCCATGTTGGTGTGCCGGTCACATTCATAATAAATTTCGTCCGGCAGATCTTCCCCGGGCGTGAAAGTAAGAATCCCGTCCTGCACCCGGCTGTTGTCCACGCCTTCGGTGATCTCCCCGGCAAGTGTTCCCCCACCCGGCTGGGTAGCCAGAAAAAAAGGATGGCCGATGGCATTGACATCAAAAGTGTAAGTTGCCCCGCGATAGAGGGTGAGCTCTTTTCCCTGTTCCCCGTTGATCACATACACTGTTTCATGTGCATTCTCGTAATTGGGGTGGGTCAGATCCTTTGCTTCAACGGTGACAATGAAATCGGCATCCTGAGCAGCGACAGTTTTGAGCGGGGAAACGGAAAAGGCCAGGGGTAATAATAACCAAACAGAATAACTAAGTATGTCTATTCTCATGACGGTTCCCGTTCCTTACCCGGCCGGCTTGCTTTCCAGTTGTAACTCGGCTTCCTGGCAGACCTGGAGAAACTCTTTGGCCAGTTCCAGCATCTCCACAGCCAGGTTTTCAGTTGGCTCCTGTTTGACGTAATCTTCCAGTCTGTTATGGATGCCCATCCACTTCTGATCGATTTCGCCTGTACGCACAAACAAGTTCTCAAATTCCCAGGTGGTTTGAGACGGTGTAAACGGATCCACCAGTTTGGCATAGAGCGGAACATGCGCGGCATGTGCTATAGCGTGATATGATTCCAGTATGGAAACCTTGTAATCCTTGTGAATCAGGTGTGCTTCGGCTTGTTGAAGCGCATATTCGGCATCTTCAAAGGAAGGTTCCTTTTCCTCGACTGTGGCACCGGCACATTCGCCCTTGATCCCGGTCAGGATGTTGAATTTCTCCTGTTCATGTCCCCAATCCTTGTAGAAGTCAGGCGCTTCCTCAAATGACGGGACATGAGTAAATGCTTCCAGTTCCTTTTTTAGCCTGTCTTTTCCGAGCCGATCCATGACCAGGTCGAAATGTTCGTTTTCCTTTCGTTCTTCCTTGTAGAGCTGGAGAAGCTTTTTGACCACTTTGGGCGCATTGCGCGTCGGTATCTTGATTACCGTTTCTGCCAGGCGAGTATCATCGCCCTTCAGCGAACCGCCGATATATACCATTTCAGCGGGCACTCTGCGGCCGTCCTTTGTCATGGCACCACCCTGGAAACCGATATTGGCAGTCACATGCTGGGCACATGAATTGGGGCATCCGGATATTTTTATCTTCAGATCTTTTGCCAGTTCTGCATATTCCCCCAGGCCGTTTTTAAGCCCTTTGTCCAGTGCATCAGCCAGTCCTTTGGCTGAAGTTATCCCCAGCCGGCAGGTATCGGCGCCGGGGCAGGCGGTGATGTCGGCGATCGATTCGGCACCCACAGTATTCAGGCCCGCGTCGCGTAGCGCAACAAAAAGGGAAGGCAACGCCTCGAGTGGAACCCAGCGAAGTAAAAAGTTCTGATGAATGGTGATACGGATATTGCCGCCTGCGTAGATATCGACAATTTCCGCCAGTTCCCGCATCTTATCCGTTTTTATATCCCCATTGTGGATCCGGATATTTACCAGGGCATGATTTCCGGTATTTTGTGTAGTGACAGCGGAGCCCTTCCACAACAAATATTCAGGATCGTTTTCTATAACGGCCGGTGGGACCGGAAACTCCCGGGTAATTTCAGGCGGAGATTCTATCTTATGTGCTTCTTCCAGATAGGCGTTCCACGAAGGGTCCACCTGGAGAGCCTCACGTTCAGCTTCCACCCGTTTTTTGAACTCATCGAAGCCCAGTTTATTCACCAGAAATTTCATCCGGGCTTTCATCCGGCTTTTACGCTCTCCATAACGGTCGAAAATTCGTATAACAGCCGCCGAAAAGGGAATCATCTCCTCTTCCGGAAGGAACTCGGACCATAGATGCCCCAGCATGGGTGAAGAGCCGAGCCCTCCACCTACATAAACCTGGAACCCGCGTTTCTGTTCACCGTTGAATTCGCGGATGCGTGCGCGGAAACCGAGATCATGAATGCGTACCCCGGCATCGTCCTTCACGCGGTTGCTTTCAAAAGCCACTTTGAATTTTCGGCCCATATTCTGGCAAATCGGATTCCGCAGCATGAAGCGGGTAAACGCGTCGGCATAGGGGGTGACATCAAACACGTCATCCGGCGATGTACCGGAAAACGGACTGGCCGTCACATTCCGGATGGTATTGCCACATGCCTCGCGCGTAGTGATGTCGGCGTCGGCAAGCTCACGCATCATGTTGGGGACCCCTTCCAGCATGATATAGTATAATTGAATATCCTGGCGGGTGGTGAGATGCATAAAACCGTTGGCGTATTTATCGGCTACATCGGCCAGTCGATGCATTTTGGCGGGGTTCAGATCTCCGTACGGGATTTTTATCCGCTGCATTTGAACACCGGGTTGACGCTGTGCATACGTCCCCAGCTGCAACCGGATTTTCTGCATCTTAATGTCACCAATCAATCCCTTTCTGTAATCCTTGATTTTTTGCTCATATTCATCCAGTTCTTCACGCACTTCTAACGGAAGATGATGTATGAGTTCATCAGGTAATGGTTGTAATATGGCTTTTCCATTCATAGTATACTTCTATAATTTATTGCCAGCCAGAGAAATATGAATCCAGTCCTGTAATCTGCTGATAAAGCGGATGTTTATAATTAGCAGTAATGCCCTGAATATATGATATTTTTCAAGGAAAATACAGGGCAATGCGCACTTCCGCCGTTTGGACACCAGGGAAGAAACTATTTCGTTACTCTTGCTCTTTGATTGACTTTTCTGCCTGATTTATTGATACAATGATCATCAGGTCGAAAACGATCCAGTGTCAAATTTATTCGATAAAATTCGTCATTAAATAAAAGTGACAATAAGAGTTAGTTATATTGAATCTGTCTCCGGATCGAACCGGATTATCAGTTGCTCACTATGGCCCGGCCGAGATAATTGGTATCCGTACCGAACCAGATGGCACGAGTCGGCTCGTGATATACCATATGGCGAACCGTACCGCCACCGCTTTCGATCTCTTCAGAGGCGAAAAATGATTCGGTTGACGGATCAAATCCGACAAACCGGTTTGGACTGATTCCTGTGGCAACCATCCAGAGGCGGTCCTGGTGATCTACGGTCATGGCATACGGGCGTGCATCTCTTCCCTCAGGCATTTCCCACTCACGAAAGGATCCGTCATCAGGATGGTATGTGCCGATATAACCGGCCGCGTAATCACAGTACCAGACGTTACCGTCAGAAGTGACAGCCACCCTTCTCGGGCGGGCTTCTTCTCGCGGTAATGAAATTTCGGTTAATTGCATGGTCTCGGGATCCACTGTCGCCAGCTTGTTGGTACCGAACAGCACGATCCATGGCCGCAATCCATCTATATCCATCACAATACCGTAGGGACGGGCGCCGAGGGTCGGAACCGGGACAATGGTTTCCTCTCCCGAATTCACATCCAGGAAGCCCACGGAATTTGCACCCTGGGAAGTGAACCAGATATTACCGTCACGGTTGAATATCAGTGTATGCGGATCCCGGGCGCTTCCATTCTCCGGCATCATGTACTTTGAGATTTCTCCGGTGCCGGGGTCCAGTTTCCCAATATGATTGGCTCTGTTCCCGGCGTACCAGGGGGTTCCGTCATCCGCAACGATGACGTTATGCGGGCCGGCTCCGTCATCCAGTTCATACCGTCTGAAATCTTCGGTTTCCAGGTCGAAATACCCTATATAATGTGTACGCTGGCCCACAAAAAAAACATTTCCATCCGGGGCCACATAGGGGTCGCGGGGACGTCCGTCCCAGGGGACCCTCCATTCTGTGATGGAAAGGGGCGCATCAGAACTGATTGCCGGATTGGAATTATTGGTTTCCCCGGGTGTTTCAGCGGAATCGGCACTGCAGAAGGCCAAAAAGAAGCAAAGCAGGATAATAGAGCTGATTCTAGACATGGTATCTCCAGATAGGTGGTGTATAACAAAGTACTTACGGGTAAAACATTAAGAAAGCAGACGCCTGAGAAAATTTAACAATAGTGTTAAAATAATACTAATCACAATCATGGAGGTAAAAGGGAGGTGAAAGCGGCTTCGTTCGCCTGATTCGATACGAATATCTCCGGGGAGGCGTCCGAGCCAGTTAAACAGTCCGGGAATCATATGGAGGAGTATTCCAACGATAATAAATATCACTCCGGTCATTATAAAAAAGCGCATCATAATAATTTCAATACTTTTGTAGTAAAGGTTCCAGTTCTTTCCATACACGGGATGCGACGATCCGGTGCCCATCGGAAGTGGGATGAATGCCGTTGCTTTGGTTCAGTTCAGGGTTTCCGGCCACACCTTCAAGGATAAATCCCAGGCAGGTGACGTCATTTGATGCCGCCAGATCATGAAATATCTGCCTGAATTGCTGCGTGTAGGCATTACCACCCAGTTCAAGTACGAAAATATCAAATTCCCGTTGCAATACCCAGTCGATTCGACGCAGTCCGCCGGCAGAGGTTTCCCCGCTGACGCCGCTGTTGACAATTTCTACATTATATCCGGATGAATCAGCTATCATGCCGACAATGGCCGGGTAAGCCTCCTCGAATTACAAACCATAACCGGCGGTGATTGCCGCTCACCCTAATGTATCGGCCATCGATATTGGACTGGTACTGGAGAGCGTTCGCTCGTTTCTCGATAAAGCAGGTATGGCTGTCCGGTTTATGGCGATGTTCAGTATTGTTACCGGACTCTGGAGATTTTGAGGATCCGTGGAGACTAATCACTCCCTTCGAAGTGCAACGATCGGATCCAGCCGTGAAGCTTTCCAGGCGGGATAGAACCCGAAAAAGAGCCCGACTGCAGCCGATACACTGAACGCAGCGATCATGGCTTCCGTTGAAAAAAGGGCAGGCCACCCTGCATAACTGGCTATTAATTCGGTGGATAGCAATCCGACGATAATACCACCAAACCCGCCGAGCAGGCAGAGGATTACCGATTCGATCAGAAATTGTGAAAGCACATCCCGTCCGCGTGCCCCGACCGACAGGCGCAGTCCGATTTCACGGGTACGCTCGGTCACACTGACCAGCATTACATTCATGATTCCGATGCCTCCGACAAAGAGAGAGATACCGGCAATGGAAGCCAGCAGCCAGGTCATTACCCGGGATGTCTCAGTAGCGGCCTCCGTTACTTCTTCCTGGGTCTGTATTGTGAAATCATTCTCCTGATGTGGAGCCAGGCGGTGGCGTTCACGTAACAGATCCGTGATTTTTTCATGGGCCATATCCATCATGCTTTGGTCATAGACCTGAACATTAATCACCATTGCATGGAAGCGTCTGGATATGCGCTGGAACGCCGTGGTGTATGGGACGAGAACTATATCGTCCTGCACCGATCCCATCAGTGACATGCCTTTGATTGACAGCACTCCTATGACTTGAAGCGGAAGGCCACGAACCCGGATGGTTTCTCCTATCGGATCGGAACCTTCAAACAGCTCATCAACGATGGTCTGACCCACTACACATACCAGCGCCGCCTGGTTCAGGTCATCCTCATTATACATCCGCCCGCTTTCGATGGGCCATTGACGTATTTGCAGGTAATCGGAGGATTGTCCGTAAATCCGGGTATGCCAGTTCCGGTTTCCGTATGAAACCACCCGTTGGGAACGAACTTCAGGACTGGCTGCGATGACTTCCGGAATTTCATCCCGGATGGCTATTGCATCTTCGATTGTAAGCGTGTTGGCACTTCCGTCACCGATGCTGACTCCTCCAAGCTGTCGTGATCCGGGAAAAATAAGTATGACATTTTGTCCGAGCCGATTGACCTGTTCTTCTACTTCGGCACGAGCGCCCTGGCCCAATGCTACCATGGTAATGACGGCTCCAATACCGATGATAATTCCCAGGGCGGTAAGAATCGTTCGCATAGTATTGCGCCGCAGAGCACGCAGGGCTACAATGGGGACGGCAGACCATTTCATATCAGTGGTGGTTTGGTTTCAGAGTATGGTTTCATGCTGTATTTTCCTGCCGGGGCTGTATTTCTTCCGGGGTGAAGTCGTTTTCATCGTTGAGGTCCTGCCAGTTGGCAAGGGCCTCGGCGGCGCAATGAGGCTCGGTACGTCGATCATTTCGAACAAGCCCGTCCCGAAGTACGATAGTCCTACCAGCGAATTGAGCAATGTCGGGTTCGTGCGTCACCATCAGGATGGTCAGTCCGTCCCGGTTGAGTCGCTGGAAGATATCCATAATCTCCAGGCCTGTACGGCTGTCCAGGTTTCCGGTAGGTTCATCGGCCAGCAGGATAGATGGTTTGGTGACCAGTGCCCGGGCGATAGCGACACGCTGCTGTTGTCCGCCAGAAAGTTCCGAAGGAGTATGGCTGGCGCGATCGGTAAGCCCCACAATGTCAAGCGCTTCCATGGAACGGTTGTAGATCTCTTTCCAGTCCGGTTTGCTTTCCGAGTAGAGCAGAGGAAGTTCGACATTTTCCAGGGCGGATGTACGGGGAAGCAAATGGAAGTTCTGGAATACAAAGCCGAGGGTCTGATTCCTCAGTTTAGCAAGCTGGTTGCGTGTCATTTTCCCGACATCCCTTCCGTCAAGCATGTATTTCCCACTTGTCCGCTGAACAAACTGCGTCTGCCGGTTTCATTGGTGGTGTTAAGAGAGAGGCCCACAACAAGTGTGTCTCCGGCGGAAAGCCCGCTGCGGATTTCGGTGTTGACCCCATCGCTCAAACCGGTGCGCACTCTGGCAGCTTTGATTTCGCCATTTCTGAGTACATAGACCTGGCCTTCTCCACGGTCATTACCCCCCGTGATGGAGTCCGGCCCGGATGCTGATGCGGATGTTTCGAGGCCCGATTCCGCAGATTCCAGTTCCGCCTGTGCCGAACTGACAGCTGCTTCAAATGTAGACGGGTCAATGAGTGCGATAATATCGCCTTGTGAAACGTAACTGTTAAAATCGACCCGGATTTCTTCAATAATCCCGGAGACCTGGCTACCAACGGTTACCTTGTGAATGGGTTGGAGGGTACCGTGAGCGACTATGCGTTGCGATACATCCCCTCTATCTGTTTGAATGGTGTGCAGGGGAGGGAGCCCGGATTCTCCGGAGCTGATCATTCGTGAACCCCACCATGCGAGTGTTCCTATAATGAGAAAAATCAATATACTGTACTTGCCCAATTTCATCTGTTTAAAGGGTAATGATTTATTATGACAGATAGATCATCCATGGTTCCATCATCGCCTGTGTGCAGAAATGTTTGCGATGTATGTTTCTGTTATTTCTGTAAACGGATTCCGTATTTTTTTTACTTTAACTTTCCGGCTGCAATAACTAACCTTAACGCGTCATAAGTCTTGTACGATATACGACACAAATAAATTTATGTTCAAAAAGTTATGGAGATGAATTTCGGTTCCGACTACAGACGCCATCCTCTGGAGCTTAGAATTCCCCCCGCTATGATTACCGGGTTCTTGGTTCTATTGATGTGGGGGATTGCCACTTATTTTCCGGTTTTTAATGTAGATATTCCACTGAGGTTGTTTCTGACGGCGTTTTTGATGTTCATGGCCTTGCTGCTTGCTGTTACAAGCCTGACGTTATTTGTTCGGTATCACACTGCGATCCACCCTCACAAACCGGATAAAACCACCCGGCTGGTCACAGTGGGACCCTATCGGCACTCCAGGAATCCGATGTACCTCTCGCTTTCACTGATCCTGATCGGATGGGCTATTTTTCTTACAGACTTGATTGCGCTGATGCTTATGCCGGCCTTTTACGCCTATATTACCCGTTTTCAGATTATCCCTGAGGAGCGGGAGTTGAACAGCAGGTTTGGTGAGGAGTATCAACAGTATGCCGAAAAAACCCCACGATGGCTTTGAGCGTGAATATGCCGGACAGGACAATATAAATCTTACAATCTTATGCCTTATCTGCTTTTTGTGACTCTATTATGGGCTTTTTCGTTCAGCTTGATCGACGAGTACCTGGCCGGCCAGGTTGATAATGATTTTGCGGTTCTGTCCAGAGTGTTATTTGCCGGACTCGTTTTTCTGCCGATCACAAAATGGAAATCGGTGCGAAAGGAATTAATGCTTGGAACGATCACCGTGGGGGCGCTGCAATTCGGGGTGACCTATGTCTGCCTATACAGATCTTTTCAGTTCCTGACCGCTCCGGAGGTGATGCTTTTCACAATTTTGACGCCTGTATTTGTCACCTTGTTTGATGATGCATTGAACCGTAGATTCTCACCGGTTGCACTGATTGCTGCTATATTGGCCGTTATCGGTGCCGGGTTGATTCGGTATGATGGCGTTACCGATGATTACATACTCGGTTTTTTGCTGTTGCAAATCGCCAATGCTTCATTTGCCGCCGGTCAGGTCGGGTACAAACATCTTGTCCGGAGATATCCCACCGAGGTGCCTCTGGTGCGTTGTTTCGGATTTTTCTATATCGGCGCCCTGGCTGTTGCATTGCCCGCTTTTTTGATGTTCGGGGATACGTCCATGATGCCACAAACGGAGGTTCAGTGGGGAGTGCTTTTGTGGCTGGGGTTCGGAGCCTCAGCGGTCGGCCTGTTCCTCTGGAATCGCGGTGCTACCCTGGTGGATGCCGGGACACTGGCGGTAATGAACAACGCGTTGATTCCGGCCGGGTTACTGGTGAATCTGCTGATCTGGAATCGGGATGCGGATCTGGGCAGGCTTGCCCTCGGGGCAACGGTCATGGTGCTGGCCCTCTGGGTAAACAACCGGTTTTCCTCGTACCGGTTTTCAATCAAACCGGAGTCCCTTTTCAGCAAGCCCAATGTGTAACCGGTCCAAGATTAATTTGTAAATAGCTAAAATTTCATTTACTTATTGGATAGTTGGTCGGTATGGAATATTTGAAATAAGTGACAGGACACACCATGAAGGTACAACAGATTTTGTTGAAGAAAGGCAATCAAGTGATCAGTGTCAATGAAGAGACTACGGTCTACGAGGCCATTGCCTTGATGGCAGATCACAATATAGGTGCGTTGATTGTGATGGATAATGAGCATATGTCGGGAATTGTGTCGGAAAGGGATTATCGAAATAAAGTGATTTTGAAAGGCCGCCGGTCAAAAGATACCCCTGTTAAAGATATTATGACACAAAATGTGTTTTGTGTCGGTTTAGACTATGATCTTAATGAATGTATGAAAATCATATCTGATAAAAAGATCCGGCATCTTCCTGTTCTTGATGCCAGGGGTCAATTGGCCGGCATCATATCCATCGGTGATATTGTAAGATCGATCATGGATGAGCAGAAATCGGAAATTCAGAATCTCCGGAATTATATCAGTTCGGGGTACCCCGCCTGAAGCCGTTGCGGTTACCGAAATCCGCAGCGGTTTGAGCGATGGGGTCAACACCGAAATTCACAGCGTCCATGCGCCCCTAATATTAGAATTGTTTAAAAGTAGGAACTGCTATAACTTCAGGTACTTTTTACGAAAAGCACTATGAAGATTATAGATATCGCGGAATTTTATACAGATCAGGGAGGCGGGGTTAAAACCTATATCAACCAGAAGCTGCAGGCTGGACACAGAGCAGGTCACGAAATAGTCATTATCGCCCCGGGTGCCGAAGCGAAAGAGGAAGAACGTTTCGGGGGGCGCATTATCTGGGTGCCGGGCCCGGCACTGCCTGTGGATCGGAGATATCATATTTTGTGGCGTGAAAAGTGGGTGCATAAAATTTTGGATCGTGAGAAGCCTGATGTTGTTGAGGGGTCTTCTCCCTGGACAGGTGGATGGTTCGCCGCACGCTGGAAAGGGGATGCCGTTAAAACATTCATTTTTCATCAGGATCCCGTAGCCGTCTATCCTCATACGATTTTGGGAAAACTTATGAATTACTCCCTCGTGGATCGTATGTTTAATTTTTACTGGTACTATTTACGGCGTTTGAGCAGAAGATTCGATGCAACGATCGTCAGCGGTGAGTGGTTGGCCGATCGTTTAAAAAACTTTCAGATTAAGAATCCGGTGGCTATACCTTTTGGTATCGATAAAACGCACTCTTCCCCGGGCCGAAGGAATCCGGATATACGAAAGCAGCTTCTGGCCGAGCTTGACCTGCCTGAGGAGGCTACGCTTTTGATAGGTATCAGCAGGTATCATCCGGAAAAGAGGTTGGGAACAGTTTTTGAAGGTTTCCGGATGGCTTCTCAACATAAACCAATGGGGCTTGTCATATTTGGAGACGGTCCGTTCCGCTGGATGGTCAAACGACAGGCCAGTGGTATCCCGCACCTGAAGCTGATGGGTTTTACTTCCAACCGGGAAAAACTGGCAGATTATCTATCCAGTGCCGATTATTTTATTCACGGTTCCGCAGCCGAGACTTATGGACTGGTTGTAGCCGAAGCCATATGCAGCGGCCTGCCGGTGATTGTCCCCGATTATGGGGGTGCCGGTGAACTTGCCGGAAAAAACTACTCTGAAACCTATCAACCCGGTGATGCCAAAGCTCTCTCAAGAGCTATTTTACGGATGCTGAACCGTGACCGCAACCAACTGGTTTCCGAATGTATCCATGCGGCGCGGCATACCATTGGCACCATGGATGACCACTTTGACACGCTCTTTGATCATTACCGTAACATGCTTGAAATTTCTGCGCGTAACGGATCTGATATTAAATAGTTACGGAAAATTTTAAGGGCAATTATCGTAGAAAGAAACCGGAAAAAAGGGCGATTCAAAAATCTTATCAGATATAATCAGATATAATAAGTATTATTTGTTCAATATTAATTGAACAAAATGAATCGTTTTAATACATTGTTATCAGCCGACAGCCGACAGCCGACAGCCGACAGCCGACAGCCGACAGCCGACAGCCGACATGCGCTCAATTCCAATCGATTCAGATAAAAAATCGTAGCGGCCAGGCCAAACCCGCAAGCGGGTACAAGCACAGAGAAGGAGATGAACACAGGTATATTGAATATTGAGAAGCAGAAATATATTGAGGAAGTTGGCCTGACTTTCGAGCAGTTTGGGATGACTCGAATGGCCGGCAGGGTATTGGGGTACCTGATGATTTGTGATCAGGATGCCGCCTCTTTTAATACAATATGTGAAGCTATTCAAGCCAGCAAGGGGAGTGCAAGCGGATCTCTGAAACAGCTGTTACAGATTGGCTTTATAAAGGCTGTCAGTTTACCGGGCGATCGTAAAACCTATTATCAGATCAATAAAATGCCATGGACAGATTTTTTAACGTCGAAACTGGATTTGTATGACCTGTTTGCGGAGAACCTTGAAAAAGGTCGTTCCCTTAAAACCAGGGAAGATGAGGTTTCAGAATGGCTGCTGGAAGCGTCGGTATTTTACAGGTGGATAGGCGGGAAAGTACATGACATTATAGATGAATGGGAAAGAGAAAAGAAGCAGATCATGCGTGATGAGTTAACAAAAACGTAGTAGATCCATCGTTAAAAACAGGCTCATGAATTTACTGAATAATGTATTGTGCGGATTCATTGTGGTTACGATTAATGTATCGGCGGGGTATAGCCAGGATGCTACAGTAATCATCCAACGTATGGAGGATGTGATGCGTGGTGAATCAAGCTATTCGGAAATGACAATGAAAATCGAACGTCCACGCTATGAACGGGAAGTATCCATGCGGACATGGGCCAATGGCGAAGATTTTTCATTGATACTGGTTACTGCACCGAGTCGTGACCAAGGCACTACATTTCTCAAGCGCCACAACGAAATATGGAATTATGTTCCGTCGATTGACCGCATAATTAAAATGCCGCCGTCCATGATGTCGGAATCCTGGATGGGATCGGATTTTACCAATGACGACCTGGTGCGGGAGAGCTCGACGACGGAAGACTACGAACACAGTGTACTGCGTTCCGAAATGTATGAGGGGTATGATTGTTATGTTTTGGAACTTGTTCCGAAACCCGATACACCGATTGTCTGGGGAAAGGTATTGATATGGGTCAGTAAGGATGGATATATGCAGTTGCGTGTCGAAAATTATGATCAACGTGGTGAGCTTGCCAATACCATGGAGCTAGATCAACTGGTGGAATTTGATGGGCGCACTATCCCGGCCCGTATGACTCTTACACCGGCCGGCCGGCCGAATCAGCGGACTATATTAACCTTCCAGGATATGGAGTTTGATATTGATATCGACGAATCGTTTTTCACCCAACAAAACATGCGCCGTGTGCGGTGAGGTGATCTCATGCTTATCTTTTTACCTGTAGGGGTACGGTCATGTCGATATATCTGAAACTTGCCTGGCGAAATATCTGGCGAAATAAAAGGCGGACACTGATCACTGTGTCATCGATTATGTTTGCCGTGGTGTTTGCCCTGTTTCTGGAATCAATCGAGCGGGGGGCACATGACCTGATGGTTGAAAATATGACCCGTTTTCATACCGGTTTTATACGTGTGCAGGACTTTCGATACGAAGATGAACCCTCACTGGACAACGCTTTTCGTTATGCGCATTCATTCAGTGAAGCGATCCGTGTTAATGATGATCAAATTGATTTTAGCATCCCGCGAATTGAAACATTCATGTTGGCTGCCGGTGCAGAGCAGACACGGGGGGCTATGGTGCTCGGAACCGATCTTGAGGGCGAGCATAAGCTTAACAACCTGAAAGACCGGCTTACCGAAGGACGCTTTTTTGAATCCGGAGACGGGACGGCTGTAATGGGTGAAGGTCTCGCCGGAAGGCTGGATCTTGCCGTTGGCGATACCGTGATCCTGCTTGGCCAGGGTAGATTCGGTATGACGGCAGCAGGGATGTTCGAGGTGGCCGGATTGATCAAACACCCGATGAGAGATATGAATAACCAATTGGTTTATATCTCGCTTCCCGATGCCCAATGGCTTTTGTCGGCCGAAAATCACATCACCTCCTTGCTGGTCACACCAACTCATGTGAGTTATACAGACGCCGTAGCTGAGGAAATACGTTCAGGTCTGGATAATGATGAATTGCGGATACTTACCTGGCCGGAAATGATGCCCGAGCTCCTTGAAGCACTGAAATTTGATCGTGCCGGTTCCCGCGTGATGATGGGTATTTTATATGTGGTCATCGGGTTCGGGATCTTTGGTACTATTCTCACTATGACTATGGAAAGGCTCCGGGAGTTTGGGATACTGCTTTCTGTCGGCATGCACCGCCTGAAACTGGCACTGGTTGTATTTATTGAAACCATTATCATCAGTTTTCTCGGCGTTATTTCGGGTACTGTACTGGGATTTTTCGTCGTCCTGTACTTTTACTTCAACCCGATTGTGCTGGGAGAAGAGATGGAAAATATGCTTCAGGAATGGGGAATGGAAGCTATTATGCCTGCGGCACTGGCACCGGATATCTTTTTGTGGCAGGGATTGGTCATTTTAATCATGACGACTGTCATCTGCTTCTACCCCACAATCAAAATCTTCACTCTCAACATTCTGGATTCAGCAAGAACCTGATATGAATATGCTGTTATCGATATCATGGCGAAATATCTGGAGGCATCCGGCCAGAAGCGGGGTGTTGTTGGGTGCGATTATTGCAGGGCTTTGGGCCGGTATTATGGTTTCCGCCCTGACCAACGGTTGGGTGCAACAGCGTTTTGACAACCTGATTCAGGACGAACTTACTCATGTGCAAATACATCACCCGGATTTCCTTACTGAAAGGGAACCTTGGTTATTCATCGAAAATGCCGATGAAATATTAGCTTTTTTGGAGAATGATGAGCGGATTTTAAGCTATACCCCGCGACTTCTGTCCGATGCCATGATTCAGTCGCCTTTGACAGCATCGGGCGTACAGATTCGCGGGGTGGATACCGAAAGTGAGAAGCAAACGACCACGTTTCATGAAAACCTTATTGAGGGAGCGTACCTTGATGCCGGTTTTCGGAATCCCATTCTGCTTGGGGCACAGCTTGCAGAGAAACTGAATGTCGAAATTGGTCACCGGGTTGTGATGTCATTTCAGAACCTGGATAATGACATCACCTCCGGCGCTTTCAATGTCACAGGAATCTTCCAGACAGCCTCTTCTCCATATGATGAACGCCATGTATTTGTCCGTTCAGAGGATCTCAATGAGCTGATCGCAAATCAAACGATCTACCATGAAATAGCTATTATGTTGTTTGACGAATCCATGAGTGACTCTCTGACCATGGATTTGAATCATCGTTTCGACGGTATTGCGGCAGAGTCCTGGTATGAACTTTCTCCGGAGCTCAGATACATCACGGATATGGGTGGCTCCATGACCTTTTATATCATGGTCATCATCATGCTTGCCCTGGCCTTTGGGATTCTGAATACCATGTTGATGGCCATCTTCGAGCGGATGCGTGAACTCGGTATGCTTATGGCTGTCGGGATGAGCAAGCTCCGGGTTTTCCTGATGATTATGTTGGAATCGGTTATCCTTACGCTCACAGGAGCTATAGCCGGGTTGATTATTGCCCATTTGAATGTGAATTATCTGGGAAAAACGGGACTCGATCTATCGGGTGTAGGGGGAGAGTCCATGGCCGAGTTCGGTTATGACGCTATCGTTTACCCGGTTGCCGTCTCGAATGATTATGTCACCACTATCGTAATTGTGATCATCACAGCTGTTTTGGCTTCTGTATATCCTGCTATCAAGGCATTGCGATTGAATCCTGCCGATGTGGTAAGAGATTAGCAGGGCAAATTTTTAAAGATTACGGGAATTATTAACGAAAAAAGATCCATTCAATCTCAACTATCTCTCCTTTGTTTTGAACCATTAATTCAATACGGAAAGCGTCATGGCCGTCATAACAACCAAGAATCTGTCAAAAATCTATAATCCGGATACGATTCCGGTTCACGCCCTGCGTGAGGTCTCATTAACTTTTGAGAAAGGAGAGTTTACCTCGGTTCAGGGTCCATCAGGATCAGGTAAAACCACATTTCTTAATATGATCGGAGGACTTGACAAACCTACGAGCGGGGTTGTGACTATCAACGGAACCACCATCACCGGAATGAAAGACCGTAAACTGATTGACTTTCGATTGCATAACATCGGCTTTGTTTTTCAGGCCTATAACCTGATACCGGTTTTTACAGCCTATGAAAATGTCTCATTTATCATGCTGTTGCAGAATCGTGACAAAGATAAAATAAAAGAACGGACGGAGGAACTGCTCACGGCTGTCGGACTTGGCGATAAATTACATTCAAGACCCAAAGAGTTGTCGGGTGGTGAACAACAGCGTGTCGCCGTGGCGCGGGCACTTGCCTCACGTCCGAAATTTATTCTGGCTGATGAGCCTACAGCCAATCTCGATTCAAAATCCGCTATGAACCTGCTTGATATGATGGAAAGAATGAATCGGGAAGAGAAGGTTACTTTTATATTTTCGACGCATGATCAGCGGGTGATAGACCGGGCACGGCGGGTCATTACCATGGTTGACGGAGCCATTGACAGCGATGTATATCGAAATGAGGAGAAACAACATGCAGGTAGATGAGGGTTTATCAAATTCGCATACTCAATCGCTGTGTTTCTCCGGAAAAGCAATCATTATGGAATGAATGTTACAGAATGAATCATACAAAAAAGTATTCGCGGATGTGTCCTTCCGATTAATTTTGGTTTTGCTCATGAGTTTGACATCCGGACTCATTAACAAAGCGGCTGCACAATGGAGCGATGATTTCAGGATTCACGGCTATCTTCAGGGCATGCCGATCCGGATATCGGCTGAAATACCGGAACCGGATGATGATATTGACCCGGGAAGTCTGCCGTCCGGTGATCAGACATGGTGGGAATACCGGCTACAAAACCGTATCAATATGCGCTGGTATGCATCTTCAGCGTTTACTTTTACATGGGAAATGCGCACACGATTATTTGCCGGCGATCTGGTGAAAGATATTCCGGGATATGCCCGGGCGATGGATGTGGATGACGGTTTTTTCGATATGTCGTGGTTGGTGGTCGAACAGGACAACTGGCTGTTGCATTATATTCCGGATCGATTTTATGGCGAATGGACCCATGCTGACTGGAGTGTACAGGTCGGACGCCAGCGTGTCAATTGGGGTATCAATACCATCACTAATCCCAATGACCTGTTTAATCTATATTCGTTTTACGATTTCGATTACCCCGAACGGCCGGGGAGCGACGCTGTTCGCATTCAGAGATTTACCGGTTTTGCATCCCGAATGGAAATTGCGGTAAGTCCGGATCGTAACCTGGAAAACAGTGTGGCTGCTGCACTCTATGCATTCAACAAAGACGGATATGATGTTCAGCTGATTGGCGGATATTATCGCGACCGATTGGCCACCGGGGGAGGATGGGCCGGCAATATAAAAGGAGCCGGTTTTAAGGGAGAAGCGATGTTTTTCATCGACCTGAATGCAAATGGAGGCACGGCGGCAAATGGCTTCCGGAGTGCGGATACCGGGCGTGAGTATAACGTTATCATTTCGGTATCATCCGATTATATATTTGGCAATGGCCTGTTTCTGCTCGGAGAATTGCTTTATAACAAAGCCGGCGGGCGGGATGATATCATACTTTTTGCCGAAACACGGGCCCCTGACAACCCGTCATTTTCCCGGTTTCAATGCACTACACAAGGTTCCATTGCCTTTACACCGATACTGGACGGATCGCTGGCCGCCGTATGGTACCCCGATGAGTCCGCTGTTTTTATCTCTCCGTCTTTATCCTGGTCGGTAATGACCGATCTCGATTTCAGGATTCTCGGGCAATTTTTTGCCGGAAGAGACGACTCGGTTTTCAGCAATGCCGGCAATGTAGCCGCAGCATCGCTTCGCTGGAATTTTTGAATGATTTGCTGCTGATTCCACCGATGATAGTTGGAAAACCGGAACAGCGACAGGATAATCAACCGGCATATTTGCCCATAAACAAAATCGTATTGCTGCTGTTTCGGTGCCATTATCGTTCACCGTTTAAAGGAAAGGATGCATACAACCATTATTATAGTTACACGGCGAAAATCATCTGAACATAAATTCGAACTACGTACGGTTGATATGGTCATGATATGCCTCTATCTCCTGAATAGAAAACAATTGAATATCCATGTGTTCATGTTCATGCACGATATAATAATAACTCCCTTAATCTTAATTAAGTGGTTGCCAATTTGAAAAACAATCATGTACCTGTGAGAGCGCTTTTCCGTTAAAAAAAAAGCAAAAACAGGGGTGCTGCCAACGGAGAAGCAATTTTTTATTTGAATCCCTGAAATTTTTTAGTCATATTACATTTCTGTTAATTTTACGATTATGCTGAATCAATCAACAGGAAATAAAGTTAACGTGTCGTTTGACACGAAGGACGGTAAGGCAGCACGGCGCCAGCGTATCAGTGTTTGCATTCGAGTATTATGTCAGTCAGAGTGGTGCCTGACAATATAATATTTGGTCATGGGGGCCTGAACTCATCCCTGTATCTGGATCGCAGATGCAAAAAAAAGAATAAGCAACGTTAATCACTGATATTTATACCTCCTGAAAAAGGGGGCTATACGGTTTCAGGCCGAAACCGTATAGAGTTCGTGGCTTGAAATGATCGGTTTATGCAGAGCTATCCGGCTCAGATTGCAACCGATACAATAAACAAAGATAATTTTTATGACAAAGGTAGGAAAATTGCTTCCCGGAGAGCAGGGGTTGTATAGCCCCCAAAACGAACACGATGCATGTGGAATAGGTTTTGTCGTTAACATTAAGGGCAAAGCGTCATTTGATATTATTAAAAAGTCGCTTCGTGTGTTGCGCAATCTGGATCATCGTGGAGCGACAGGTGCCGAGCCCAACAGTGGGGATGGCGCCGGAATACTGATGCAGATACCGCATGGGTTCTTCAGGCAGTCATGTGAGGGGCTGGGATTTAACCTTCCGGGATCCGGAAAGTATGGTGTTGGTATGCTTTTTTTGCCTGCGGAAAGGGAAAAACGCAAAAAATGTGAACGTATCATCGAAGAAGTGATTCGTGAGGAAGGGCTTAACTTGCTGGGCTGGCGAAAGGTTCCAACCGACAACACGAGCCTTGGGGAAACAGCTACGTCCGTGGAACCTTTGGTACGTCAGTTTTTTATCGAACGCCCCTTTTCCATGAAGTCCGAACTGGAATTTGAACGAAAGTTATTTGTGGTACGCCGCCGCTGCACGCTTGCTATCGACAAATCCGATTTAAGTGAGGCCGATAAAGAATTTTTTTATATAAACAGCCTGTCATCCCGTACCATCGTTTATAAGGGGATGCTGACTCCGAATCAGCTGGAGCTCTTTTACCCGGATCTCAAAGATCCGACCATGAAATCGGCGATTGCACTGGTTCACTCTCGTTTTAGTACCAATACGTTCCCGAGCTGGAAACTGGCCCACCCGTACCGGTATATTATTCATAACGGCGAGATCAATACCGTGCAGGGAAACCGGAACTGGATGCATGCTCGTGGGAAGCAATTTGCCACGGAACTGTTCGGCAAGGACATCTCCAAAGTGCTGCCCATCATTCAGGAGGATGGAAGCGACTCGGCTAAATTCGATAACTGTCTTGAGTTTCTCTCATTGTCCGGACGCTCTTTGCCTCACGCAATGATGATGATGATTCCGGAACCCTGGGAGAAGCACGAGAGTATGAGTGACTTGCAGCACGCCTTCTATCAGTTTCACAGTTGTATGATGGAACCCTGGGACGGGCCCGCTTCCGTTGCTTTTACCGATGGCAAGGTGGTAGGGGCCACACTTGACCGGAACGGACTGCGACCATCTCGTTATTACGTGACCCGCGACGACATGGTGGTTTTGGCTTCGGAAGTGGGGGTGCTCGATATTGATCCTGAGGATGTTATTTACAAAGAGCGGCTTCAGCCGGGACGTATGCTGCTTATTGATACAGAACAGGGGCGGATTATCAGCGATGAAGAAATTAAAGATCAGATTGCTGCCGAGCATCCCTACCGGAAGTGGCTGGACCAAAATCTTGTCCACTTCAATGATGTGACCGAAAAGCTGGAATATCCCGAACCGGAACTTGCCCACGAGGAAGTGCTGCTTCATCAGAAAGTATTTGGCTATACCTACGAAGATTTACAGGTAAATATTGGGCCCATGTCGGAAAATATGCTCCAGCCTATCGGCGCAATGGGAAACGATGCTCCGGTCGCGGTGTTATCCAACCAGCCGCAACTGCTTTATAACTATTTTAAACAGTTGTTTGCCCAGGTGACCAACCCTCCGATCGATCCGATCCGCGAGGAGCTGATCACTTCAACGGAAACATTGCTCGGTTCACAAGGCAATATCCTGGACCCGGGTCCGGAAAGCTGCCGGCAGATTGAACTGGATGGCCCGGTTTTGACTTCGGAAGAACTGGAACAGCTGAGAAACCTGGTGGTGCCCGGATTTAAAAATCAAACCTTGCCGATCTTGTTCAAAGTCGGTAGTGGTGGCGCAGGACTGAAAAAGAGCATGGACAAACTTTTTGCCTCTGCGGATAAAGCAATTAAAAAGGGAGTCAATATTTTGATCCTGTCCGATCGGGGATTTGACAGGGAATATGCACCCATTCCCGCATTGTTGGCGATATCCGGGCTGCATCACCATCTGATTCGTACCGGTAAACGTACGGAGGTCGGACTGGTCCTCGAATCCGGAGAACCACGGGAAGTGCATCATTTTTGTACTTTGCTTGGATACGGGGTGGATGCCGTCAATCCCTATATGGCCTACGAAAGTTTGCACGACCTGATTCGCGAAGGGATGATTAAGGATTTAAAATACAAGCGGGCAGTCAAAGGGTATAACAAAGCCGTGGTGAAGGGAATTGTTAAAGTGATGTCCAAAATGGGTATTTCCACAATCAAATCGTATCGTGGAGCGCAGATTTTCGAAGCTTTGGGTATCAGCAGGGAGGTTATCGATACCTATTTTACCTGGACCCAATCCCGAATCGGCGGTATAGATCTTGATATTATTGCCAGAGAAGCCGAAATGCGACACAGCACGGCCTACCCCAAAGTAAGGGTTAACGGCCAGGTTCTGGACGAAGGCGGTCAGTATAAGTGGCGCAAAAACAGCGAATACCACATGTACAATCCGGAAACAGTGCATACACTACAGTTCGCAAGCAAGATCAACGACTACAAATTGTATAAAGATTACGCAAAACTGTTGGATGACCAACAGAACCCACCACCAACACTGCGCCATTTGCTTGAACTGGAGTACGACGCTGAACCCATTCCGATCGAAGAGGTGGAATCGGTGGAATCCATCTGTAAGAGGTTCAAGACCGGAGCCATGTCATTCGGATCGATCGGCCAGGAAACGCATGAGGCACTGGCTATAGCTATGAACCGCCTTGGGGGTAAGAGTAATACCGGTGAAGGAGGGGAGAATCCGAACCGTTTTACTCCCGACCCCAACGGGGACTCACGTAACAGTGCCATCAAACAGGTGGCTTCGGGACGATTCGGAGTGACCAGTGAGTATCTCAACAACGCGGTTGAGATTCAGATCAAGATGGCACAGGGAGCTAAACCGGGTGAAGGAGGCGAGTTGCCCGGACGAAAAGTTTACCCGTGGATTGCCAAGGTAAGATATTCCACCCCGGGCGTGGGACTTATTTCCCCGCCCCCTCACCATGATATCTATTCTATTGAGGATCTTTCTCAGCTTATTCATGATCTGAAGAATGCCAACCGCAATGCACGCATCAATGTAAAACTGGTATCTCTGGCCGGGGTTGGTACGATTGCTGCCGGTGTTGCCAAAGCCAAGGCTGATGTGATTCTGATTAGTGGACATGACGGAGGTACCGGTGCTTCGCCACAAACAAGCATCAAGCATGCCGGCTTGCCATGGGAACTGGGACTTGCCGAAACGCATCAGACGCTGGTGATGAATCGTTTGCGTAGCCGGGTGACCCTGGAGACGGACGGACAGATCAAGACCGGCCGGGATGTTGTTATTGCAGCGCTCCTTGGAGCAGAAGAGTACGGGTTTGGTACCAGTGCACTGATCACCCTGGGATGCATCATGATGCGGGTTTGTCACCTGGACACCTGCCCGGTCGGCATCGCTACGCAAAATCCGGAATTGCGCCATAAGTTTGCCGGTGATCCACAGCACGTCGTTAATTTCATGAAATTTGTCGCACAGGATGTACGTGAGCATATGGCCAAACTCGGATTCCGTTCCATAGATGAAATGGTCGGACGCGTTGACAAGCTTAAAGCGAAAAAAACCGGTCACTGGAAAGCAAAATATCTTGATCTTTCTCCTATTCTTTATAAACCGGAATTGAGCGAGTATGTCGATGTCCATTGTACGATGAAGCAGAATCACGGTTTGCAAAATTCAATGGATATCCAGGCATTGCTCGATATTTGTGAACCGGCCATTAAAGAAAAGAAACCGGTTAAAGCCAGAATGCCGATTCGTAATATCAACCGGGTGACCGGAACGATTGTGGGTAGTGAAATTACCAGGGCACATGGCCGGGACGGACTGCCGGAAGGTACGATCCGGCTTCTTTTCAGAGGTTCAGCGGGACAAAGTTTCGGTGCATTTGTTCCGGCAGGTATGACACTCGAACTGGAAGGTGACGCCAATGACTATTTCGGCAAGGGATTGTCAGGCGGGAAACTGATTCTTTATCCCGATGCCAACTCCAGGTTCAAAGCGGAAGAAAATATTATCGTGGGGAATGTCTCCCTTTACGGTGCCACCAGTGGCGAGGCGTACATTCGCGGAATGGCAGGTGAACGGTTTTGCGTCAGAAACAGTGGTGTCAGGGCAGTGGTGGAAGCGGTTGGTGACCACGCTTGCGAATACATGACCGGTGGGCGGGTCGTCGTGCTTGGCTCAACGGGTCGCAACTTTGCTGCCGGCATGTCAGGAGGGATCGCCTACGTCCTGGATGAGCACAATACCTTCGAGGAGCACTGCAACAAAGAGATGGTTTTTCTTGAACGACTGGAGAACGAGGAAGAGACGAAAGAAGTCGAAAAGATGATCCGTCGTCATGCCGACTATACGGACAGCAATCGCGCCTGGAAAGTTCTGGCCTGCTGGGAGGAGATGGTGCCGAAGTTTGTGAAAGTTCATCCTGTCGACTTTAAACGGATGAATGAGGCTATTCAAGAAGCAAACCTGAGAGGGCTGGACGGCGAAGAGGCCATCATGGAGGCTTTTTACATTAACAAGGGGGACAAAGCCCGAGCCGCCGGCAATTGATCACCTGGCACCAGCCATTTTAATCGTATTAAGAACTGTAACATAAAGTAAATATCATGGGTAAAACAACCGGATTCATGGAGTTTGAAAGAAAGGCAACTCCATACCGTAAACCCGAAGAACGTGTTAATACCTGGGAAGAGTTTAACGAGTCTTTGACCGAACAGGAGTTGAGAGATCAGGGTGCCCGGTGTATGGATTGCGGCATTCCATTTTGTCAATCCGGACTTGCCGCACAAACCGGGTCATATGGATGCCCGGTCTATAACCTGATTCCTGAATGGAATGATCTTGTATATCACGGGAAGTGGAAAGAGGCACTGCAGCGCCTGCATAAAACTAATAATTTCCCGGAATTTACAGGACGCGTTTGCCCGGCTCCCTGTGAGGGTTCTTGTGTGTTGGGGATCATTGATTCACCGGTTGCAATCAAAAGTATTGAAAAGGCCATTATCGACCGCGGTTTTGAAGAAGGATGGGTGGTGCCGGAACCGCCTGATGTACGAACCGGTAAATCAGTTGGTGTTGTTGGATCGGGTCCTGCCGGACTCGCTGCTGCGGCCCAACTCAATAGAGCTGGTCATAAAGTAACGGTTTACGAGCGCGCCGATCGAATCGGCGGCCTGTTGATGTACGGAATTCCTAATATGAAGCTGGATAAATCGGTGGTACAGCGCCGGGTGGACCTGCTTGCAACCGAGGGCATAGAATTTGTCACCAACACCGAAATCGGAAAGGATATTTCAGGGGAAGAGCTCCGCAAGCGTCACGATGCCATAATATTGGCAGGTGGCGCAACACAACCCCGGGACCTGCCTATTGAGGGCCGGGAATTAAATGGGATTCATTTTGCGATGGATTTTCTGCATCCGGATACCAAAAGCCTGCTGGACTCAAATCATGAAAATGGCAACTATATATCTGCAAAAGACAAAAATGTTATCGTGATCGGTGGCGGAGATACCGGGACAGATTGTGTGAGCACCTCAATGCGTCATCAGTGCAAAACGATGACCCAGTTTGAGATTATGCCAAAACCCCCTGAAGAGCGTGCTGAAAATAATCCCTGGCCCCAATGGCCAAATATTTACCGGCTCGATTACGGGCAGGAAGAGGTGCAAAAAAAATTCGGTGATGACCCGCGCAAATATGAGATTATGACTAAAAAATTTACAGGTGATGAGAAGGGTAATGTAAAGGAATTGCACACCGTTCAGATTACCTGGGAAAAAGGGAACAACGGACGCATGGCTCCGAAAGAGGTCCCCGGCACCGAAAAAGTTTGGAAGGCCGAACTGGTCCTGCTAGCCATGGGTTTTCTGGGTCCGGAAAGTATGGTTCTGGATCAGCTCAAAATTGAAAAAGATGAGCGTTCCAACGCAAAAGCCGAACACGAAGTATACAAAACCAATGTAGACGGTGTATTTGCCGCCGGTGACATGCGCCGCGGACAGAGCCTCATTGTCTGGGCGATTAATGAAGGACGAGGAGCCGCCCGAGAATGTGATCGGTGGCTAATGGGTGACACAGAACTTCCCTGATCATTCCGAAGGGCCGGTCTGCCCAACCCAAACTTTCCTTTGGTGTGTATGGTTTACTTGTGGCCGGTCAATGTTGAATGTGGGCTGTAAAACCAGTTGGTCAAATAGCAACAAAATGAGAGTCATCGATTTAATGTAAAATCCAGTTCGTCTTCCATCCCGTTAACAATTTTCTGGTGAGCGGTTTCATCGATCAATCTCAACGCGTTGGAATTCAGGCAGTATCGCAGACCGGTGGGTTGGGGGCCATCGTCAAAAACATGGCCCAGGTGTGCCTTGCAACGGGCGCAATGTACTTCGGTGCGCTCCATCAACATACTCTTGTCGGAGGAAACGCCGATATATTCCTGCGAGACAGGCGCAAAAAAACTGGGCCAGCCGGTGCCGGAATCAAATTTTGTGCTCGAAGAGAATACCGGCATGGAACATCCCCGGCATAGATACACACCTTTAATTTTGGTATCAAAATACTCATTCGCAAAGGGGCGGTCGGTTCCTTCAGAACGCATTACCCGGTATTCTGAATGTGATAATCGTTTCTGCCAGTCACTCTCGCTGAGTTCCAGTTTGTCTTCAGGGCCGGGAAATAAATCCATATTAAACCAGGAGGGCAGGATCCGTTCCTGTATTTTTTTAGATAAGGGTTTGTTAATATTTATATTAACATCGCCGGTTTGTTTTGGAGTCATGTGCTTAAGATGCTTTAGACATTTTGTAATGATTGGTATACTTAACATACATAAACGAATGGAATAAGAGTAGAGGTTCCGCTTGTTTTTACGTATCTTGGCACTCGGTTTTTATCATGGAAGATTACCGGGACTGTACAATGCCACATGGTTTTCTGAAGACCAGGTTTACATTGAAAACAGTGCTTGAATGTGTATTACAGAACCGACCGCTCATATACCATTTTACAGTAAAATATTTTTTGATACATGTCAAACAGAGTAGTAGTCACCGGTCTTGGTGTGCTTGCCCCCCTTGGCAATGACCTTTTATCTTTCTGGAAAAATATTGTCAACGGTGTTAGTGGAGCCGACATTATTACCAAATTCAATGCCGAAAAATTTCGGACCCGGTTCGCTTGTGAACTTAAAAACTTCAATCCGGCGGAACATCTTGATCGCGGAGATATTAAACGCTCCGATATGTTCACACAATATGCATTGGTAGCGTCGGATCAGGCTGTTAAGGATTCTGGATTTGAATTTGACAAAATGTCTCCGTTTGATGTGGGCGTGATCTGGGGAACCGGCCAGGGCGGTATGGTTACGTTTGAAGAGCAGATGAAAGACTATTTTCAGGGCGATGGTACACCTCGTTTCAGTCCGTTTTTTGTCCCCAAACTGATCGCCAACATGGCTTCGGGAATGATCTCTATGCGCCACGGGTACATGGGAATCAATTATACCACAGTCTCTGCGTGCGCTACCTCCAACACCGCCATTATGGACGCATTCAATTATATCAAATGGGGTAAGGCGAAAGTGATTATTACCGGAGGTTCCGAATCTCCAATTACCGAGGGCTCCATCGGCGGTTTTTCGGCGATGAAAGCGATGTCACCACGCAACGACGATCCGAAGACGGCTTCCCGGCCGTTTGATGTGGACAGGAACGGTTTTGTGATGGGAGAGGGAGCCGGGGCTCTGGTGCTTGAGAATTACGATCATGCTGTTGCCCGGGGCGCACCCATCTATTGTGAAGTAAAAGGGGCAGCGATGACAGCCGATGCGTATCACTTGTCGGCTACGCACCCGGAAGGGATCGGCGCTTCGGAAGCCATGAGACAGGCGCTTGCCGAAGCAGAGCTCACTATTTCGGATGTGGATTACCTGAATCCACACGCCACATCCACTCCTGTCGGAGATATCAGTGAGATCAAGGCGCTTGTTTCTTTGCTCGGGACGGGAAAAAATAATCTGTGGATCAGCGGAACCAAATCCATGACCGGCCACCTGATGGGGGCAGCCGGGGCGATTGAGTCGATCATCAGCATACTGGCTATGCGCGATAATGTCATCCCGCCGACTATCAATACAACCGAGGTCGACCCTCAGATACCGTCCAACATTAATATTGTCACAGGGGAGGCCATGGATAAAAAAATCAATGTGGCCATGAGCAATACTTTCGGATTTGGTGGGCATAACGGGATAGCTGTATTCGGGAAAGTCTGATATGGCTTCTTGATGCTGCCTGCAACCAATCGGGACCGCATTCTGTGATGAGGTAATACGCGAGAGGCAGGTTCGGGGGATGTAAGGTGAAAATTTGGTATCCGTGTTTTGCCGGAACCTTGCATTGGGATCAGTTGTTAATCGTATTATAGCAACATAAATCAAAATCGCGAGGGAATATGAGCAAACCAAATTTTCTATTCAGTGTCATTATAGGATCGTTTATAGGCGCATTACTGGGTGTACTTTTTGCTCCTGACAAAGGCGAGAAGACACGCAAGCTGATTTCAGAAAAAAGTGATGAATATGCCGGAACAGCGAAGTCGGAATTTGATGACTTTGTAAAAAACATGCGAAAAAAATATGAAACGGCTCTTCATGATACGGAAGAATTCATCGGAAAAGGTAAATCCAAAGCCGATGAACTGAAGAACGATGTGAAAAAGGTTATGAAATAACAGCTCATCCTGTGTGAGCTCTTTTTTTATAAAGCACTTGGGCTTCTTTATAAACAGCTGACCAAAAAGCAGGAAAACCTATCTAAAAACCAAAGCCGGTATCCTTTCTGAACTGTTTCCTATTAGGGAGGATAACCGGCTTTTCCTTCTTTAACATAGCATGCTGTCATTGCATTTCTCAGATTGTTTTTCTTCAGTTGAATTGAGAGGGGAAATAGATGTATCTTTCCTATCCGGTTAGCCGGGGTGATTACATTTAGAGTATTGATTTAGTGGGTGGTTAGCTCAGTTGGTTAGAGCGCTACGTTGACATCGTAGAGGTCAGCAGTTCGAATCTGCTACCACCCACGCTACTTGCACATCATTAAATCATTGTCTTACCTTGATACCCGGCGTAATGTATTGTCTTTGCTTGACAATACATTCACCTTTTCCACAGAGAAAGAAATTGCCTGTTCACCCATCAATTAGTTATGTCAAAATTCGAATTTTTCAAGCTTGTCAATAAAAACTTTGATCGGGCGGCATCCTTTTTGACCATTGAGAAAGGACTGCTCAGTCAGATTAAAGCCTGTAACAGCACCTATCATATTGCGTTTCCCATTCGAAAAGATGATGGCAGCGTGGAAGTGATCCATGGATGGCGGTCGGCTCACAGTTCCCACAAGAGTCCTACAAAGGGGGGGATCCGGTATGCCATCCAGGTTAATGAGGATGAAGTCAACGCTCTTGCCGCCTTGATGACTTATAAATGTGCGGTTGTGTCCGTTCCGTTTGGAGGAGCTAAAGGCGGTGTCAAAATTGACCGGTCAAAATATTCGGAGGCTGAAATCGAGAGGATCACACGACGCTATACATTCGAGCTCATAAAGCGGAATTATCTGGGACCCGGTATCGACGTACCGGCTCCGGATTATGGTACAGGAGAGCGGGAAATGTCCTGGATTCTGGATACCTACCGCAGTATGGTAAACACGATTGACAGTGAAGGGTGTGTTACAGGTAAACCGATTCAACAAGGAGGTATCGCCGGACGCACGGCGGCGACCGGCCGCGGAGTGTATTTCGGCTTGCGGGAGGCCTGCTCAATGAAAAAGGAGATGGACCGACTTGGATTATCCACGGGCCTTGAAGGAAAACGCGTGATTATCCAGGGACTGGGTAATGTGGGATATTACACCGCGATGAATATGTGTGAAGCGGGTGCACTGATCACCGGGATTGCGGAAATACATGGAGGTATTTATGATGAAAAAGGTATTGATGTAAAAAACTTGAAAGCGCATATCGTGGAATCCGGCTCGATTCGCAATTATCCCCATGGCAAATTTATCGAAGATTCGAGTAAGGTTCTTGAGCTGGAATGTGATATTCTGATTCCGGCAGCACTGGAAAATCAGATCACAGTCGAAAATGCTCCGAATGTAAAAGCAAAGATTATCGGAGAAGCTGCAAACGGACCTCTGTCGGAAGAGGCCCATGAGATTATAAAGCAGCGCCCGTCCCTTATCATTCCGGATATCTATCTCAATGCCGGCGGGGTTACCGTTTCCTATTTTGAATGGATAAAAAACCTGTCGCATATACGATTTGGCCGAATGGACCGGCGTTATGAGGAAAATGCCATGCACCGGTTGCTGACCGCAATAGAGGGTCTGACCGGTGCACAATTCAAAGAAAGTGATGTTCAAAAGATCGGCAGGGGGCCGGATGAGGGAGATATCGTCGATTCCGGACTGGAGGATACAATGGTGCTGGCCTATCAGATGATGTATGAGAAGCGGGAAAAATACAATACGGATCTGCGAACCGCTGCGTATATTGGTGCTATAGAAATGGTGGCACACTCTTATCAGCAACTGGGTATTTTTCCGTAATGTTTTAGTATCTCCTGTACGGTTTGCGAATTTCAGTGAGTCACATTGCTGTACACAAAGAGAAGTGGCTCGCTCAAAGTGTAAGTTGAAATTATTTATAATATATTAGCCCTGAATAGGCCCTTGTGCTATCAGGGCTATTCATTGAAGGCACAAATAAAATGATGAATTATGAAGAGAAAAGAATTTATCAGGAACTCTGCTCTGATAAGCACGGGATTAACTCTGGGAAGTAATATTACAGGCATTTCGGGTTATATGCCTCATAAGAATGAATCAGGTATTACGGCTGTTATACCCCTGCCGATTCAGGTGGTTATAGATGATGTTGGCTGGTGGTCAGGGGAAGACGGGAACCAAAGGCAGGAACCCTATAGAACGGGGATTGATCGTAACCATGTTCCGGCTGATTATAGCGCAATTGTGCGCCTGGGCCAACAGTTAGGTATACGCCCACAGGCAGCGATGATCTTGTGCGAATGGGATAAAGAAAATATTTTACGCCAACTGCCAACCAGCACCTGGATGGGCGCTGATTGGGACAATAAAAAATGGGTCGGCCCCTGGCTTGAAGAAGCAGCGGAGATTATTCGCAATAACAGGGATCACTATGAGTTGACCATGCATGGTGTGGGTCATGAATATTGGATAGATGGCCAATTTACCCGTGCTGAATGGGCAGATAGTAACGGAACCATGCGTCCGCTGGACCAGGTCGAGCTGCATCTGGATTATTTTGGAGCGCTGTTGCGACAGCACGGTCTGGAACCCTTTCCCACCTCTTTTGTGCCTACTGCTTTTCTTCACGGGTTTGGCCCCACCGGAGATCATGATCAGAGCATGGCGGCCGTACTGGCAAAACGTGGCTTTGAGTACATCAATACGCCGTTTTACAATATGTATAATGCAGGGGGGACGCAATATGAAGAATTTGGGTTTGACGCCGGAGTGATTACAGTGGATCGGGGACGGGATATTTTTTCCTGGAGAGCTATCGGACAAGGGCCGGACGGTGAAGTACACGGTGCCACCTGCGGATTGCATTGGCCGAATCTTTTACATCTGGATCCTGAGCGCAATTTCGAAGTAGTCGATCAGTGGGTGGAATTCCTCAGGCCATATAACGACAGGATGGATACTATGCTGGCACCGAATTCATTAGCATTTCGGCATCAACTGGTGCATCATGTATGTACCAAAACGGAAGTAACCGGAGCAATGATTATGCTGGATTTTAATGAAGTGGATATGTTGCCAGGAAATTTGGGAAGAAGCAATTTGACACTTAAGTTGCAAAGCCCTGTTGAAATGGCATTCGAATCCAGCACCATCAGGTTAGTCGACAGCCGTGTTATGGAGCATGGAACCTCTTATCATTATACCCTGCAGCTTGAACGGATGCCCGGTATTAAAGAAGCACGGATTAGCCTTCTCACGACGGAAAGATAATATCGCCCGTTTGGTGAAGATATGTTATATGACGCTCAGGCGTCTCTGAAAATTCAGCGCTCATGGAAAAAACAGGCGATGGGGTCACACATCACACCCGTTTGGAATCACTGGATATCCTGCGTGGTTTTGATATGTTCTGGATTGTTGGTGGTGCCAGCTTGATTATCTCCCTTGCCGGACGAACAGAATGGAGATGGCTGGAGCTTCTGGCTGAACAAATGTATCACCCGGAATGGGTAGGTTTTACCTTTTATGACCTTATTTTCCCATTGTTTATGTTCATTGTAGGAGTGGCGATTCCTTATTCACTCATATCTAAAATGGAAAAGGGAGTCAGCCGGATTGTCCTGCTTCAGAGAATTTTCCGAAGAGCCGTTTTTCTTGTTTTACTGGGTATTATATATAAAAACAATCCATTGCCGGCCACCCTGGCTGAGGTACGGTTTGTCAGTATCCTTGGGCAGATCGGTGTTTCATACATGTTTGCCGCCATCATCTTTTTATATATTCCTTCCATGAAGGCAAAATGGATATGGATTTTCGGTATAATGGTGTTTATTGCTATTCTGCAGCAATTTGTTCCGGTACCCGGCTATGGTACCGCCGGGCTTTCCGATCCTGCGGGAACGATCAATGCCTGGCTTGACCGAACACTGCTACCCGGAAGACTGGCCTATGGCGGCGGCACATGGGACGCACTGGGCCCGCTCTGTACAATTTCTTCTGTCTCCGTAACCTTGATGGGTGGTGTGGCCGGTACCCTACTTCGCGATGGCAACCCTGCAAGTACAAGAAAAGCAATTATACTTGGAGCTATCGGTACCGTACTTGTTTTGATTGCTTTGATCCTTGCTCCCGTTTACCCGGTCATAAAAAAAGCATGGACACCGACGTACAGTTTGCTTACCGGCGGGATGAGTTTTATGCTACTGGCATTATTCTATTATTTCATTGATGTATTGAAATGGACCGGAGGTTATGCAGGTAAAGTAGCTTTCTTCTTTAAAGTGATTGGGATGAATGCCATTACCATTTACATGGCTGACCAGTTAATACAATGGAATTATACATCCGGTTATTTACTGGGTTGGCTCGAGGTTTATTGGGGAGGAACATGGATGGTTATCATCGGAGCCATAATATTGAAATGGCTTATGCTCTACTACCTGTATAAAAATAAAATTTTCCTTCGGTTATAATTCAGTTAGAAGAGCTGTTGGCGGCTTGTTTAAGTTATGAATGCTGCCATCACGGGTGCACTCCATGTATGTTAGGGACAGCAAACGATCCCTCGCAGCAGTCCCCTTTCTTCATTACAGTTGATTTCAGCATCATTTGATACACGTCAAATCATTTATGAACTTACGTGTAATTTGTTCATATTAATGATTATAGCATGCCACTTGGGCGAATGGTGCAGAAGTGCTGAAAGCAAAGGATAACAGGATGGAATGTTTATGCGACTAAATGAAGAAACCCCCATCGACCTGTGTTCGGTTGAAATCAATATATACAAACCTACCCGTCCTGTTCGTGTGCCGATTGTGGAAAACAACATGGCTACCAGGGGTTCGGGATCCGCTTTCACCAGACACGTAGCATTTGATGTTTCCGGAACGGAACTCGAAAACCGGGTTGTTCCCGGACAAAGTCTGGGAATCATTCCCGAAGGAGTGGACGAGAAGGGTAAACCACATAAAGTGCGGCTGTATTCGATTTGTTCGCCGACCGGTGGTGAAGATGGAAAAGGAAAAATTTATGCTACAACGGTAAAGCGTGTCATAGATGAACACTGGCACGACAATGAATTGTTTCTTGGTGTATGTTCCAATTATCTTTGTAACCGGAAACCGGGGGAACTTATACATATGACCGGACCCAGCGGGAAACGTTTTTTGTTGCCCGGGAATTCGAAAGATTTCAATTACGTATTTCTTGCCACAGGTACCGGTATTGCTCCATTTCGTGGAATGATTATGGATTTGATGCGATCGGACACGACCAACGATATGGTTTTAATTTTCGGCTGCCCTTATCGTACCGATGTGATCTATCCGGAACTGTTTGAGGAACTGGAGCAGAAACATAATTATTTCCACTATTTAAAAGCCATATCACGTGAAAAACCGAGACCTGACGGTTCTAAACAGTATGTACAATATGTAATACTGGATGAAAAGGAATGGTTGCTACCGGTATTGAAGAAGGAGAATACCCTGATCTATGTCTGTGGCCTGAAGGGAATGGAAACCGGGATCTTTAAGGTTCTTGGCCATCTCGGTTTATTTGACTATCTGCAATTAAAAGAGGAGGCTATAGGTCATGACCCGGAACACTGGACGGACGAATGGGTAAAAACAGCTGTCAAACCGGGTGCGCGTATGTTTCTTGAAGTTTATTGAAATGAGATTTTTTGTGAATCAAAGTATTTTTTAACAGTTTAAACTAAAGATTCGCTGTAGTCACAAAAAGGATGAATCATAATAACTTTTATATTGAACTATTATGCCGTCATAGTGGATGGGATACCTTTCTGACGCTTGAGCCGGGAAGGGAGTTTATGTTACCCGGATTCGGCTTTAGTGAGACATTGTGGACATTCAAGGGCATTCAAAAAGTAAAAAAGCGAGCCGGGTACCCTACCTGTATAATAATCCTGGTACTGTTCCTCACATTTCCGGTGTCCGGCCAGACAACCAACAACCCTTTTCCCGATCCAATTGAGACTGTAGAGGGCTTGATCATTGTTGATGTAGTGGATTTTGCCTCGATTCCGGACAGTGACGGGCAGCCAGCGCGTATGATGCTGCTCGTTAATGAACCTGGAACCGGCCGGATGTTTGTCAATGACATGCGTGGCCCGCTCTTCAGTGTAAGTTACGATGGCCGGGAAGTAATTCAATTTTTGAACATAAATGATCCGGTGTGGGGGGTCGGCGTGGAATCCGGAGGCCGTGAGCGTGGTTTTCAGAGCTTTGCCTTTCATCCGGATTTTGGTCAGTCGGATACACCCGGTTATGGCCGTTTCTATACCTGGAGCGATATACAAGACAATGAATCACCGGCCGACTTTATACCCGGTGGAGGTAACAATACGCATCATACCATTTTGCACGAGTGGATGGCCACCGACCCCCGTAATGACACCTATGACGGCGGTCCACCCCGGGAGCTGGCCCGTTTCGAACAGCCATACGGCAATCACAATGCCGGCCACCTCTCTTTTAACCCTTTTTCTGTACCCGGTGATCCTGATTATGGACTTTTGTACGTGGGTTCGGCCGATGGTGGAAGTGGTGGAGATCCCTTGAACCTTGCACAAGATCTCGGTTCGGCTTTTGGAAAAATTCTTCGTATCGATCCACTTGGTACGAACAGTGAAAACGGTCGCTATGGTATTCCACCGGATAATCCGTATACAGGTGAAGCCCACGAAGATATTCTGGGTGAGATTTATGCCTCTGGAATGCGGAATCCTCAGCGCTTTGCCTGGGATCCGCTGACCGGGAACCTGTTTATGGCAGACATCGGCCAGAATATCGTAGAAAAAGTCAGCCTCGTACCCCGTGGAGGTAATTTGGGATGGAATGAATGGGAAGGCAGTTACCGTTATATAAGCCGTTCCGAGGTAAATCTTGCTAATCCCCGGAGTGATTCCGGTATTACTTATCCGGTTGTGGAGTATGGACGACACGACCCGTTGATGCATAATCGGGCAGCCGTTACCGGTGTCCACGTCTACCGTACGAATCTCATTCCACAACTTCAGGGGCGTGTATTATTTGCTGATTTCGTCAGCGGGGAGATCCTTCATTTTGATGCCGATGATCTTCCCGGGGGCGGAACGGGTGGTATCCGCCGGGTGCTGCTTCGCAACGCTGCCGGCGAAACGAAAACTTTTCTTGAACTTATCCGGGAACAAAACAACAGGCAGGGCAGAACGCCGGCCACACGTTCAGACCTTCGGTTCGGTACCGGACCAGACGAGCAGTTATTTTTGTTGAATAAGCAAGACGGTACTATACGTCTTCTGGTTCCGGAACAATGACGTTGCTGCAGATTCATTCATGCCATGCTTTTTAAAAATCCTCAATGACACAAGGTTTTTCTGTTCTGTAGTTGGGGAATGATGATTATCTTACCCGTGTTGTTCACGTAGCCGGAGCAGGAGGGATGCACGAATTCCCGGGTCTGATGTGTATTTGGTCCATCCATTCCCGCATACATTTTTATTTTTCTTACAAAAACCGTGATTATTAAATGAATACACTTTTTCAAAGGGAGCCTTTTGAAAAACGACACAATGGTCCCGATGCCAAAGATATTTCATCCATGCTTGAAACGGTCGGTTGCCAAACCCTTGAGGAGTTAGTCGGCCAGACTGTCCCTTCATCCATTCGTCTTGAAAAACCGCTCAATCTTCCCCCTCCACAGGATGAACAGGAGTTCATAAAGGAATTCCGGGACATAGCATCCAAAAACAAGCGTTTCCGGAACTATATCGGTTTGGGATATTACGAGACAGTCACTCCGCCGGTGATTCAGCGAAACATTTTGGAAAATCCTGGTTGGTACACATCCTACACGCCCTATCAGGCTGAAATTTCACAGGGACGGCTTGAAGCGCTCCTCAATTTTCAAACCATGGTCATCGATCTCACCGGCATGGAGATTGCCAACGCTTCGCTTCTGGATGAGGCCACGGCTGCAGCGGAAGCTATGACCATGCTAATGGCTATCCGTAAAGGAGAACGGAAAAAGGCTATAAAGTTTTTTGTGTCAGAATTATGCTATCCACAAACCATCGATGTGCTTAGGACCCGGGCAGAGCCGCTGGGCATCGAATTGTTGATTGACCATCCGGATCATCTGGATGTCACTGATCCGGATTTGTTTGGAATGCTGTTTCAATATCCTGATCAAAACGGAGAAGTTGTTGACATTCGGCACAAGATTGACAGTGCAGGTGAACAGGGGATCGGTGTAGCGGTTGCCGCTGACCTGATGAGCCTGGCGCTTTTGACACCACCAGGTGAAACAGGGGCCGATGTAGTGATTGGAAGTACCCAACGTTTCGGAGTGGCACTGGGTTATGGCGGCCCGCATGCCGCCTATTTTGCTACCCGCGATGAGTTCAAGCGGCAGGTGCCCGGCCGAATTATCGGTGTATCGTTGGATAAGGAGGGCAATCATGCCTATCGCATGGCACTGCAAACCCGTGAACAACATATTCGAAGAGAAAAGGCCACGTCCAATATCTGTACGGCACAGGTACTGCTGGCGGTTATGGCCGGTGCATATGGTGTATATCACGGGCCGAACGGCATTCGACGGATCGCATCCCGGATCCATGCTCTGGCCCGGCTGACAGATTTGGGATTGCAAAAGCTGGGATTACAGCAAGTGAACCGTATTTATTTCGATACCCTGAAAATCCCGCTGGAATCCCTGGAACAGCAACAACGCATCCGGAATGAAGCGGAAAACCTGGAGATGAATTTTAGATATTTTGAGGATCCCTTTATCGGCATAACTTTTGATGAGGCGAAAGAGCTGAACGATGCCGTTGAAATCGTTTCCATGTTTGCCCGCATTCTGGATCAGCCGGTCCCGGATATGGAAGCCCTTCAGGAAACAATTTCGATTGAATTCCCGGAGCCGATGTCCCGGAAGTCCGATTATCTCACCCATCCGGTTTTCAACAGTTATCACAGTGAGCATGAAATGTTGCGTTATTTGAAGCGACTGGAAAACCGGGATATTTCCCTGACACACTCAATGATATCACTGGGATCCTGTACCATGAAACTCAACGCTACCACGGAAATGCTTCCTGTAAGCTGGCCGGAACTCACGGATATTCATCCCTTCGCTCCAACATGGCAGACGGAAGGGTATCAGCAGATTATCCGTGAACTGTCGGAGTGGCTGTGTGAAATTACCGGGCTGGATACCATATCCATGCAACCTAATTCAGGAGCACAGGGAGAATTTGCAGGGTTGCTTGCGATACGTTCCTGGCATGCATCACGGGGAGAAAAACACCGGAATGTAACGATCATTCCGTCATCGGCTCACGGAACCAATCCCGCCAGTGCTGTTATGGCCGGTATGAAGGTGGTTATAACTAAATGCGATGTCCGTGGCAACATCGATCTTGATGATTTGCATGAAAAAGTCTTAAAGCACAAGGATCATCTTGCTGCGCTTATGGTTACCTATCCATCGACACACGGAGTGTTCGAAGAGAACATTAAAGAAGTTTGTGCTTTGATTCATGAATATGGCGGGCAGGTGTATATGGATGGCGCAAATTTGAATGCAAAAGTGGGTATAACAAGCCCGGCGATGGTCGGGGCGGATGTCTGTCATCTGAATTTGCACAAAACCTTTTGCATCCCGCACGGCGGAGGAGGTCCCGGAATGGGACCAATCGGTGTAGCCGGGCATTTGACGCCACATTTGCCAGGCCATTTTATGTTTTCCCAATCTGAAAATACGGTTTCTTCTGCTCCTTACGGCAGCCCGGTCATTCTGGCTATTTCCTATGCTTACATCCGTTTAATGGGTGCCGGAGGTCTTGCCCGGGCCACTCAACTGGCCATTTTGAACGCCAACTATATCAAAGAACGCCTCAAAGATCATTTTAAACCGCTCTATGTGGGAAAAAACAACCGTGTGGCACATGAATTAATCATTGAACTCAGGCATTTCAAGCAAGAAACGGGCATTGATGCTATCGACGTTGCCAAGCGGTTGATTGATTACGGGTTTCATGCCCCGACGGTCTCGTTCCCGGTTCCCGGAACCATGATGATTGAACCGACAGAGAGCGAAAATCAGGCGGAACTGGATCGTTTTTGTGAAGCCATGATTGCTATTCGCGGTGAGATCGAGCATGTACGTCAGGGGCTGTGGGATAAAGCCGATAATCCGCTGAAAATGGCTCCCCATACATCCCGTATGGTCTCATCAGAACAGTGGAATCATTCCTATAGCCGAAAGGAAGCTGCGTGGCCTCTTGAGTGGGTTGCCAATGGTAAATTCTGGACAAGTGTCAGCCGGATTGATGATGTCTATGGAGACCGTAATCTGATGTGCAGTTGTCCGGCGCCGGAATCCTATATAAAGGAAGAGGAACAGGCAGAGGGGTAGAGGTATACGATTGTTTACCGACTTACCCTCGCGGGGTTTACCGTGCTGTGTATAACCCATGCATCGGGAAAGCGCAGGCGAATAAATTCGGTAAATTCTATGGCTTTGTCACGATCGAGAAAATCACCTACTTGTATCCGGTAATACGGTTGTTGAAAGACCATGTAGGTAGAAGCGTATGGTGGTATAGTGACGTTTCTGATCCATTCTTCAAAATCGTCACGTACTTCTTCTGCATAACGAGAATGTTGAGTGGAAACAAGCTGTATACGGAAACCCCGGTTGTCACTTCGGTTACGCTCATCTTCTGTCGTATGGCGGTAAATGGCAGGTATATCATTATCGGTAACGGCATGCTGGTCGGATAGCCTGCTGCGGAAGTTTCCAAGATGAATACCCAAATCCGGAAGCTCTGCAAGCAATGTCTCAGCCTGTTTTTCAATTTCCTGCTTTGTTTCAATCTCCATCGACTCAAAATACGGAGCCAATGAATCAAGTTGTTCCGTTAATTCACCGTACTCCTCGGCTGCTTCATCCAGAAGTTGTTCCATTTCATCGTCCTGGATTGTATCAGTGGAAGCACATGCAAGCGGCAATGCTATTACAGAGATCAATACAATACGGGAAATCATCACGCCTGTACGATGCTCGCTCGTAGCGGCTAACATTGGTTTCATCCAGGGTATTGTACAGGAACAGGCTGATGTTGCCACTCCTTTCATATGTTCAATAAACGCAATCACAAAAAAAATCTCACAGAGTTATATATTTTGATGTTATAAATCACCCGCTTACATACCAACCGGGTGCCAGGTGGTCTTGATTTCCTGAAAATCGAGTATTCGATACGGGGACTGAACATCATCCCCGGTCCAATCGGTTTCCTTATACGTCTGAACCCTTTTAACGTTCAGATGAGCATTTTCCTGTATGGTTTTTTTTTCTGATGGATCGCCCGCACCATAGAGGATGGCGTTAATATCCATGTGCCTGGCCATATGGGGAATGAGTTGCTGACGAAAGCCCGTCAGTATATTTATGACTCCTGCAGGAACGTCCGAAGTATGGATGATCTCCGACAGGGTGCAGGCAATAGATCCGTATTTTTCGGACGCGATTGTAACGCTACTGTTTCCTCCGGAAAAGACAGGTGCGATCAGGGAAATAAGGCTGATAAGAGGCTGTTGGTCCGGCGCTATGATCCCGACCACCCCGGTCGGCTCGGGTATGGAAAAATTAAAGTGAGAGCTGGCTACCGGATTCACGGTGCTGAAGATAGCAGGGTATTTATCTGTCCACCCGGCATAGTGTACCAGCCGGTCGATTGCCGTATCTGTTTCGGATTCGGCCTTTCGGTGTGATGAGACGGTGTGTTCCAGTTCGGCAATGAGTTGATCGCGATGTCCTTCCATCATCTCCGCCATACGGTAGAGGATCTGGCCCCGCTGGTAAGCGCTTCGGCCTGCCCAATCGAGCTGGGCCTTCCTGGCTGCGAATACCGCATTTCTCAAATCCTTTCGGGAAGCATGGCAAAGATTGGCCAGCGGGTTTCCATTTTTATCAAAGACCTGAAAAGAGTGCTCTGATTCCGATCTGGAAAATTTCCCGTCGATGTACAGTTTACAGGTCTTTAAAACGTTTAACCGCTTACTCATTTCAATAACTCCAGATAAGGTAAAAGTCCGTGGATGCCGCCTTCCCGGCCGATTCCGCTCTCCTTGTATCCTCCGAACGGGGAGGTGGGATCAAACTTGTTGTATGTATTGGCCCATACCACACCGGCACGAATGTTTTTACCGACATTGAATATCTTTGAGCCCTTGTCTGTCCAGAGGCCCCCGGATAGACCGTAAGGCGTATTATTAGCCAGCGTAACAGCTTCTGAAGGGGTTCGGAATGTTTGAACGGTCAGAATCGGCCCGAATACTTCTTCCTGTACGATCCGGTGGGATTGACTTACATTTTCCACCAGCGTGGGGCAACACCAGTAACCCTTGTCAGGCAGAGCACATTGGGTTTGATATATTTGCTGGCCGTTTTCGACAACTTCAGACAGGTATCCCCGGATCTTCTCCAGCTGCGGTTTCGAATGAATGGCACCGATGTCGGTGTTTTTATCGAGCGGGTTACCGACGATCAGTGTTTCCATCCGGTTCTTCAGTTTTTGTACCAGTTCATCGGTTATGCTTTCCTGGACAAGCAATCTTGAACCGGCACAGCAAACATGCCCCTGGTTGAAGAATATGCCGTTGACAATACCTTCTACGGCCTGATCCATCGCGGCGTCTGCAAAGACAATGTTAGCTGCTTTGCCACCCAGCTCCAGGGTATACTTTTTGTCGGTACCAGCCACGGCGTTCTGGATTTTCTTGCCCACATCAGTTGAGCCGGTAAAAGCAATTTTATCAACATCCGGGTGATGTACGATTGACGAGCCTGTTTTTTCAGATCCGGTGACGATATTCACCACACCGGGTGGTAGATCGGCATCCTGAATGAGCTCGGCCAGTTTCAGTGCGGTCAGAGGTGAGGACCCGGCCGGTTTGATGACGAGAGTGTTGCCCGTGGCCAGGGCAGGCGCCATCTTCCATGCCGCCATTAATAACGGGAAATTCCATGGTATGAGCTGACCCGCAACTCCCAGTGGACGGGCTTTTCTTCCCGGGAAGGCGTATTCAAGTTTGTCGGCCCATCCTGCATGATAAAAGAAATGAGCTATAACCTGCGGAATATCCACGTCCCTGGATTCCCGAATCGGCTTTCCTGTATCCATGGATTCGATGATGGCAAATTCCCGCGCCCGGTCCTGGATCAGCCTTGCAATCCGGAAAAGATATTTGCCACGTTCCTTACCAGGCAGTTTAGACCACACCTGGTCATAGGCTTTCCGTGCAGCACGTACCGCTTTGTCCACGTCTTTTGTCCCGGCTTCAGCGACTTCACAAATTACAACTTCATTGGAAGGATTCAGTGTATTGAAGTATTTGCCACTTTCCGGCAGCTGAAATGATCCGCCAATAAACAGATCATAGCGATCTTTAAGGCGGACCATTTCCGGACTTTCAGGAGCCGAATCATAGGCCCATAGGTCGTGAAAGCGCAAACTGGAACGAGTGGAGAGATCGTTTTGTGACATGAGTGCATTCGATTAAGAGAAGCATCATCCTATAGAAAAATAATCGGATGATTGGTATGACCCGGTTTTCTCCTTAATGATTTGCATCAGCAGATCGTTAACGAGCGAGCTGGCTCCGAAACGGAACAACTCCGGGGTGAGCCATTCTGCACCAAGTGTTTCTTTGAGCATTACAAGATAGTGCAAGGCGGTTTTAGCGTTACGTATCCCTCCGGCAGGCTTCATACCGACCTTCCGGCCGGTATGGAAATAATAATCACGAATGGCTTCCAGCATCACCAGTGTTACAGACATGGTAGCTGCAGGAGTTATTTTTCCGGTGGAAGTCTTGATAAAATCTGCACCTGCGTACATGGAAATGTCGCTTGCTTTGCGCACATTTTCATACGTTTCCAGTTCGCCGGTCTCAAGAATCACTTTAAGACGTGCCGGCTTGCATGCATTCTTGAACACAGCTATTTCATCAAATACGTATTTGTAGTCGCCCTTAAGAAATGCCCATCGGGAAATTACCATGTCGATCTCGTCGGCGCCCTCATTGACAGCATATCGGACTTCTTCAATGCGCGATTCCAGTGTATTCATGCCGCCGGGAAAGGAGGTGGCTACACTTGCGATTTTGATACCGGTGTTCTTCAGAATATCTTTACACAATCGCACCCGGTTCGGATAAACACAAACAGCGGCTACCCTGGGAATATCCGAATCCGTTTTGCAGGGATAAAGGGCCTTGTAGCAGAGTTGCCGGACTTTTGCGGGAGTGTCCATGCCCTCAAGAGTGGTCAGGTCAACCATTTGAAGAGCGAGCTTTAATGCAAAAATTTTGGATTCCATTTTAATGCTGCGTGTGCGGAAGCGGGCAACGCGATCATCCACACCCACCTGGTCTACCGGGATGGTCTGATCGAAATCGGGAATTTTGCGAAGGAATCTATCTTGCATAAAGTGGCAATGTGATTGAGTAAGCAGCCAACAATAAAATTAGTCAGTTTGTGTGTCAGATGCTATGTTTCAACCATCACACCGGCATTTTTTTCGGCAACTGGTCAAAAGTTGTTCTGCGACGGATAAAATATTGCCAGATCAGGGACAGGGGCATCAATACGGAGGAGGTATTCACACCGGACCCGGCTATGTGCAAAGCTTTGCGCCTGGAAACGAGCGAGGGCAGTGATCGGAAAAAATGGACATGTGCCCGGAGTATGGCGCCTGCTTCGGCAAACCGGAACTGAGACAAGGTATACACCAGTGCAATATAATCCAGCAGCAGACGTGCTGGCAATCGGAGAAAAAGATGGCGGGTTGTGCTGTTTTTCCAGATCATCTTCAGGTTATTCCGGTAATTGTAGTAAACTTTTCGTGGTGAATCGGGCGAAAGAGAGCCCCCTCCAAGATGATATACAACCGACTCGGGGCAATATCGAACCCGATACCCCCGGTTCCACAACTGCCAGCAAAGGTCAATCTCCTCCATATGGAATTCAAACGACTCGTCAAATCCTCCGGTTTCGAAAAACAGATCCTTGCGGATGGCCATCGATGCCCCGCTGGCCCAGGAAATGTCGCAATTGTCATCATATTGGCCAAAATCTTTTTCCAGGGTATCAAATATTCGTCCGCGACAAAATGGATAAGCAAATCGGTCCAGATATCCACCGGCGGCACCGGCATATTCAAAATAATTGCGATTATTCCAGCTTCTAAGCTTGGGTTGCACGGCGCCAATATCGCTTTGAAGATCAAGTAATTCAGCGATTGGGTTTAACCAACCGGGTGTGACTTCGACATCGTTGTTCAAAAATACAAGAAACCGGTTACGGGCGTATCGGGCTGCCCGGTTGTTTCCTCCGCAATAGCCATAATTTTTATCCAGTGTAACGACTCGTATTGACGGATACTTTTTGCCCACCCATTCTGCCGTCCCGTCTGTGGATGCATTATCAGCGATTATAATTTCAGCATCATGATGCGAATGCTCCCATACTGTTGGCAGAAATGTTTCAAGGTGATGCAAGGCATTCCATGTAACAATGATGATGCTGAAATCCGACATTTTATTCTTTATCCATATTGCAGATTACCGTATCATGCCAAAAATTCATGCCCCTATGATACACAATATACAATGCTAAAAATAGGGCTGATTTCCGATACACATCATTATTTGGACCCGCAGGTTACCGAATATTTTTCCGGTGTGGATGAGATCTGGCATGCCGGTGATTTTGGAACGATAGCTGTTGCCCGCAAGCTGGAGCGTATTGCACCAGTGATCGGTGTCTATGGAAATATCGATGGCGCTGATGTACGCAGCGAATTTCCGCTGCATCAGCGTTTTGTCAAAGAGGGAGTGCAGGTCTGGATGACGCATATTGGAGGTAATCCCGGTCGTTATGCCCTTCCCATAATGAGTGAGCTTGACGAGAATCCGCCGAAACTTTTTGTCTGCGGCCATACTCATATTCTTAAAATTGCTCGTGATAAAAAGAAAAATAATATGATTTATATGAATCCAGGAGCGGCCGGACGGCAGGGTTTTCAGGAGTATCGTACAATAGTTCGTTTTAATCTTTCATCGGGAAAAGTACAAGATGTGGAGGTCATTAACCTGGGCAAATGATCCGGCAAAGAAAGGTCACTTTCAACCGGGTCTGATTGCTTCCGAGGTTGGATTTAATTCCGGCTTTTGCTTTTTATTTTGTGTCTCTCTATAAGTATTCCTACGTTGATAGCAGACTGCAGGACCATAGGAATATTGCTGCCGGGATGGGTACTGCCACCGCATAAAAACAGATTGTCGAACCAGGGTGACTTGTTACGCGGTCTGCCAAAAGCAGCCGTTCGGTTGTTTGAGCTTGTACCGTAGATACTTCCCCGGTTTGATCCGTACATGCGCTCGAAATCAGCAGGGGTGATAGTTTCACAAACGACAACTGATTTACCGAGATTTTCAAGTCCGCGCGCTTCCAGTGTATGAATGATATGATCAGTATAGGTCTCCATCCACTCGTGCCAAAGTTGTCCATCGGCAGTACTGGGGGCGTTTACCATTACAAACAGGTTGGAACATCCGGGCGGTGCATCCCCGGGATCGCTCCGGGAGGTGTTGGCAATATAAACTGTTGGTTCGTCTGGCAGCTCTTTCCTTTCAAAAATAGCCCGGAACTCATCCTCATAATCTTCCGAGAAAAAGATATTATGGTGTTCCAAATGATCATAGATTCGATTAATGCCAAGCATCACTACAAATCCGGAACTGGAGGGCTCGATTCGGGAGATCTTGCGTTGTTTGAATCGAGTGAGGGTATTTTGGGGCAGGAGCTTGAGATACGTGCCCTTGGCATCGCTGTTGGCCACCACAGCGTCGGTTTCAAAAAGCGATCCGTTGACCATGAGTCCGGAAAGGGTTCTTTTATTACCGGCATCAGGAACGATCAGGTCGACAGGAATCCCGGTATGTACCCTGACACCGCAATCTTCGGCCAGTTGTAGTAATGCTTTTACCAGATTGTACATTCCCCCTTTGACATAATATCCTCCGTGACACAATTCCAGGTAAGGAATTACATTCAGTGTAGCCGGTGCAAGATAGGGCGAGGAACCATTGATGGTAGCGAAGCGCTTGAAAAACTGCCGTAGCCGTGGCGAACTGAAGTAATCATCTACACGCTTGGATACGGTTGAAAAAGCGTCGATTCTCAGTAATCCGGGAAGGCTCCTCGCGCTCAGGTCACGGATTTTTTGGAGAGGATTGAATAAAATAGTTCCGGATGTCCGGCGGTAAAGATCCTGGCTGTAATCCAAAAATGCATCCCATGCATCCATATCTTCAGGAGCAATACGCATTAACTCGGTTCGATTGTGTTCCGGGTCAGGAGATTGGGTAAACACAACTCCGTCCGGAAACTGATAGCGACAGGACGGGTTCAGGGGTAGCCACTCAAGGTATTCGGTGGGGTTTTTTCCACACAATTCAAAGACACGCTCTACAATAAAAGGCATGGTGAGCAGGCTCGGGCCGGTGTCAAATCGAAATCCGTCTGCTTTGATTTCCTGCATTTTCCCGCCGACATGCTCATTTTGCTCAAAAAGATCGACCGAATGACCTTTTGCAGCAAGAATAGCCGCTGCGGAAAGCCCGCCAAGTCCTGCTCCTATGACACTGATTTTCATTTCCGGAAGATCATGTATGTTTTTAGTGGATAAATATCTGAATAGGACATTGAATTAGTTCTTAAAAATTTTCCCGTTTCATAATTTCAGATGAAACATCTATGACAAAAGAATCATGCACTTTTGTGTAGAAGTCCCGGCTCATAGCGGATTCATGATTTATAGCGTATTAAGCCTTCATATGCGAAACCGGATGGGGGCTTGAAGAATCATTTAAAGACATATAATCCGATGATGTATGTATATGTTACTCTTTTCTATCTAAAACGGCTACAGATTCAATATGATATGTGCGTGGGAACATGTCAACCGGTTGAACACGCTTTAAGTTGTATACATCTGCAAGTGCCGCCACATCACGTGCCTGGGTGGCACTATTACAACTGATGTATATAATTCGGCCGGGCGCCATATTTTTTATTCTCTCTATTACATCATCATGCATCCCTGCGCGAGGTGGATCGGTGATGATTATATCCGGTTTGCCGTATTTTGCTATGATGGCATCATTGAAGGTGTCTTTCATATCCCCCTGTTCAAAAAAAACATGTTTTACACCGTTTTCGGCGGCATTTTCCTTTGCTTTTTCCATCGCTGCAGTACTTAGCTCTATAGCAACGATTTTTGCGGCCATGTCACTGACATACAATGCCAATGTCCCGATGCCGCTGTACAGGTCATAGACCGTGTTCACCGGTTGGTTGTCAAACGCCTGATAGACCACCTTGAATAACGCTTCGGCCTGATGCGAATTGGTTTGGAAAAAGGTGTCTGTATCGATACGAAAGACATATTTTCCGATATATTCACGAATATATCCGGGCCCGTGAAGGATTTTCTGATACCGTCCCTGTGATGTAGGCGAACGAGTATCGTTAATGTTGTTGACAATCGTAGTAATTTCGGGAAAATTTTCAATTAAATAGCTCATCAGCGGCTGAATGATGGACTCATCATATTTTCGCGTTACGAGATTGACCATCAGGTCCTGGGTATGCACGGCGTTTCGAATGACCAGATGACGTAAAAATCCGGAATGATGATGGGTATTGTAAGGTTCGATTTTGTATTTCAGCGCATAATTGCGGACGGCATCGAGTATCCGGAAAGAAACGGGGTCCTGGAGATAGCACTCTTCCAGGTTCAAAATACGGTCGTACCGCCCGGGTACATGGAGTCCAAGAGCAAAATGTTTGTCACGAACGATCTCCCTGGATTGTACCTCGTTTTCGGATAACCAGCGTCTGGCACCAAAGGTGTATTCCATTTTGTTACGGTAGTAAAAAGGCTCCGGTGCTCCGATGACCGGTTCGGCTTGAAACTCCCGGAATCCACCGATACGCTGGAAATGATCGGTAACATGTGATGTTTTATACACGAGCTCACGATCATATGGGATGTGTTGCCACGTGCAACCACCGCAAACTTCCGCATGACGGCATTTGGGCTGGATGCGTTCAGAGGAAGGGGAAAGGATTTCAAGTAAAAGGCCTTCAGCAAAATTTTTCCGTTTTCGGATAATCCGTACCCGTACCCGGTCGCCCGGAGCGGTATTCTTGACAAATATGGCGTAATCTCCAACCCTGCCAAGTCCTTTTCCTTCGAAAGCTGCAGAAGTAATTTCAAGATCCAGTTCGCGTCCTTTTTTTACCGGCGAAGAGGGCTGATGATAACTCATCTAGCGAATTTTCTCATTTATAGATTCTTCAGAGGGGATATCATATGTTTCAAGAAGAATCGCATATTCTTCAGAGGGGATATGCCCGTTGGAGAGTCGTGCCAGGGCAAGGTCAAGTTGTTGGATAGAAACTACGTTCAATGTTTCCAGTAAATGCAGAGCGATATGAGGATGTCGTTTTCCCAATATTTGGTAGTCGGAAATAAAAAATCCGTAGAGCACACAATCGGTGACGCATCGCGCCGTGGTTTTGCGCCTTACATGGTAGTCGACACTGAAAGCGCCGAAACACTCCGGCGGGTTCAATTGATAAATTTGTACAGGTTCTTTTTCCGGAGGCTCGTGATGCAACAATTCTATGGAACCTTGTTCAATTAAATACAAACCGGTTCCCGGATCGCCCTGATGATAGACATATTCACCCGCCTTATAGCGCCGCCGGTGACAAAATTGTATAAACTCGTATCGCTCCAGTTGCGACATTCGTTTTAAAAACGGAGACTGATAGATCAGTACCGATTGTGATTTGATACGTTTCCAGATTTTCGATTTGAACATAGGTGGATCAACTAATACAAAACAGCCATCTCAATGTATTAATAATCGACGTAGTTAACATATCGTCCGACCATCCGATGATCGGATCGTGAAGCTGTGAACCAAACAATTTCGATTACTATCCGACAAGGTACAAAATGAAAATCAAAGATGACGTATCAAAACCCGGTACCCGGAATCCATTTTTGTACATTTTCCCGGTAAAGTTTATCCACTACTTCAATAGGTAATTTGAGCCCCTGAAAGGATCCTTCAAATTGATAGTTGTCAATGGTATTATCCGTTACAAAGAATTCCCAATCATTGATCCAGGTATCTTCAGCAAGGGTTCTTACCTCGTCAGGGTCCGAATCTTTATAGAGCTGAAGGTCGGTGGAATAGATGAGGCGATCCTGATACTCAATAAAGAAATTGCGGACTTTTTCTCTGTCCTGCCGGGTATGATGTTGAATATGAGGAATACGGTGAGCCATGTCGTATATCATATTGGGATATTTATCCAGATGTTCTGCCATCATGTCGACACTCCACTCCATACTGCCTAAATGGCACCCGATAAAAACCAAATCCGGATTTTTGTCCAGCATATTGTCTCTCGCTTCAATAATTTGTTCATAGGAAGGATATTCAGGATGAAGGTACATGTGATATTGAGGATTGTTTTCGAAATAATTTCGATCCTGGGCCACAGACATCTCCTCTAAAGGAAGCCAGGTGTTTTTCGGTTCACCAATATGTCCATAAAGAGGTTTTCCTGCACTGGCCAAATATTCAAATACAGGGTCAAATTGAGGATCATCAATCATCACGAACTCGTCGTCATCATCTTTGAGTACCAATCCGATGCTTTTCCATACCTTGGCAGCTACGGCGCCCTTATCAAAGGATTCCTTTAAATAATTGATGGTATTATTCTGCCAGGTCTCTGAATCATCCCATCCCTCCGTTGAAAAAGTTGTCGCGTAGGCCAGCCAACCCGGGTATTGGCTTTTCAGTTCAATCGCGATCTGCTGTTGTTCCGTGATGGGCAACGAATTCCATCCTTCTGTATTGATGGTGATGAGTCGCATATTATCTCTTCTTCCCTGATCAATCATAAGTGGGTTAGGAGCGTTTACGTGAACGTGAGCATCAATTTTTTCATAGGAGTTGTAATCGTCCATGCTGTAATATTTTTCTTCTGTACATCCGGAAAATAGCAGCACAATACCCGAAATGACTGAATAAAATATTGTATTGGTTAACGTTTTCATTGTCCGATTTTTTAAGAAGGTGAATATTAATTAATAGTATCAAATTATAATATGACAGATATGCATCAACTAATAAATGAATTATGAAGTTAAAGTGAAATTGTAATAAATGTATCAGAAGGAGAAAACAATTTAAAAAGAATGGCCGATACCAAAATGCCAATAGGGGTTGCTGTTGTTGAACCAGCCCCTTTGCAAGTCGTGTACACGATAGGCTACATCGATACGGAACACAAGGAAATCCCAGTCTAGGCGCAGTCCGTATCCCGATCCGACTGCTATCTGCTCATAAAATGTGTCAAGACGGAACTTGCCTTCATCAAAAGGGCTTCTCGCTCCGTACCAGATATTACCAAAATCGGTAAAACCGGCAACACTCCAGGTGGTATTCAAAAAATCATGCAACAATGTTTGCCGGTATTCCAGGAAACCTGCTATTTTGATGTCTCCGCCATTTATGGGAGCTTCTCCTGCCGTAGCATCAAGGTCAGCAGGGCCCAGCCGAAGCGGTGCCCAGCCTCGAATGTCATTACTGCCGCCGGCAAAAAATCGCCGGATTAGCGGTATCTGAGGATTTTTCCCAAATGCATGCGCATAGCCCAGAAAGCTTCTCCATGCAAAAACCCCGTTCTCCAGGACCGGGGTATATCTGCGATAATCAAATGATAATCGCACAAATTGACTGTAAGTTAGTGTACTGTCACTGAGGCTCAATGATGGTACGGTGCCCTGTTGTCTGCCGGGATCAAAGACAAGGAGGTCCAGGAGATAGGGAATGGTACCTCCTATTTCTGTGGAGGATTCACTGAAAAACCCGTAGTTGCGCTGGATAAGGTCGGTATTGGCATATCTGATTGTGTACCGGGTAATGGAGCTGAATTGCGGGTTGAAATCTTCCAGAATTCGTTCCACAATAATGTTGTCAAACCGGTCCCGCAGATTGTTTTCAAACTCGGCAGTAGCCGAAGCGTCGAGCCAATCCAGTTCGATGAGGTCAAACAGGCTGGCCATTTGCGGCCTGTGTCGGACTTCAAACTGATTGCTCAGGCGAAAATTGGAATTGATAGTGAAATTTTCCTGCAGGCTTTGAGCCCAGTTAAATCGATAGCTTGTATTGGCATTTAGAAAAAAGGGTGTCTGGTCAAGGCGATGGAAAGGGAAATTGAGTCGTTGAACTGTGTAAGCGGTGCTCAGTTCAGTGCTGTTCAGTAGCGTTCCACTGACCAGCTCGAATCCCCCCTGAGCTCCAATTTCAAAAGTTTCCGCTCCGCGAAAGAGGTTATTATTAATATAGCGAAGACCCGTGCCGGCACCAAAACCGAGGCGTTTCATTCCGAAAAAATCCATCTGAATTCGATGACGAGGCAGTGTTTGCATTTGTATATAGACAGGCAGCCTTTCATTAGAATAATCCGGTAGGGAACCGTCATCGGTATGGCTGAATTGATTAACTATAAGCATATCGAGGTTTTGAAACTGATTAACCGTGTTGCGATAGCTGCTGTGATGATAAAGCATCCCCGGTTTAAATAGTAATTGTTCGGCAAGTAACCCTGGTTTTGTTTGAGCGGTTGCGTCAATACGCAGAAAGATTTTATATGGCGGTTCGGTATAGGGTTCGCCCGACAGTGTATCGTATTGTATGGAATCGAATTGCTCATCCGGCCCGGTCAAATCGATATAAACATCACCGAAGCGGTAGGTTTGGCCAGGGTAAACGCGGAACATCAAATCCAATTCGAGGTTCAGGTCCGCGTCTTCTTTGACCACGGCCAGGACCGAATCTCTTGAAACGGATGCATACCCGCGATTTCGAAGATACGCGATGATACGATTGCGTTCTTCTGCAATATTATCGTATGTAAATGGATGCCCTGAGCGGAAAGAAGTATCACTGATTACCTCATTCACAATATTACTGCGGAGAATAAAGTCCAGATTGCTTTCTCCGGACTCAGGTTCAGGCAAACCATGGAAGTAAATATCGCGAATCCGCGATTGGCGTCCTTCCCTGATGATGAAGGATACTTCAATTTGATCCTGATCAAAATAGATGATATTGGTATCAATGTTGGCCTGACGATATCCTTCAGACTCATAAAAACCAGTGAGTCGTTCAAGATCCCGGGAGAGAATATTACGATCGAGCAGGGCAGGCGGTTCACCGAGTCGATCAGAGAGCTTGTTTAGTTGATACCACCAGGTAAGACCGGGGATTCCCAAAAACTGGCGATTCGGGCGGGTACGTACAACAGCACGCAGTTCACTTTTGCTGAACGCTTCATTACCGATGAATCGAACCCGCCTTATCCGAGGGTCTTCCTCGTTTTGAGATACGTTTTCTAACGATACCATCGAATTCAAGGATATCGGTGATGATATCGGTTGTGCCTGGTTTACAGGTACAACAACGACCCCCATCATGAACATGCATATAAATCCTGAGAACTTATTCAACAATCAATACGAATCTTGGAAAGGGATGAAAGATTGGAAATCCACCCAAATTATACATTTTGAATAGAGGAAAAAAGATGAAACCCCTGTGCCTGAACTTCCGGACATATGAGTATCTGATTATATCCATGGGTGTTTCATGTATTTTTGTGAATCAAACAGGGTTAAACACATGAAAACAGGGTGAACCGGAAGCGAAGTAACGATGTGTAGTACCGATGTCACACGTCGTCATAATCGAAGCCTTCATCTTCCTCTCCATGAAAGAAATCCTCTTTCATGATATAATCGGGCCATATTTCCTCAATACTCTCATATGGGGTATCGTCTTCTTCATCCAATTCGTATAAATTGTCAATGACTTGCTGAGGGCAGCCATTACGCTCAGCCCACTCGATCAACTCATTTCGGGTTGCAGGCCATGGTGCATCCTCAAGCGTTGCTGCGAGTTCAACGGTCCAAATCATAGCTGATATCCTGAATTTTTAGTAAAAAAGCTTTTCGTGGGTTAATAACTAATAATTGTGGTAAAATTCAAGTGCGTAACGCCATCAAAATAAAATAATTTTATCGGGGGTTACTCATGTGCGTAAAGTTTATTATTTTACGCTATAACACTTTCGATTATTAACACATTTATTTGAGGTATCTATGGGATCATTTGGTGGACTTGAGTGGCTGGTGATCATTCTTGTGGTTTTACTCCTTTTTGGAGCAAAGAAGATTCCCGAGTTGGCACGGGGCCTGGGCCAGGGATTGACCGAATTCCGGAAAGCCTCTTCCGATATTCGCAAGGAAATTGAAAAAGGTACCGAAGAACAGACCAAAGCGGAACGGGAACGGGAAAAAGAAAAAGAAAAAGAAAAAAAGAGAGAACAGGAACAATCTCAAGTACGCGCGAATCAGGATCAGGAGGTAGAAGAGTCAGTCAAAGAGGAAAAGAAATCCGAAAGTTAAATTCCGTTCTAAAACCAGTATACTCACATTTTGAAGCATAATTCGATTCGAAGTACCCGCCAGGGACTTGAGGCAGGAGAGTATACTCTTGCTGAAATTGTATCCGGCTATATCTCACAAATCGAGGGGGTTAACTCCGAAATTAATGCCTGTTCACTTCTGCAGAAAGAATCGGCATTGCAACAGGCAGGTTCCATTCAAAAGAAAATCGAGAATGGTACCGCAGGCCTGTTGGCGGGAACGGTTATGGGTATTAAAGAAGTGCTCTGCCAGAAAGGCTTCCCTGCAACATGCGCATCTAAAATGTTGGCAAACTATGAAGCTGTGTACGATGCAACCGTTGTAAAGAAAATACAGGAACAGGATGCGATAATTGTTGGCCGGTTAAATATGGACGAGTTTGCCATGGGGTCTTCCACAGAAAATTCCATCTACGGCCCGGCACGAAATCCCCATAACCCTGATAAAGTGACGGGGGGATCGAGTGGTGGCAGTGCGGCAGCAGTAGCTTCCGGAATGTGTAATGCTGCATTGGGAACAGATACAGGAGGCTCAATTCGCCAGCCGGCCTCCTATTGCGGGGTTGTCGGAGTTAAACCCAGTTATGGCCGGGTGTCCCGCCATGGGTTGATTGCCTATGCGTCCTCGTTTGACTGCATTGGACCACTCACTCATACCGTCGCCGATGCCGCTCTGGTACTTGAAGTCATTGCCGGACGTGATGCCGGAGATGCGACTTCGTCTCCTTACCGCGTTCCGGATTATTCCACCCTGTTGGAAAAGCCGGATACCGGTATAGCTGTAGGGATCCCGGAAGAATATTTCGGGGACGGACTGGATCCCGAGATCAGGGAACATGTTATGAATGTGGCCGAAAAACTTGAAGGAAAAGGTGCAAAGCTGATTGATATTCATTTACCGCACCTGAAATATGCGGTTGCCGCCTACTATATTCTTGCTACAGCGGAGGCTTCCAGTAACCTGGCACGATATGACGGGATCCGATATGGGCACCGGGCGGATATAAGAGAAGTTCGGGATCAACTCAAAACCGAAGAAGCGATCATTCAAAAACAAATAAAGGCCGACGCCGGCATGGCTGATCATTTAAATGATCAGTTGAAAGCCCTTGACTCCCCCATGATTCGTCTTTATAAACAAAGCCGGACAGAAGGTTTCGGTGCTGAAGTGAAACGCCGTATTATGTTGGGGACATATGTACTTAGTGCCGGTTATTATGAAGCCTATTACGGGAAAGCCCAGCGTATACGACGGCTGATCAAACAGGATTTCGAAGACGCTTTTTCGCAGGTAGATGTCATTCTTTCGCCTACGGCTCCAACGACCGCGTTTGATTTGGGCTCCAAAATGGATGACCCCCTTCAAATGTATCTCAATGATATTTATACTATATCGGCCAACCTTGCAGGTATTTGTGGAATTAGCGTCCCGGCCGGTACCCACAGCAAAGACGGAATGCCTGTCGGTGTACAGCTAATGGCCGATGCATTTCACGAGGAGACCCTTTTTAATGCCGCCCTTTTGGTGGAATCAGAAATGACGGATTCCTCTTTATCTATATAAAACGTCAAGCGGCTCTTGGATAGAGCGAAAGGCCATGGTAAAAAATGCGAGGCGGACAAGTGCGAAAGGAGTGCTTTGCCTTGCACTCTATATCTGTGTTTTGGCATGTTCCAAGAAAGAAAGTGATGGCTTATTGACTTTTGTGAATCGTGATCGTGAAACGCCCTCATTTATTGCTGATTCAGCTTATATGCATATTGAGCGACAGGTGAATTTCGGTCCGAGAAATCCCGGATCCGAAGCCCATCGGCTGACTCGCAATTATCTGGTCGAAACATTAAAGCGATACGCAGGTAATCAAGCCGTTTTTGTGCAAGCGTTTACGCATGTTGGTTATGAAGGTAACAAGTATGGAATGAGTAATATCATTTCGTCGTTTAATCCGGAAATGGAAGACCGGTTCATGTTGCTGGCTCATTGGGACACGAGGCCGCGCGCCGACCAGGATTCTGATGAACGCCTTAGGTCGGAGCCGATACCAGGTGCTGATGATGGAGGAAGCGGGGCAGGGGTGCTACTCGAGCTCTCCCGTATTTTCAGGGAGCATCCGCCACCCATCGGCATTGATATCATCCTTTTTGACGGCGAAGACTATGGCTATGAGGGAGATCTCGATTCTTATTTTTTAGGATCCCGATATTGGTCGGAAAATCCACCAGTGCCGGGTTATCGGCCGAGGTTTGGGATACTTCTGGATATGGTTGGAGCAGAAGGGGCGGTGTTTCCCCGCGAAGGATTTTCAATGCAATATGCTCCTGGATTGGTTGAAGAGATCTGGGCTGTGGCCAGGGAAAAGGGGTATGCACGGTACTTTTCCGATGTCAGAGGAACGGATATTATGGATGATCACTGGATCATTAATCGTAATACGGATATTCCCACCATTAATATCATACATCACAAACCACCGGAATACCGTACACAGGTAATCTTTCCGGATCATTGGCACACCCATGAAGACGATATGGATGTTATCAGTACCGCTACGCTTCAGGCGGTGGGGGATGTGCTCGTTGAACTGATTTACAACCGTATACGCTGAAGCCATGCTGTGCCCATGACGGGGTGATTTTTTGACATAAAGGCGCATGATTAATTTCGTCAAGGGGATTCCGGCTGACGATAGAAACGAAGGTCAAGAAGTACCGTGTGAAACGCGAAGCGAAGTCAACAAATGAGACATATGAAAAAAGCCTACCTTAAAGTTCGGTTTTTGCTTCCTGAAGCGGAACAGGAAATATTGATCAGTGATTTGATCGACTCTGGATTCACCGGTTTTGAACAGATGGAGAACATACTGGAAGCCTGGATCGGATTGGAACATTTTTCCGACCGAATGCGTGGTCAACTGAATCAGTGGCTTCAAACCCGGAGTTATGGTGGACGAATACTGGATGAGCACATCGAGGAAGAACGTAACTGGAACAAAGAGTGGGAAAAAAGTCTGCAACCTATAACGGTTGGCTCTTTCTATATCTGTTCTACATGGGGGAAGGATCCACCACCGGATGGGAAGGTTTCTATACGGATTGATCCCAAAATGGCATTCGGTACCGGTTATCATGAAACAACACGGCTTATGCTCCGAATGTTATCATCAATCATCCGGGAAGGTGACCGGGTACTGGATGTGGGTACCGGCACCGGAATATTGGCTTTTGCTGCACTTAAGCTGGGCGCATCACATGCGACAGGGGTGGATATTGACACCTGGAGTTATGAAAATGCACTGGAGAATGCACGCATTAATGGTCTGTCGGACCGGTTCGACATGAATCTCGGAACGGCAGGGATCATTGATAAAAATGCACAGTTTGAGGTGATTCTGGCAAATATAAACAGGAACACTCTGCTGGATATAGCTGAACCACTGACTCGTAATTTATCACCTGATGGAAGCCTTCTGCTGTCCGGGATCACCCGGGCAGATGAAGATACCATCAACAGGAATGTTCACTACGCATCACTTAATAAGAAACAGGTCATGGAAGAGAATGAATGGATAGGTATTATTCTGGATAAGGATTCATGAGAACAGGCAAAAAAAGTGAACATAATGGAGATTTTCTAATTTTAGGCAACGTTTACTTAGTGAATAGCAATATGTTAAACTCATGAAAAAAGAAACAGGCCAACCGGCAGCGGTTATCGATATCGGTACCAATACGGCATTGCTCCTCGTGGCCATTGTTCGGGACGGTATGTTAAAGGTGTTGGATGAGGCTCAGGAAATTCCTCGACTTGGACGGAGTGTGGACAGGGATCGCCGTATTACTCCGGATGCCATCGATCGTCTCTTAGGGGCTTTGAAGAAACTTAAAAAAAGAATTCAAGATCGTTTTGGTGATATTGATGTGGTGGTTACGGCAACCAGCGCAATGCGAGATGCACGCAACAGAAAGGAGGTAATGGAAGCCCTTCGTGAGGAATTGGGCTGGAATGTCACCTTGCTCACCGGTTTACAAGAAGCGGAAGCCACTTTTATAGGGGCGCTGGCCACCCTGGATCCGGATCTTTTTAGTTCTGAAGAAAGGGTTTCGGTCATTGATATTGGAGGCGGAAGTACGGAGCTGGCGTGTGGTTATTATCATAACATTTCGAAAGGAATACAGCCGGAATTGACCCGGCTGGAATCACTGGATATAGGATGTGTACGATTTACAGAACGCTTTTTCCCGTATATTTCAAAGCGAAACGGAGTAGAGCCGCCACTGCCACCAAAGAGTGAATCCATAGAAGGCAAAAGCAATACTGTTGATGATATTAACCGGGAGTCTGCGTCAAGGTTGCTATTTGACCCGGTCGCAGTCGAATCAATGAGAAAAACGGTCCGGAATAATATGAGACAAATTGGGCTGCACAATGACCGTACTGTTGGGGTTGCAGGTACGGTTACATCTCTATCATGGATACTCCGGGCTCATGGGAAGCCATATCGTTCTGAAATGATTAACGGTTCCGTAATCCTTCTTGATGAAATCCGGAGACTCATAGAGCGGGTTTGCAGAATGTCCGTACAGGAATTGCTCGATACGTGGCCGGTAGTCATGGAGGGCAGAGCGGATATCTTTCTTACCGGACTGCTGATTCTGGAAGGGTATCTGGACGTTTTTGGGGTTGACGAAATCACGGTTTCATCAGGGGGCCTTCGGCATGGGATGCTCTGTAAAAAAACCATTTCTTCTTAAATTCCAGAGCGAATCTTCCTATATTTTAAGCTTTATCCATTTTGAAAATCCCGTTTCTGATTAAAAACCTGTTCGACGGTGTCAGAGAAGCCCACATGGATGAAAAAGAGCTACGAGGAAATTTCTGAAAACATTCACCATGCCAAGTGGCATGGTCAAGGCTCATAAATTCTGTGCAGTAAAACTTCTGAACATGTACCTGAAAGATAAAACATCAGCCTGTTAACTAACATTTTATGCAACTGAAGGCCATTCGCGAAGGCAGAAATCTTGTTTTATTTCTGCTGGACCTGTTGATGATCATCCTGTTGATGATCAATCTGAACTGGATCATCTTCGACTGGTTATTTGAATTCGAATCAATCCGGTCATTGGTAAGTTCTGTCAATACGGCATTTGCTGAGTGGTATGCCGCTGTTATTCATCCAAGGTTTATCCTGATTGATCTGATATTTGTCTCCATATTCCTTGTTGAATTTTTTGTGCGCTGGGGAATCTCGATCTACCACCGGGTATATCATCGCTGGTTTTTCTTTCCGTTTATCCATTTTTATGATCTGCTCGGATGTATCCCCATTGGCGGTTTCCGTTTTTTGCGATTGCTCAGAATTATTTCCATCACCTACAGATTGCATCGTGCAGGGGTCATCGATCTTGGTGATACGGTTATCATATCATTTATTCGTAAATACTTTGGAATATTGATAGAAGAGCTGTCCGATCGTGTGACTATCAATATCCTGAACGACATTCAGCAGGAAGTTCGAACAGGCGGACCGGTAGCGGATAAGATAATTAAGGAGGTGATAATGCCGCAAAAAGAGGTACTGGTAGACTGGATGTCGCACAGGATCGAAAAAGTGGCTGCGCACAATTATGGTCGTTATCAGGGGGATATTAAGGATTATATTCAGGAGCGCATCAACCATGCTGTTGAGGAGAGTCAAGAATTTGCCCGCTTGGAACAGATTCCACTTTTTGGCTCGTTGGTACGAAAAACGATTGAGCAGGCGATTAACGATATTGTTTTCAATGTGGTTAACGGAATAGTTCAGGATCTTGCTTCAAATCGCAATCGTGGTGTTATTGAGGAATCGACGGATATCCTTTTTGATGCAATATTGCTCAGGGAAGAAGATACGGAATTGAACCGGATGGTCACCGATACACTGGACCGTTCACTGGAGATTGTCAAGAAACAGGTGAAAGTGCAACAGTGGAAATTGCGGGATTTGGCCGAAGATGAAGAGGATTTTCGCCGCCGGCTTCGGGAAGAGTTGATGAAATCTGAATGAGTGATAAATGTCCCGATACGCACAAAATATTACAGAGCGGACTGCACTGGTGAGGCAGGAGGCACTTCGTCTGGGATTTGACACGATTGGATTTGCCCGTGCACAACATCTGGAGGAAGAGGAAAGCCGGCTGGAACAGTGGCTGAGGGAAGGCCGTCATGGAACGATGCAGTGGATGGAAAATCACTTTGACAAGAGGGTAGATCCCCGGAAACTGGTACCCGGCGCCAGGTCGGTGGTTTCTCTTATGATTAGCTATCATCAACCTGAACTCGCCAGACAGCAGGCAGCCTCCGATCGTCCCAAAATCTCCAAATACGCTTTAGGAGAAGATTACCATCATGTCGTTAAGGAGAAGTTATTTGAATTGTTTTCATTTATCGAGTCGGTAACCGGAAACATACAGGGCCGTGTTTTTGTTGATTCGGCACCGGTACTTGATAAAGCCTGGGCGGTGAAAGCGGGTATCGGTTGGCTGGGCAAACACACGAATGTGCTGAATCGCGAATGGGGATCATGGTTTTTTATTGCCGAAATGATACTGGATGCGGAATTTGAATACGATGTCCCGGTGACCGATCACTGTGGCAGTTGCACACGCTGTATCGATGCTTGTCCGACGGATGCCATTTACGAACCGTATAAGGTGGACGGTAGTAAATGTATCTCCTATTTCACCATCGAGCTCCGTGAAGAGATCCCGGAAGAGTACCATCAACAAATGGGAGAGTGGATTTTCGGATGCGATATATGCCAGGATGTTTGTCCGTGGAACCGGGAAGCCCGGCGAGGTTCCGAAGAGCGTTTATTTGAGCGCCCGGAAAACGCGGATCGCGACATCAACTATTGGGAGGAACTGGATTTGCAGGAATTCCGTCAACTGTTTCGAAAAAGTGCTGTTAAAAGAGCTAAATTTGACGGCTTCAAACGCAATACCAGGATCGTCAGTGCCAATTTGAATCATCCTAATCAGAAGGGAGGCACTGAAACGGGCCGGAACGGGCCGGAGTCGATCCCCTGATTTTGTTGAGCACATTGCAGGGGCCATCACTCAGGCCTTCCGATCCTCCATATATACCTGAACCCCGCCCATTTCAACCATAAGTTCAAACAGGTCGGTATTTCTTGTTATAGGCCCCAATTGTTCACTGCCCGGGCCCATGGCCGACAATTCGACATAATCTGCGGTGTGGGAACCGCCAATAAAATTGAAAGCGACATAATTTGCAAGAATCTGTCCCAGGACCTGATAGGGGCTGCTCATTAATCGATGCAGGTTTTCGTATTCACCCGCCAGGGATCTTTGAAGAATACCGGCTTCATCACGACGAATTTCGATCCTGGTCGCATATTCAACAAGCTCTCTAATTTCGTTGATAGAGCTGTTAGCATTCAGTTGTGGCATGAGCCAGTTATTCGTGTGCCGGAATTCTGAAATCCTGTCGAAGTTCGGTTCACTGTTGCTGTAATTGGATCCGACGCCATTCAAACCAGGATTGGCATTTCCATGATCCGTAGTGACAATCACAAGTGTATCGTCGCGGCCTTCTGCAAATTCCAATACAGCTGTGATAGTATCATCAAATGCGATCTGGTCGTAAATAAGGCCGGAGACATCATTGCTATGGGCGGCGTGGTCTACACGTCCGCCTTCGACCTGGAGGATAAATCCGTTTTCATTTTTGGAAAGTCTGTTGATGGCGGCTTGTGTCATCTCTGTAAGTGTGGGGATGTCACGACGGTAATCACTGGTGTTTTGATGGTCCAGGGTATAGGGCAAGTGTCCGTCGAAAAAGATACCAAGCAGTTTTTCATCCCCGTTGAAGCGCTGCATCGCCTCTTTTTGTCGAACCACATGGTAACCTGTCTGTGCGAATTCATCGTACAGGTTGCGACCATCATCTCGCAATGTGGGATCAAAGAATCGGTTTCCCCCTCCCAACAGGACATCGTATCCACGTTCCAGGTACTGAGTGGCGATAATGGGTTCATCATTTCGACTCATAACGTTGGCGCTGAATCCGGCTGGTGTAGCGTGAGTCAGGGTGGTGGTAGTGGCCAGTCCGGTGGCTTTTCCGGCATCCCGGAAAATTTCAAGAATGGTTTTGAGGGCTATTTCGTCTTCGGTCATGTTAATCCTGCCATTAACCAGTCTTTGTCCGCAACCCCAGGAGCAGGAAGCGGCAGCCGAATCGGTTACTATGGAAGAGGCGGAAGCCATATCCATCAATCCGCGGGTGAGTCGATTTTCTTCATAGCAGGAGATCCATTGTGATGCTCTGCCAAAATTTCTTCTGAGCATGTGATCAGCTGCTGTCAGTGTTCCATTGCTCATTCCGTCACTGACCATAAAAATGATATTTTTGGCATCTCCGGGATGGGTTCTTCCATTTGTCGAAGAACAACCATTTAATAATACACCGGAACCGAGAGCCATTCCGGAAAGTGCTCCGGTTTTTAGAAAATCCCGTCGGCTGAAGGTGTTGTTTTGTCGAGAATTTCTGTTGTTAAAGTTAGTCATCTCAATAAGGTTTTTTAAATAATAGCAAGGTGATTAGTAACCGGAGCAACCATTGTATAGCGGCCCGGGCCATTTGAACGTTAAAATGTCCGGAGAAGTGGACGCATGACTGAGTCGCGGCTTCTCAACACGTTCTTACAGGATAAGAAAAAAAGTGGAAAGCAAAATATTAATCTTTTACAGAAAGAGCGGAAGGATGTTTAAAGTCCCATCTATTGATATAGAAATGCAATTGCCATGTTGTGCCATCACGATACAGGCGCGTGATTGAACCAGGAGGATTTTCTGATGTTAATCGGATGTTAAGAATACAAAAAGAATATCAACAAAGTGCTAACCTGTCAAGAGATCAAAATCATTTTCGAATTGTTAAAAAAATAATTGGGAGATGACGTAAGTTATAGACTGGGTCAAAGTTTAATCTTAATAATTGGAAAGAACGGAAAGGAGGAAGCAACGAATGATAAAGAATTCAATACGTACAGTGTTTCTGATGGCGCTGGTTGGACTGTTGTTTTTGTCAGTAGGTAACCTGCTCGGCGGGCAAACGGGGATGATCATAGCCCTTATTTTTGCTTTGGGCATAAATTTCTTCGGTTACTGGTACTCCGACAAAATGGTGCTGAAAATGTACCGTGCAAAAGAGGTGAACCGGGAAAATGCGCCAAAGTTTTATAACATGGTAGAAGAGCTTGCCAGACAGGCTAATTTGCCTGTGCCCAAAGTCTATGTGATTCCTCAGCAACAGCCGAACGCATTTGCTACCGGACGCAATCCTGATCATGCCGCTATTGCCGCAACGCAGGGTATTTTGCAGAGTTTGAATGAGCAGGAGCTCAGAGGTGTGATGGCCCATGAACTTGCACACATCAAAAATCGGGATATTCTTACACAAACCGTTGTTACATCAGTAGTCAGTGCCATTACCCTGATTGCACAATTTGCCATTTTTTTACCGATTGGACGCGGGAATGGAGGCGGGCCTAATCCGCTTGTTTTAATATTGACATTCATACTGGCACCATTGGCTGCGGCTATGCTTCAGGCGGCTATATCCAGAACCCGCGAATTTGAAGCCGATCGAGTTGGTGCCGAAATCTGTGGCAGTGCAGAAAGTCTGGCCGGAGCACTGAAAAAAATACAGGCGTCGGTGGAAGGTATTCCTATGCAGGCTTCAGAAACGGCACAACGGTCTACCGCTCACATGTTTCCGGTAAATCCCTTTTCAACCCGTGGCATGAGCCGGTTGTTTTCCACACATCCGGATACCCAATTGCGCATAAAAAAGCTTATGGAGATGGAAAAAACCGGTGTTTATTCATAATATTTTGAATGGTTGATGCATGCAGCAATAAGGAGACAAGAAGAATATGGAATTAGTGTAAGGATTGACGGAGAAGATTGTCTAATTTACATTAAAGGTAACCTGAAAACGAAATTTGAGATGATATGGGATCACTAAATAAAGCAATGATCATTGGTCGGCTCGGGGCAGATCCCGAGGTGAGATATACGCAAAATAATACCGCTGTCGCTAACATGAGTGTGGCAACAAGTGAACGTTACAAGGACAGTAACGGGGAATGGCAAGAGAGTACCGAGTGGCATCGGGTCGTTGCCTGGGGCAGACTGGCCGAGGTTTGTCAGCAGTATCTTAAAAAAGGATCCCAGGTATATTTCGAAGGACCCGTCCAGACGCGTTCCTGGGAAGACAAGGATGGCCAGAAACAGTATACAACCGAAATTAAGGCTCTGGGAATGCAGATGCTGGATAGTAAAGGTGATTCCGGACAGGCTGAATATTCCGGGGAGTCCGGCCAGCAAAAAAAGGAACCACAAAAAAGCAATGATGTAAAAGACGAAATGATCGATGTTGACGACGACTTGCCATTCTAAATTGCAAACGATTGCTTTTGTGATTAGCTTTCCTGTACTAATTTGAACAAAATTACTTACGACACAGTTGGAACTTCCGTCAGCGTTTTATTCCCTCATAGCAGCTAACCGGTTGTTGGCATCGGATGAGGGGAGCACCTTTGATATGTTGCTTTCCAACCCGGGCAACATATTTCTACTTGTTTTGATAATAGTACTGGGCTTGCTTTTCTCTGCCTTTTTCTCCGGTGCCGAAGTAGCTTTTTTTTCCCTGGACAAGAAAGTAGATCGGGATATCCTGGAAAAAGCACAAAAAGATGCCGCTCTATCCAGGGCATTATATATGCTGGAGAAACCCAGGCAATTGCTTGCTACGATTCTGATCGGAAACACTTTTTCAAACATCATTACAGCTGTTGGCGCTGCGGTAGGGACCGGACGTATTGTTGCGATATTCGGCCTTCCTCAACTACTGGTATTTACCATTGAGGTACTCGTGCTTACATTTGTGATTGTGATCATGTCGGAAATCACACCCAAACTGCTTGCATTGAATAAGCCCTTTGCGCTTTCACGGAAATTCAGCGGCCTGCTTTACTTATTTTTTGTTGTGCTTGGACCACTTTCCAGACTAATTTCACAGGGGACGCGATTTTTAGAGAAAAGTATTCCACGACCATCTGATGCCATCTCATCAGATGACCTGAAAACGATTGCCGAGGTGGGTGAATTACACGGTTCTATACATGGTGACGAGCGTGAAATCATTGAAAATGTGATTGAATTTGGAAACACTTATGTTCGAGAGATTATGACGTCCAGAGTCAATATCTCAGCCATTTCCACCGAAAATACACTTAAAGAGGCACTTGATCTTATTCGTGAAACGAGCGTTTCGCGGTTGCCACTTTATCAGAACGATCTTGACAACATCCTCGGTATTATTCATTCCAAGGATCTGCTGCCTTATATCAATTCCGATCTTGGTGAAACTACTATCAATTGGAGGACTCTTGCTCGAAAGGCTCTTTTTATTCCAACTACAAAAAAACTGGATGATCTGTTACGGGATTTCCAACGCGAGAAAACACATATTGCCGTAGTTGTGGATGAGTATGGAGGAACAGAGGGTATTGTTACCCTGGATGACGTACTGGAGGAAATTATCGGTGAAATCACTGATGAATACACGGAACAAGTGGAGTTGTACACAAGAAAAAAATCAGGCAACTATGTCTTTGATGCAAAAATAGATCTCGATGACATGGCTGAAATCCTTTCTATGGATTTGACTACCGATCAGGATGAGTATGAAACACTTGGAGGGCTAGTCTATCATTTGCTGGAACGCATTCCAAAAGTGGGGGAAACCGTTCAGTTCAAAGGGGTGGAACTAAAAGTGGTTAAAATGAACAATAATAGGTTATCCAAGGTGGAAGTTAAAGTGATCGAACAATCCAGTGAACCCGACTCTTGAAGCATAACGGAAACGGCTAAATAAAAAATCACCATCTGAAATTATTTAATATCCTATTATGATTGAACGGTATTCACGGAAGGAGATGGCCGCTATCTGGAGTGAGGAGAATCAGTATCGGTCGTGGCTGGAAGTTGAACTGGCAGCTTGTAAAGCCTGGAGTCGTCTCGGGGTGATCCCGGAAGAGGATGTCAGGCAATTATATGATAATGCCCGCTTCGATATTAGCCGCATCCATGAAATTGAAGAGAGCACGCGCCATGATGTGGTGGCTTTTACACGTTCGGTGTCTGAGTCGCTTGGACCGGAAAGAAAATGGGTGCATTACGGACTCACTTCTACGGATGTTGTAGATACCGCTTTGGGTGTGCGTTTGAAACAGGCGAACAAACTGATTCGAAGCGGACTTGATCGAATGATCAGGGTCCTGGAGGCTAAAGCGAAGGAGCATAAGTACACAGTGATGATGGGCAGGACGCACGGGGTACACGCTGAACCCACAACATTCGGTCTCAAATGTGCTCTCTGGCATAATGAGATGAAACGAAATTTGGAGCGTTTTAACCGGGCGTCTTCCGATGTTGAATTCGGAAAACTTTCTGGTGCTGTCGGAACGTTTGCCAATATTCCACCAGAAGTGGAAGCCTATACATGTGATTATCTCGGACTGACACCGGCTCCGGTATCGACCCAGACATTGCAGCGAGATCGCCATGCTTATTATATAGCTACTATTGCCTTGATCGGCACCACCCTGGAAAAGATCGCCGTAGAAATCCGGCATCTTCAAAAAACCGAAACGCGTGAGGTTGAAGAACGTTTCCGGGAAGGGCAGAAGGGCTCTTCGGCCATGCCTCATAAACGTAATCCTGTGAGTTCTGAAAACATTACAGGCTGTGCAAGGGTGCTGCGCGGCTATATGATTACCGCCTATGAAAACATCCCACTCTGGCACGAACGGGATATTTCACACTCTTCCGCTGAACGGATTATTATTCCCGACGCTCTTGTTTTAGTAGATTATATGCTCGACCGATTTGCTGGTGTGGTGGAAGAACTGGTTGTTTATCCGGACAATATGATGGAAAACATCAACCGTACGCACGGTGTGGTTTTTTCTCAACGGCTTCTCATTACTTTGATCGACAAAGGGCTTTCCCGGGAGGAAGCTTATGACCTTGTGCAGCCTCTCGCGATGAAAGCATGGGAACAAAAGCAGGACTTTCGGAAACTTGTTGAATCCGATATGGAAATTACCTCTCATATTTCCACAACCGAAATTGCCGACGCTTTTAATCCGGAGCACCACACGAGAAATATAGATGCTATTTTTCGTCGTGCAGGTTTGTAGCCATTACCAGTACGTCATCCCGACGTATCTTGCCAAGAGGGGTCCGCGGAATGGCATCTACGAAATAGATGGCTTTGGGTTTTTGATAGCCCATTAGTCTGTCAGATAACTCAGCCAGGATGTGATCACCACTTTCGATTGTTAATTTTTCAGGGTTTTTAGAGCTCATCACTACAAGGGCGACCATTTTTTGTCCCCATACCTGGTCGGGAACGCCCGTCACTGCTACATCCTTTATTTCCGGTAGTGATAAAAGCACGGATTCAATTTCAACAGGACGGATATTCTTGCCCCCTGAAAGGATAAGATCGGTCCTGCGAGCTTCGATAAATAGATTACCCTTATTGTCGAGACGGGCATAGTCACCGGTTTGGAACCAGGATTCACTTACGGTTTGAATAGGGAATTCAGCCTTGTTCCGGGTACCTTCATGAGCAACCGGTTTACTTCTGGAATGGAGCCTTATATTATTTTTCCACCGGGTATTAATTTCGTATTCCGACGGAGGACGATTGTTTCCGGATGTTGAATCTTCGAAGAATGATGATCTGTCCAACTCATTTGTTTTCGGTTTTAACAAACGTCGAAGCGGTGTGTCCGCTGTTAAGTACCCGGGAAAAACCTGCGGCCCTCTAAGCCAAAGAACGCCGGATGACAAGGCAGGAACTTTTTGTCCGTTTTCATACCGGATGGTGAGTTCATGTCCGGAGAAGAGTGTGCCGACCGAACCAACCGGGCTGGAGCCGTCCTGCTGCTGTGCAGCGACCTGTCCGCAAGTTTCGGTCATTCCATAACTGAATATGACCGGCCAGCCGGCATTCCGGGCTGTTTCGAGCAGTCCGGATGGGGCAGGGCCGCCCCCCACTAATACTTTCCTCAGCGACCCGGGAATCGGTTTGCCGGAGGTTTGCGAAATATCCATCAGACGTTTTAGCATGGTCGGAACAAGGGAAATGTATCCGATTTCTGAATGAGCGTGCAGGTCGTCCAGAATAGTTCCGGCATCAAACCAATTCCAAATATAGACACCTTTTCCACCAAGCAAAGCACGAAAAATAATGGCAAGTCCCCCGGTATGATAAAGCGGCAGACTGTTTCCCCAAAGTTGTGAGGTATCGTTGGAAATATATGTGTTATTTGCCGCTGCGATCATCTGCTTTCTAAGTAACGGTACTTTTTTGGCTTCTCCGGCGCTCCCTGACGTCAATAATCCACAGAATACCTCTTCGGGATGATGCCTAAGACCGGTGAATACTTCCGTGAAGCGGGCCATATTTGGATCGGGTTCATTATTTGATACAGCAAGATCCGGCGCGATGCTGTCCGTACCCTTTATATCACCAGAGTAAGAGGGAATGCGAAGGGTTTTCTTTGAAGTGCGAACCACGTAGCCGGGCTTGAACCGATATAATGGTTCGATGTAATCCGTATCAAAAAGTATAAATGGAATGCGGTCAAGCCAGCAACAGGTCATCCACAAAGCGGCTTGAAAACGATCAGTGGTGTCGATTCCGATGCTTTCGAAGGCACTTGCTGTTTCGGTACCGGCTTGATCATGTGAAGGCATACTGGAAAGAAGGTGGTGCAAATACTCCACTGCCCGGGTGCGAATGTACGATAAATTACGATACCGGATGATCGTGATACCGTCGGTCAGGAAAACTGAATCCGGATGATATTGTGTTTGTTTGGCACTCATGAAGTGTGATTTCAGGTATCCGAGCCCGTGAAAGCCGGTTTGATGAAAGAGGGTTGCCTGATATCCGGCCGGATCCCTATCCCGGCTTGTGAAGAAAGAGGATAAACAGGAGAAGCATGATTGTCAGACGCTGAAGTCCGATGACTATGATTGTTTGGTGCGATATCGCCGTTCAGCAGTTTTCCGGTGGCAAGACCGTGATGAGTCATACCACTGGTGTCTAAGAAACAGGCAAGATGCGCCAACAGCGCTCGACCGATACCCGTTTCTATCGAAGAGGAGACGGTGATGGTTATTTCGGCAGGGATCAATTGGGGGGAAGATGGAGAATCAGAATCAGATATATCTCGGGTTAAAGTGCTACCGAAGGCATCTCGAAGGTTGGCCATCTCGAGAAAACTCCCAAAAAGCATTGGTTTTAATACAATGACATCAACAGCATGGTGATTAAGCAGTGTGCGGGCTTGATAGGGGGTGCGTGCAGATTCATCCGCGGCTAACCGCACCGGGCTCAATCTGTGTAATGCGGCGAACTCTTCCGGAGAGATATTTCCTGCCGGTTCTTCTATATAATCAATATTGTGAAGATGTGCTGGTGGATGTTGGTATGTCCTGATCTGTTTCAACAACCATGCCGCCTGTTCAAGGGAAAATGTACCATTTGCATCAAAACGGAACATGAGCTGTGGAAAACGGATACAGACAGATTTGATCAGTGACAAGGCCTCCTCAGGTTGTGGAGGGAGTTTTATTTTGATGGTACTGAAACCGGCGTCAAGAAAAACCCGAATCTCCTGAAGAAGCGCTGTCCGTTTTTTGCGTCCGGCAATGGCATTGCATTGAACAACTGTATTCGTTTTGTCCCGGGATGGTTGCTGAAGCGAAGAATCTTTTGTTGTGAAAGTCTTTGCAGATGATTTTTGGCCTGGCCCGTGTGAAAAATTTATCCAATATTTGTATAGAGGGACTCCTTCCAGGAGAGCTTTTTGCTGTTCCGAGAGCATGGACAGTCCAAACTTTATCGACGGAAAGAGGGAAAGAAGTTCAGGACAGGTCTCTGAAGAAAGGTACTCATCCAGAGTCTGTCCATTAAAATGATGTTCAATCTCTTTGTGATGTTGTGTTAATAAGGAGCCGACTTGGTCTGTGGTTTCAATAGAATAACCGGGCAACGGCGCGATTTCTGTCCATAGAGCATCCCCATCACCAAGTATAAAACCCTCACGCCGCCTGAAAACACTGACTGCCGTTCGAAATGGTTTTTGAAAGGGGATTGAATAGCGATATAGCTTCAATTTGTTTTGCATAGGGCGGAGTAATATCCTGTGATTATGACAGTACTATACCCATACTGAACAAGATTCCGTAAATAGCCATAAGCTGTGCTGTTTGAATGAGGATGCGGTTAAAATTCTTTTTTTCGGTTTCCAGCCAAAATCGCCGGATCAGCAGTATCGCCCAGGGGCTCAGGATCAACGGCAGCATGACGAGTGGCGGATAGCTTTTATAGAGATAGAAACAGGGTGGAACGGAAAAAGCCAGCAAGGCCAGGCCTAAAAACTGCCATCTTGAGAACCGCTCTCCAAACAGTACAACAAGTGTATTTTTCGCAGCTTTGCGATCGGTGTGCACGTCCCGGTAATTATTAGCAACCAAAATCATTGTTGAGAGTGCTCCGATTGCAATAGAAGCCAGTAACGCCTCCGTCGACCACTGAAGTGAATTCACATAATAGGTGCCCGTTACAGCGATTATTCCAAAAAAAAGAAACACGAAAAGATCACCGAGTCCGTGATAGGCCAGGGGATATGGCCCACCAGTGTAGAGCAAGCCGGCCGTAATAGAGAGTAAACCGATCAGTAGAACAGGCCATCCGGCGTGCCATACAAGGATGAGCCCCAACAGAAAAGCGACAAAAAATAACACCAGCGTTACCGTCAGCATCTTCGCCGGAGAAATATCACCTGTGGAAGTGGCTCGCGTAAAGCCGATGCGCTCACCGGTATCAGCACCGTGTTTGTAATCAAAGTAGTCGTTGGCAAAGTTGGTAGCGATTTGGATGAGCACAGCACAGCAGAGCGTAATAACGCTTACCGGCCAATTTATAAGCTGGTGATGCCAGGCCAGGGCACCTCCGGTGAGAACAGGAATAAACGATGCCGGAAGCGTTCGCATACGTGCTGCTTCCGTCCAGACAGACCATTTCATGTCGTCATTTTATATCTTTTAAAGAAATCTAATGTGATGTAAAATAAGGAAAACAAATTCAGTTGAGACCGGAACTTGTGAAGAAAGCGCTTTTTTGAATGGAATAATTAACTTGTATTGATATCATTGAATATTTTAGCCAAATGATAATTTTGTATTAAAAAAATATGGATATTTGCAATAATTGATTTATATTTATGCCGTCGATATCAACAAGGATAATATGAATAATACAAACGAACTACTTTCATGAGTACATCATATAGAAGATTTGACGCACTGGAAGCTGTAAGAAAAGCGGAAGACACACTCATAGCAAGAAATGGCAAGGGCAAGATGGATATGAATATTGCCGAAATCTTCGGGGAGAACTGTCTTTCAACGGACACCCTGAAAGAAAGACTTCCGGGGACCGTATGGAAATCATTAAAAAAGACCATTCGCGACAACGAACCGCTGAATTATGATGTAGCTGAAGCGGTGGCTGTGGTTATGAAAGAATGGGCGAGTGAGAAGGGGGCTACACATTATACACACTGGTTTCAACCGTTAACCGGTGGTACAGCGGAAAAGCATGACAGTTTTATCACTCCCAATCAGGGAGGGGGAGCGATTACGCAGTTTTCCGGTGATGATTTAATGCGAGGTGAGCCTGATGCGTCGAGTTTCCCCAGCGGTGGACTGCGACCTACTTTTGAAGCACGTGGTTATACGGCATGGGACCCCACGTCACCTGCGTTTATTATTGAAAACGGCAATGGATCAACACTTTGTATTCCCACTGCATTTGCCTCCTGGAAAGGAGAGTCGCTGGACTTTAAAACACCCTTGTTAAGATCTATTGAGGCATTGAATAAGCAAGCCCTTCGTGCCTTGAAACGGTTTGGCGAGGAGGATGTAAAATGGGTTAATTCCACCGGCGGTTATGAACAGGAATACTTTCTAATCGATCAGGAATATTTCTATCGTCGTCCCGATCTGATGAATTCCGGCCGTACACTCTTCGGGGCGAAGCCGCCCAAAGGACAGGAGCTGGATGATCACTATTTTGGTACCATTCCCGATCGTATCCTTTCTTTCATGCTGGAAACCGAGCGGGAACTATACCGTCTGGGTGTTCCGGTAAAAACACGCCACAATGAGGTGGCACCGGGCCAATATGAAATTGCCCCGGTATTTGAAAAAGCCAATATCGCGGCTGATCATCAGCAACTGACAATGATCACATTGAAGAGAGTCGCACGCAAGTTTGGGCTGGTTTGTCTACTGCACGAAAAACCGTTCGCCGGGCTTAACGGGAGCGGTAAACACACGAACTGGTCTATTGCAACAAGCAAAGGGGCAAATCTTCTGGAACCGGGTGACAGCCCGCACGACAATATGCAGTTTCTGTTTTTCTTTGTCGCCACGTTGAAAGCGGTATTTGATCATCAGGGGCTGCTTCGGGCTTCGATTGCCAGTGCAGGCAACGACCATCGCCTTGGGGCCAATGAAGCACCACCTGCGATTCTTTCGGCCTATATAGGTGAGCAGCTCGAAGATATAGTCATGCAGTTAATGAATGGAGGGGCGACCAGTTCCAAAAAAGGCGGATTGTTGGGACTTGATATTCCGGTTCTTCCGAATATACCCAAACACGCCGGCGACCGTAACCGCACATCACCGTTTGCCTTTACCGGGAACAAGTTTGAATTTCGGGCGGTTGGTTCGGAACAGTCGGTATCGTTTCCGATGACGGTATTGAACACCATCGTTGCATATGCCATTGACGAGCTGACTACGGTTTTGGATGAGGAACTGTCCAGGAACAACAACCTGGAGAAAGCACTCTCAACAATTTTGAAAAAAGCGCTTGAAGACATTGACAAAATCATATTTAATGGTGACGGCTACTCTGAGGAGTGGCAGAAGGAAGCGAAAAAACGTGGCTTGCTGAACCTCAGGGATACGATGGAAGCGTTGCCTTATCTGACCGAACAGAAGACGGTTCAGCTGTTTGAGAAGTACAATGTTCTGACAGGGCTTGAACTTGAGTCCCGCCTGGAGATCTATCTCGAGCAATATTTTATCAAGCTGAATATCGAGGCGGAAACCACAGAGGATATTGCCAGAACAATGATCATACCTGCAACTATCCGTTATCTGAATGAAATTCTTGCTACTAATGATCGCGGTAAAGGCACCGGTCTGAACGTTTCCGGCACGAACAAACTTGCCGAAGAGGTGAATGACATTCTGAGCCAGCTTTTGAAGGGGGTGGATCAGCTTGGCAAAGTGAATGCTGAACTCGGCGGTGACACGATCCCGGAGAAGGCAAATCACCTCTCGAAGGTTGTGTTGCCGGAGATGAATAAAGTCCGTTTACTGGCCGACAAGCTGGAAAAGCTTGTAGCAGATGATTACTGGCCGTTACCTTCCTATCGTGAAATGCTCTTCGTGAAGTGAGTGGGAATATACCGTGAGTTAAACATGACATAATCTGATCTTTCCGTGAATTCGAAGTATCCGGTATAGGTCGTTGTGCATGTATTACGAGTATTTTCTTGTATAAATAATCCAGAAAAGCCCGGTGTTGCGAGTGTGACCCGGGCTTTTATTTTATGTGAAACAGGATGATGCCCTGTTTTCAGTGCTACTTTCTTAGGCATGCAAGCATTTTTTTGTATCTTTAATATTATTTGGAATGGGTATTTGCGTAACAGGTTATCATATATCTGGTAGTACGCATGCCCTGTTTTTTGTCAGCGTATTTTCCAATGATCTATGATCCAGTTCACGACTGAAATTAATATTTGTATGAAATCAATATTAGCTGTTCTTTTGATCACCAATGCATTTGCTGCGGACACACTGCCGGATGGCACCACAGATACCCTTCAGAATGAACAGAAGTGGGAAGTGGAAGGGCCCCAATGGGAGAACTGGCCAACACGTGATATTCGTTTTGATACCGATGAGGGTACCTGGATGAATCTGGATATAAGCCCCGACGGAACCAATATCGTTTTTGACCTTCTGGGGGACATTTACCGGATTCCGGCAGAGGGAGGCGATGCAGAACTCCTGTCAGGCGGCCAGGCATTCGATATGCAGCCCCGTTATAGTCCGGACGGCAACACCATTGCTTTTACCAGCGATAGGGGAGGTGGCGATAATATCTGGCTGATGGATGCCGATGGATCCAACAGAAGGGCCGTTACCAATGAGTCGTTACGTTTGCTCAGTTCTCCATACTGGACACCCGATGGCCAATATCTGATTGTACGCAAACATTTTACGGGAACCCGATCACTTGGCGCGGGTGAAATCTGGATGTATCACGTGCAGGGAGGCGATGGACTTCAATTAATAGAAAAAGAGAGCTGGACCTCCGATCAGAATGAACCTTCTGTCTCCCGGAGCGGTCGCTGGATCTATTATAGTTTTTCCGGCCCGTTCGATTATAACAGGGATGTACATGATGGGATCTTTCAAATTAACCGATTTGACCGTCAAACCGGTCGGTTAGAACCGGTGACACGTGCATCAGGTGGTGCCGTGCGGCCGACACCTTCACCGGATGGGGATAAACTGGCATTTGTTCGCCGTATCGGAACACAATCGGTGCTCATGATCCGTGACCTGGCGTCCGGAAGTGAAAGAGTGCTTTTTGACGGACTCGATCTGGACCAACAGGAGACATGGGCGATTCACGGGCTGTATCCGGCTTTTTCCTGGACTCCCGACAGCCGGGAAATTGTTATTAGCTTTGGCGGTGAAATCCACAACATTGATGTGGAGACCGGTGATGTGAGGAAGATTCCTTTTAATGTAAATGTGCAAAAACGCATTGCCGATGCCGTTGCCTTCCAGATTCCGGTCGATGATGAACAGTTTACGCCGAAAATGATTCGCTGGCCGGTCTTGACACCTGACAACGAGCACCTGATTTTTCAGGCGGCGGGATATCTGTATCGCAAGGAACTTCCGGACGGGCAGCCGGAGCGTGTCACCGATTCGGAAAATCATCTGGAATATGCACCTTCGGTTTCCAGTGATGGCAGCCGTGTCGTTTATGCTACATGGAATGATCAGGAGGGCGGACATATCTACATGGTTTCGCCAGGTCGCGGAGGAGATGTCGAAAGGCTGACTACACAAACCGATCAATATGCTAATCCTGTTTTTTCCCCGGATGGTAACAAGGTGGCATTTCTTCAGGGAAGTGGTATTGTGAATCGCGGAAGGGATATGAGTTCGGAATTCTTTCTGAACATAAAAATTAAGGATCTCGATTCGGGTGAGATTACCCATGTCACCGAGACGGAAAACAGGGGAGCCAACCGGAGGATGCCGCGCCTGCAATGGAGCCACGACGGATCACGCTTGTATTATTTTGAAACAATTGACGGACGTACCACCCTTTCGAGTATTATGACGGATGGATCGGACTATATGCCCCATGTGGTGAGTGAGACGGCCGAAGAGCTGCTGCTGTCGCCGGATACCCGATTCATTGCTTTCAAGGATCAGCATAATGTATATGTTGCCCCGATGCCGAGAGCCGGAGGAGACCCTCTTGAAATTTCGCAGGGAAGCCGCTCGATCCCCACAAAAAAGCTGAGCCGGTACGGAGGAGACTGGATCAGCTGGACGGTTGATTCCCGTCATTTGGTCTTTAGTCTGGGGGATGCTGTCTACAAACAGGAAATCCGGCCGCTGTTCATGATGAAGGATACACTGGAAATTCAGCCCGATAATGACGAGGACTGGCGTGCAGGGAACGCCTTGTACCAACCTGAAATTTTCCGGCCGGGACTGGAATTGCCTGTGTCCCGTCCGCAGGGAGTTTCCGTTTACAGTAATGCCCGCATTGTTACATTGAGAGGGGATGAAGTTATTGAGAATGGTTCGATTATCGTGAGAGATAACCGGATTGTCGACGTGGGTCCGATGGAAGAAATGAATATTCCTGATGGGGCAAAGGTGTTTGATGCGTATGGAAAAACCATCATTCCGGGATTAGTAGATGTCCATGCTCATATGGGTTATGTAGCTTTGGATATCACGCCGGATCGCCTTTGGCAGTACGAAGCCAATCTCGCATACGGTGTCACTACGACTCACGACCCCTCTGCGAGTTCTCAGGCGGTTTTTGCGTTCTCGGAACAGGTAAAAGCCGGCCGGATGATCGGCCCGCGCATATATTCTACGGGATTCATCCTTTATGGCGCTGAAAATCCCAATCGTGCGATCATTGACACCCCGGAAGATGCAAAGTATCACCTCTTAAGACACAAGGCTATGGGGGCGCATTCTGTTAAAAGCTACAATCAGCCAAGACGGGACCAACGTCAATGGGTGCTTGATGCCGCCCGGAAGATCGGGTTGAATGTCTACCCCGAAGGCGGATCGATGCTTCAGCACAACATCACCATGATCATCGATGGCCATACCGGAATTGAGCACGCTATGCCGGTTGCACCGCTTCATAATGACATGCTGGCCCTTCTGGGGGTTTCTAATGTAGGATACACACCGACCCTGCTTGTTGGTTACGGTGGGATTTGGGGAGAGAATTACTGGTACCAGGAAGAAAATGTGTATGAAAACCGTCGGTTGCTCCAGTTTGTACCCCGTTTTGTCATCGACGCCAGAGCAAGGCGGCGAATGCTGGTGCCGGAAGAGGAGTTCTTTCATTTTAAACTGGCTGAAACAGCCAGAAGTATCGTGAGAGCCGGGGGAAGAGTGCAGCTTGGATCACACGGCCAGCTCCAGGGATTGGCGGCACACTGGGAGCTTTGGATGTTTGTTCAGGGAGGGATGACCGAGTTTGAGGCGCTGAGGGCAGCAACCATTCATGGCGCCGAATATCTAGGCCTTGGTGAGGACCTGGGATCAATTGAACCGGGGAAACTTGCTGATTTTGTGATTCTCAACCAGAATCCACTTGACGATATCCGTAACTCGGAATCCGTTTTTATGGTGGTCAAAAACGGTGTGGCCTGGGACAGGAATTTGAATGAACTGTTCCCGAATGAACAGAATCGAAGACCCTATCGATTTGAGCGGTAGAGACGATTTGGCGTCCTCTTATCTTATGGGATAAAAATGAATAATGGTTGAACTATCTTTGTTCTTTTCTCACCCTGTGTGGACTGGAAAACTCGATACCGTTTATGATCAGCAGCGGAAGAGCATTATCCATGAGGCCATGCTGGCCAAGGAGTAACCGGATTTATCCGAAAATCACCAGAAGAATGCGGAAAACCAGTAAGGTGTAAAACGAGGCCAGAACGGACACGAAGAAGTCGGGGCTGAAGGTCAGATATCGATAGCGAACCAATAACGGTAATACCAGAAATTCCATAGCGATGATCAGTCCCATCATGTAAAAGGCCATAGAGGTGAAAAAATAGGAGATAAACCAGACAAAAATGGCTGAAACCAGATTGAATATGCCTGTAAAAGTGGTGAAAACTCCGGCAAACAGACGGCCTACCGGTTCTCCGGAGAGTAGCATTTGTAACAGGATATTGAGCACAAAAAGGAGCACAAAGACGGTTACGGTCACGGAAGTTTTGGTTTTATTTGCCATATTTATGGTTGTCCATATAGAGGATTCAAGCAAAGAATTGATTGGCTGGGCCGGTTTTGTTTTGCCCGTAGCCATTTAGGTAATAAATTGGTTTCGTCAATCGAAGTACTGCAAGATACATACGAATGTGATAGAAAAAGCAATTCATTTTAATTCATGACCCGTTCCCAAATCCATATTATTAAGGCCTCCGGTCTGAAGACGACGTTTTCCGAACAAAAATTACGGAACTCGCTGGAGCAGTCCGGGGCTACTGAAACACAGATTGAATCAGTGATTCGTGAGGTTTCCGGAATGTTGCATGATGGCATCAGCACAAAAAAAATATACCGGAAAGCTTATGAAATCTTGCGAAAATCGTCGTATTCCCAGGCCGCCCGTTACAAGTTGAAAAATGCGATCATGGAATTGGGGCCGTCAGGTTATCCTTTTGAAAAATATATAGGTGCCATTCTGGAGGAACAGGGATTCGAAACAAATGTAAGCGTAGAAACCCCTGGTCGATGTGTTACACATGAAATCGATGTAGTGGCACGTAAGAACAGGAAAGTTGTGTTGGTCGAATGCAAATTTCACAACCGTCCGGGAGTGAAGTGCGATGTCAAGATTCCCTTGTATATTCATTCACGTTTCAGGGATGTGGTTAAGGTCGAGGCTCAAAATGACCATAATCAATATGATGAGTATGAAGGGTGGATTGTTACCAATACCCGTTTTACAGAGGATGCATTGCAATATGGAAACTGTTCCGGGATGGTGATGATCGGATGGGATTATCCCCGGAAAACAAGCCTGAAGCACCGAATCGGCCTTTCCGGTCTTCATCCGTTGACGTGCCTGGGATCATTAAATCGAAGGGAAAAGGATTTTCTGCTGCAAAAAGGGGTGGTTTTGTGCCGGCATATTATGAAAAGGCGCGATTTGCTTGGAGAACTTGGCCTTTCGGTATCCCGGATAGACAAGGTCCTGGGAGAGTGCAATGAATTAGTGCATATGCTGGGGGTACCGGCGGATTAGGCGAAAGGGAGAAATGGAATAAGACGAATTGGGTATGTTGAACTGAATAAATGTTACATATAAGACAGATCCGGTAGGGGAATCCGTTTTGCAAGAGCAAATAAGTTGGAAATTCGAGTTATTGCCGATATAACGGAAAGCCAGATCAGATATAATAACAGCAACTGTTGAAAAGGTAGTAATATTTTGAATTATAAGGCACTTTCAGATACTTTTTCCGAAACATTTGATCACGTCCCGATCCGGTGGCGTTTGATCTCGATACTGCTTATGATCGCAGCCCTGCAATCGTGTCGTACTCCGGAATCTGTTGTAACGCCGGACCCTGATATCGTGGATCCGGACGTACGTTCGATCAGGGGATCTGTTAACCTATTACTGGACGAGATCTATGCAACCGGGAATCCCACAGCCCTTCCTCCGGGAGTATGGGTGGAGCGCATCGATATAGATGATGAAAACCGGATCATCGATATTTATTTCAATTCCAGACTTTCTTATGTGCCGATGCGGAAACCCGTCACCGAAGAACTGTACCGGATGCTCAACGATCAGCTGGCACGAAAGTACCGCAATTATACGGTCACACTCTATTCACTTGATGAACCTGTTGAGAATCTGATTCCCAATATTTATCGCGGATCCGAGGATGTGTACGACCGGCAGCGCATGCCCTATGCCGATGAACGCCGGCCGCGCCCTGTCGTTCATCGGGACGATCGCCATTTTGTACCGCAACAGGGTTTGGAAGGGCGTCAGATTGCTTTATGGCACAGTCACGGCTGGTATTACAATCAGCAAAAGAAAAGATGGGAGTGGCAGCGTCCTCGCCTGTTTCAGACCGTCGAAGACCTGCTGTCGATGTCGTTTACCATTCCGTATCTGATTCCGATGCTTGAGAATGCCGGTGCCTACGTATGGATTCCGAGGGAACGGGATCTGCAAAGTAACGAAGTAATTGTGGATTTTGACAGTTCCTCCGGTAACAGCAGGGTGATAACCCGCGGGAATAGAACGGACGGTGTGGATCAAGAGGGTGGAGTGACGGATGAAGCGGTGAGAGTTGAAACGGGAGAGGAGACGGAAGTTGCGGCCCCTCCCACTCCGAATGATGAATGGCTTGCTGGCGGGCCGGGGTTTGCCATAGGTTCCCCTCCCTATAAAGAGGGTGTAAATCCTTTCCAACAAGGCTCATATCGCTATCACACGTCATCAGGAGACGGAGAGGCTTATGTGCAATGGGTTCCGGACATCCCTGAAAAAGGGGAATATGCTGTATATATCTCCTATGTTTCCCTGGAACGATCCGCGGATGATGCTTACTACTCGGTTTATCACCGGGGTGGACGGGCTGATTTTACGGTCAATCAGACTATTGGAGGAGGGACATGGGTCTATCTCGGTCACTTTGAATTTGAGGAAGGCGTGAATCCGGAGCAGGGCAGGGTGGAATTGTCCAATTATAGCCGGCGCCGCTCGGTTATTACCGCCGATGCCGTACGGTTTGGCGGCGGTATGGGTAATATTGAACGGGAAGGACAAACCGGCGGCCGTCCGCGTTATCTGGAGGCTGCGCGGTACTATATGCAGTATGCCGGAATGCCTGATTCATTGGTCTATGGCCTGAGTGAGGGGGAATCGGATATTATTGATGATTATCAGGGCCGTGGTGAGTGGGTCAATTATCTCAAAGGAGCGCCATACGGACCGAACAAGGACCGCCGTACTGCCGGGCTGGGTGTTCCTGTTGATCTGTCGATGGCTTTTCATACCGATGCCGGCATCACCCGGAACGATACGACGGTGGGAACGCTCCTGATCTACAGTATAGAGGACCTCGATTCCCTCCGGAATTATCCGGATCTGATCTCCCGTCTTGCCAACCGCGATTTTGCCGACATTCTGCAGACGGAAATTGTGGGCGGGATTCGTTCCACCTGGGATCCGGCCTGGAACCGGCGGCACTTGCTCAATAGTATGTACAGCGAAGCTCTTCGCCCCAATGTACCCGCTGTTTTGCTTGAGTTGCTTTCGCATCAGAATTTTACGGATATGCAATTTGCTCTCGACCCACGCTTCCGTTTTGACGTTAGCCGGATGATTTACAAAGCCATGCTCAAATTTGTCGCCGACCGGTACAGGCTCGACTATGTGGTGCAGCCGTTGCCGGTCAGCCATTTCCGTGCCATCCCCCGGGGTTCCACTAAGGTCTTATTGCGATGGAAGCCCGTATCAGATTCCCTGGAAGCGACGGCTGATCCCGACCGCTATATTGTATACACAAAGAAGGGAGATGGCCCGTTTGATAACGGGAGGCCGGTTGATCAACCTGAAATAGTTATCCGGGATCTGGATCCGGGGGAGATATATCGCTTTAAAGTGGTGGCGGTCAATGATGGCGGGAAAAGCTTTCCGTCGGAGACCCTGGCCGTGTCGATGCCCGGGTCACCGGCCGATGCACCTCGACGGCCGGTGCTCATAGTGAATGGCTTTGAAAGGATTTCCGGCCCGGCGATAGTCGATGAGACGGAATTCAGGGGATTTACCGGTTTTTTCGACGGCGGGGTACCGGACCGCTACGACATTCAGTTTACCGGTAATCAGTTTGATTTCCATCCCGATTCGGAGTGGCGAAGCAATGACGCGCCGGGGCACGGTGCGAGCTATGCCGATTTTGAAACGCGGGTGGTACCCGGAAACAGCTTCGATTTCCCGGTGGTCTACGGGGAAGCGTTGACCGCACTCGGGGTCCCGTTTGTATCAGCTTCGGTGGCATCAGTGCGGGACCGGCAGGTGGATATGAACGATTTCGATGCCGTAATCCTGATCCTGGGCAATCAGAAAACAACGCTCTGGCCGAAGCACAGGCATGTGGGCCGCGATCCGGAATTTCAGGTATTCCCGCTGCGGCTGAGGCAGGAGATTGAGCGGTATCTGGCGCTGGGAGGCCGGATGTTTATCAGTGGCGCTTATGTGGGCACCGATGCGGTCGACCGGGTGCATGATGATCCTGAGGCCCTCGCGTTTATTCGCGAGACGTTACGTTTTACCCATGAAACCAACCATGCCGTTCGAACCGGCCATGTTCGTTCGGTCTCGGATTCCCTGTTGCCGGCCGGTACCCGATTTATGTTTAACACAACCTATCATCCTGATATCTATACAGTGGACGCGCCCGATGCAATTGAACCGTACGGACAGCTGCGGAGGGCAGGGGAGAATGGGTATGCTGTGGAAGATGATTTTCCCGAAACAGAAGTTGACAGAAGGGAGGCAGAGACCGGTACTTTCCGGAACAGGTTGACGCCATCCGGTCCCGAAACCCTTATCCGGTACGAAGAAAACCATTTTAGCGCCGGTGTCGGATTTCGCACCGATCATCATGCCGTGGTCACTTTCGGTTTTCCCTTTGAGACCATAGTGGATGCTTCGGAACGACAAGAGGTTCTTGCCGGCATATTGAAATATCTTGGTATTTTATGAAATCGGTTGTTTTTAAATTTATTTTCACATTATCTATGCTACTAACTTATGTGTCAACAAGTTATGCATAGAAGTCATATCTGAATGAGAGCATCTCTTCGAATGCCATGACCATCATGGATGTGGATGCTGGTGACTGGGTAGAGTTAAATACCATACATTTTATAGACGCACAAACCGGCTGGGCGGCCGGACAATCGGGTACGCTGCTATACACCGGTGATGGCGGACAGACCTGGCATAGTGGAATGAGCCTCAGCCAGCATGCATACCATTCGCTCCATTTTACCGATGCCGGAACCGGCTGGGCGGCTGGCGATGGAGGCACCCTCATGCAATACACACAGGAACTGACGCTTATCAGTCCGACCCTGTCATCACCCGACGATGGCGCTGATGAATTGAATGCACCACCCGAACTCCAATGGGAGCCGGTTGATGATGCGACGGCCTACCGGTTGCAGATTTCACGCTCCTATGCGTTCAATACCCGCCGGGTTGACACTTCCGGAATCACGTCTACATTGTTTAATCCGGACGGCCTGCTTGATGATGGCACCTGGTACTGGCGGGTGAGCGGTCGCAACGAAGAGGGCACAAGCGCCTGGTCTCCGGTGCGCCGCTTCACCATCGCCGAGGTGACGTCGGCGCAACCCGACCCGGCCGACCTGCCACAGCGTTTCGCACTTCATCATAACTACCCGAACCCCTTCAACCCGGCCACGGTGATCCGCTATGAGCTGCCCCGGACGAGCGAAGTACGCCTGGAGGTGTTCGACTTGTTGGGCCGGCGTGTGGCCACGCTGGTGGACGGGCCGGTTCAGGCCGGGCGCCATGAAGCCCACTTCAATGCAAGCCGTCTCTCCAGTGGTGTGTATCTGTATCGTCTGCAGGCCGGCTCTACGGCCAGCTCACAAAGGAACGATTTTGTCCAGATCCGGCGCATGACCGTGATTAAGTAGGCAGAAGCAGACAAAACAGTTTCGGAGCCATCACGCTCAAATAAACTCTATATAGCTGAACAGTCTCCTGCTATGGCAGCCATGGGTATTTCCGGAAATCCGGTTTGCGTTTTTCCAAATAGGCGTTTTTTCCTTCCCGGCCCTCTTCACTCATATAGTAAAGCAAGGTGGCGTTGCCGGCCAGCTCCTGAATGCCCGCCTGGCCGTCGATGGCGGCATTGAAAGCCGATTTCAGGCACCGGATGGCGATCGGGCTTTTTTCCAGTATCTCCTGTGCCCATTGCACACCTTCGTCCTCCAGCCGGTCGACCGGGACCACTTTATTCACCAGTCCCATACTCTCGGCTTCAGTGGCGTTATATTGACGGCAGAGGTACCAGATTTCTCGCGCTTTTTTCTGCCCGACGATCGAAGCCAGGTAACCGGAGCCGAATCCGCCGTCGAAACTGCCCACTTTGGGACCGGTCTGACCGAATACCGCATTTTCCGCTGCGATGGTAAGGTCGCAGATGACGTGCAGCACATGCCCGCCGCCAATGGCGTATCCCGCAACAAGGGCGATCACCGGCTTGGGCATGGAACGGATCAGTCGCTGCAGATCCAGCACATTCAATCTCGGAATCCCGTCATCGCCCACATATCCGGCATCCCCGCGTATTTTCTGATCCCCTCCAGAACAAAACGCATATTTTCCATCTTTCGCCGGCCCTTCACCGGTCAGCAGAACCACACCGATCCCGGTGTCTTCCCGTGCGTCGGCAAAGGCTTCGTACATTTCGAAAATTGTTTGAGGACGGAAGGCATTGCGCACTTCCGGACGGTTGAACGCGATTCGCGCGATCCCGTCCGCTTTTTTATAGGTGATGTCTTTAAATGGTTTAACGGTTTTCCAGTTCATAATGGCAAGGGATTAATGGAATGGTGACGCATGTGATTATTGTGTTCCCGAAACGTGGCTTTGTGATGGTTTCATCCGGATAAATCATGATGATATATTCGATTTATGATATGTTCGACAAAAATGACGAAACATGCTCAAGATACGCATCCGGTGCATCGATATGTACCCGGTGTGCTGCATGGGAAACGATTTCGTGCCGTGCATTTGGCAGATGCGTTTTTATACGCTGTGCAAGCGAACAAAATTTTTGATCGCGGGACCCGGTGATCAACAGTACGGGACATTTCAGCCGGTCAATCCGGTCCCACACCGAAGGCATGACCCCGGTTCCGAAGTCTGTGAGCCAGCGGGCCATGAGTTTAGGATCGCGGGATTGATGGATAGCGGCCAGTTTTTTAACGCGTGTGTTCAGTGAAGCGGGATTTAAGGCGCTGGAAGGGGAGGCAAATAGAGAATTTTGCTCCCATTCTTTCAGAAATGCGGGATAATCCCTGAGAATCGCTTTTGCCTGTTTTTTATCCTGATGCATTCGTTGCTTGCGTTCCGCCGCATCAACGATTCCGGCCGTACTGCTTTCAAATATGAGTCCCAGCGGTTGATCCGGATATCGAACCGCCCAAGAGAGCGCCAGTCGTCCACCCATGCTGTAACCCAGCACGAACGAGCGTTGATGCAGATGAATTTGAATGACATGTTGTAATCCTTCACACAACGTTTCAACATCAAAAACGGCAGCATCGGATGTATATGTGCTTGCGTCAAGGCCGTTCCCTGGAGCGCATGTAATCTCCAGCGTGACCGGATTTACTGACTTTTGAAGATGAGGAATCAGGTGAAGGAACTGCTCTCCGGAACCCATAAAACCGTGTAAAAACAACAGATCATTTCGGTCCGGATGATTCCCGTATCTATGTAGAATAAATATCAGGTGTTTATATTTAACCTTTTGTTCTGCAAAATAATACATTTAATGTGTTGTTGCGCAATGGACGCGGGTTTAAACAGGCATATGTCGCCTGCATGGCGAAAAACAGAATCAGTTGATTCATTGTACTAAAGGGTGCTTCGCAGTTTCATGGATGCCTCCGCGTCGGTTCGGCATTCCAGTATCCCGGTGTGCCGGGGACCCAGCTTTTCCCAGGATTCATTAAGCCGATCCGGTGTATCCGCATGTTCAAAGGGCACATCATGTGCCCTTGCGATTTCTGGAATATTGACCTGCTGCGGTGTTTCAAAAAAACGGATGTATTGTTCGTCTTTATTTTCAAAGGGCAGCATACGGAAAATCGTTCCCCCGCGGTTGTTAACGACCACGATCTTCAGGCGGATATTGCGGGACATCAGATTGTTCAAGGCTGTGACGTCATGCAAAAAAGCCAGATCACCCGTAAATAATACGGTCGGTTTGCCACTTGCAAGGGCTGCTCCGATCGCTGTCGAGGTCACTCCGTCAATTCCGCTTGCACCCCGGTTAACAATGGCCTGCAGTTTGGTAACGGCCTGCTCTGGTCCGAAAAGCAGGTAATCCCTGATGGGGAACGAGTTTGAAAGCACAATTCGGGTGTCGGGTTGGTTCAGGACAAGAGGCAGCAGCCGGTCGTAAACATGGGCGTCCGTGAACCTTTTTTGATGGTCAAGTTTCTTTCGTTGCTCTCCCTCCGCCTGAACGGATTGGCTGGCCCATAATGCTTCATACTCCGTAACAGGCTCCGGATCAGGAAGATTTCTCTTCCAGTTATACTGAGATAATAATCCGGATATCCGGTGTGTAACGGAAAGGGATGCATCCGGGTGATCGGGGTGGCCTTTGAATACAAACTGGGGGACGCTCCACTGCTTCAAAGCCGAGATTGTGGGGTGGTGAACTGGGTCGCCGCCGGTACGCAAGATCAGGTCGGGAGCCATGAATTCGATAGCATCGGTATGGCTCAGTATCAGTGGATGTTTGGTGATCCCGTGTGGAAAACCACCGGTTTCACACAGAACCGGGATACGGCCGTAACGACACCATGTATAAAAGGCTGGAAGATCAGGAGTGTCCGGCCCGGCTACTACAAGGGGGCGGCGGGCACTGGCAAGCATCTGAAGAAACTCGCCTGGAAGCGGCCGTGATGGTTCCTTAACGGTACCCGAAATAGACGCATCTGCCGGTTTAGAGCTGTACGCCCTGACACAGCGCATGATCTGCTCGTCGGACGGTTCCAGCGGTTTGCGAAAGGGCAGATTAATATGAACCGGCCCGCCTTTGGTGGTGGAAAAATCAACCGCCTGCATTCCAAGCCGCTCCAGTCGCCGGAAATCCTCCTCATTCTCCAAAGCTTCACCGGTATCAAAAAAGAAGACCGGATAATCTCCAAAAATTTTGATTTGATCGATGGTTTGTGACGCTCCGATTGCCCGCATATGTGGCGGACGGTCTGCAGAAAGAACGATCATAGGTACTGACGACATGCGTGCTTCCACAACGGCAGGAAAGGCGTTGGCCACCGCCGTTCCGGAGGTGCAGGCAAAAAGTGCGGGTACTTTGGCCGTTTTACCTGCTCCCAGTGCCATATAAGCTGCCGACCGCTCGTCCAGCACGGCATGGCATTGTATATCGGGATGATGTACCAGTGCCAGTACCAGCGGTGTTGATCGTGATCCGGGACTGATAAATGCTTGTTGTACGCCTTGACGGCAAAGCGCATTGACAAGATGATAACTCCATCTGAACAAGAGTCCCGCAGTATCAATCAATGGCATACTCAAGCCCTTTTTGCATCGGTAATAACTTGATCCGGGTTTCTTCCCATTCGGTTGCCGGGTCGGAATCCTCAACAATCCCGCAACCGGCAAAAAACCGGACCTGATTCCGGCGGATCAGCCCGCTTCGGATGGCTACAGAGAACTCGGCACGGCGGTTGGTGTTAAACCAGCCGACAGGACCGGCATACCAGCCTCGCTCCAGTTGTTCCAGTTCCTGGATATGTGGTACGGCTTCTAACTCCGGATACCCTCCCACAGCTGGTGTGGGATGAAGCCTGGAAAGGATTTCAACCGGGTTCATCTCACTGACCAATGACGCAGCCATCGGGGTACAGAGGTGTTGCACATTGGCATATTTTTTTATGATGGGAAGGTCGGGATATTCCAGCGCATCCGTCAGCCGGTGTAGTTTGTCCCGGATGGAAGCCAGCACATAGGCATGTTCCTCACGGTCCTTGCTGCTTTCCCGCAGTTTTTTTTCAAAAAGGGCATCCTGCGCGGCGGTCTTTCCGCGGGAAATACTGCCGGCAAGAGCCTCCGTTTTCACATACTGAGATTGTAACGAGAGAAGCTTTTCAGGAGTACTTCCCAGAAATGCCGCTTCCCCGTTCAGTTGGAACAAGAATGTATAGCAGGAAGGATACTCGTTGCGCAGATAATGTATCAGTTTCGTGCAGGAGACTTTATGATCCGTGTGCAGTTTGAGTTCCCGGGCGAGTACGATTTTTTGAAAGGAGTGTTCCCGGATATAATGGCGGGCTTTTTCCACGTTGGCCATCCAGCGAGTCCGATCGGCCTCCGTCTCCAGTGGAGTAATGTATTTATCCGGTTTTTGAGTGCGTTGAAGTACATGGCTGTTTTCGAGATTGGAGTTCAATCGCCGGATAAAATCATCGGTCCATCTGGCAAACCATTCCTGCAATGCATCAAAGGTCAGTTCCGGGGTCCATTTGCACGTGATGTTGAGAATGGAAAACTGGCCATCCCGAACAAGCAGCCATTCCGGAAGAAAAAAAGCAGCGTTGCCCAGCGATCTCCAGGATCCGGAAAGCGGATGATCGAAAAAAGAGAAGCCCCCAACCAGGTGTGCGCCGGCCATACTGTGATTCATTTCACTGAAATAGCGGGTTTTAGCCAACAGGGCATTGGAACGTTTGGATATACTGCGAAACCGGTCGGAGCTGGTGGATTTAATCAACTGGACCCGGCCACCTGCCGCTATAGCCATTTCATACTCGGGACGCTCCCAGTAAAACCGGGTACCACCGGTATGGCCGTTCAGTTCCAGAACAGCCAGTGGATCCATATTTTCAAAAGGAATACAGAGTGTAAGGTATCCGGAATCGGATTGCGGCCGATGCTGTTCGAAAAACCGGGCAAAACGGTCGGAATCAACCAGTGTCTCCATAAAAGAGACGGCTTCGGAAGAGACTTTTTCTGTATGTTCCGGCATGGCAATTTACATGGCGTCGTCTACTTCACCGACTTCATAGGGATTATTGACCCCGTGTTTTCGCGGATCAAAACCGGCGAGCTTAAAGAAGTGATTCCAGGCTTCCTCACTGCAACCGTTTTCATCTACCCAGCTGATATGACTTTGCTTGATTAGCCCAACGATGCGTTTGGCATAGTCGATCCTTTCCTGCTCATCGCTGATACGTGGCAATGCCTCGATCATCAGATCCAGATTGAATCCGCAATCATAATCTTTCGGCTTTCGTTTTGGTAGAAACATGAATTGTAGATTAAGTCGTCAATAAAAAATGCCACTTGAATGATTTGGATATAGTTCAAATACGTTTAACCTATACCTGAAATTTAAACGGGTAATATACTATCTTTCACTGTCATATACACTTGCAAGATAGGGTCGAATTATACTCGTGAACCATACAGAATAAAATATATTGGCAGGAAAACGTCATGTGGAAAAGTTCCATAATTGAAACAGTTGGAAATACGCCGCTTGTGAAATTAAATAAATTAAACAAAGGGCATGCAGGTACCATACTTGTAAAATTGGAGTATTTCAATCCGGGCCAAAGTGTAAAAGACCGGATCGCTCTGAAAATCATTGAAGATGCCGAAGAAAGTGGTCAGCTGAAGCCGGGGGGAACGATCATTGAAGGTACCTCAGGCAACACCGGTATGGGTTTGGCACTTGTGGCTGCGGTGAAGGGATATAAGTGTGTTTTTACAACGACCGACAAACAGAGCATGGAAAAAATCAATTTGCTGCGTGCGCTCGGTTGCGAAGTGCAGATCTGTCCGACCAATGTGGAACCGGATGATCCGCGGAGCTATTATTCCGTGGCTAAACGGCTCAGCAGGGAGATCCCGAATTCATATTATCCCAATCAGTATGATAATCTTAGTAATCGCCAGGCTCATTATGAAATGACCGGGCCGGAGCTTTGGGAGCAGACCGGAGGGAAGATTACCCATTTTGTTGCAGGTATCGGCACGGGTGGAACTATTTCCGGAACGGCTCAGTATCTGAAGGAACAGAAACCGGAGATTAAAATTATCGGTATCGATTCGGTGGGCTCCATATACAAGTCTTTTTTTGAAACCGGTCTATTTGACAAAAGGCATATTGCTCCATACCTGACCGAAGGTATTGGTGAGGATATTATTCCGGCCAATGTAGATTTTGACTTGATTGACGAAGTCATACAATGCCCGGATCGCGAGGCTTTTAATGTCACCCGGAAATTGGCCCGAATGGAGGGCCTGTTCGTGGGAGGATCAAGCGGTTCGGCGGTTTGGGGGGCACTGCAGCATTTGCAAAAGCATTCCATTGACAAAGAGGATATCATGGTGATCCTGCTGCCTGACAGCGGGACACGGTATGTTTCCAAGGTGTACAACGATGAGTGGATGCGTAACAACGGCTTTCTTGATGAACGAGACAATATGGAGCTGGAAGAAGTGATCCGTTTGCGGGAAGGATCGATCCGGGAGTTGATCACGGTGAGCAAGCAAAATACGCTGGATGATGCCATTCAGCTTATGAATAAACACAATGTTTCCCAATTGCCGGTGTTGCATGAGGGGAACATCGTCGGAAGTTTGTCGGAAAACCGGATTTTAATGCTGCTGACGCAATCTACGGACATGCGCAACAGGCCGGTTGGCTCCGTGATGGATGAGCCGTTCCCCGTTGTGTCAAACGATCTGGGAATCGATCAGATAACCCGTATGTTGTCAAACGGTGTTTCGGCTGTCATCGTACAACTTAATGACGGGCGATATACGATTGTTACGCGCAGCGACCTGATCAATGCTATATCCAGGATGTCTGCCTAACGATTAATGGCGGCTGTGGAAATTTTTCTGGAATACCGGTAAATCCGGATTTCGAATGTCATAATGTTCATATAACTCATTACTAAAAAGACAGACCATGGATAAGAGAGATAAAGATAAGAAAATGGAGATAGAGCTAACCAAGGAAGAGGCTCCGGGAACCTATTCCAATCTGGTGATGATCACCCATTCTCCGGCGGAATTTGTTTTCGATTTTCTGGCAATCATGCCTGGGCTTACAAAAGCAAAAGTCATGAAGCGAATGATACTCACACCTGATCACGCCAAGCGCTTTTCAAAAGCATTGCAGGATAATATTCGGCGGTATGAAGAGTTGCACGGGGAGATTCAGACACGTGGTAAATCGGATCCGCAACAACCTTTTAGTTATCGCGGACCATTGCCGGAAGCATAACATTATTTTTTTGTATTGATCAGAAGCACAATTGCAACTACTGTAAAAATGACATGAGGGATGATAGCGGCATACAGTGGATCCATCACACCGGTATAACCGAATGGTTCAAACAGTTTCATCATTGCGAGATAAAAAAAGCTGATGACCAGCCCAACTGCAATATGGACACCTCGTCCACCTCGCCTGCGAACCGAAGCGACCGCCACACCAATCAAGGTCACGATCAGGACAGAAAAGGGATAGCTCAGTTTGCTGTAGTACTGAACTTTCGGCATCTCAATTCCGCCGGCATTGCTGCGCTCAATGGATGCGATATAATCACGGATCTCTGGATAGGTCAACTGATAGACATCCGAGGATGTCCGTCCGAAATCTCTCGGAAACAGATTCAGTGTTGTATCGCGGCGGGTGAATGAGATCTCATCATACCCGTGTTCACCAAATTGTTTGATCGTTCCGTTCACCAACTCCCATGTTGCCGTCTCCGGGTCCCAGGCCATACGTCCGACTTCTATCGTTTCCACCAGCTTGTTTTCATTAAAAGTAAAGAAAGTTATGCGGTATCCGGTGTTTTCGCGAATGTCGAAATAGTTGACCAGTACCAAACGATCAGGCGACTCCTGTCTGAAAATGCGGTTCCGGTCAAGCCGTTCCGAGCGTTTCATGATATATTTGTGCTCAAATTCCGAGCGAATAGCATTTGATGTGGGAACCACATATCCATCCAGATAACTGACAAGTCCGGACATCAGCAGGGCAAACACAAGGTAAGGGGCCATGAAGCGATACAGACTGACTCCACCTGCGCGAAGTGCTACGATTTCAAGGTGATTGGCCATTTGGCCGGTCAACAAGAGGCATGCCGCAAAAACAGCTACCGGAGTAACCAGCCGGATCATCTCCGGAATATAATTCAGATAGTAATCGTACCAAATCTCGTAGAGGGTGGCACCGCGATCGGTAAATTCGCCGCTATTTTCGGAAAAATCGATGATGATAAAAATAAAAATCAGCAGTCCGATCACAAAACCGGTGGTAATCAACATCCGGGTAAAAATAAATTTGTCGAGCGTATTTATCATACCGGTTAACGTTTTGATATTGCCAGATAAAGCAGGACGGCGGCGGCGATAGCCATAGTTATATTGGCAAACCACATTCCGAGAAATGGAGATATAAAGAGCCGGTCCGCCAGTTTCTCACCCTGGATGATACCGATCCAATAATAGGTAAAAAGAACGGTGCTGATAAGGGCATGTATTCCCATATTTCCTTTTCGGACAAGCAAGCCTAATGGTGCACCGATGAGGGCGAATAATACACAGGCAACCGGAATGGAAGCCTTTTTATGAACCTCTACCATAAAATGTGCTATTCGTTCTTCACGCCACTGCAAATTATTTTGCAGGTTGTCAGCCAGTGTCTGGGTATCTCGGATACGGGAAATACCACGAAGGACCGCGTCCTGCTGGTCCTGAAGGGATTTTGGAAGTGTGAGTACCGTAATGGGTGGATCTTTCATAGGCGGGAGCCTAATGTCTGGCCGGTTCTCCGTAGATACTGGTGTCTGAGTATCGTTGCTATAAGATTGCCGGTCATCGGATGAGTCGTTCGTATCCACCGGGAGAGAGGAGTCTCCTTGCGTACCTGGATCTTCGGACAGAGAAATATGGGTAGCTGCCAAAGCATGATTGAAGTTGCTCCGTTCCCGGCCCATTTCGTTTTTGAGCGAATCCACAACCACAAGCATGGCCTGTGCACGCATGGAACGTCCGTCACGGCGCCTTTCTTCCGGATTGGTGCGGGAAAAAGTCAGGTCCGAAAGGTCAAAAGTGATGCGATAGGCATCAAATGATGTTTCCTCATACATAACATCCGAGGAATTGCTTTGAGGTGAAAGTGTCCTCATAATGGTACCGTCAAACAGGTGCAAGGTCAGATTCATATAACGTTCGTCGCTTTCAAGAAGACCTTTATGTGCCTTTATGATAGTCCGGTCACGATTTTTTTCGGGATTCTGAAACAGAGAAATGTCATAAAGCGAGTCGGAATCGGATGGCATTTCCCTGACCAGGAAAATATAATCTTCAATGCCTTCATAAAAAGTACTTTCCTGTAGGTCAAACCCCGGCTTCTTCATCCTTATATCCAGAAACAGAGCACGGGCTTTGTAGTTGGCTTCCGGCAACACTTCGTTTGAGAACCAGCCAAGAAATAGCGTCAGCAGTATCGATACACCCAGAACCAGCCGAATAATTCTAAAGGGATGAATTCCGGCGGCACGAAGAGCGGTGTACTCATTTTGTTCCGAAAATTTACCATATGCCATTAACGTCGCGGCAAGAATGGTCATGGGAACGGCCAGTACGACCATATAAGCCAGATTAACCATGATCAGCTCGAAAATCACCATAAACGGAATTCCTTTGCCGACCAGATGATCCATAAACTGGATAAAGAACTGCATCAATAGCAGGAACATGATGGTTAAAAAGCAGAAAACAAACGGCCCCACATGTCTTTTTAACAGGTCGATTTCAATACTCCCTGGTATCAGGTTTCTTATAATATTCTTCACCATGGTTGAATAAATAAGCGGTATAGCCGTTACAAAAGGATGAAATATCCATTTTTCATTATACATTCACTAGAATGTTAAAACGTCAAAATATCAGAATTTTGTTTATTCACACCAATATTCATGTATTTTTATTGACGAATAGGCATTGATTAGTAGTTTCAGGGACTCTAATTTAACCCGTTATTTTAAACTCTTCATGAAAACCTGTCGGCCTATTGACCTGCTTTACCATTCGTATCAATAAATAACAATATAACCGGGTTAACCTGAATTCTATTCTTTGTATCTAGTATCTGTGCGTAATGGCTTAACAGGTTTGGTTTTAGGTACTTTTGCGATGCTGTTGCCGGTCCAGGTTTTTTCGCAGGACACGGACACGCTTTCGGAAAGTCGTGTTAACAGGCGGGCAGTTTCACAATTAGGGGCCAGCGGTGAATCGGAAGCTGAGCGTTCCCTTTATCGTTTGCCGGTCTCACGCCCTCACCATATGACTGACCCTTTTCCCCGCATGAGCTCGCGGTTGATCGAGATAGACATGCCAGGGAATCGTGTGCGCATAACACAGGATTCCCTCGGTTATTATACCGCACAAAGAGAAATGCTTGATTTAATGGTGGGATTTCCGCGGCGAATGGATTTTGAGACCTTCACAGCGTTAAGTTTTCAGGATAAAATTCATAACAACTGGATTCGTCTTGTTGAGGAAAAGCGCCGACAGCGTGATGCACGACGCGGTCTGCTTGATTTTACGCTTGATCTCCCGGTGGGTGAGCGGTCGGCATTTACCACTATTTTCGGACGTCCCGAGGTTAATTTGCGCGTATCCGGTACGGCAAATATGAATGTGGGAGCATCCATACGGGATACTGAGGATCCTGCCATTCCTCCGGATCAGCAGCGACGCATTGATCCCACTTTTGAGCAAAATCTAAGGTTGAATATTCAGGGTTCAATCGGAGACAAGCTGAGGATTCAGACCGACTGGGATACCGAACGATCGTTTGATTTTGAAAACCGGCTCAGTATTCGTTATAGCGGATATGAAGATGAAATCATTCAGAGTATAGAGATGGGAAATGTGTCAATGCAGACTGGAAACTCGCTGATAAGTGGTGGAAGTGCGCTTTTCGGGATCAAGTCTGAAGCCAAATTCGGGCCTTTGAGTCTGACTTCGGTCATCTCCCAGCGTGAAGGTCAGGGCAACAGCCAGACCGTCACCGGCGGAGCTCAGGAGAGTTCATTTTCTATCCAACCGTCTTCTTACGAAAATGACCGCCATTTTTTCCTGGATTTTTATGCCTGGCAAGAGTTTGAAGAGTCTATGTCCGATCCGCAGATCGCACGATACGTGTTCAGTAATATTTCGGATTTGGAAGTATATGTGTTGAACACTTCATCCCAGGAGCGACCCGGACAAAGAAGAGCAGCCGCCCTGGTGGATCTTGCCGTAGTTGAGAATGGCAACCAGTATCAGATGCCGGATGAGGCCTTGGATCCATTTGATGAAGAGTTGTTGGAGCAGTTTCGGAACCCTGATGTTACTCCTTCATCATCCGATTTTGAGGTGAGCAGTGATGAATTTGTCGAAGGAAGGTTCGTGCCGCTTGAGAGGGGCGAGGAGTATAACTTGAATGAGCAAAGCGGATTTATTTCACTGAATACTCGTTTGAACCCCGATCAGGCTTTGGCCGTAAGGTATACTTATACCAGGCCTGACGGTAGTTCTGTGGAAGTGGGGGATGTTAATCTGGGTGACGATCGACGTATGTTTTTGAAACTGCTCCGGCCGTCTAATATGACAACCGGCAGCAATGCCTGGGTCCTGACTATGCGAAATATTTATTCGTTGAACGCAACGAATCTGAGGCCGGAAGATCTGGAGATTGATATTGTTTTTGACGGGGGCAATACCGAACAAACCAATTTACCCGGCCTCGGAAATATTCTTATGCAGGATCTTGGCCTTGACAGAGTCAATTCCCAGGGCCAGACGCAACCGGATAATCAGATTGATTTTGGCACCGGTACCCTGGATGCCGCTCGTGGACGTATCATTTTCCCCTTTCTCGAACCGTTCGGACAGCGCATTATTGAAATTTACGAAGCGAGCGGTTTGCCCGGAGAGCAAATCGATGAGTACATCGACAATTATGCATTTACCGATCTCTACAACAATACCCAGGAATATGCCCGCCAGCGCTCAGGCAACAATTTATATCTGCTTAAGGGAACCAGTACCGGAGTATCCCAGGATAGCTATAATTTGGGATATGCTCTTGTTGAGGGGTCGGTAAGGGTAATGGCTAATGGTGTTGAATTAAGTGAAGGTATTGATTACGATGTGGATTACTCTATTGGCAACATTACCATTACCAATGACCGGTATCTGCAGTCGGGACAAGAGATTAGAATCGACTACGAAAGTAATCAGATGCTCCAGATACAACAGACGACATTCGCCGGATTGCGTGCTGAGTATCGGGTCAGCGATAATATTCAATTCGGCAGTACTTATTTCAATCTCCGTGAACGGCCATTTCAGGACAAAATACCGGTGGGCGATGAACCTATCAATAATTCCATTATCGGTGTAGACGGTGCGGCTGAATTTGATGCCCCCTGGTTAACCCGGGCTATCAACTGGATTCCATTACTGCAAACACGGGCAGATTCGGATATCAGCATAAGCGGGGAATTTGCACAGTTACGCCCGGATTTGGCTCAGACCCGGGCGGTTTCCCGCGCTATGGACCAGGGTAATCTCTATTCCGATGAAGAAAGTGGCTTGTCATTTATTGATGATTTCGAAGGTTCGAAAACAAGAATCAATTTCCTGAGCCCGGGGCGATGGAATCTGGCCGCCGCTCCGCATGCGATCCCGGGTTATGACCCTGATATGGATTTAGTGGATAATAGTTTGGCATCAAGAATAAGCCGTTCGGATATGAGAGGCCAGTTTTCCTGGTATATGATTCCGATAAATGTCGGACGCGTCACCGATGCTGAACGTACTCCGGAGTCACTTCCGATTTCTGTCTCCGATGTGTTTCCAAACAGGCAGGTATTGCGTCAGGAAGATCGGCTTCAGACACTCGATATCCATTATAACCCCCGTAAACGTGGCCCCTACAATTACAACGGAGATCTGCGAGACCTGCTTGAAAACCGGCCGGAGGATACCTGGGGAGGTATGACCGCCACATTGCCGAGCGGATTAGACAATCTCCGTCAGAACAATATAGAATTCCTTGAATTTTGGGTACAGCCACTTCTTCCGGACGGACGAACACCGTCAAGTGTGGACTTGGAGAATTATGAAGGCAAGATCTACGTGGATCTGGGTTTGATCTCGGAAGATGTAATACCAAATAATGATCTCAATACGGAAGACGGTATGGCTCGGGCTATCGATCGCAACGGAATGAGAGTAGACGGCGAGGAGCGTTCGTATGTACACCGGGCCGACAACCTGACCGGCCAGTTTTCCGTTGAAAACATGGAACGGGAGGATGTAGGGCTGGACGGCGCGCATAGCACCGAAGGGGAACATTCAGAGCAGATACTTTTTGCAGACTGGCTTGAGCTTATGGAGACTCAATATGCCGATCAGCCCGGCATGCTGGAGCAAATTCTGGCTGATCCCTCGAACGATAAATACTATTATTTCAATAATTCGGTACTTGATCAACTGCCTTTACATGAGCGGTTTCATCGTATGTATGGGTTCCTTGAAGGAAACTCTATTTCCAGTGGTGAATCCAGAGCGAATACCAACCGCCCCAATACCGAAGGCCTTAGAAATCCGGCTACTGTGAATTTGGAAAATTCCTACTACCAGTTTGAGATTCCGATGAATCCCGCAGATACCACAACTCTTCAGATCGGAAGCAATTATATTGTCGACCAGGTGGATGGTGCTCAGCCGACGGATCGCTGGTACCAGGTCCGAATTCCGTTACGGGATATTGCCAGGGAAGTTGGCACGATCGAAGATCTGGAGCGGGTATCCCACATCCGGCTTTGGATGAGTGGATATCGCGAACCGCTTACCATGCGATTTGCCACTTTTGAACTGGTCGGCAATCAATGGCGTAATTTTGAAGAACTGGCACTGGAAGGAGATCCGAGTACCATTTTTGAAATTGCCACCGTCAATATCGAAGAAAATTCCAATCGCCAACCGATTCCGTATAGAATTCCCAATGGTGCGATCCGGTCGATACAACGGGGTCAACAGGAACAGATTCTGGCGAACGAACAATCCCTTTCATTAAGGGTGGAAAATCTTGGCTCGGGAGAAATGCGCATGATCCAGCGCTTGTATCCTTCGGGACTTAATCTCCTGAATTACTCGAATCTCCGCATGTTTGTCCATGGAGAAGGATATGAGAACCGATCAGATGTGGAAGTGGTGATCCGTCTGGGTAATGATCTCTCCAATAATTATTATGAGTACCGTCAACCGGTTTCCCCCACCGACCCCGGATTCAATTTCACGCCGCTGAGCCAGAACCCTGATGCGTCGATTCTGGATAGTGAGGCGGATCGAATCTGGTTGCCTGATTCAAACGGCGTGAACATTGTTCTTGGCTCCCTGAATGCATTGAAACAGGCACGGGAATTACAAGGGGTTCCTGGTGACGAACTTTATGAACGTTCCGATCTGGTTCAGGATGCTCCTCCGGGCACGGTTATAGCTGTCAGGGGAAATCCCTCTCTGGATCGAATAAGGGAGATAGGCATTGGAATTCGAAATCCTCATGCCAATGGAACGATCAACGGCAATGGAGGTAAAGTTACACAAAATTCAATGCAGGGAGTGCCCTCGCTGAATGCCGAATTATGGGTAAATGAAGTGCGTGTTTCAGGTTTTGATGATCAGAAAGGATGGGCGGCTAATTTGCGTACATCTGTCCGGTTGGCTGATTTCGCTACATTGAATGCCAATTTAAACCGCAAGACCGATGGATTTGGTCCGCTGGATGCCAGCCTGGGCAATCGCCAGTTGCGGGATGAATATTCATATGATCTTTCGACGAATGTAAATATGCACCGGTTTATTCCCGAACGTTACGGTTGGAATTTTCCGGTTTCCCTTTCTGCCCGTCGCAGTCAGGCAACCCCTCGTTTTCTGCCCCGCGAGGGGGATATTCGATTTATTGATTTTCGTGAGGCCGTGGAAGCAAGTGATCTTTCGGAAGAGGAAATGGACCTTGCGATACGGCAGATGTTGCAACAAATTCGAACTCAAAGAACGCAGTACTCCATCAATCTGTCCAATCTTACAAAGAATAACTCAGAGTCGACGATGTTACGCCATACGCTGGATAACATGACGCTCGGCTATGTTTATAATTTCAGTGAAAGCAGTTCTCCAACTTCGCAGTATACAGATTCCTGGGATTATCGGTTAACAACGAACTATCGACTGAATGTTCGTAATGTGAATATCATCCGCCCGCTTTTGTTTCTTGAAGACGTCCCGGTATTAAACTGGATTTCCAATACCGGTTTTACATATGTTCCATCACAAATTTCCCTGGGGGGAACCCTGGATCGCCGATACCGTGAAGAATTAAGGCGGACCTTCACCAATGACTCCAGAGATGTTCTGCAGCGTCACGATTTTGATTTCCGGTACAATATTTCCGTTAACTATAATTTAATAGAGTCGATATCGACCTCATTTTCAAATCAGAGTCAGCTGAACTTGCAACCGCTCGGAGAAATTCCGGCGGACACAACCCTTTCAGCGAGTAAGGATTTTAATCTTGTACCAACCTTTGAAGCTCTTGAAAGCTGGTTTTTAAACCCGGCGATGAATCCCCGGCGCAGCAGCTACGGAGAATCATGGTCGGCATCCTGGCGCCCGCGCTTGAATCGGATTGAAGGTCTTGACTGGTTTAATTACTCGACATCATTTCGCGGACAATTCGGATGGCAGAACAGCCCTGAGGGCTCCGGGCTCGGATCCAGTATTAATAATTCATTTTCATGGGAGCAGAATCCGGAGCTGCGAACACAGACACTTATGCGAAAAATTCCTTTTTATGACAGAGCTATACGGGTGGAAGAACAGGCACGAAGAGACAGACAACGGCAGCGTGTCCGGAGGGAGAACAATACTGAAGTATCAGAAGAGGATCAGGAAGATTTCCTCAAGCAATATGGGCGAAGACTTATTTTGGGGTTGCTGAGCATTCAGAATATGAATATTTCGCTCAATCTTCAGGGCTCTTCCGGCCAGGGAGGGTATGCAGGAGAACCTCAGATTTATCATATGTTCGGCGGCCCCGAGGGACCCTATTCACCACCGTTTGGTTACCGCATAGGCCTGTTTAATAAAATTTCACGTGACCGGTTGATAACAAATCCCGATCCCAGCCAGTCCCTGTCACTAAGAGCAACACAAAGAGCGAATAATCAGCTGAATGTCCGCTCAGGACTGCGTCCTGTTCAGGATATTAATGTGAACCTGAACTGGCAGATCAGTTGGAGTGATACAAAAACACAACAACAGACGCTCTTTTTTGATGATTCTCTCGCCGTACAATTGGAACACTCCGGGGATATCTCAACGACCGTATGGGCGTTTGGAAGCGGATATGATGGCCTTATTGATCTACAGGTTGACCGAACGCTTTCCGCTACTCCTGAGGATGAAACGAATATTCACGGACTTAATGATAATCAGGTCCCTTTGACACCCGGTTCATTGGAGCAGGATTTCCGGAAAGCGTATATGAGCGCTTCGAACAATACCATCGGAAAGCGAGGATATCTTCCTGTTCCGTTGCCCAATTGGCAGGTCACCTGGACGGGATGGGAACAACGCATAGGTTTTCTCAGCAACCACATCCAGCGGGCATCGATTAATCACTCATATCAGGGGCGATATAGACAGGGCTGGCAATTGAATCCCAACAGAGGAGTCGATCTGATACGTCCGGTCGGGCCTTATAATTTTCATTATACACAACCCGATATCCACAGTCGATCTATTGGTCTCGATCAATCATTTTCACCTCTGATTGGTCTTAACCTTACCTGGGTGAATAATTTGAGAACCCAGATTCAATACAATAAAAGCAAACAAATCACTCTCAGCTTTTCAAATACCAACATATCCGAAAGAAAAACACAGGGCGTGACCGCCACATTCGGCTACTCCAAACGAGGATTCCGGGTTCCGTTATTTCGACAGCTAAATAATCAGATAGACATGAATATTGCTGTTAATTACTCGGAATCGCTGACATTTACCTACCGGTTAAATGAAGATCTTGGTGATGCCATTCAGGGCTTGCCGATTGCCCTTCCTGAAGAACGCGGTGATGCTCAGATACAGATTAGACCCTCGATAAAATATCAATTTTCCAGAGCTATTAATGCCGGTTTTGAATACAGTTTTTCCCGACACATACCCAAGTCGAGTGGCACATACCCCAGAACCGATCAGGATATTCGATTTAACGTGCAGGTTACTATTCGCTCGAATTGATTTTTTGAGATGTCTTCATGTTCAGTCTGTATCCGACGATTGAAAACAAAGTGACCAATACGGCAAAATAGCCCGGCCAATCTCCATAGCGAACATAAAAGGTCAGATGTTCATATACAGGAACTGTATAGACAAAGCGGTCGCGGGTCCAGTATTTGGTTTTTAACAAGACATCACCGTTGGCGTGGATTACGCCGGAGATTCCATTATTGGCACTTCTGAGGACAGTCCTCCGGGTTTCGACTGCCCGGAGTCTGGCATAATCGAAATGCTGAATATGCCCGCTGGTATTACCCCACCATCCATCATTGGTTATAACAACCAGCATGGCGGCGCCATTTTTCACAAAAAGCCTCACCCAGTTCGGGAATACGGAGTCGTAGCAAACCATGGCCGGTACTACGTATTCGTCAACATCGAACATGTCGTGCGCAGCTCCTCTTCCGAACATGGCCAGGCGGCTCCAGTCGATCACCCCTGAAATGTCCAGCCGGCTTAGTGTATTCACATATGGAAATCGCTCGACCAGAGGAACCAGCTTGGCTTTTTTATAAAAAAGAAAGGACCCGTCGGGATAATAACCCAAAGCCGAATTGTAGATGTTATAGGGTTTTCCACCGTACGTTCCCCTCACAACCGGTGGAGCCTGGCCTGATTTATACCTGTGCATAAATGAAGCACCCGATATCAAAGGGATATTCCAGTCGGAGACATATGCACGGATCAGCTGATCGGTTTCGCCGGGATTCCCCTGTTGAATGAGAGACATAATGGTGTTTTCCGGCCAAAAAACAGCTTTTGTTTCCGGCGTTATCGTGCTGTCTGTGGTTTCAAGAAGTGCTTCAAGCGGTTGTATGGCATCAGGATATCCGGCCAGATTGAGATAGGAATCATAATTGGGTTGAATGATGGCTATTTCCACATGGCCATCCGGTTTCGGGTTGTATAGTAGATACCACAACAGCGAACCGCAGGTTGGAAGAATTAATATAACAAGAATAATATACACGTGGGCTTTTCGATACAACAACCATGCAGAGACAACAATCCAGTAAGTGATTCCCAGCATTCCTGTTACGGATATATATTGTACCAACCAGGGTGCGGTGGAAAAACTGTTTCCGAGACTGATCCAGGGCCAGGATAGTTCCCATTGATGGTGAAGAAACTCGTAGGTGAGCCAGATGGATGAGACGCTTATAGCGGATAGCCAAAGAGGCCAGGACTGCTTGCGTATATGCCAGATTAGCATCAAGGGGAGGGTCATAATGGCTGCATTGGCCAGTAAGGCGGCTATACCACCCGGAACGGTCGCGAACATAAGCCAGTAAGTAGTAATCATATTCCAGGTCAACAAACCGGCATAGGATACATAAGCCATTTCACGCGCGGAGTGAGTCAAATCGATCAGACGCAGCAATAAACAAAACCCGACAATGACAAGCAAAGGAAAGGGAAATGGAAAGGGTGAATAACTTAATCCCAGGAGAACTCCTGCGGCCAGGCTGATCGCCCATTTATGATTCCAGTAATGAAGATATGACCGCATCTATTCCGTATAGTTTTTGCCGGCAATTATAACGACAAATTCCCCTTTCAGGTGTTGATGATCCTTCACTTTTTGCATTACGTCGGTAATGTTTCCCCGGATAATCTCTTCAAATTGTTTGGTTAATTCCCGACATATGGCAACCATTCTGCTCCCATCAGCCCGGGACGAAAGTTCGGACATTAGTTTCCGGATACGATGAACGCTTTCATAGAGGATAACGGTATACTCCTGATCTACCACAAAATCAAGACGTGTTTTCCGGCCTTTTTTGACAGGCAAAAAACCTTCGAACAAAAAACGATCACAGGGCAAACCACTGGCCGACAATGCTGTGAGAATAGCTGATGCACCGGGAACGGCACAGACCGTATACCCGTTTTGATGAGCGGCTCTTGCAGCAAGAAATCCGGGATCTGAAATACCCGGTGTTCCTGCGTCACTGATCAGGGCAATATCCCGGCCACTTGAAAGATGTGCCAGGAGTTGCTTCATTTTCTGGTGCTCATTATGTTGATGAAACGACAAAGTGGGGGTTGTTATACCATAGTTTTGCAATAACCGGCCCGATGTCCGGGTATCTTCGCAGGCAATGAAGGCGACCGACTTCAGGATGTCAAGAGAACGAATGGATATATCCTGAAGATTTCCAATGGGCGTTGCAATGAGATAAAGAGTGCTCACTATGAAAAATAGTACCGTTTCAATTTTCGTTTTCAGTTCATCTGCGATAAGGTATCACTTAACTGAAATAAATAAAATTGCGTTATATTGTGTCCGGAACAGGCGATGCGGTAAATACATTTGTATTTACAATCGTACGATTACCTTTTCCGGAATGGAAGTTACCACTGATTACTGAAATCAAACTTAAAGCTTCAAAATGTATTTTTCATGGATAATATCACTTTCAAAGGGTTGAACCATATCACCCTTCGTGTTAACAATATTGAGCAAGCGGAAATGTTTTACGGAGAGATCCTTGGACTGCAATTGGAGAAAAAAATGGGTCGCAGCATGACGATTTACAGGATCGGGCCGGATTCACTGGTTCTGGTCGAAGCTGAAACCGAATACAAAAAGACATCCAAAGATTTCCGGGTAGACCACTTCGGTTTTTTTGTAGATGCACCTGAGCAGGTGGATGAACTGGCCGAATACTTTCGGGGAAAAGAAGTTACCATATTGAGCGGACCATCTAACCGAAAAAGTGGACGGTTTGTCTTCATTTCCGACCCCGATGGAAATATGATTGAAATATTTAACGAGGCAAAATAAATGAGTTTGTTTGCAGAGGCCTGATCCATTTCAATTGGCAGGTATTTTTCTTACCTTATAAAGTTGTAATTACCAGAAAATCAAGGTTCAAAATGAGTACGACCGGATTTGCACAACTTACGCAGCGTGAACAGGAAGTGCTGAAATATATCATCCAGAACTTCATTGTAACGGCGAATCCCGTTGCATCGAAGACGCTGGTAGACCGTTATCGACTCAATATCAGTTCGGCTACAGTTCGAAGTGCGATGAATAGTCTTGAAAGCAAAGGAATGCTGGATCACCCACACACTTCATCCGGACGCGTTCCAACCGAATACGGGTATCGCTTATATGTGAATTCACTCATGCAGGTATCCATTCTCAGTAAAGAAGAAAAACTGATACTGGATAAAGTACAGGCTTATCTGAATTCGGATGTAGATGATGCTGTTCAGAACGCCGCCCGTATTCTGGCAAGACTTTCTAATTTGCTGGCTGTGGTCATTGCACCCAAATTAGGACATGGCATCTTCCGGAAAATAGAACTCGTTTCCATTAGTCCCAACAGGGTACTGGTCGTGTTGACCATCAAAAGCGGTATAGTAAAAACCATATCTGTGGAAGTGCAAACAGCTATTGAACCCATGGAACTGGAAAGAGTGGCCAGTTTTTTAAATGAGCGTTTACACGGCTTCAAACTCAGTGAAATAACCCGGAAAATAGACGACATGATCGCGGATTACGACGGTGAGGATAACTCCGGTTTGATTCGTGTTTTTATAGACAGTGCCGATACCATTTTCGACGATCACCAGTTTCGAAAATTCCACTTCGGAGGTGTGGAATATATGGCCTTACAGCCTGAGTTTAACGATTTGGGACAGTATCGTGGCATTGTGGAACTGCTTGAAAGCGAGGATTTGATCATTCACCTGTTTGATGATTTTGTTGCTGACTCTGACACCAGGGATGTGCAAATTAGGATCGGTAAAGAAAATAAAATTCGCCAGATTGAACAATGCAGTGTAGTTTCCGCCAATTATCACTTCGGCGGAATCAAAGGAACCATCGGACTTGTAGGCCCAACAAGGATGAACTACAGCCGGATGGTTGCCCTGGTGGAACAACTTGCCAACCGTTTTAATATCTATAATCCGGAAGCATGAACCATTTTGACAGGGAAGTTTGTTAGCTATTCATTCAGTGAAAGTAATTCGAAATCAAGTGTAAGTTATTTTGTAATTAAATAGGTTTATAAATAAGTATGAGTATAAAGGACAAAGCGTATAAAGCAGAAAATTTTGAAGAACAGTCGGCAGAGCACCCGTCCGGAATTCACTATTCGGCAAAGTCTTCTTCCGGGCAACAAAGTGATTTTGATGCTTCCGGTAAATCTAAAAAAAATGATAACTTTACGGATTCGAAGCAAAAACGGGAAAATGAAGTGAGACACGAAACCGGAAACCGGGAAACGAATAAGAACTCACAACCGGATAAATCTGGAGCATACACATCAGATACAAATGCAGATGATGAAAGCCGGACGGATGCTCCTGATGCTCAAGACATGGATCGCAATGATTTGAACGTTGAAGAGCTGCAAGAGGAATTGGAACAGGCCAGAAACAGTATGCTCAGAAAAGCTGCCGAGCTTGATAATTTCAAAAAAAGAACACAGAAGGAGCGGCAGCGAATTTTTGAAGAGGCAAAAAGTGAAGCTGTTTCTTCTTTTCTTCCGATTCGTGAAGATTTGAAACGAAGCCTTGAAGCCATGGAAGATCGCAAAGTTGAAAAAGGTTTTCTTGAGGGGCTTAAACTGGTTATGGATAATTTCGACCGTGTTTTGGCACAATTTGACGTCGAACCTATCGAGGAAACGGGAATCCCTTTTGACGTTGACATGCATGATGCCATGTTAACGCAATCCGTCGATGATGGATCTGTAGAAAGCAATACCGTGATTCAGATACTTGAGCCGGGATACCGGATGGGTGACCGGGTGATCAAACACGCAAAAGTAATAGTAAGTCAATAATAGCTGAACATGTCCAAAAGAGATTACTACGAAGTACTTGGGGTTCAAAAAGATGTCGGAAATGATGAATTAAAGCGGGCATATCGCAAGCTTGCCATGAAGTATCATCCCGATCGAAATCCCGATGACCAGGGTGCTGAAAAAAAATTCAAGGAAGCGGCTGAAGCGTTTGATGTGCTTAATGACCCTGAGAAACGTGCTCGCTATGATCAGTTCGGCCATGCCGGTTTGGGTGCTTCCGGTGGTTTTGGTACTGATTACCAGGATTTTGGATTTGATGATATATTCAGCCGCTTTAGTGATATATTTGGCGGGGATATGTTTGGCGGTATGGGTGGATCTCAGGGACGCAGCCGTCGACAAGCCGGCACCGGTCAACCTGGTGATGATCTGAAACTTCGTTTGAACCTGTCACTTGAAGAAATCGCCTTCGGGACAGAGCGGGAAGTGAAAGTTAAAAAATATCTATCCTGCGATACCTGTAAGGGGACGGGTGCTAAATCGGAAGATGACTTTATGACGTGCAGTACATGTAATGGCGTCGGGGAAGTACGCCAGGTATCCCGCACGATGTTCGGCCAGTTCGTAAATGTACAGCCATGCCCTACATGCATGGGGGAAGGACGAACTATTCGCAATAAATGCAATTCCTGTAATGGTGAAGGACGTGTCCGGGGTGAAGAAACAATTAAAATAAAAGTCCCTTCCGGAGTATCAGAAGGAAATTATATTAGTTTGCGTGGGCAGGGAAATGCCGGAATTCGTGGCGGGGAGGCTGGTACACTCATTGTACTGATTAAAGAGACCAAACATGAACACTTCCGCCGCGATGGGGATGATATTTTTTATGATTTACACCTTAGTGTGCCGGATGCCATTATCGGTATGCACACGGAAGTCCCGACTTTGAAAGGAAAAGCACGAATCAAGATCGAACCGGGAACACAGCCCGGAAAAATGCTTCGTATGCGGGAGAAAGGAATAAAAGGACTTCATTCCCATCAATATGGAGATCAGTATGTACGGGTGAATGTCTTTATCCCCGTAGAGCTCACGGATGAAGAAAAAAAGCATGTTAAAGCATTGAAAGGCTCCGTAAACTTCGATCCGGCACGACATAAAGAGGCCCGTGAAAACCTGTTTGATCGTGTTAAAGCGGTTTTTTCCTGACAGATGAAGAGACCGATGATTCCGGTTATTTAAGCAGTGTACTTTTTCGGAGCGAAGCGTCCCTTTGTTCGGTGCGATAAGATTCCAGTTTGCCGGCCAGATCTTTGTTGGTCACAGATAGTATTTGCAGAGCAAGCAAACCGGCGTTCATAGCATTGTCTATGGCAACTGTGGCAACAGGTATACCCCGTGGCATTTGCACAATGGAGAGAAGGCTGTCCATCCCCTTTAGATGGCGGGATGCCACAGGCACCCCTATCACCGGTAGTGTTGTATGCGCTGCCACCATTCCAGGAAGATGTGCCGCCCCACCGGCACCAGCTATGATGATACCAATCCCCTTGCTTCGGGCACTTTTTGCATATTCAGCCATGTAATCAGGAGTACGATGGGCTGAAACCACCGCTTTCTCCACCGATACATCAAACTGGTTGCAGATTTCAGCAGCGGTTTTCATCACCGGCCAGTCCGAATCGCTGCCCATGATTATGGCTACTTTGAGTGTTAAAGTTTCTTCATTGTGTTTTTTTTGCATGTTGATCCGGTTTATTACTTCGGGTTGTAACCAGGTTAAATATAACAGTTTTTTGCTGTATACACCGAACAGTCGTCCAACCGCATTACGAACGGCATATTAATATGAATCAGATAGAGACTATTGATGCAAGATATTCCGCACGCTCAAGGGTCTCTTTAAATGTGTTTCCGAGAACGGTCAGATGACCCATTTTACGGCCAATACGGCTGGTTTCTTTGCCATAGATATGCAGGTGAGCGTCTGGTTCCCTCCAGATTTTTTCCGTCCCTTCAGCCCTGGCCTGGCCATTCCGTCGCCCAAGAAGATTGACCATCACGCTGCAGGGCTTGCGCATGGTTGTCGATCCAGGCGGAAGGCCCATAATGGCACGTATGTGGTTTTCAAATTGTGAAGTGACACAGCCCTCAATGGTATAATGTCCGGAATTGTGTGGCCTTGGAGCAGATTCATTTAAAAGGAGTTTCCCATCCCGGGTTAGGAAAAACTCAAACGCAAATAAACCGGTCCCGTCTATTGCTTCTACAGCAGCGATGGCGAGTTGGCATGCTTGCTCGCGGATTTCCGCAGACACCGGTGCGGGAGCAATAACCGTTTTACATATATGATTTTCCTGAATAGTTTCACAACATGGGTATACTACCGTTCCATGGTGATTGCGGGCAACCTGTACCGCCAGTTCTTTCTCAAACGGGATAAATGCTTCAGCTATTAACTCGTGACCTTGATGTCCCCCCAATTGCTCAAACGCTGTTTTATGATTTTTATTTGTCTTTATCATAAGATTGCCATATCCGTCGTATCCACCTTTGGATGATTTCAACACAAACGGATGACGAAATTCCAATGCGAATTTGTCGATATCTTCAGGAGTACGAATCTGCCGGAAAGGAGTAACAGGGAGCCCCGATTTTCGAAAGGCCTCTTTTTCAAGCCATTTGGATTCTATTCTTTGAAAACAGGCAGGGGATGGGAGAATCGGGGTTCCGGAGCGATCTTCAACTTCTCGTAGTATGGTGCCGTCAAGGAATTCATTTTCAAGGGTAACTATGGTACACTGTTTAGCAAAGTGGATCAGCGATTCCGGATGGTCAAAAGCGCCGGTATACCGAAGTGGTGTCATCAACTCGAGCGGTTGCAGGCCAAGGGGTTTGTCAGGAACAGAATTAGGGATGTTTACAGGATTATCATGCTCTCGATCTACCCCTGAATATACCGCAACTTGTAGGCCCATACGAAATGCGACAGCGGCAGACATGCGGGCTAACTGGCCCGCCCCGAGAAATCCGAGAGTTGTTTCAGCAGAAATGGAGACGGTTTGGCTCATGACGGATACAAAAAGCTGATTTTTTTTACCTATTTTATAATGTTATCAAATAACGATTCGGAAAATACAGTAAAAACCGCTTAAATATGTAATCGTTTCATTATATGGATATTGAAAATAAACTGGCGCAATTAAAATCGCGGTATGAGGAATTGAGTCAAATGCTCAGTGATCCGGCTATATACGATCAGCCCCGGAAACTGGCCGAGCTTACAAGGGAGCACAGCAGCCTTAAAAAACTGGTAGAAGAATATCAGCAATGGATTTCCATAAAAGCTCAAATAGAAGGAAACCGGGAGGTGATCGAACTGAAAGAAGACCCGGAGCTTACCGAGATGGCACAATCTGAATTAAGAGAGTTGAATGCGAAACGGACACGATTGGAAGAAAAAATTCGAATGGAGCTGATTCCCAAAGATCCGGAAGATTCCAAAAATGCCATCGTGGAGATCCGTGCCGGTACGGGAGGGGATGAAGCAGCGATTTTTGCAGGCGATCTATTTGAGATGTATCGACGATATGCGGATGAGAAACAGTGGCCGCTCGAACTGCTGGATCTGCATGAATCCGAGCGCGGCGGCTATAAAGATATAGTGTTCAAACTGACAGGAAACGATGTTTTTGCTGAAATGAAATATGAAAGCGGGGTGCACCGGGTTCAGCGGATCCCTGCAACCGAATCCCAGGGGAGAGTCCATACATCGGCGGCAACAGTAGCTGTGTTGCCTGAAGCGGAAGAAGTCGATGTCGAAATCAATCCTTCTGATCTGGAATTTGAAGCATATAGGGCAAGCGGAGCCGGTGGACAGCATGTCAATACCACTGATTCCGCTGTCAGGATTCGACATATGCCGACGGGAACCGTGGTTACCTGTCAACAGGAACGCTCTCAACACAAGAATCGCGATAAAGCGCTTGCCATGTTGCGGGCGAAACTTTATGAATTAGAACTGGAGAAAAAACGGTCCGAGCGGGCAGCTTCCAGAAAAAATCAGGTTTCCACCGGTGATCGCAGTGCGAAAATCCGCACGTACAACTTCCCGCAAGGCAGATTGACGGATCACCGAATAGGTCTGACCCTATATAATCTTGATACCATAATTAAAGGGGATTTATCCGGGGTGATCAAGGCACTACGTGTACAAGACAACCTGGATAGAATGGAAGAAATATCGGAGCGGCCATGACACTTGACCCAATTAGACATGTATACTTGACCCGAAACATTAATTATAAGTTGATCCGAATATCTATTCTGGTACCATTTTCTGAATATTGAGTTTCATCGGCGATTTCCTGAATCAGCCATACACCACGCCCGCCTGTTTTTAACAAATTTTCTTTTGTTCTGGGATCAGGGATTCGGTCGGGATCGAATCCGCTGCCTTGATCGCAAACAGTAAGGAATATTGTTTTCTGATCGAATACCACCTTTATATTTACGGTTTTGCTTATCTCTTTCCTGTTCCCATGCACAATGGCATTTGTTACCGCTTCGCTGAGTACCAATAGTATACGATGCTCTGTATCCTGGTCAATATCGCATTTATCAGCGAGTTGTCGGACAAAATTGACTACACGATCCAATTCGTTCAGATCGGATTTCAGTGTAAGGGAAGTAATGGATGGCATTATTCAGCAATACGCTTAAAAGTAATATTCATTATAAAGTGAACAATGAACAAATTTGCATCATATTGTCGGCTTTTCGATATTATGCCGAATCTGAACTCTGTTATACCAATATCTGAAGTTTATGGCGAAATCTGACCTTGCCGATTTACAATAAGCTGTTAATGACCAAGTAAGGCCATGTTATTAAACGGGAATGTACTCATACTGAATCAGGATTATCAGCCGCTAAGTGTATGTAATGTCAAAAAATCCATGATTTTGCTGATTCTTGAGAAAGCGGAGATGCTGCATGACCATCCCCTGAAAAAAATCCGTACCATTCGTTCTGAATTTGATTATCCCACAGTGATTCGTTTGCGCAGGTACGCCCGCATTCCGTATAAAAATATAGTGCTATCCCGAAAAAATATCATGAAGCGCGACAATAACAGTTGCCTTTACTGCGGATCAAGAGATAAACTTACGATTGACCATGTGCTTCCGAAAAGCCGGGGAGGAGCAGACTCTTGGGAAAATCTTGTTACAGCATGTACATCTTGTAATCATAAAAAAGGAAACTCCACACCGAAAGAAGCCGGCATGAGTTTGCGTCGAAACCCTTTCAGGCCTAATCATATTATTTATCTGAGAGACTTCTATGGCAATGTTCACGAAAGCTGGAAACCTTATCTGTATTTTTAATTCACCCTAAAATTATGAATGGGGAAATGCCGGCGACGGAAAAGGGGATGGATCGGTTTTCGCTTCATTAATATTCAGCGGAACGGATTTTAACTGGTATTATTAAGATGGAGCCATAAAACAGGTTTGTTAGGTACGTGTATTCTGTCATCTTTATCCATGCGAATTTTGCACTAAATATTTGTAACTTCTCCCCTCGTATAAATCGGTGAGATCAGGTCCGATTGAATCACAAGGATCTGGTACCAAAACTCCCGTTCAACGAAACTGAGACAGGATAAATGGATAAAAGCACTGTATGTCTCTTGATTGCATACAGTGCTATTGTAAATCGTAACACGTAAATTAAGAATGAAAGTATTCAAGTTTGGCGGGTCGTCAGTGGGTACACCCGAACGAATTAAAGGGATCACCTCCTGGTTTTCTGATGTTGTAAAAAAGGAGGGATGCCGTGCTGTGATTTTTTCTGCATTTCAAGGTGTAACCGACCAGCTGATTTCCATGGCGGAACGCGCGGGTAACGGAGACGACAGTTACACACGTGACCTCGGCAGTCTGGAAGAACGACATATTAAAGCCATTCGTTCCCTGCTTTCCACTTCAGAGCAGAGCCAGGCTGTTGCAGGTGTAAAATTCATGTTGAATGATCTTGAAGATATATTGCAAGGCGTTTATCTGGTAAAAGAACTTACCCCGAGAAGTATAGATTTTATTTCCAGCTTTGGTGAGCGACTCTCAAATTTTATTATCCATCAGGTATTTAGTCATAATGGAATCGATTGTGAATATCTGGATGCCCGGTCGATAATTCTCACCGATGATCAGTTTGGCAACGCCGAAGTGGATATGGAGAGGACCACGGCCAATTTAAAGGCTTATTTCGCTAAACATAAACGTCTTCAGATTGTAACCGGTTTTATTGCTTCCACAGATAAGGGGATAACCACAACACTTGGCAGGGGAGGATCCGATTATACCGCTTCCCTTATAGCCGCAGCAACAGGTGCGGATGAATTGCAGATCTGGACTGATGTGGATGGTGTGCTCACTTCGGACCCGCGTATCGTAGGTGAGGCTTTTTCTATGGATACGCTCTCCTATGAAGAGGCGATGGAATTGTCCCATTTCGGTGCCAGGGTTATTCATCCCCCAACCATAGAACCCGCTATGAGCCTGGGTATTCCCATCCGTATAAAAAACACGCTTAATCCCGGATTCCCCGGTACGGTAATTGGAAAAACCGGTGATAGCCGAGAAGGCCACATAATTAAGGGAATCTCTTCTATAGATAACGTTGCGATGATAAGGGTGCAGGGCAGTGGGCTGGTTGGACTGGCTGGAGTTGCTCAGAGAATTTTTGGAGCCTTGGCTTCCGCAAAGATAAATATCATGCTAATCACACAGGCTTCATCCGAACACTCGGTATGCCTGGCTGTTATGCCTCAAAATGCTGCTAAAGCTAAAAAGTTGTTGCAGGAAGAACTCCGGCATGAATTGTCGATACGGCGTGTTACGGACATTATCGTCGAGGAAGACCTCAGTATTATTGCAGTGGTTGGAGAAAATATGCGTCAAACTCCAGGAATAGCCGGAAAGGTTTTTCAGGCGCTTGGACGGAGCCGGATTAATATATCGGCCATTGCACAGGGGTCGTCTGAATTGAATATTTCAGCCATTATCCGGAAATCAGATAAAGTAAAGGCACTTCGTGTTATACATGATGCATTTTTCTTTGGAGCCAGAAAAACGGTTCGCTTGTATATAATCGGCACCGGACTGATTGGAAGCAGGCTTATAAATGATATTTACAAGCGTCAGGAATGGTTCCTGAAGGAAAGGCTTCTCGATATGAGGATTAACGGGATTATCAATACCAGTAAAATGCTGTTGGATGAAACCGGTATTTCCGGCAGCAATTGGGAAATGCTTTTTGAGCAGTCGTCCATGAAGAGCGATCCGGAAGTATTACTCGAATTTGTAAGCCGGCATCAGGCGCCTAATACCCTGATTGTGGATGCTACCGCCAGTGAAAAGGTACCTAAATGGTATCACAGATTTCTGAAACAGGGAATAGCTGTTGTTACTCCCAACAAAAAAGCTAATACCGGTACATATGATGACTTTCGTACATTGTCTCTGCTGGCCAGGGACAATGATACAAGATTCCTCTATGAAGCCAATGTAGGGGCAGGCCTTCCGATCGTTCAGACAGTACAGGACCGTATTGCTACAGGTGATAAAATTACCCGAATAGAGGGAGTGTTTTCAGGTACTCTTAGCTATTTGTTTAACAGGTTTGACGGCTCTGTACCGTTTAGCAAACTGATTCGAATCGCACGTGAAAAAGGTTTTACCGAACCGGATCCACGCGAAGATCTTATCGGAATGGATGCCGCAAGGAAGTTGCTTATTCTTGCCCGAATGACCGGACGCGAAGCATCACTGGAAGATATTACCATAGAAAACCTGGTTCCACCAAATCTGCGCGGTAAAATGAGCCCCGAGGCATTTCTTAAAGGTCTGGAGAAGTATGACCCCGAGTTTGAGGAACGACTGAAAAAAGCACAGAAAGAGAATAAAGTACTTCGCTACATTGCTGTGATGGATGAAAAGAAATTGAAAGTCGGATTGGTATCTGTAGATTCCAGCCACCCTACGTATGGCCTTGAAGGATCGGAAAATATGATTACTATTACCTCTGAAGCTTATTCCGAACAACCTATGGTTATTAAAGGACCAGGTGCAGGTGCGGAAGTAACAGCAAATGGTGTACTGGGAGATATACTCAAGACCATCCATTGATCCATTTATATATGGTCGCTGAAGTTAATGATATGAATTCCTCTGCCGAAAATAGAATTCGTGTTTTTGCACCGGCAACAGTGGCTAATGTTGCCTGTGGATTTGATACGCTTGGTTTTGCCATCAACCAACCCGGCGATATCGTCGAAGCCGCTTTGCGTGATGCCCCGGGTGTTCGAATTACCGGTATAACTGGTGATGGTGGGCGTTTGCCTTATGAAGCGGAAAAAAATACAGCCGGTGTAGCCGTAATTGCACTTTTGGAGCATATAGGACTCACCACAGGAGTAGAAATGGTCGTGCACAAAAGAATGCCGCTCGGTAGTGGACTTGGTTCCAGTGCGGCCAGCTCGGTTGCTGCCCTGTATGCTACTAACATGCTGCTTGGAGAACCACTGCAGCCACTGGATCTGTTGCCTTTCGCGATGAAAGCCGAAGCCATCGCATGCGGCTCCCCGCATGCTGATAATGTCGCTCCGGGGTTATTGGGTGGGTTTGTGCTTATTCGAAGCTATGACCCGCTGGATGTGGTTACAATTAAATATCCTGAAGCCCTCCATTGCACGGTGTTACATCCACATATTGAACTGCGCACCGAGGATTCACGCCGTATATTGCGGAAACACATCAGACTGGAAGATGCTGTAATTCAATGGAGTAATCTTGCGGGATTGATCGCCGGACTTTCCCAAGCTGATTTTCCGCTGATCAGCCGGTCTTTGAATGATATTATTTTTGAACCGGTGAGGTCATTACTTATTCCGGGGTTCGCACAGGTGAAGGGATCTGCCATGGAAGCCGGTGCACTCGGATGCAGTATTTCGGGTTCAGGCCCTTCGGTATTTGCCCTCAGCACATCCATTGAAGAAGCCCGCCGCGTCGGACTTGCCATGAAACTGGCCTTCTCAGAACTTCAGCTGGAGAGCGATATCTATGTTTCTCCGGTGAATCGCCAGGGGCCAAGAGTGCTTGCTCCTAAAGAAGACCCTGTGGCACCTGAATTTTGATTCAGCCGTATTTACCTGCAAGGCATATCACCTCTTTAACCTATTTATATGCAATTATTCAGCACCGGAAACAGCAATGAGATCACAGACTTTCGGACGGCAGTAAAACAAGGCCTTGCACCTGACGGCGGACTTTATTTCCCAAAGCATCTTCCCCGCATGCCTGATGATTTTTGGAAAGAACAAATAGGCTTGAGTATGGCCGACAAAGCCCGGCTACTATTTGATATCTTGCTGGAAGAGGATTTTACTCCGCAACAGCGAGCCGAAATTGTTGACCGGTCCTTTACCTTTGATGCACCGGTAGTGGCGTTGGATGAACAGATTCATGTACTGGAGCTTTTCCATGGTCCTACACTTGCTTTCAAAGATTTCGGAGCTCGCACCATGGCGGCTATGCTTTCGTTGCTTGCAGAGGAAAAGGGTGAGCAGATTACTATTGTAACGGCAACATCCGGAGATACCGGTGCCGCGGTTGCACACGGGTTTCACAAAACTCCAGGAGTTGAGGTATTTGTATTTTACCCCGCCGGCCAGGTGAGTCTGATCCAGGAAAAGCAATTTGCAACACTTGGAGACAATATTACCGCTCTTGAAGTGGACGGTAATTTTGACGACTGCCAGCGGCTTGTTAAAGCGTGTTTTGCCGATAAGGTGATTCGATCCGAAAAACAACTGACGACAGCAAATTCTATTAATATCGCCAGGTTGTTGCCTCAAATGGTCTATTATATTCATGCTGCGGTGGAATTGCTTGCATCAAACGGCAATCCTACCGGACTAACCGGCAGGTCTTTCGGAGAAGCTCCTTTATCAGGGGAACTTGTCTGCTCGGTACCGAGCGGGAATTTTGGCAATCTTACGGCCGGCCTGATGGCGCACAAAATGGGCATTCCGGTTTCCAGATTCATAGCAGCGACCAACATGAATCATGTAGTACCTGACTACCTGCAGGAAGGGGTATACCGGCCAAGAGCTTCGCTCAGAACTATTTCCAATGCCATGGATGTAGGTGATCCCAGCAATTTCAACCGGATGCTGCAACTGTATGACAATGACCGCCAACAGATGGCCGGGGTTGTGAATGGAGCCTGGTTTGATGATGAGCGTACATCACAGGCCATTGTTGAGGTATGGAAGAAATTTGGATACCTGATGGACCCGCATACTGCGGTAAGCTATCTGGGATGTCTTGAATATTTGGATCGTGATAACCACGGACTGATTCTTGCAACCGCTCACCCTGCAAAATTCCCCGATACTATTAATAAATTACTGCCGGGTGTGCTGGAAACACCTGAACGGCTGACACGTATTGCCGGACGGGCAAAGCAATCCATACCGGTATCCGCTGATATGGAAGAAATCCGGAGTATACTGCTGCAGTGATAATTATACCTTAACACATATTATGATGAATGACTCTAATGCAAGCACTATTATCAAATCAACCGGCAACAAGATCATCGAATGGATGGTCTCGTTTTTGCCTGAATCACTCCATGGTGAATGGACACAAACGATTGCCGGAATTCTGATCATCGGTCTTGTCGCTGGATTGTTGCAATTCCTGGTTCGTGTTTGGATCATCCGTTTACTCCATCAACTCAGGAAAAAAGCGGAGCACCCTTGGTACGACGCCTTATTGCAATGCAAAGTTCCGCAACGGGCATTGTTCCTGCTTCCGCTCTTGATCTTTCATCTGGGTATCGATTGGCTATCTCAGCTACCGGATGAGTTTCTTCATTTTCTGCTCCGTTTTGTCAACTCGTTAATGATTCTTGTAGTTGCCCGGACGCTCGGCGGACTGCTTACTGTTTTCCACACGATCTATATGGGCAGGGAAGGAGCCGGAAAACGCCCGATAAAAGGGTACATACAGTTATTGATCATCTTCATTTATATTATTGCGGTGATCCTGATTTTTGCTCAGCTGGTGGATCAATCACCCTGGTATTTCCTCAGTGGAATCGGAGCAATATCCGCGATTTTATTGTTGATTTTTCGCGATACACTGCTATCGCTGGTTGCGGGGGTTCAGCTTACCAATAACAATCTCATCGAGGTAGGAGACTGGATCGAGATGTCCCAATTCGGAGCCGACGGAGATGTGATTGATATCGCGTTGCATTCGGTACGGGTACAGAATTGGGACAAGACCATTGCGGTCATCCCAACACACAAGTTTCTGGACAACAGTTTTCGTAACTGGCGTGGTATGAAACAAAGCGGAGGCCGTCGCATTAAAAGGTCTCTTTATCTGGATATCGAAAGCATCCGGTTTCTTACACTTAAAGAAGTGAGAAGGTTGCGTCAATCCCATCTTCTGAAAGAATACTTTGATAAAAAACTGAAGGAAGTGGATCAATATAATGCTCAAAACCTGGACGACGCCTCGGTCGTCACTAATGCCAGGTGGCTGACCAATATAGGTACGTTTCGTGCTTATGTATCAGCTTATATGAAAAATCATCCACAAATTCATAAAAAACTCCTTGTTTTGATTCGTCAGCACGAACCCACTGAAAATGGCTTGCCCATGGAGGTCTATGCCTTTGTTAACAGCACAGAATGGCTTGTCTATGAACAGGTACAGTCTGATATCTTTGATCATTTACTCTCGATTCTTCCGGAATTCGGTTTGCGACATTTTCAAAAGCCTTCGGGATATGATTTTGATAAAATTTCCGAAAACAGAAGGCTCCACTGAGATGGTTTATATTGAATTTTCATATTCCATCCGGAGATCAAATAGTCCTGAGTATGTGCAGTCTTGAGTCCGGATCACCCTGAACGTCAACCGGAAGAAAGTTCGCCAAACTAAAATCCGGAAACCGTCGTTTAAGGTGGTGTAAAAAACGGTATCTTTACCGAAAGTGAAAAATATTTCATAAATATGAGATCCAAAGGACGTGTACTGGTTGCTATGAGTGGAGGGGTGGATTCCTCGGTAGCCGCCGTTATGCTCAGTGAACAGGGATTCGATGTGATCGGAATCACGATGAAAACCTGGGATTATGCACAAAGCGGAGGAAAATCCAACAAGGAGACGGGTTGTTGTACGCTTGAGTCTATGAACGATGCCCGTGAAGTAGCCGCTCGCTTTGGATTCAACCACTTTATTGTGGATATCCGGGATGAATTCGGCGACTGGGTTATCGACCGGTTTGTTGAGGAGTATCTGCAAGGCCGTACCCCCAATCCATGTGTGCTTTGTAATACTCATATCAAATGGGAAGCTCTGTTAAAAAGAGCCGATAAACTGGAATGTGATTTTATAGCCACCGGACACTATGCCAATGTAAGGGAGGTGAATGGTCGTTATGTTATTTCCCGTGGGAATGATATTCATAAAGATCAATCCTATGCACTCTGGGGTGTAGATCAAAAACATTTGGCGCGCACAAACTTACCCCTTGGGAGTTATAAAAAAAATGAAATACGACAACTTGCATATGACTTTCAACTTTTTAATGTAGCCAACAAAAAAGATTCCTATGAAATATGCTTTGTACCCGACAATGACTATCGGCGTTTTCTCCGCGACAGGGTGGACGGACTGAAAGGCAAAGTTGATGGCGGACGGTTTGTTGATCGTGACGGCAATGTGGTTGGAAGGCACAAAGGATATCCTTTCTATACCATAGGTCAACGTCGCGGCCTCCATTTGGCGATGGGAAAACCGGTATACGTTACCCGTATAGACCCGGATACGAACACTATTACGGTGGGAGAGGAATCCGAACTGATAAATACAACAGCCATCGCCCGGAATATCGTAATGGGAAAGTATGAGCTCATCAAAGAAGAAGAGATGCCGGTAAATGCGGCAATTCGTTACAATGATCCTGGGAAACCGGGCTTTCTGACCCAGTCGGGTAAAGATGAGATCACGGTCCGTTTCCCTGAAGGCCGCTCCGCCATCACACCCGGTCAAGCCCTTGTAGCTTATGAAGGGGATGATGTGATCGCTGGTGGCTGGATACACAAGGCTACAGAGCCCCTGATTAATGACCTAATTTCCTACTGATGGAATCTAACCACTCAATGATAGCCCTGCCGACATGGGGCGCCCTGTTTTTATGTATATGTGCCTTCACTGAAATCGAAGTAAGCAAATCGTATGCAACCATACATGCTTTACATGCGAGCTCGGCAGAACTCATGAAAGGCCGGTCTTTTCAGGCAACTGCCAGCAGCGAATTTGAAGGAAAAATTACTATTGTTCGCTATGCGGTAACGGCCGATGGAAGAGAGCGACAAGTTTCGCAAACACCATTGCTTATTCATCCCGATTATATTTATTTGGAAGCATTGGATGGTACGATCGAGTTGATGGGGGCAGTCAAAGCCGATGGTGTTTTGGTACGTCAAAGGCATGAGGATTTTGTTATTCTGACGACTGAGCGCCAGGCAGTGACAATGAACAAACAGGAGCTTCAGCAAATGATGAGTATGCTGGAAACTATGCGAGGTCAACAGACAAATGAAGCAATAAACCATCCGGCTGTTTCCATTCAAGAAACGGATGAACACCAGGATATAGAAGGCATGCAAGCACGTAAATCGATTGTCAAACATGAAGATAGTGTAACAGAATGGCATGTCTGGGTAACGGATAATCTTTCTGTACCCTGGGGCATGGTGTCGGAGAGCTGGCTTATCCGGTATACCTTCTTTTCTGACCTTCCTTCTGACTGGTTGAACGACAACAAATTACCCCTCAGAGCAGAGCTTTATCATGACGGGAAACTTGCTGAAGTGTTCAGAATCGAAGATATTTCCGCGGAATCGTTGCACGAATCCATGTTCATGATCCCGGAGGGGTATCAACGGCTCAATTTTCAACAATTGCTTTTCGACCGGATGCGCAACAGGTAGGTAACAGCCATAAATGCCGAACATGAGTTCACAACGATCACTTATTGTTTCAATTATCCTGCTTTTCGTGGCTTCATGTGGTACAAGTGAAAGTGTTTACCCGGAGAATGATACCTATGTCTACTACAATATTGATAATTCCATCGATGAAGATCCCGAAATGGCCGGGTTTATAAGACCGCATGTCATGGAAATGGGTAAAATCATGGATCAGGAGCTGGCCGTCAGTGAGGGAACATTTGTAAAAGCAGCACCTGAAGGTGCTCTTGGCAACCTGGTGTCTGATATCGTTCGCTACCGGGCTACTTCCGAAATGAGAGAAAGAGTGCATATAAGCATTATGAATAACGGTAGTCTTCGCGTTGCATTGCCGGAAGGGGCTATTACTATGGGTCATATTTATGAACTGATGCCATTCGACAATTATATCGTAGTGCTTAAATTTTCCGGTGAACAAATTTTGCAAATTGTTGATGAATTGGCCGGAGTCAATGGTGAGCCGGTAAGCGGCATTCGGTTCCGAATTGTGGACGGGTCTGCCCGTGATGTGCTGGTGGATTATATGAGTGTAAATCCCGACCAATACTACTGGATTGCAACTAACAACTGGATAGCAGACGGTGGAGGCACGTTCGCCACAATGTGGGAACCGGTGGAGCGACATAATCTGGATGTGCTCGTGCGTGATGCTATTATCGATTATTTACGTAGCAGACAGGTTATTTCACCGTATGTTGATCATAGAATCCGAAACTGACCGGTTATGAATCGCGAGTCTTTTTTAAGAAATTCTGCGGTATTGAGTACCGGTTTGGGACTGATAGGATGGCTGCCTGCAAGCCGGGCTTTGGGAAACTCCGATCGGACCCGTATCACTATTCTACATACCAATGATACACACTCCCGGATCGAACCTTTTCCAGACTCTCATCCTCAATTTTCGGGAATGGGCGGGGTAGCCCGGCGTGCAGCATTGATCAAACAGCTCCGGGCAGAAAATCCGGATAGTCTTCTCCTTGATGCAGGAGACGCCTTTCAGGGGACACCGTATTACAACAAATTCAAAGGTGCCCTGGATCTTGAAGTGATGTCGAAAATGGGCTACGACGCGATGACTATTGGTAATCACGAGTTCGATAACGGCGTAAGCGGTTTTGAAAAGGTAATGGACAAAGCCCGGTTCCCCTTTGTCTCTTCTAATTATGATTATGGGACCACCCGGATGGGACTTCGGATGCAGCGGTTCCTTCTTCGCCAAGTGGGAGGGGTTAAAATTGGTATTTTCGGAATTGGTGTAGCGTTTGACAGACTTGTTCTGCCCCATCTTCACCGGGGAGTCCGTTACCTTGATCCGCTCGAAGTCTCCGCCGATATGGTTTCATTATTAAAAGGTTATCATGGCTGTGATATGGTCATCTGCCTGAGTCATATCGGATATCGGCATAGAGACAACCATCGGGTCAGCGATCGCATGGTGGCCGATCAGGTGGACGGTATTGATGTGATCATCGGGGGCCATACACACACTTTTTTGAACGAGCCGGAGCAGTTTGAAAAACGAAACGGCAGCCGTACTTGGATTACACAGGTTGGTTTTTCCGGTATTCTTTTGGGAAAAATGGATTTTTATTTTGACCGGGAACGAAACATATCCGGGGTGACCCATCATCATTATCCGGTTTCAGAGCGAGAAACCGTTCTGGCTGATGCGCAATTTTTACCTGAAACAAACTATTTCACTGAATTGTGATTTTTATCCGGGATGCAATAGGCAACCGGAGCATAATTTTTTATCGGTGCGGTCAATTTCAGTGGAGAAGGGAGCCGGTTTTTTGGGCCCACCAGTGAACTGGAATATTCTCTGTTGATTTTAGTTTTGCTTATTGTCTTTTTCCTTTATGGTTCAGGCAAATGTTCTGCCGACCACTGGATTCTGAGAAGAATACAGGAAAAGGAATAACCAAATTTCTTGTGGCTTTTTGTTCCCTGGGATTTGTCATACAAATGTTATCCAAAACTGAAATAGAAAATTAATCAACAAAGATCATGACCAATTTGGCAGAGCAACAATGTATTCCCTGCAGGGGTGACACTCCGGTATTGAAGGGAGAGAAACTTCAAGTGCTTTACAATCAACTTGATGGCCACTGGGAGCTGGAGCAAGAGCATCATCTGACCAGGGATCTCGAATTCAATGATTTCAAAGAAGCTCTTGATTTTACCATACGGGTTGGAGAAATGTCAGAAGAACAAGGCCATCATCCTGAAATCTACCTGGCATGGGGGAAAGTAACACTGAAAGTTTATACCCATGCCATAGACGGATTGTCAGAAAGTGATTTCATCTGGGCAGCCAAAGCAGAAAATATATTCAGGGAGAACTTTGAATAAAGCAATATCGTGTTGTGCCCACATGGAGGTGTGGACGGTTGAGCTTTTGATGGATGTTTTAAACCTTGTATTATGGATATTGATATGATAGTGTGGGAAATAACGATGAATTAAAGAAAGGAGAATTCGCTATGGCTGATAATAAACTGAATAAAGCAATAAACGAACAGATCAAACACGAACTGGATTCCTTTTATCTGTACTTGTCCATGGCTTCCTATTGTGAATCCATCAATCTTAATGGATTTGCAAGTTGGATGAAAAGCCAGAGCTCCGAAGAGTACGAGCATGCTATGAAATTCTACAACTTTCTGCATGAGAGAGGAGCCGAGGTTGAACTGTTGCCAATTGATAAACCCCCGAAATCATTTGGTTCATCGCTCAAATTGTTTGAAAAAGCGCTGGAGAATGAACAAAATGTCACAAAACTCATACATAAACTCTATGAGATGGCACTTGATCAAAAAGATTACCCGGCACAGGTTATGCTGCACTGGTTCATCGAAGAGCAAGTAGAAGAAGAAGATATGGTCAGAGAAATCATTGAGAAATTAAAGTTGGCCGGAAATCAAGGAGCGGCATTACTGATGATGGACCGGCAGTTAGCTCAGCGGAGTGAAAAATAGTTTGAATTTTTTGAAAGAAGTTACTGAAACTCAGCCAATCTCAATCAGATTTCCATTTTCGATCTTCACGGTACGATAGGGGTAGCGCTTAACCATGTCGTAGTTGTGGGTGACCATCAATACAGCCATTCCACGGTTGTTAATCATCCGAAACAGATCCATGATCGAGTGTGCCGCCTCCGGGTCCAGATTTCCGGTCGGCTCATCAGCGAGCATGAGCCGCGGTTCGTTGGCCAGTGCCCTCGCGATAACAACCCGCTGTTGTTCACCACCGGAGAGATCGTCTGGCATATTGTGACGCCGGTGGCTTAGCCCTACCATGGAGAGTACTTCCAATACTCGCTGTTTGATTACCGAACGTCTTTTTCCGGTTACCTCCAGAGCGAAGGCGACATTGTCGTAAATGTTACGGTCGGGCAGCAGCTGGAAATCCTGAAAAACAATGCCGAGACTGCGTCGAAGTTCCGGTACTTTGCGGTTTTTCAGGCTGGTGACATCGATGCCAGCTACATGCACCGTACCATCCTCCGGCTGCAAGTCCCGATATATGAGCTTCAGAATAGAGCTTTTTCCCGAACCGGTAGCACCAATCAAATAGACAAATTCCCCACGCCCAAGCGTGAAATTGACATTCCGGAAGAGAGTTCGGTCGTCAAACCGGACCGATACACCGTTAAATGAAATGACAGGTTCATCACCCATGAGTCAATACCATGGTTATTCGATCACTGTTGTTGTTGGCCTCGCTCAAATCAAAATCTTCATACGAAGCTGTTATACGTAATTCTGAATCCTGCAAAATATTTCTTATTTCCCTGAAAGACCAGATTTTTTGAAGATGTATTTCTTCAAACTGATCCACCATTCGGCCTGAATCCGGATCATACTCTTTGACAAAAAAATGGTTGGTGTGCAGATACTTTTCACTGTCATAACAACTGGTACGTTTATAATGGATACGCCGGTTGATACTCCGTACCTGATTTAACAGTTCGGCAATCTTTGGAGAATAATTTGGTGTAGTAAAATCAAACAGAAAAATGCCGCCGGGGTTCATGAGCTTGTGTACGCTGTCAAACAATGCGAGAATTTTATTTTTTTTATGAAGGTAATTGAGACTATCGAATACCAAGTAAATAATATCAAAACGGTGATCCAATGTCAGATGGCACATGTCCTGAACAAGCCAGCGGATCTTGCTGTCTTGCCTTTCTCCTTTCTTCTGCGCGATGCATATCATATCCGGTGAAGCGTCGGTTGCAGTGATGTTGTAATGATCAAGTTGTTCCATTTTTAGTGCCATGGTTCCGGTCCCACAGGCCAGCTCGAGCATGGTTATCCCCCCCGGGTGGTGATATTTAATCAACGAATGGATATAATCGGTCCAGTCATCATAATCGACATCCTGCATGATGTCGTCGTAAATTGGGGCAAGCTTTCGGTAAATGGGATTTGAATTAAGCATGGTTTTAACAGTTATAGGACCGTTCAACCGGATATTATACCACCGAACATGATTGTGGAACACACTATTTGACAGCATTCTTGTACATTTCCATAAACCATTCTTGAAAGTTTATATTAAACCTTATATCACAGTGATAATGAACATGTAATAGGGTGCAAAATATCTATTTATAGTTATAGGGGGCTTAAAATGAAAAATATGCTATTTAAAATCACATGTTCCTGGTTTCTCCTAATTTAGTTTGATTCTGCACCATGGTAAGGGCAAGCTGAGTTGCGGATCGCATAGAGCCGGGATCTGCGCGATTGGCGCCTGCGATAGCGAAAGCAGTACCGTGATCCGGAGAAGTACGAACAAAGGGAAGTCCGATTGTTATGTTTACACCATTTTCAAAGCCAGAGTATTTCAGGGGTATAAGTCCCTGATCGTGATACATGGCAAATACAAGATCGACTTTAAGATGGTTTTGGTTACCGAAAAAGCCGTCGGCCGGCCAGGGGCCTTCAATATCCAGGCCCTGTTGTTTGAGCTCCCGGATTGCCGGTTCTATCATTTCAATTTCCTCACTACCTAAAATGCCGCCATCGCCGGCATGGGGGTTCAGGCCCAGTACCGCTATTTTCGGTTGGGTAATACCAAATCTTTTTATCAGTTCACGATGATATAACATAATCTTTTTTTTGATCAGCAACGAGGTCAAGGCACCTGACACGTCACGCAGGGGGAGGTGTATGGTTGCCAATCCTATCCGCATGGTGTCGTTCACCAGCATCATTCCAACATCATTGGTGCTGGTGAGCTGGGACAGATATTCGGTGTGTCCAGGCACGCGATGCCCTGCTTCGTGAATCGCTTTTTTAGAGATGGGTGCGGTAATCATTGCATCAGCCATTCCCGCTACACAAGCTGCTACTGCCGTGAAAACAGCATGCATGGCCAGTTTGCCGGCTTCCGAAGAAACCATGCCCGGTCGGATTTTTTCATTGGGGTCACCCACATTGACGAGCAAAACCTGGCCCGGACCGGGTATCGGCATGCTCATCCGGGACATTATTTCCCTGCTTTCATCAATGGAAATATGGGTATCAGGAGCGGAAAAATTAAGATTTTTTTCAATAAATCGGTTTCTCAAGAACTCAGATTCTGCTCCTTTTCCCATAATATGACTTTCCCAGCATACCGAAATATTTGACAATTCTGCGTAGTGGCACATTACTTGATCTGATGCAAAAAGCAGAATTCCATAATTCAGCTTGTATTGAAGCATTCCGGACAATACCTTAAGAATGACTTCCGGTCCGATCCCATTCATGTCTCCCATCGTTACAGCCAAAACCGGATGTACCCGTTCTGCATCAACACGTGATGTATATGGCTGATTCATCTTCTTTCAACAAGCTGATAGTCACCGAAACCTGTAGTTGCTTCAAAGACAAATGTGTGCCCGTCGTAATGCCAGATTTCTCTTGCCGGCTGGTTGGGTGGAAAATTGCGCTCTCTTCGAACAGGTTCACCATGTCTGATGTACACCTTGCCAAGATCCGATTCATAACCGGGTGTTTGAGGAGTAGTGAAATGTTCAAACGCATAGTCGATGCGACGATAGTATTCGACCATCAATTCGTTATACTCGCTATCCGGGCTCGGATCTCTGCCGGCCCAAAACTCACGGAACTGTTGTTCTTTTTCCCGTCGATTGCCACTCTGTAATGAGCGAACTCTCTCGCTATCCAAAATAAAACGCAACATATTGATGGCGACATCGATATTTAACAGACTTATCGGCATATCAAGCCAGAGGCTCTGATAGGTTCTGCTTGCGATTATCTTCTCATCCTCATCCATCTTTTTTCTCAGACGGATCCTGTACCAGGCATTTTCAAACTTGCTGTTTGGAATATGAAGTATATAGAATTGGCCGCGTGAGGCGTTTGATGAGTGCAAATTAAAATGGGGACGATGGTCTTTCTGGGAAATTTCCGGAAGGAACCCCGAAATCAATTGCTCTTTGTCAATACTGTGCTCAAATGCAAGGTCGAGCACAGACGTATCTCGATGTTGTATTTGCAACTTGTGAATTTCCAATGCGTAATCTGCTTCGTCATGGATTTCGGGGAACCAGATGGCCAATTGGTGATCACGTCCGTAAAAGACATTGTGTCCCATGTTCATCAGGGGTGTTGAATCTGAAGATGGCAGCTCTGATTGATTATCCAGAAAGTAGAAATAGGCAATGTCAGTATTTGAAGTATCAACAACGCGCAATTGAGGAGATCGCCCTCTTCGTGTTTGATTGTCCGAAGCTACCATATATTCAATAGAATATACACCGGGGAAAAGATCTGTTTTGATCAGGTTCTGAACGAATGAGCTGGCCGACTGGGTCTGTTCATATGTTTCAGTGTAGATGGTATCTCTCCAGGAAGACGATGCTACTACTTCACTATTCCCGGACGGGGGCCATGTATCCTGCGATGACAGGGATTCTCTTGATTGCCATGCACCCCGGGGCCGTTTTGACTCCTGAAGCCGTTCATCTTCCCGGCTGTCGGCTTTCCGGACTGTGAGTCGTAAGGTAGGTTCCGCATAGAATGATCGCTGCTCCTTAGTGATATGGTTTCCCTGATAGCGACGGAAAAAAAGGAAATTGTTTTCCAGTCGGAATATTGATACCAGGGTCAATTGTGATGGTTCCGCATTTGGGATGACAAGGTGTTCCAGAAAGACATTTGATTGACGATCCCGCATACGGAGTGATTCGTATGAAATACGTTGTGCAAGAGCACCGGCAGCGGAAAGCATAAACAATAATGCTGTAATAAGACCGAAAAGTGTCGAATACGTTGAGTTTTTTGAATGTGACATTAAGGGCAGTTGTATTGGCATTATTTGCAATCGACCAGCTGTATATTCAGCGGATTTATCTAATGGTTACGCCTGGAATGATCAAAAATTATATAATCTCATGATAAGCGGTCTTCAGGGAATAGATCTTTTTTTTGAGGTGCTCTGATCTTTGACTTCTTGTTCTTCCTCCGGATTGTGATGCATAATAAATACTTCCTTCCGGCCTGTGCTTCTTTCATTCCGGTAGTTATCACTATCAGGAGAAAGATCCGATTTAAGGTCGCTGGTTAACGGAGCATCAGGCCTTGGACGGGCTTTATCCTGATGGTGATTTGGATGAGTACAGTAGTGCGTATGACGGTTGTTGTTGAATACGGTCCATGCCAAAATAAATACACCTGCAAAAGTAAACCCTACACGCAGCCAGGCTGCAGCTGGTATGTTACCTTGTATCAGCGCATCATGGCTTACATGCAGAAGGAACTGGCTGAATACGATCAGAATAATACTGAATGTATAAAAACCGAGCAATCGATAGTCTTTGTGTCGTAACCATGTGGGTATGAAACCGACAAGGCTCATAGGAATGACTGATAGAACAATGAATTGTTCTATGGTTTCGGAAAAAAACATTGAGACAGCAGGAAGGGTAATCAAAATAACAGGTGTGGCCAGACAGTGGACAACACAGATCGATGACAATACAATACTTAATTTGCCCGAAAGATTATATGATTGTTTAATATGATTCATATACCCGGTTTGAAGTTAATTGCAATCCGGACAGATTCCATGTAAACGGTATTCATGCGATATGACTACAAAACCATGTATCTCTTCCATTTCCGATATCGTGTTTTCAATCTCTAATGGAAGGCAGTAAATTCGTTCACATTGGTTACAAATAAAATGTGCATGATTTTTATTGGTTGCAGATTGTTGGATTTCAGACAGGTGAAGAGCGTATAGCCAGTTCCGTTCTTCCGTAGCTACTTTGTGTGCAAGACCACGTTCAGTAAAGCTATTGAGTGTACGGTATAAGGTGACTTTATCCAACTTATCGTCATGGATTCGTGCGGTAATATCTGTATGTGAAAGGGCAATCGGAGAATTTTTCAGCACTTCAAGTACTTTGAGGCGTGTATCGGTTACTTTTAATCCGAATCTATGTAGTATTTCTTTAAGCTCATTTACAGTACTCATAACAATTTAAAAATACAATATATGCAACTAAGTTGCAAATTGTAATAATCTAGATTTCTTGCTGTTTTATGAAAAAAATAATCTATTTTAGCTGCACTTTATAGATTTGGCGGGCGATCCTTCTCCTCTTATCTTATTACAATTAAAATTACCTGTTCATATAAAAGATGATTAAATCACAGGATGCAGTAAATGAAAGTAGGAATTATTGGTGCCGGTATATCCGGTTTAACCGCTGGCCGCATTTTGGCGAAAGCGGGACATGACATTAAGGTTTTTGAGAAAAATGCAGGATACGGAGGGAGAATAGCCTCCTTTCACCCGGCAAATAATGCGAGCTTTATAGTGGATCACGGTGCATCTTATTTGCATGGAAACTCCAGAGAGTTTATCGATTTTTTAAAGGAACTGGAGGATCACCAACTTATTACAAAGTGGTCTGATTCACTATCCTTTTTTTCCGACCGTAGATTGTTGACGGAACACCCTGCCAGGGAACCGGAGCCATATTATATAGCGCCGGAAGGAATGAACAGTATCGGTAAATATCTTGGTCGCCAGCTTGACTTCTATATGTCCGAAAAAGTGGGAGGATTGACACATATTGGTGGATCACGTATAAATAAAAGTCCCTGGATGATTAATTCATCGACAATAAACGTTTTTGAAGCCGATGCTGTTATTATTGCAACGCCGGCGATACAAGCCTATGGCCTGGTGGCAGCTTCACAGGACGAATTAGCTCTCCGCAGGATGATCACGGTACTTGATGATATACCATACACATCAACGTGGTCGTTTATAGCATCCTATGAGAAGCGTGATTCTGTTGACTGGAAAGGGATCCGTTGTAAACATCCTGTACTCGGCTGGATCTGTAACGAAAGCAGTAAGCGGGATACAGAAGATGAGTTACATCTCGTTGCACATACCAGTGATACGTTCACTAAAAAGATAATAAACAGAAACGACCCGGAAACGCTTAATGATCAAATTAAACATTCATTGAGCCAAATTCTTGGTTCGTGGGCAGGACGGCCGAAATGGAGTGAGTCTCATTACTGGAAATATCACTTTCCGAAAAAAAACCTTGATATACCCTACCTTGAATCGGACGATGAACATGCTCCGCTTGCTCTGGTCGGTGACTATTTCCAGGGGTCATCCATGGAAGCAGCATACCTTTCAGGTTTGCGACTTGGAAATTTCTGGGCAGATAAATTTTCCTGAATCAATTTTGATTGATTTGTGAAAGACCTCTTAAAACTCAATCACTATTTTCTTAAGTACAAGTGGATTCTGGCACTTGGATCCGCTTTGCTGATTGCCTCTAATTTTTTTCTGATCTGGATTCCTATATATATCAGAAAAACAATGGATGAAATTGACAGAGTGGGTAATGAAATGGAGATACCCTATGAGAGTGTCTGGGCAATACTTTTTTCAGAGGATATTGGAGGATTGCTGGCCATTAATTCGGCGATTCTTATCGGTGCTGTTCTGCTTTACGGCATTCTGTTGTTTGCGACCCGCCAGACAATTATTGTGACCTCCCGTAAAATTGAATTCGATTTGAGAAGTGATACCTATCGTTTTCTTCAAAAGTTGCCTAAAGCCTATTATGACACCAACAAGTCAGGAGATATCTATACACGGAATACGGAGGACATTGTAAGAGTCAGAGAGTATTTTGGTCCGGCATTTATGTATACGATCAATACCTTGTCGCGTTCAGGGATCGTCATAGCTATTATGATTATGGTTAACCCGCTGCTCACTTTTTGGGCACTGCTGCCCTTACCCCTACTGGCGTTTATGGCTTATTGGGTCAGTCGATATATCAATCGAAGTTCCAATGAAATACAACAGCAATATGCATTGCTTGCCGGCAAGGTTCAGGAAGCTTATTCCGGCATCCGTCTGTTCAAGGCTTTTAACAGGGAAGTATACGAGAAGGAGCGCTTTATAAGGGAAAGTGAACGCTACCGGAGAAAAAAGCTGCGCCTTGATCTCGTTGAAGCTCTGTTTCATCCAATTCTGTTACTGTTAATAGGGTTGTCCATTGTTCTGGTGGTCTGGCAGGGCGGGCTTATGGTTATGGAAGGATCAGTGAGTATAGGAAATATTGCAGAGTTTATCATCTATGTAACGTATTTGACGTGGCCGGTTGCGGCGCTTGGCTATACGCTCAATGTTCTGCAACGTTCGGCGGCTTCTAATTCAAGGTTACAGAAATTGATGCAGGTCCCGGTTGAAGATGATGACAGCCAACAGCATTTAACGCAGGATGAAGCCTGGGAGAATTCTGAAAACATGGAAGAAATTGATATTGATAATAAGGATGTGCGACACACTGAAGCAGATGCTGTAGACGTTGCATCCAGCAGAATAAGAAAGGCAAAACCCCTTGTATCTAATACTGTTAAAAAAACAGCTGAATTCAAACACGAATTGAAATTCGAAAATATCAGCTTCACTTACCCCGGGTCAGAAAATCCGGCTCTTCAGCAGATTCATTTAACAGTGAAAGCAGGGGAACGGATAGGAATCGTGGGGAGAACCGGCTCTGGTAAAACTACATTGATGCAATTGATTCCGAGAATATATGACCCTCAGGAGGGACGAATACTGATGGACGGAGTTGATATCCGGAATTTTAATATTTGGTCACTGAGATCGCTGATAGGGTTTGTGCCCCAGGAAACTTTTCTGTTTTCCGAGTCGATCGGATCAAATATTGCGTTCGGTAAGAGTGATGCAACCATCAGCGAAATACACCAGGCGGCCACACAGGCAGAAATTCATGAAAATATTTTGGAATTTGAGAAAAAATTTGACACTATATTGGGTGAGCGTGGTGTAACGCTTTCGGGAGGGCAAAAACAACGAACCAGCATTGCTAGAGCGCTCATTCGAAAACCGTCAATTCTAATTTTGGATGATTCTTTAAGTGCGGTTGATATAAAGACAGAAGAGGCTATTATACAACATCTGGACTCCGGGTCCGAAGCGGTCACTATGTTTATTATCTGTCACAGGTTGTCGTCGCTTAAATATGTTGATAAAATATACGTGCTGGAAGAGGGCCGGATTGTAGAATATGGTACACATAAAGAGTTGATGAACAGAGATGGCTATTTTGCAAACATGTATCGAAAACAATTGATAAAAGAAGAACTGGAACAGATATCATAAAGGGTCGTTTTGTTGGAATGCAAAACTCCCGAAAATAAAAATGGAGAGGTTATAACATATGATAGTAATACCATTAGGAGTCTCATCGGCGACTCCTACAGCTGTTCGACATTTACCGTCATTGGCATTATGGAGAGAAGGAAGTGTTTATCTGTTTGATTGTGGAGAAAACACTCAGATGCGGCTGCTTCAGGCAGGTGTAAAGAGATCCAAGGTGGAATGTATTTTTATTTCTCATCTTGATGGAGATCATATTTTTGGATTGTTTGGTCTGATAAGCACCCTTCAGTTACAACGGCGAGATAAACCACTTACAATCGTTGGCCCGGCAGGATTAAAAAAAATGATCGATTCGGTTTTCAAAGTAGCCGAAATGAAACTGGATTTTGAAATCAAGTTCAAAGAATTAAAAAGTGATATCGATCATGAAGTTGTACTTGACGAGGACGAGTTCTATGTCGAAGCCCGGCCGATGAAGCACAATAAATTCTGTGTGGGATACCGCTTCCAGGAAAAGGAGAAGCCCGGAAAGGTGGATGCTGAAAAAGCAAAAGAAGCCGGAATTACCGATGATGAACAATTCAAGATACTTAAGGCCGGGGACGACGTAACACTGGAAGATGGAACCGTTGTACATTCAGTTGACATTGTCGGTGACACCAGACCAGGACACAGCTTTGTGTATATCACCGATACTGAATTTTGCGAAAATGCCATCCGGCTGGCTGAAAACGCTACAGTTCTCTTTCACGAAGCCACTTTTGGAGTACCACTCAAAGAAAAAGCGGAGGATACAGGTCACTCAAGTGCACAAGATGCTGCTATTGTGGCTAAGACAGCCAAGGTGGAACGACTTGTTATCGGACATTTTTCTGCACGCTACTCCAATCAGTTTTTATTGCTGAAAGAAGCAAGGGGAGTTTTTGAAAAAACCTGGTTAGCCTATGAACTTCGCCCTATTTTTACGCTTCCCGACCAGGAGAAGGGGATTGTGAGCCCGAGAGTCGAAATCATTGATCTGAATGATAAACGTGCCCAAAAATCCAAAACAGGTTTCAAACCGTCGGGAAATAAAAGAAAGGGAGGCTTTAAAAAGCGTAGGTTTAAGCGAAAACCGACGAATGCACGATACTACAAAGGAAGCGATCAGGATCGCGGGAAGCGCACACACAAACCTTTCAAGCGAACTGATGAAGAACGCTCGAAATCCAGCCCGCATCGCCCAAATAAACCGTTACCGATAACTCCGCGAACTCCATTCGATGACTTCGACCGCTTCTGACAAGCGCTCTGAAAAGGGGAATAGGGCAAATCGGAAAGTCGTTGACAGTTATCTGATTCGTCGGCTTTATTTCTTTTTGGCACCCTATAAATGGTTGTTGCTGTTGGGTCTTGTACTTACCCTCTCAGTTGCCTTTTTGGGTCCGATACGCCCGTATTTGACGCAAATTGCTGTAGACAACTATATATCTACTAACGATGTGGGAGGCCTGGGGCGAATCATGCTCCTGTTCCTGGGTCTGTTGCTGCTTGAAACGTTTCTGCTTGTTATCAACACCTATTTAATGCGCTGGGTGGGACAGGCCGCTTTATTCAAACTTAGAAATGCTGTTTTTGAAAAGATTCAAAACCTGCACGTCCAGTTTTTTGATAAAAACCCGATTGGACGTCTGATCACACGGACCACAAGTGATATTGAAGCGCTTAGTGATCTGCTTTCATCCGGTGTGGTTAATATCATAGGTGACTTGTTTCGGATCGTATTTATCCTGGGGTTTATGTTCTCCATGAGTTGGGAGCTCTCATTGGTCAGTATGAGTGTTCTACCTTTACTTTTTTATGCAACATTCTGGTTTAAAGCCAGGGTACGTGTCTCTTTTTTGAATGTCAGAGATCAGATTGCCCGTTTACATTCCTTTATTCAAGAGCATATTAGCGGAATGAGCGTGATTCAACTGTTTGGCAGGGAGAAATATGAAGCCCGGAAATTTGACCGTATCAACCGGGATCACACCGATGCACATATCCGGACCATCTTCTACTTTGCTCTTTTCTGGCCGGCAGTGGAAGTTATCGCGTCACTGGCTATGGCTCTGGTTATCTGGTATGGTGGAGCACAGGCGCTTTCTGGAGGGGTGACTTTTGGTATATTATTGGCCTTTATACAATATGTACGGCAATTTTTTGTTCCAATTCAGGATCTTTCAGAGAAATTTAATACCCTTCAGAGTGCAATGGCTTCATCGGAACGTATTTTCGGAGTTCTTGACGCTGAAAACAAAATCACTGATCCAGAGCATCCCCGTAGGCCACTTCGACGTGAAGGGCATATCCGGTTCGACCATGTAACGTTTCGCTATAACGAATCCGAGGAAGATGTACTGAAAGATGTAAGCTTTGAAGTTAAACCAGGAGAGGTGGTAGCCATTGCAGGTGCTACAGGTGCCGGAAAGACAACTATTCTCAATCTGTTGATGAGATTCTATGATATCTCACAAGGCGGTATCACACTCGATGGGATAGATATCCGCGAAATGGAACAGTCTTATGTTCGATCATGTTTTGGATTGGTACTGCAGGATAATTTGCTTTTCGCCGGCTCGATTATGAATAATATCACTCTTGGTAATGAGCATATTTCCCGTGAAAAGGTTTTACAGGCAGCAGAACTGGTGCAGGCCGATCGATTCATTAAAAAATTACCAGGCGGATATCAACACCGGCTTAGTGAGCGGGGGAGCTCGCTTTCAATGGGGCAACGACAATTAATCTGCTTTGTTCGCGCACTGGTATATGATCCCACAGTACTTGTACTTGACGAAGCTACATCCAATGTGGATTCAGAAACAGAGTTCCTGGTCGCAAAAGCACTGGACACGTTGATGAAAGGCCGCACTTCACTGGTTATTGCTCATCGGCTGTCAACAATTCAACATGCCGACAAGATTTTGGTTATGCACAAAGGAAAAATTCGAGAAACAGGAACCCATCATGAATTAATTGCACAACAAGAGGGCATATACAGGCGTCTATATGAGTTGCAATTTAAAGACCAATTGCATCGGGCGATCTGATCTGAAGGTTTCCATAATTTAATAAAAACCACTAATCAATCACTTTGGTCCAGGTCCGGGTGTGCTTGAAGTAATTGAGTTGTTAAATCGTAACAGAAGTAACATATTCAATCACCTCTTCAGGTGTATCCGGCGGCAGGCAATAAAAACGGTCACAATGCACTTTCCCGTCATTGAATAATGTTGGTTCTCCGCTGGAAAAAATACCGGTTCGAAATCCGGCGGACTCCATAATGGCTGCCGGTGCAGCCAAATCCCAATAAGCGTTTTTTCGAAAACTTACAAACCCGGAACTGGGGCCGCTTAACGGACCGATTATGTTGTGTACGGCACTGGATGTGCGCCGTACAGGCAAATGGGTAACAGCTTCAAGACGACTTCTGAGCAGTGGTTGCGCTCCCTTTACTACCAATGGCATCTGTTGCCGCCAACTAACTTTCCGTATCATTTCCCGGTAATGGTGAATTGTGGTGTAAAGACGGGCCGAATGAAAAGTGCTTCCATATAAAACACAGTTCCTTTCCGGTTGATAGAGAATGCCGAATCCGGCAACTCCATGAATACAAAGACTGATCAGAACAAAATAGTTGGGCGAGCCTTCAATAAACTTTCCTGTTCCATCAATGGGATCAACATACCAGACCAAATCGCTATGGGAATGATATTGGTGTGAAGGCTCGTACTCTTCCGTGACTATTGCTTCTCCAGGGAATGCACGGGACAACAAATCAATCCAGTAGAGACTCATTTCCTCATCGATATTGGTTACATTGGAGCCGTCATATTTTCTTTTAACAGAAAAATTCTTGTTTCTGTGTAATAGCCTGAGCTTTCGGCCGGTTTCCTCCAAATAGGGATAAAGCCATTTGAAACGTAAGCTAAACTCATTTTCGGTCATGTTTTTAAGCATCGCAGATTATCAGTGAAACTGTTTCCTGTTTTGTAATTTTATTATATTAAATTGTTGTGGCATATTCCCCAATCGAAATGATGATTATTTACAGGCTTGCACTATGGCTGAAGATAAAACCAATGCACAAGAAAAATGGGATGAGTTGTCAAAAAAAATTGACAGCACATACAATGATGTTATACAAAAGTTGAATGAAGAAAAAGACCGGCTTGAAAATGAACTTCGACATGAGTATCGGATCGCCAGAAAATATGTCCGATCACATCCGGAAGAAGGGGTGACTTATGCATTTGTTGGCGGGGTGGTCATCGGCATTCTTGTGGCTAAAATATTTTCACGGTGAGTTTCGATCGCATTCATCACTTTGTTAACGGTTAATATATTGGCAATGCTCTGCATGTATAGAGGGCTTAATTTGTTTTTATCCCCGGCCAATACCTGTTATTTTTAATAAGCATATGCGGTTACTCCGGGCGGTGTGACCGTTTTTTTTAACACACATAACTTAACGAACACTTACAACCGGAAATCGGAATGGCTGAATTAGATTTTACCAAGGAACAGGTAGACGAACTGTTGCAGCGTGTGGATGCGCTGAGGAGGTATCTTTGACTATGACAAACGAAAAGAGCGTATAGCAGAGCTGGAATTCAAGGCACAACAACCCGGTTTTTGGGACGATGCGGACCAGGCTCAAAAACTGATGCAGGAGCTGAATCACGAAAAAACCTGGGTGGAACAGTGGGACATACTCGATGAACACCGTCAAAATATCTTGCTTTTTCAGGAAATCATGACTGAAGGAGATGATGTGGCCGCTGAACTCAATGATGAAATGACCCGGCTCAGGAAAACGGTTGAGGATATGGAGTTCAAGAACATGCTTGATGAACCAGACGATCTCCGGGATGCGCTTTTAACAATCAATCCTGGCGCTGGTGGGACGGAAAGTCAGGATTGGGCCGCTATGCTTTACCGGATGTATACTCGTTGGGCTGATAAAGAAGGTTTTGACACTACCGTACTTGAATATCAACACGGAGATGTAGCCGGAATCAAAAGTGCAACCATTGAAGTCAAAGGCAATTTTGCCAATGGCTATCTGAAAGCGGAAAACGGAGTGCACCGTCTGGTTCGTATTTCTCCCTTCGACAGCAATGCACGACGCCACACATCGTTTTGCTCAGTTTTTGTGACACCGATTGTTGAAGATGATGTTGAAATAGAATTAAACCAGGATGATATCGAACTTCAAAGGTTCCATGCCGGAGGTAAAGGAGGGCAGAATGTCAACAAGGTCGAGACCGGCGTACGCCTTATTTGGACAGGCAAGCTTTCTAACGGTAAAGAGGAGCGTGTTGTTGCCGAATGTCAGCAGGAGCGATCTCAAATGCAGAATCGCGAGAAAGCAATGACCATGCTCAAATCAAGAATTTATGATCTTGAAAATCGCATTAAAGAAGAAGCAAAAAGCAAACTTGAAAGCACCAAAATGAAAAACGAATGGGGCTCGCAGATACGTTCCTATGTTTTTCATCCATATAACATGGTAAAAGATCATCGAACCGGATGTGAAACTTCAAATGTTGAAGCAGTTATGGATGGTGATTTGAATGAATTTATCAAAGCTTATTTAATGTCGAATGCCTGAAAAATTTGATTTCCTGGTGCTCGGAAGCGGCGGAGCCGGATTGTCGTTCGCTTTGAGAGTAGCACGTTTCGGATCGGTGGCTATAATTACAAAAAAGGATAGTGCCGAATCCAATACCAATTATGCTCAAGGCGGATTAGCCAGTGTTCTTGATAAAGAAGATCATTTTGAAGATCATATTCAGGATACCCTTGTCGCCGGCGCCGATTTATGTCACCAGGATGCGGTGGAACTGGTTGTGCGAAGTGGTCCTGATGTCGTAAGGGAGCTATTGAATTGGGGGGCACAGTTTACAAATGTGAACGGGCAATTGGACCTGGGACGTGAAGGGGGACATTCGAAGAAGCGTATTGTTCATGCCGCCGACCGAACAGGGCGGGAAATTGAAAACACCTTACTATCTGCTGTAGACAAACACCATAACATTACCATTTTTGAACACTATTTTGCTCTTGAACTGATTACAGAACACCATCTTGGGAAAAAAGTTACTCGTTACGACAAAGATACCCACTGTTTTGGAGCCTATGTTTTTGATACTCGTTCGGCAAAAGTAGTTCCCGTCTATGCCAAGACAACACTTATTGCTACCGGTGGTGTTGGTCAGGTCTATTTACACACCACTAATCCGTCCATAGCTACCGGAGACGGAATTGCAATGGCCTTTCGTGCAAAAGCTCGTATTGCCAATATGGAATTTATGCAGTTTCATCCTACAACACTTAATATTCCGGAAGCAAATTCATTTCTTATATCCGAAGCCGTGCGCGGACGCGGAGGCATATTGCGTGCCCGTGACGGTACAGCGTTTATGGCGAAATACGATAAACGGGCTGATCTCGCACCAAGGGATATCGTAGCGCGTTCTATTGACGATTGTTTAAAAAAATCAGGAGATGATAGTGTCTATCTTGATGTCACCCATTTAGATAAGTCTGTTTTATCGGAACATTTTCCACATATTACCCAAACATGCAAAAAATACGGAATTGACATCAGCCGGGACTGGATACCAGTGGTTCCTGCGGCACACTATTTGTGTGGTGGAGTGATGACTGATATGCATGCTCAGACTTCGATTTACGGACTCTATTGTGCAGGAGAAGCTGCTTTTTCCGGTCTTCATGGAGCAAACCGTTTAGCTTCTAACAGCTTGTTAGAGGCAATGGTATTTTCCAAAAGAGCAGCAGTACGGGCTGTAGAATATGCTCGTGACGTGACTTGGAACAAGGAAATTCCTGAATGGGATGACAGTGGTACTGTTTATGCGGAAGAGGCGGTACTGACCTCACATAACAAGCAGGAACTCCAGCAAATTATGTGGAACTATGTAGGCATCGTACGCAGCACCTTTCGCCTGGAACGTGCTTTCCGCCGCACCCGTTTATTATATGAAGAAACGGAAGATTTTTATCAGAGAACCAAAGTAAGCGTTCCGCTTTGTGAGCTTAGGAACATGATCGCAAATGCCTATATGATTATCAGATCTGCATTGAACAGGAAGGAAAGCCGGGGACTTCACTATACAACTGATTACCCGAATCCTGTTGAATCAGAAAAACACGATACAATCGTCTAATTTACAACTAATAACCAAAATCCGGCCATTCAGTTATGATTCAAATTGGAATTACAGGCGGAATAGGAAGTGGAAAAACTACGGTTTGCAGTATTTGGGAGCGATTGGGTGCACGTGTAGTTTACGCCGATGCACTAGCCAAGTCATTAATGGTGGAAAATAAAGAACTCCACAACGATATCATTAAGGTATTTGGCGAGCAGACATTCAATAATGACGGAAGCCTTAACCGAAGCTGGTTGGCGAAGGAAGCATTTGAGGGTAAAAGGGTTAAGGAATTGAATCGTCTGGTTCACCCATGGGTTTATCAGGAGCTGGAAAAACTGAAGAAAAAAGCCGAAAAAGAAGGGATTGAAATCTTTGTCCGCGAATCGGCACTCTTACTGGATAATGGCCGGCCGGATGATATTGATGCTGTGATCCTGCTTAAAGCCCCGGAATCGAAACGTATTGAATGGGTAGTCCAAAGGGATCTGGGTGATGAAGCACATGTCAGAGAACGTATTCAAAACCAACAGGATTATTCAAGGCTTGAACCGCTTGCCGATATTGTGCTCGAAAATGATGACAGCAAGGAAAAACTGGAGAAGAAAGCAGAAATAATCTTTCGTGAACTTACAGCTGTGGCGAAATAATGTCGAGGTGTACTTTACCCGTGGCCCTGAAGTACGAGGGAGTTGCTGTATTGTACCGTTGGATGCGTACGCCGGCAGGAGACGATCTGTTTCAAATTATTCCCAGGTGATGCGCATCCCTTCCCTGATGTCGTATTCGCGTGTAAAACCGGCATTCACTTCAAGAACGTATTGTGCCGGTCCCTCGGAAGTTATTTCTCTGTCCGAATAAGGGGTGGTATTGTTGCGTATCCGAATTATTTCACGGTTGCTGTTGATAAAAAGGATATCCAGAGAAAGCGGAGTGTTGACCATCCAGAAACTTCGCGGTTTTTCACCATCAAAAAGAAAAAGCATTCCGGTATTGAAGGGCATGGCATCGACACCCATTAAACCTGAATTGCGTTCTTCCTCTGTTTGTGCCAGTGCCACGTCTACCCGGGCAGCTTCCCGGTCGCCTTCATAGATATACACTGTTTTTTCAGGGCTGATCGAGGGCCTCTGTTGTCCTGAAGATACATCTGGTTTGTTATTGTTGCATGATACTACACAACATACAATAGTAATAGAGATTAAGAGAAGTATATTTCGTGCTCTCATTTCCGCAGTTATGTAGGAATACAAAATCTTGTTACAAGGATTGCTATAGCTAACGTTCATCGACCGTTTATGTGATAAAACAAGATAAGAAAATTGGTGCTCAAAGAGGGATTCAGCGTTCCGTATGCACCTGCGTAAGGCTGTGATAAACCCTCGTGAAGTTTGGCTATTCCCAAATTTTGCCGTATATTTGAAATTTAGAAGTGAGCCCGATAAGGCTCACTTTTTTTGTATTAAATCAACTAAAACCGGACGATTCATGGAAGAACGGGAGCAGATTCAGAAGCTGGCGGAACAGGTTTTGAAGGGCGATGATCTGTTCCTTGTTGAAGTGGAACTGAAAGGCTCTGCCGGGAATCGTGTGATCTGGGTATATATTGAATCGGACAAAGGTAATATATCGCTGGACCGATGTGCAGAGTTCAGCAGGGAGTTAAACCTGTTGTTGGAAGCTGGCGGGTGGCATGATCATCAGTACACCCTTAATGTGTCATCTCCCGGTTTGGACCGTCCGCTAAAAGATCTCAGGCAATATGTAAATAATGTAGGACGTAAAGCATCTGTAGTCTATGTAAAAGATGGAGAAGAATTTCAGGAGGAAGGCGAACTGATTCATGCTCATGCCGACTCTATTACTCTTCTTACAAGCACTAAGGAACAACTGAAAATCCCTTTTTCCAATGTCATGGAAGCAAGGATTCAGGCTTCCTTCAAATAACATCAACGGTATTTTCGATATCTACCAAATGCAAACGGATATTTCAAAACAGATTATTCAATCGTTCGCGGAAATAGCGAAGGATAAAGGTATTGACAGGGATCTTCTCTTATCGATTCTGGAAGATGTGTTCCGGTCCATGATTCGCAAGAAGTATGAATCGGATGAGGCTTTTTCTGTGATTCTGAATCCCGATCGAGGTGAAATTCAAATGATGCATATTCGTGAAGTGGTACCGGACGAAGAGTTGAGTGATCCGGTCAACGAAATAGGTATTACGGAAGCACAGAAGCTGGATCCGGATTTGGAACTGTATGATGAGTTTGCCCAGGAGATTAAAATTGAAGACTTCGGACGCCGATCGGTCATGATGGCGCGTCAGACCCTGGCACAGCGTATCCGCGAAATCGAAAAAGACAACATCTTTGAAGATTACAGCGACCGAATTGGAGAAATTGTGCTTGGTGACGTCTATCAGGTACGTAACCGGGATATTCTGGTCAATCATAACGGTGTGGAGCTTATACTGCCCAAAAGTCATCAGATTTACAAAGACCGCTATCGGAAAGGTGAAACCATACGTGCTGTAGTGGTTGAAGTCAAAAGACAGGAAGGAAATCCGGCGGTGATTATATCCCGAACATCTCCGCTTTTTCTCGAACGCCTTTTTGAAAATGAAATACCTGAAGTTTTTGACGGAATAATTGAAATTATTAAAACGGTGCGGGAGCCCGGCGATCGTTCCAAAGTTGCCGTAGTTTCACACGATGAACGTGTGGACCCTGTTGGCGCCTGTGTCGGTATGAAAGGAATTCGTATTCATTCTATTGTTCGCGAACTATGTAACGAAAATATTGATGTGATCAATTACACGGAAGATGATCACGAGTTTATTAAACGTTCCTTGCAACCGGCACATGTTCAGTCAGTGGAACTTGACAAAAAACACCGCCGGGCGAAAGTAGTGGTTCCGGCCGACCAGGTATCCAAAGCCATTGGAAAAGGTGGAGTCAACATTCGTTTGGCTACACAGTTGACCAACTTCGAAATTGATGTTTACCGTGAAGTGGATGATGAAGATGATATTGACATTTTTGAATTTGCTGATGATTTTGGTGATGATGTGGTACAGTTACTCTATGATATCGGCTGTGATACCGCCAGAGCGGTATTGGAGCTGGCACCCGAGGAACTCGAACGGCGAACCGATGGCAAACTTGAATTAAAAGATGCGAAGGGAATCATTCGCACTATCCAGGAAGAGTTTGAAGAAGATGAAGTCTGATTATCAGTAATTGTTGAAATCTCATATAGAAATAGAACAGGAACTTTATGGCTGATGCTGGCAAAGTGAAACGCTTGTTCAAGGTAGCTTCAGAATTCAATGTGTCTACGCAGTCTATTGTAGACTCCTTGAATGGCGTTGGATTTTCCATTGATAACAAACCCAATGTGAAGATCACGCCAGAGATGTACTCTGCGCTGGAATCGGTTTACGGTGAGGACAAGGCTAAAAGTAAAGATCATGTCCGGGCACGTGAGGAATATGAAGAACGACGCAGCACATTTCGGACCGGCAGGAATGAGTCGGTTACTATTGACAGCTTTCTTGAGCCTATAGATAGCCTCGATCCACAAGGCGAGGATATAGCAAATGAGCTTTTGACAGATCCTGCTGATAAAGAAAAAAAAGGGTCAGCAGAAGAACCCGTCGATAAGAGCCCGGATCAAAATAAAGAGACAGTAGAATCCGATAGGGATGAAACAAGTTCCTCAAACGTGCAGCAACCCGCTGAAGTGGAGGATAGCTCTGAGGATACTATTCAGGAAGATTCGGAAGCCAATCTTGACGATCAAGATGCAGGTATAGATGAAAATGATGATCCGGAAGAAATTCCCGAAGAGGAAGAGGAAGAAGAACCCGAAGCCGAACCGGAACCGGCAGCCAAAGAGGTGAGTGACGAAGAAGCGGAAGAGGAAGAAGAGGAAGAAGAATTCCTTCTTGACGATGAAGAGGATGAAGTATTGGATTCACCGGATATTATCCGTGGCCGACGGGAAACCCTCTCCGGAACACGTATTTTGGGCAAAATAGAAATTACCGATCCCGTAGAACAACGTAAAAGCCGGAAAAAGAAGAAAAAAAGCACCAAGACCCAGTCTGATTCTGCCGAGCTTACGAAGTCAGATGCTGAACAGGTGGATAAACCGAAAAAGAAAAAGATTAAAACCAAGCGCGTCAAAGACGACAAACCCGCCGTAACTGAAGAACCTGAGGAACAAAAATCCAAAAAGAAGAAAAAACGGATCAAATCGCGTAGAGCTCCGAAAGTCGACGATTCTGATGTCGAGACGAAAATGAAAGAGACTATGGCCTTGTTACAAACCGGAGGCTCGGTCGGACGCAAGCGCCAGAAGCGACGGAAACAGAAAAGAGATGAAATGGCGGCGGAGCGTGAGTTACTGGAATCTGAAAAGCATGAGCAGGAGCAAAAGTTACTGGAAGTCACTGAGTTTATTACAGTTAGTGACCTGGCTGATGAACTGGAAGTCTCTGCAAACGAAATTATCATGCATTGCATGAATTTGGGAATGGTGGTTTCCATTAATCAACGACTGGAAGCCGGAACGATAGAACTTCTGGTCAGTGAATACGACCGGGAAGTGGTCTTTGTGGATGCCCAGGAACTCTCCGAAGATCTGGAAGATGACGATGATGACAATCCGGAAGAGTTGCTTCCCCGATCACCGGTCGTTACAGTAATGGGACATGTGGATCATGGAAAAACCTCTCTTCTTGACTATATCCGGAAAACCAAAGTTACAGCAGGAGAAGCAGGAGGTATCACTCAGCATATAGGTGCATATGAAGTACGACTTCCGGACAAACGCAATATTACATTTCTTGATACACCGGGTCACGAAGCATTTACTGCTATGCGAGCCCGGGGAGCCCAGGTAACGGACATTGTTATTTTGGTTGTTGCTGCTGACGACTCGGTAATGCCACAGACTCTTGAAGCGATCAATCATGCCCAGGCAGGAGGGGTGCCTGTTGTAGTGGCAATTAATAAAATGGATAAAGAGGAAGCTAATCCGGAGCGTATCAAACAACAGCTTTCAGACCATAATGTGCTTGTTGAAGACTGGGGAGGCAACGTACAGGTTGCCACAGTATCGGCACATTCCGGTCAGGGAATTGATGAATTACTGGATAAGGTACTGATTGAAGCCGAATTAATGGAACTTAAAGCCAATCCCGCCAGAAGGGCATCAGGAATAATTCTTGAAGCCAAGATCGACCGCGGGAAAGGAGTGGTTGCCAATATTTTAATACAGCGGGGAACTTTACGGGTTGGTGACCCGTTTGTTGCCGGTTCCTATTCCGGCAAAGTGCGTGCTCTTGAAAACGAATTTGGTGATAGAATTGAAGATGTGGGCCCTGCACAACCTGCCCAGCTGACAGGCTTTGATGGTATTCCGCAAGCCGGGGATAAAATTGTTGGATTACAGGATGAGAGAACGGCAAAAGAAATTGCCCAGCAGCGTCAGCAGATAAAACGGGAGCAGTCCCTTAGAAAAGTCAAGCACGTCACCCTGGATGATATTTCACGTCGATTGGCCCTTGGTGAAGTTGCAGAACTGAACATTATCATCAAAGGTGACGTGGACGGATCGATCGAAGCACTTGCCGGCTCTCTGCAAAAAATTTCCAATGATGAGGTTAAAGTCAATATCATCCACACCGGAGTAGGAGCCATTTCCGAGTCGGATGTTCTGCTGGCTTCTGCCTCGGATGCAATTATTATCGGTTTTCAGGTAAGGCCTGCCTCCAATGCCAGAAAACTTGCCGAGGTGGAAGAAATCGATATCAGGCTGTTCAGCGTAATTTATGATGCCGTGGATGCTGTAAGGGATGCGCTCGAAGGGCTGCTATCCCCGGAAGTAAATGAAAAAACCACCGCTACTCTTGAAGTCATGGATATATTCAAGGTTCCGAAAGTTGGCACTGTGGCCGGATGTAAAGTTACCGACGGGAAGATTCAGCGTAACATACGTGTGCGCCTTATTCGTGACGGAATTGTTATTTATGAGGGTGCAATATCATCACTTAAACGCTTTAAAGACGACGTTAAAGAGGTTGCAAGTGGTTACGAATGTGGTATAGGAATCAAAAACTACAATGATATCAAAGTTGGGGATGTTATTGAAGGATATGAAGTAACAGAAACCAAACGAAAATTGAGCAAAGAGACGAGCGGATGAGCATTAGAACCGAGCGTGTTGCTGCCATTTTAAAATCGGATATAGGAGAAATTCTTCAGCTGGATTACCAGCACAATTCAATGTTGACGGTCACTAATGTGCGTATCTCACCTGATTTGATGCAGGCACATATCTTTTTGAGTGTACTTTCAAACAAGGGGGATCAATCTGAGATATTTGATTATATCAAAGAAAAGACTCCCGAAATTCGTAAAAAACTGGCCGGCCGCATTCGTCATCAAATGAGAAGAGTGCCGGAACTGCATTTTCATCTGGATGATACCGCTGAATATGTGGAAAAAATAGAGTCGCTGTTTAACAGGATCAAATCGGAAAAGAAACAGTCGAATGGTACTACGGAATGAAATTTCTCTTTTTAGTTAAACTGAGCGATGACAATGATGATTAACTCTATTGACCAACCCTGAAGACACCCGGTTATGGCCTCTGTCCCAGACCCTATATCCGGTTTTCCAGTATTTGACAGGGAGCATCCGCCCGGACCGAGTGAGGACTATGCTTCCGGGGCAATATTCTTAGTCGACAAGGAAGTTGGCTGGACCAGTTTTGATGTAGTAAAATTTCTTCGTAACCGCATCCGGATCCGGAAAACAGGACATGCCGGGACACTTGACCCACTTGCCTCCGGACTTTTGATTCTCTGTTCCGGTAAATCGACCCGGAGTATTTCCAGGATCCAGGAGTTTCCAAAACGCTATCGGGCGATGGTTCAGTTCGGAGCCTCTACACCCAGCCAGGACGCTGCTACCAATCCGGATGCAACCGCACCTTTTAACCATCTGAACCATGAGATCATTGAAACTATGATAAAAAACCGGTTTACAGGTGTGATTAAACAAATACCACCCATGTATTCGGCACTTTGGAAAGACGGACAACGTCTTTATAAACTGGCACGGAAAGGACAGGTCGTTGAAAGAGAATCCCGTGAAGCTATAATTCATGCGATTGAGGTCATATCGTATCGTGATGGTCAAATGGAGCTCGATGTTTTGTGCGGTAAGGGAACCTATATCCGGACTCTTGCCCATGACATGGGAGTTGAACTGGGTACATTGGCACACCTTTCTGCACTTCGACGTACAGAAACAGGATCATTTCATGTTGATCAGGCCCTGACTATCGAAGCTATTCGAAACTGTTTTCAAACTGAATTTCCCTGAGCAAGCATTTTACAAATGAATTGCGATCCGATATAATTTATGATACAATTAGCTGCTATCGTTGTATTACACCTGATAGAAAGTTCTCTGTTTAATCTGCCTGATTTTAAGAATCCACAGTTTTACAATGCTTTATGCCAAAAACAAGCACTCCTCTATTTCTCAAATATTATAAAAAAGATATCAGAAATGTGCTGACAGTAGGTACTTTTGACGGGGTACACTTAGGACACCAGGCACTTATTCAGAATGTGGTTCGCCGGGCTGCAGAAAAAAAGGCTCCGGCTGTTGTAGTTACATTCGATCCGCATCCCCGGGATATTATTAATCCGGCATCTGATGGTATTCGTTTGCTTACAACATTGTTTGAGCGCTCCGAGATAATGAAACGATACGGGATCGATCAAATGCTAGTGATTCCGTTTACGCGGGATTTCTCTATGTTGAGTTCCGAAGAGTTTATCCGTTCGTATATATACGAACGTGTGGGAGTGGATACTTTAGTTATCGGATATGATCACCACTTCGGCCGCGACCGTACAGGTTCTCTCCAGACATTGAAAAAGTTGTCCGGAGAGTTGGGATTTTCGGTATATGTGGAAGAGGCACATGAAGTCAGACATACCACGATCAGTAGTACTGTAATTCGAAGATTGCTGGAGGAAGAAGGAGATGTTGAGACTGCAGCAGAAATGCTGGGTCGAAGTTATGAAGTGAGTGGAATCGTTGTGAAGGGAGATCAACGTGGGCGGACTATCGGTTTTCCGACAGCAAATCTCGATCCGGAAAGTAAAAGAAAAGTGTTGCCGGCAAATGGAGTTTACTGTGTGGAAGTGGAATTACAAAATGAAACTTTTAAAGGTATGATGAACATTGGCATGCGTCCTACATTTCATCACAGGCACATTATGGTACCGGAAGTACACCTGTTTGACTTCAACCGTATGATTTACGGAAACAAAATCAAAGTGCGCTTCTTGTGGCGGATACGTGGAGAACGGAAGTTCAGTGATCCGGATGCATTAGTCCGGCAATTGATCAAGGACCGGAAAATGTGCAAAGGTGCATCCTGACCTAAATGGATACAAACCAATGTATTATTGAAGCATCTTTGCTAAACACTTTTCAGGGA
>JBBDQZ010000029.1:272146-376929 GCA_040905705.1 Balneolales bacterium
GCTGTTACGCACGAATCATCTACAAAAAGGAAGGTCACTGCATTTGGAGATCGTCAATGGATACAAACCAATGTATTATTGAAGCATCTTTGCTAAACACTTTTCAGGGACGGACAATAACGGCAATCAGCGCTGTTACGCACGAATCATCTACAAAAAGGAAGGTCACTGCATTTGGAGATCGTCCTGATAACAGTTATCTTTATGGTTTAACTAAAACATGAATCTACTTTAGTATGATAACATCTAAAGCGGAGATATTTTTAAATGAATATTACCTCGGAAGAAAAGCTGGCAATCTTTAAAAAGTACGGAAAAACCAAAGAGGATTCCGGTTCCCCGGAAGCACAGATTGCATTATTTACAGAACGTATTAACAGGCTTACCGACCATCTCAAATCACACAGGAAAGACCATTCAACGCGACTCGGGTTGCTTCGTCTGGTCGGAAAACGCCGTCGCCTTCTCAATTATCTTATGAAAAAAGATATTGAAGGATACCGAAAATTGATCAAAGAGCTCGGTATTCGGAAATAATACAATAGCAGGCACGGGAACATCGTGCCTGTCTTGTATAAAACACCCATGTTACAGCAATGAACCGGGTAAGTGGTTTTCGGGCATTTTACACATTATGCAAAACCCAGATAGCTCATTGCATTGCACGCTAATGAAGTAATACGAATAGAATAATATATATGAAAGCTGATTTAAAAACGATTGAATACGCACCAGGAAAAGTACTGACTGTTGACACTGGAAGACTTGCAAAGCAGGCCAATGGAAGTGCATTTGTCCGTATCGGTGATACGGTTGTGATGGCTACCGCCACAGCCGCCAGAGAAGCCAAGCCCGGTCAACCCTTTTTCCCGTTGACCGTTGAATTCAAAGAAACTTTTGCTGCAGGGGGAAAGTTTCCGGGAGGGTTTATTAAACGGGAAGGCCGCCCATCCGAAAAAGAAATTTTATCCGCACGGTTGATTGATCGCACCATCCGTCCACTTTTTCCGGATGGATTTATGAATGAAACCCAGGTAATTTGCCAGGTATTTTCATCCGATGGAGAAAATGATGGAGATGTGATCGGCGCTGTAGCTTCCTCGTTATCACTTACCTTGTCCGATATTCCTTTCGAAGGCCCCATGGCCCAGGTTCGTGTGGCACGAATCAACGGTGAAACAGTGATCAACCCGACTGTTACTGAACTTAAAGCGGCTGATATTGAAATGACAGTGGGCGGTACGCTGGAAAGCGTGGTCATGGTAGAAGGAGAGATGAGTGAGATCTCTGAAGAAGACATGGTAGATGCCATTCGTAAGGCACATGATGCCATCAAAAAGCTGTGCCAATTCCAGCTGGAACTGCGCAAGGAGTTCGGCAAAGAGAAATGGGACGTATCCCGGCCGGAAATTAGTAAAGAACTCATTGCAAAGGTGACCAAACTGGTTGGTGATCGATACAGCAAAATCAGCAAAAAGGGTCTGGCAAAAAAGGTTTACAGTACGGAATCGAAAGAGATTGTCACCGAAATTCAGGAAAGTCTGGCTGAAAGTTTTCCGGATCAGGAAGAAGATATTGCAGATATTTGCCACGATATCCAGAAAACGGCTATGCGTAAACTAATAATCGAAGAAAAATTGCGAATTGATGGTCGCAAGCCAGAAGATATTCGCCCTATATGGACAGAAGTCGGATATCTGCCGCGTACACATGGTTCGGCAATTTTTACACGTGGAGAAACCCAGGCACTGGTTTCTGTCACACTGGGAACGAAACGTGACGAGCAAATGATTGACACACTTTTTTATAACGACTCCAAACGGTTTATGCTGGATTACAATTTTCCACCCTACTGTACTGGAGAGGTGAAGATGATGCGAGGAGTATCGCGACGAGAGATTGGCCATGGAAATCTTGCCGAACGCGCTCTTAGAAAAGTGATACCAACAACAGATGAATTTGATTACACCATCAGGGTTGTCTCCGACGTACTGGAATCCAACGGTTCCTCGTCCATGGCTTCGGTTTGCGGGGGTTCGATGGCATTGATGGACGCTGGGGTGCCGATTAAAAAACCGGTGGCCGGTATTGCCATGGGAATGATCGTTGGTGACGGAAAGTCTGTCGTACTGTCTGATATCCAGGGTGAAGAGGACCACATGGGTGATATGGATTTTAAAGTAACCGGTACGCTTGAGGGTATTACAGCATGCCAGATGGATATTAAAGTCAAAGGAATCTCTTATGAAGTTATGATCCAGGCATTACAACAGGCTCGCGATGGTCGAATGTATATTTTGGAGCGAATGGCAGAATCCATATCTGCACCCCGTTCCGAAGTGTCTCAATATGCACCGTCTTTTGTCAAGGTTGAGGTGGAAACCGATCAGATCGGTGGAATAATCGGCCCGGGTGGCAAAGTGATTCAGTCCATCCAGCGTGAAAGTGGTGCCGAAGTGATGATTGAGGAGGTCGGTAATAAAGGCATAGTAACTATCTCGGCTGATAGTAAAGAGAAAATTAATGAAGCTGTAAAAAGGATCAAAGCCATTACCGGAAGTCTTGAAGAAGGAGAAGTATATCTTGGTACCGTTCGATCAATCAAGGAATATGGTGCCTTTGTTGAGATTATGCCGGGACGAGACGGACTGTTGCACATTTCCGAGATCGATCACAAACGGATCAATAAAGTCTCTGACGTGCTGAGCGAAGGCCAGCAGATTGAAGTCAAACTGGTACGCGTAGAAGACGGGGGGAAACTTCGACTGTCCCGCAAGGCTCTGATCCCGAATGAAAATGAAGGCTGATCCTTGTATGGAAACGTAACTCCTGAAGATATAATATGTTTCGGAAATCTGATGGGTTCAGTCTCCTGTCATATATTGAAAAGCGTCGTTAATAAAAATATTGGCGACGCTTTTTTTACAATTATATTATCCAGTCGGTCTATGGTTATTTCTTGTCACATATTTTAATTAAATCATTCATATTACGAAGAATTTTACGGCTAGTTCATGAGTATTCCCGATCGAATAAAAAAAAGCACACTCCCCAACGGACTTCGAATTGTCTCCGAATCTATTAAAACTGTGCGTAGTCTTTCTGTTGGTATTTGGGTAAAAACCGGCAGCCGGCATGAAAACGAGCAGGAGGCTGGAATTACACATTTCCTCGAGCATATGTTGTTTAAAGGAACCGAGAGTCGTTCGGCTTATGATATTGCTTTGAGTATGGAGGCGGTTGGGGGTTATCTGAATGCTTTTACTTCACCGGAGTTAACATGCTACTACGCCCGTTGTTTGGATACGGAACTCGATACGGCTCTGGATGTACTCACCGATATGGTATTGCACCCACAGTTTCCAGATGAAGAAATTGAGAAAGAGAAAAAGGTAGTACTTGAAGAGATGAAAATGTATCGTGACAATCCTGAGGACTATATTTTCGAAGAATTTCACAAGCAGCTTTTTCAACCTCACCCATTGGGCCGGCCTATTATTGGGTATGAATCAACAGTAAAGTCGTTTGATCGCAATGCGTTGTTTGCCTACATGCAGGAACATTATCACCCACGCAATGTAATTGTTGCCGTGGCAGGGAATGCTGCTCATGAGCGGGTCATTTCACTTGTTGAAAAATATTTTCAGCCACTCGAATCCGAGTTTAGCAGCAATAAAGATCAACCAATTACTCCTTATAAAGCAAGTAAAGTGGAATTGAGGAGACCAATCGAGCAGACTCACTTCATCTTGGGCAAGCGAGCACTCTCCGCGATCAATCCCGATAGATATAAGCTATTATTGGCCAATACCGTGCTGGGGTCGGGGATGAGTTCGCGGTTGCATCAGAATATTCGTGAAAAATATGGCTACTGTTACCATATCAACTCCTTTCTTGAAGCCTTCCATGACTGCGGATTATTTGGTATATATGCAGGAACCGATAAGGGATATATCGACCATATGCGGGAACTGGTACGTGACGAACTGCGTAAAATGCGTGAAGAGAAAATCCCCGCCAATGAATTGGAAGAAGCCAAGTCTCAACTTAAAGGCAAGTTATTGCTTGCGCAAGAAAGTATGAGCAACCGGATGACTCGCCTCGCTAAAAGCGAAATTTTTTATGACCGTTATATTACTCTCGATGAACTGGTTGCGGAAATCGATAGTGCGGATGCCGGGCAAATACGCAATCTTTGTGAGACTTTTTTTGATGAGAATGAATTTGCAGAGACCATTTTGATGCCGGAAGAAAACGGTTCGACATAATCCGCATCCTCATTTTTCAAATTAATTCTGACTGTTAACAATTTGTTTTATGGTATATATCGATCACATTTCAGAGTATGCAGGCAAAGAGGTTACACTCAGAGGATGGGTCTATAATATTCGGACCAGCAAAAAATTGATATTTATTATAGTTCGTGATGGCACCGGATTATGCCAGTCGGTCATTGCACAAGACGATGTCACAAAATCAGTCTGGGACGAGGCCTTCCTGTTGCAGCAGGAAAGTGCTGTTGAATTAACCGGCAAGGTACATATGGATGATCGTAGTACTGGTGGGTACGAATTGCATGTAAACGGGCTGAAAACCGTTTCTTTGGTTAAGGATTATCCCATCACTCCTAAAGAACATGGTGTGGAGTTTTTAATGGAACACCGGCATTTATGGCTTCGCAGCCGGAAACAGTGGGCCGCCATGCGTATCCGGAATACGATCATCTATGCCATTCACCGTTTTTTCCAGGAGCGGGGTTTTGTACAAATGGATGCTCCAATTTTCACAGGCAATGCTGCTGAAGGTACAACTAATTTGTTTGAGACGGATTACTTCGACCGTAAAGCATATTTAACGCAATCGGGGCAGCTATACGGGGAGGCTATGGCAATGGCACATGGTAAAATTTATACCTTTGGCCCTACATTCCGAGCTGAAAAAAGCAAGACACGCCGACATTTAACGGAGTTCTGGATGATTGAACCCGAGATGGCCTATTATGATTTGGAAATGAATATGGATCTGGCAGAGGAATTGATTGCATTTATAGTCTTCGAAGTGGTCAGAATCAATTCGTCGGAGCTTGAACTTCTGGAGCGGAATGTTGATAAATTGAAGCGGATACAAGCGCCATTTCCTCGTATAACATACACAGAAGCAGTAGAAAGGCTGAAATCAACGGAGATACAACAAAAGCTGGATCAGATGGAGTCGGATCGAAGCAAGGAGATGGATACTTTAAAAATTGAACTGCCAGCGCTGGATTCCGAGTTTGGGCATGCAAAAAAAGGCCGGAAACTTCAAATCGATAAACGAAAGGGGGAGATCCATGCACGAATGCAACAAATTGAAGAGGATTTGCGAAACATTCCTGTTTGGAAAAAATCTGCACTTAAAAAAAGATGGGGAGAGGACTTCGGAGGCAGCGATGAGACCTTGCTCACTATGGACGAGTTGACACCGGTCATGGTTTACGGTTATCCAGCGGATGTGAAAGCGTTTTATATGAAAAGAGACCCTGATCATTCACAGATTGCTTTGGGAGTGGATATGCTTGCGCCGGAAGGGTATGGTGAGATTATAGGAGGGGGTCAGCGTGAAGACGATTTCGATACTCTGATGAAACGAATTAAAGAGCATAACCTGCCCGAGGACAAATTCAAGTGGTATCTGGATTTACGCAGGTTTGGATCCGTACCACATGCTGGGTTTGGACTGGGGCTTGAGCGGACCGTAGCATGGTTGTGTGGCTTAAAACACGTGCGTGAAACGATTCCGTTTCCGCGGATGCTGGGTAGGTTGTATCCTTAACGGATCGGGATTGTTATCTTCGTTTATTATGGTCAAAAAAAAATCCAGTCTGGAACACTTCAACAGCTTGCTCGGCGAACTTGGCGGACTCAATACAAAACCGGTATATGCAATTCTCAGCCCGGAAAAATTTTTTTCTGACCGACTTCAGGATGCTGCTATTGCCACTGTTCCGGAAGAAGCACGCGACTTTAATCTGGATATACTTTATGGCCTCGAGGTGAATGTGAACAAGGTGGTGGATATCTGCCGCAGTTACCCGATGATGGCAGAGCGAAGAGTGGTAGTTGTCCGTGATTTTATGAACATGTTCGAGCCTGGAAGATTTGAGAGTCAGGACACCTCCAGAGAATCTCATTTCGGTAAATCTTTAAAAGAGGAAACTACGTCTCTTGAACCGGATGTCACATCCACAGGTCAGGAGCAGGGTGGACAAGACGACCTCGTTGCCTATCTGAAGCAACCAAACCCTGCCACTTTATTGATATTGACTAATGAAAAAGGGCCCTCTTTGCACACCCGACTGGGCAAGGCTTTAAAGAAAAGCGAAACGATTGAAGTTCAAAAATTTGACCCGGTGTCTGATGATCGGTTACCACAGTGGATTTCCGAATGGGCATCCATACAACATAATCTGCAGTTTGAAGAGACAGCTGTTCAATTATTGGGCTTTCACGTTGGAAATAATTTGCAACAATTAACCAGTGAAATCGAAAAACTGTCCAATTATCGCAAAGATAGAGAACCCATTACCGAGAAAGATGTTAGACAAGTTGTCAGGTTTTCCCGGGAGTTTACATTATTTGATTTTTCCGATGCACTGTTAGACAAGAAACGTGACAAGGCTATGTTCATTGCTGATCAAATGTTGAAAACCTCGGGTTCAGCAGCAGGTGAAGTGATCAAATTGGTTGGGTTCCTCTATGCAACATTCGGACGAATTTGGCATATACAGCATTTATCGCGCAAGGGGTTAACGCCAAATCAAATAAAGAGTGCCGTCGGAATCAACAGCTCGTATTATTATAAAAAACTGGTAAGTGCCGGCCAAAATTATCCTCTTCATACATACCCCTGGTTATTTGAGGTCTTGCTTGATGCCGATAGGGCGGTCAAAGGATTCAGCAAAGAAACACCGGAGGCTATTTTGTTGATGACTGTAAAAAAAATAACGGATTGATCAGCTCAATCACGAATCGACTCGTATCCTCCCGGTACGCCGCCTGGTGAAAGAACAATTTGCCAGAGATTAAGTTTTCGAGCCCGGAAAGCGCCGGCACTGCTAAGCAAATAGAAGCGCCACATTCGAAAAAAGCGTTCTCTATACCTTTCTGAAAGCCGGTTCCGGTTTTGGAATACATTTTTATGCCACTGGAGTAATGTTTTGACATAATTAATTCCAAAATTGTGCCAATCCTCCATTACAAAAAGATCCTCCCAAGAGAGTCCTAATTGACGAACGGATGGTATCATAGAATTGGGAAATATATATTTGTTAATCCAGGGATCGGTTTTGACTACAGAACGGTTACCACCGATTGTATGGAGAAGAAAGAGTCCGTCAGGCTTCAAACACCGATGAGCAACTTTCATAAAAGTACGATAATTTTTAACTCCAACATGTTCGATCATCCCGATGGACCATATTCTATCGAATTTTCCATGCAAATTCCTATAATCTTCAAGTCGTATTTCAATGGGCAGATTCCGACAGACCTGTTTTGCTTTTTCTGCCTGGTTTCGTGAAACGGTTATGCCGACACCCTCCACACCGTATTTTTCAGCTGCGTATTGAAGAGCTCCGCCCCACCCGCAACCGATATCCAGTACTGTCATACCCTTTTTTAATCCAAGTTTTCGAAAGGCAAGATCGAGTTTGTTCTCTTGTGCTTTATTCAATGATCGTGTGTTCTTCCAGTATCCGCAACTGTAAACCATGCGCTTGTCCAACATAATTTCATAAAGATCGTCCCCGATATCGTAATGGTGTTCACCGATCGTAAAAGCACGTGATGGCTTCTGCAGATTGGTCACAGAGGCTGCGAGAACGGTGCCGATGTCACGAAATGTACGAATGTGATGTTCCAGCTGGGCCTTATGAACACGATAGAAAAATTCATCGAGTGCCTCACAATCCCACCATCCTTCCATATACGATTCACCCACTCCAAGTGTTCCTTCAGCAAAGATTCTGCTATAAAATTGATTGTTATGGACTTGTATATCATGTTTTCTGTTGCCGTTGATGGTTATATCTGCCCTTTCAAGCAGTTCCTTTGTTTTTTGCAGAAATTTATCCATAACAACTCCCGTTAATTATGAGCCGGTTACTGACAACTACCTTTCTCTATATATAATGAAACGACTTAATATGTCAAATGGTTTTCCAGGATCATAGCGTGATGAAGGCTTAAGCAAGTATTGAAGACAACAAAAAGGCCGGAATGAGACAAAAGTATACATTATTTGTGAGGGATTTTTTTTCTCGGACAAACATATATAAATCGAAAAAAAATATTTAATTTTACGTTCGCTTGTATAAAAGATATATATGGCGGTGTAATCAGACAATCATCACATCCGGATTGGTTTTAGAATAGTGTGTTGAATTGACAAATGCAGTGGTTCCAAATTACAAAAAGAGATTAAAAAGTGCTGATACCAACCTATATGAAGGGAGAATCTGAAATAATTGTATAATTCTGATCAAACGTATAAATACAGGCGACACGGTTCACGTATTGGTGGATGGTACTTACGAAAAGATGCGGCTTTTTCCCCTGGCCAGCACATATGTCCTATGCGGAACGACGAGTTGAGAAAAGTTGCTGTTTTATTACACCCTGGTAACGGGTCCGGTTCCATATATTCATTTACCTATAATTGTTCAGTATAATGGAAGCATTAGGAAGGCAGGTTCTGGTTGAATTTTATGATTGCAACGCGGATGTTTTGAATGATGAATTCTTGATTGAGACTATTATGCTGGAGGGCACGAGGGCATCTGGTGCTTCCATTGTCTCTTATAAATTTCATAAATTCAGTCCTCATGGGGTCAGCGGAATGGTGGTTATCGCTGAGTCCCATGTTTCCATACACACCTGGCCGGAGTATTCATACGCCGCAGTGGACATCTTTACCTGTGGAGAAACCATTGATCCATGGATCATCCAGGAGCATCTCAAAAATTGTTTTAATTCGAATAACACTTCGGCAATGGAATTGAAACGTGGCATGTTCAAGGTTCCGGAAGGCCAGGAATTGTTGTTCAAGCCGAATAATGCTGCCCGTTTCGGCACAGACCCCACTGATGGTGGATAATGAAGTCTCAATTTTATTGCTGATCCATGTAAACAACCAAAAACCAGAAATTGCAAACAGAAATACCGATTCCAAATATTTTTTGTCTCGTAAAAGGAGCCGGCGAGGCGCGAACACTATTAAATGCGTTTGATAAAGCACTTATTGCCGCGGGTGTGGGTGATACCAACCTGTTACAGATGAGCAGTATTGTGCCACCGGGTGCCGAAGAGCAAGGTACAATTTCACTGCCGAAGGGAGGATTGATTCCGACAGCATACGGACAGATCGCTTCTGATATACCGGGTGATGTGATCTCCGCAGCAGTTGCGGTGGCACTTCCCGAGGATCCCGCCCAGGCTGGTGTCATCATGGAATACGAGGGACGACAGCCCCTTTCCGAAGTCGAAGCCAAAGTTCATCAAATGGCTGAAGACGCTTTTGCCTATCGGCGCAGAAAACTTCGGGAAATTAAATCCATAGGGGTTGAGCACATAGTAAAGCAGTGTGGTGCTGTCTTTGCAGGCGTTATTCTGTGGTATGATTCATTACAAAATCACTCACTCAAATAATCATATGCAATTTAATGAATTTTACAGCCAGCGTACCGGCCTGACCGTGGGTGTTGAAAAAGTGCTTTTTTCAGAAACCAGTCCATATCAAAAGGTTGAGGTGCTCGAGACCGATACCTGGGGTAAGATGATGACTATAGACGGGCTGGTGATGCTTTCTGAAAAGGATGAATTTGTATATCACGAAATGCTTACACATGTAGCTATGTTCGCTCATCCGTATCCTCAGAGGGTGCTTATAATCGGTGGCGGGGATGGTGGTACCGCCAGGGAAGTATTACGACACCCATCGGTGAAGCATGTGGATATGGTCGAAATTGATGAAACGGTGGTGCAGGCTGCCAAACGCTTTTTACCGGAAGTGGGAGATTTTGACAATCCGAAACTTAATGTGCTGTTTGAAGATGGAGTTAAATTTGTCGAAAAGATATCGGACCCGTATGATATCGTGATTATTGATGGCTCCGACCCGGTGGGGCCAGCTGAAGACCTGTTCAGCGAGAGGTTTTATCGTCATTGTTATGATGCCCTCTCTTCGCAGGGAATTCTTACCACACAGACGGAGAGCCCCTGGGTTGCCTCATATCACCATACCATTAAGAATTTGTTCTCATTACTTGACGGAATTTTTGAGGTTTCGAATATGTACCTTGCTTTTATTCCACTCTATCCGGCAGGAATGTGGTCGATGGCATTTGCTTCCAGGGGTATCCGGCCACACGATCCAGAGGTTATGAAGCGTGTCATCAAGGGTACCAGAGAGATGAAAGGTACGTTACGGTACTATAACCCGGAAATTCATCGTGGTGCTTTTGCCCTGCCGGGATTTGTACAAAAAATACTTGATTAATATCAGAGGTTGATATCACAGATGAAGGTCTTGTATTGAGGCCAATTATATCCGGATGAGAAGAGCACCTTCCATAAATTTGTCATCCATTATTTGTTTCATGTATCCGATGTGTCCGATAGACGGTTTTGAGAAAATTGGGAAAATGCTTGTTATTGTTATTTTCGGGATACTTTTATGGATCATTGACACGACTCATGCACATTCCGCCACAGCCGATTCATTGATATTACAGTATTATCTTGACGGAAGTCGTACCGAACCTCCGGATATATTATCAGACTCGCTTACAATGGATTTTAATTCGTATGTTTCCAAGCGGGATTCAGCTGTTACAGACAAAGGGACAAGAGATCAACACCTTTTCAAAGAGCGTATACATGAACTGCTCGGTCTTTATTTTTCTATTGAGGGATATTTTACCGCGGAAGTAGACAGCATTTCCCGGTCCGGAGATGATAATGAACTTAATATCTACGCGACATCGGGTTGCCATTTTTCCATAGGTTCCATTGATTACCACATTACAGACAACGATCCCGGCCTGCTGGACAACTTTACTTCGTTTTACAGAGAAGGGGATGCCTATCATAAGTTATCTCTCGAAAGAGAACTCCGCAGATACATACGTCATTTTGAATCATTTGGATATCCACTTGTTACACTGGAAATCGTCGGTTTTGAACCCGATTCAGAATCATGCAAAGTTTCCATGGATATCGACATTACAACCGGAGAAGCCTATTATGCCGCCGGAGTATGGACCACGGGCCTCGAGCAACATGATCCTGAATATATCGAGATGGCTTCCGGCATCAGAAAAACGGACCTTATTACACCCGAGTTGTTTGACAGAGCTCGTCGCAACCTGATCAATACGGACTTTTTCCATGATGTGAGTGAAGGGGATATCATAATTCGCGATGGAGAATCACACGTTTACTTTGACGTAGAGGAGCGACGTGCCAATAATTTTGATCTGATGTTTGGGTATGCACCACGCCATGAGGATAGTTATAACTTTGTTGGTAGTGGAAATATGCTGATCCGCAATGTGGGCTGGAGCGGAAACGCATTAAACCTTTCGTTCGAACGTCTTGAAAATTTGGTTACACGATTGGAGACAGGGTACAGCCGACAATGGATCATGGCATATCCGGCCGGTGCGGGACTGCAATTTCATTTTTTTCAACAGGACACCAGCTATCAGGTCAGAGAATTAATGTTCGACGGTACATTTTACTGGACACCCGAACGAAGAGTATCGGTACGCTTACGCCAGGAACATACATCAGCCCATTCCAGCCTCTTGAATCCAGTCGTGGCTTTGGACGGTGTTACCCGGTCTGCCGGCTTTGGATTTGATTTCGATAACACCGACAGCCGCCTGAATCCTTCTCGGGGTATGATTTTTCATCTCTATGTTGAGTCAGGAATCCGACGTATTACTGATGCCAGAGTCGATGAATTTCAAAGCGTGGGGATAATGTTTCAACAACGCGTTAAAACATCACTAGAAAGATTGTACAGTCCATTGAGGCGAAATGTAGTTTTATTTGCACTGCATGGAGCACTTGTGGAATCACCGGAATATACCGAGACCGATTTATTGCGTCTGGGTGGTTCACAATCTATACGCGGTTATCAGGAAGAGCAATTTCGCATAGCCAGGACAGCATGGTCGGAGATGGAGTACCGCTATTTGCTGGATGCGTATTCCCATGCTTTTTTATTTGCAGCAGGAGGTATTTACGAACGACCTAAAATGTTAGGAAGTATAGAGGACAAAACAGTGGCATGGCTTAGGTCATGGGGATTCGGATTCAGATACCGTACTCCTATAGGGATCATGCAGTTTACATACGCCATTTCAATGGAAGACCCATTATATAACGGCAAGGTGCATTTTAACCTTTCCGCCCGGTTTTAGCTCAATCGCTAGCAAGGTACGAACTTATAGCCGATTCATTCATCCAGCCAGCGTGAAGTAACAGGTTTATAGGTTTCAATACGTCTGTCACGAAAAAACGGCCAGGTGGTGCGGTGACGATCCATAACCGACAAATCGATTTGACACATTACCATATCTTCCATTTCCCCGCCTTCAGAAAGGATATCACCAAACGGACCGCTCACAAAGGAATGCCCCCAGAAAGACAGGTTTTCTTCAATCCCTGTACGGTTCACGGAAGCAACATAACATCCGTTTGCTATAGCGTGGCTGCGTTGGATAGTTTTCCAGGCTTCCAGATACTTTTCTGAATCGTCACCAATTTCTTCGGGCAAGGCGCCTATTGCTGTCGGATAGACCAACAGATCGGCTCCCATCATGGCTGTAATACGTGCTGCTTCAGGATACCACTGATCCCAGCAGATCAAAACACCAATCCTGCAAAAACGGGTATGGAATGTTAAATAACCGAGATCACCCGGAGTAAAATAGAATTTTTCGTAAAAACCAGGATCTTCAGGGATATGCATTTTGCGGTATTTACCAAGGTAGGTACCATCGGCATCTATTACTGCCGCTGTATTATGAAACAGCCCCGATGAGCGTTTTTCAAACAGGGATGCAACAATGACCACACCGTTCTCAGCAGCAATTTTCTGAAGGTATTCAGTAGTTGGTCCAGGCACAGGTTCGGCCCAATCGAAATAGCGTTCGTCTACCTCACGACAAAAATAAGGCCAGGCGAACAGTTCTTGAAGAAGAATTAGCTGAGCCCCTTTTTGTGCAGCCAAACGAATTTGATCACTGGTAAAAGCCAGGTTCTTTTCAATATCATTACTGCAACTGCTCTGAATCAGTGCAAGTGTAACAGAGGATCGGGGTTTTGTCCTGGCCATAAAAGAATTTGATCGATTAGATTATTATCAGATCGCTTTGAAATCAGATCAGAGGAGATCAATGTTGAACTGCCATGTTGAATTCGACATAGATCTACCTCCAGGGGATATCGGGAATATAAGCAAAAAAAAGCTCCTGTTGCGGGTCAACAACAGGAGCATCAGGCTGAGAAGCCTTGTTGGGGTCAGCGCCTAATAGCAGTCTCTGCAACTTAATGGTGCTGCAAAGATTCTCTCTCAAGAACAGTCCGAGGTTGTTTCATGATTTTTGGATCAGGTATGCATTTTTTATAATTACCGACAATAGAGATTTCATATGCATATTTCATCGGACGATTACGCGTTTCGCTGAAAATCAGCTTTAAAAGATTTGATATATTTAGTTATACACAACACAAGTGCCTGACACCTATTACTTTTTTTGAAACAGTTTATATTATTACATGTGTATTTTAAATTACATAAACAATAAAGTCTCAATGTAAAAGGAATATATTTTGAAAGGCAGGCTAATAGCAGCTATCTTTTAGCGTCATTATAAGATGGCAAGATATGAATTGATTCTACAGATTGACTTTTAAGTAATGAATTTGGACAATGAGTAGAGAAAAAAGGAAAAATCGTCCGCACCGAAGGAGAAAAAAAAGAACAGCAGCCCCGATGCTGTTGACCAGCTATAATTATAAACTTCTCGCTGCAGGGGGGTTCTGTGTAGTATTGGGATTTGGAGGGATGTATATTGATGGAACACAATATGGTATTTATTCACTTTACCTGGCTCCATTGCTGGTAACACTCGGTTTTATTCTTGTAGCAATATCGGTATTCAAAACCGATCCAGCCTTGGTTGTGCTAAATGAAGAACAATCCGGTTCCGATTTGGAAAGAAAAACTTCGTGAACCGTAAACAGGTTCCATTGTCGGGAAGAAAACTCAATTGAAATACATTCTCATTTTTTCCCGGCCAGTCTGCTAACCCGTCATTGTTGTTATATTTTTGATTGATCGTCTGTTAAATTACCTGTATGTATTTTTGATCATTGTCCTGTTTGTGCTCTTTGCCGATCAAACCCAGCGCACATGGATCATCTCCGCATGGTTATTGGGAGCACTATTTGTTTTCATTATTTATCTGTTCAATACCCTGACCATTGACGGTACCGCTGCGGCATTGACCGTCGGGGTTGTAGCGATGGGCCTGGGAAGCTGGACAGGTGCGCTCTTGATACTCTTTTTCTTTGGCACCAGTTACGGATTATCGTCGTGGTTGGATCGTAATGAAGTGCATGCATCAAACACGGAACCTGTTGCCGAGCGACGCAGCGGAATACAGGTCTGGGCCAATGTGTTCTGGTTCGTTACTTTTTTGACTGCCTATTTTATATATCTGGAACCATGGCTCCAGATATGTGCAGCAGCGGCGATCGCTGCTGCCACTTCCGATACTTGGTCATCGATTATAGGAACCCGCCTGTCGAAAAACACACGTATGATTACAAACTTCGACAGTGTTCCGGCCGGCACCGACGGAGCCATCTCTTTACCGGGAACACTTGCCGGAGCGGCAGGAGCAGTATCGATTGCAATTATTTACATAATAACCGGCTTAATAAGTGGAACATGGGAGCTTTGGGATGGAGTAGTTATATTCATTTGTGGGTTTTTCGGTGGTATTGCAGATTCTATTTTAGGCGCACTTGTTCAATATCACAATTTTATTTCTGTCAGAGTATCGAAAGCAGAAAAACATGGATTATTACAGATGTCATCTAAGCTGATTCCGTGTAACGACAAAGTTAATTTTATGGCAACCGGAACAGCAGCGTTATTGGCTTTGCTGCTTTATTAATGGGTGGGCTTCATTAACACTACGCTCAACAAAATATCCGGTAGAGCATGGGTTTTTCTATAAACCCTTTATTAACGGTCATTAAAAGTGTAAACTGTCTTGCGCCAACAGATATGGACAGAATTGCATAAAAGAAAATATAGCCTGCTTTTTGATTCCCTAAACTTTCCAAATTATGCGCTGGTACAAAACACTACATTGGCAAATATTGATCGGGCTCATCGCCGGTGTTATCTGGGGCCTTGTCGCCACATTATCCGGTTTCCAGGAGTTCACCCTGACATATATCGAACCGTTCGGTATAATATTTATACGGATGTTGCAACTGGTTGCCATTCCTCTGGTTATTGCCTCTCTTATCGTCGGTATCACCAACCTTAATGACCTAACCAAGCTCTCCCGAATGGGGGGGAAGACCATCGGTATCTACCTGGTCACCACAGTGATTGCTATTACCATCGGGCTGAGCATTGTCAATATTGTGAAGCCAGGTATGGTATTGCCGGAACAGACTCGCAACGAGCTGTTTGCCGCTTACCAGGAAGGAATCGAAGGAAGTGAAGAGATGGCCTCAGAGCTCCTGGAACGCAGCCCGCTGCAATTCGTTGTTGACATCGTGCCTTCTAATTTCTTCGCTGCAGCTTCTGATAACGTCAATATGCTGCAAATTGTTTTTGTGGCGCTGATAATAGGCATCGGTTTGATGAAACTTCCGAAAGAAAAATCGAAGGTACTGGTCGACTTTTTCGATTCACTGAATGACGTGATTATAAAAATTGTAGAACTAATCATGAAAGTCGCTCCCTATGGTGTATTTGCCCTGATAGCATCGGTCATTGTAGAGCTGGGAGGAGAAGACCTGGCTCGTACGGTCGAGTTGCTTCAGGCATTGCTAGTGTATGGTGTAGTGGTAGTGGTTGGATTGATCCTCCACGTCGCCATTGTCTACACGCTGATATTAAAAATATTCAGCAATATGAGTATGTGGAATTTTCTGAAGGGAATCCGGCCGGCTCAACTGCTTGGTTTCAGTACCAGTTCCAGTCTGGCCACTCTGCCGGTAACAATGGAGCGTGCGGAAAAAAAACTCGGTGTTCACGAAGAGGTGGCCAGTTTTGTGCTCCCTGTCGGGGCGACTATCAATATGGACGGAACCAGTCTGTATCAGGCTGTGGCGGCCGTGTTCATCGCGCAAGCTGTGGGTATCGATCTGTCACTCTCACAGCAGCTCATAATCGTGATCACAGCGACACTTGCGTCGATCGGAACAGCCGGGGTTCCGGGAGCCGGCATTATTATGTTGGTGATCGTGCTTCAGGCTGTGCAGATCCCGATCAATGGAATTGCACTGATCATCGGGGTGGACCGAATACTGGATATGTGCCGTACGGCTGTTAATGTAACCGGTGATGCGGCCGTTTCCGTGGCTGTGGCAAGCACGGAAGGCCGACTGGGTGAAGGCCATTTTGATGATTGAGAAAGTTTAGTATCAAATTCAGAAGAGAGTCCTGCATATCTGCTAACAGGTTGATATTTAGGAATGCCCGGGTATCATTTTGCCTGACCGAACAGCCATGGGGTAAAGATATACGTTCATCGTAGTAATACCTCATCCAACAACTGCATTGACAGATTCAATCGGAATACAGATCTTAAAGGTGATATTTTATTAAATGTCATGCATTCATTTACAATGATTTTATTCGGATAAATACATGAAGTTTATCTCTGTCGATGATTCAAAAATTCCTGCTTTGGGATTCGGAACATTCCGTCTTTCAGGAAAGCAGTGTGAACACTCGGTTGCCGATGCCTTGTCATCGGGTTACCGACACATTGATACCGCTGAAATGTATAATAATGAAGCCGAAACAGGAACAGGCATTAAACGGTCCGGCATTAGTCGGAAAGATCTGTTTATAACCACCAAACTGTGGACACACAGCCTTGCACCCGGGGATGTAAAAAAAACGGCCGTCCGGTCCTTGAGACGCTTGCAGACCGACTACATCGATCTGCTTCTGATTCACTGGCCGTCATCATCGATTCCTCTCGAAGATACGCTTGGAGCCATGGATCGCCTGCGACATGAGGGTAAAATTCGTTTTATTGGTGTCAGTAATTTCAATTTAGCCTGGATGGAAAAAGCTGTTCAAACCGGTGTACCCCTGATTACCAACCAGATTGAATACCATGCGTTGCTTTCACAGGACAAGTTGTTGAATTATCTGCGTAAGCACAAAATGTTCCTGACCGCCTACAGTCCGCTTGCCAAAGGCGAACTGGCCGGCCATCCGGTCCTGGAAGAGATCGGCCGAAAACACGCCAAAAACGCCACACAAGTGGCGCTCCGGTGGCTGATCCGGCAGGACGATGTCGCGACGGTCCCAAAGGCTTCAAGCCATGAAAAGCGACGGGAAAACATGGAAATATTCGATTTCGACCTGGACGAAGAAGATCTGGAGCGGATCGCTTCACTGGAAAAAGACCGGCGCATTGTCGATATTCCCGGATTATCCCCTCAATGGGATTGAGCGCGGTTTCTACTCGAAGCATTTCCATCCTTCATTTTCCGCTGATACTTTTTGCACATTCCATTTTTCCCTGCACTATTTAATTTTTCATTTTCTGCTCTCAATTTTTCACTTTCAACTTTTCCCACTTTCTACACGATCACCATGCCTTATTCCCGTATTATGGGTGTCGGGCGATTCTCGTTTTTTGAGCACAAACACCCGCTGCCGGTCGGACCAAACCTGCTGAAACCCGTACCGGGACGAAAGATAATCGATGGTGTCGGAATGATAGAAACAAACATGCGTGGGATCTTTGGGATAGTACCACTCCCGAAAGTCGCGCTCGTGATGCCATATCTCGGTCATAATGGTCAACACTCCACCCGAATTGAGCAACCGGCACAAGGTCTGCATTTCCCGGGCCGGGTCGAAAAAATGCTCTAAGCATTCGGTGGAGAAGATGAAATCGAAGGGCCCCTCCGGCAACTCGGGAAAGAAAAACGGATCATAGTCTTTACACGTCCGTCCGGTGCGTTTCAGCAGAGTGCTCAGGGTCGGGACAGGACCGCACCCGTAATCCAATCCCCGGGCACCGACAGGAATGTGGGGAAGGGCGGGACGGATCGCCCGGTTCAGAAAATTGACGTAGCCCGGGTATTGAGGGCCGTTTTTATGCGTGAGATAGCGTGCTTTTTCGGCGCCGGGATCAGGAAGGCCGTCCCGACCGACAAAAATGAGCTTGCAACGGCCGCACATCCAATAGGTGCGATGCAGCGGACCGGTCAGGCGAATGTGATCGCCGGTCTTATGACAGAGCGGACAGGGTGTGTTCATCGCGAACAGTTCACACAGACACGTTTTTCCGGCATAATCAAGATGCGTTCGAAAGCGATCGGCCCGCCGCAGCGGACGCACAGGCCGTAATCATTGTCATCCACTTTTTCAAGCACATTTTGGAGGCGCTTTAGCCGGTTCCGGACGTTACGGTAGGCGGCATCGTTGACGCTCTTGTTGTTGATGGCATCCATGCGGGAGAGGCGTCCGATAGCGTTGTCCGGCGCTACTGCTGCCGTAAGTTCCTTGAGTAGCTTTAGCTCCTCTTCTGCTTCACCGATCTGTTGGTAAATGGTTTCGCGCACCTGGTTTCGTTGTTCGCCGGAAAGCATGGAAGATCGAGAAAATGATGTTTGATTAGACGAGTTTGACAAGGACCATAAAGAAGTCAAGCTTTTTTATCCGATATTATCAGGGTTGAATCTTTCATTTGGAGTGATTTTAGGTATACGATACCTCTGTAACGCCAAATTAGCGAATTCAGGTACTCTAAAAAAATTGTTATACAGTGCCAAAATAGAAATACATGAAGAAATGAATTTTATCACTTTATTTCTTAATCAAAGCAGGGTGGAGGGATCATATTTTCGGCTGCCCAGCGGCGTGATCTGGATCACTTCGCTGATTTTATTACTCAGGACAATGTCGATGCTGCTCTGGCCAGGTACTTCGACAACAACCCGTATCGGGGCGACAATACAAATACGATGGCAAATTGCAGACCGGCCACCACGGCCATCGCCCCGGCAATAGAACTGTTGATTCCGAGGGCCATATAATAGCCGCCAACCGCCGAGCCGATCCCGAACAACACCGCAAGCAGCAGCAGTTGGTGCAGCCGGTCGGTGAGCAGATAAGCCGTGGCCGGCGGGACGATCAGCATGGCCACCACCAGGATGGCCCCGACGCTTTCAAACGAGGCAATTGTGGTGATGGAGACGGAACTCATCAGCCCGTAGTGGATCAGTCCGACCGGCAGGCCCAGCGTCGCCGCCAGCTGGGGACTGAAACAGTAGGTTTTCAGCTCCTTGTACATCGACAGGATGAAACCGAGATTGAACAGCAGTACCAGGCTAAGGATCCAGACCGGACGCGGTCCCATATCGCGCTCCTGCCAGTACCACAGGTCCCACGGAACGTAGGCGATTTCGCCGTACAGCACACACTCCTGGTCGATGTCCGCATTGCCGGCAAATAACGAAATAATGATAACTCCAATTGCAAACAGAGTTGTAAAAACAATTCCCATAGACGTATCATGAAAAATACGCCCCTTTTTACTGAGTTCCTCGGTCAACCAGACCGTCAGCAGACCGAACATCCCCGCGCCGATTAACATTGGAAAAGTATTGCGACCGGCTGTCAACAGAAATGCGATCGCAATGCCGGGTAGCACGGCATGGGAAATGGCGTCTCCCATCAATGACATTTTCCTCAATACAAGGAATGAGCCCACCAATGCACAAGAACTTGCGGCCAGGATGCCGGTCAGTATAATCCATCCGGTTGAGGTGATCATGGTCGGTTGTCTCCTTTCTTTTCAGAAGTACGCTCGCTTTCATTCTCATATGGAATCCGGCTTTGATGCGGATCCAAATCTGGAAAATCAAGAGAGCGGCGTAATTCACTTTCAATATCAGAAGTGATCAGATGTTCCATCGATTCGGCGTCATCATGTACATGGTCTTCGGCTATACGAAGGCGATCACTGAGATATTTTTCCCAAAGGCGGTGAACCCTGACTAATCTTTGGGCTTCCTTGCGACCGGCCGAAGTCAGCAGGTGGCCGGACGGTTCCCCGGGGTAATGGGCAATCCATCTTTTCTTCAGCAATGACATAATCACTTTTTTTAATTGACGGCGAGGCATACGACGACGTTTGTGCAACTCCTGTAAGGTTCGAACCCGGTCGGTTCTTCCGTCGGCTTCCTCCATGGCATAAAGGGTTTTAAGCACATTTTCAGAGGCCACTTTCTGTGCCAACCTCTTTTTTTGTAAAAAACGGGCTATTTCGCCACGTCCGGGAGCAAGCAGAAACGACAAAAAGAATATCAGTGCAGCACTGACAACCATCCAGGGTCCGGTAGGCATAGCTGGCGCCGTATAACTGATGAATGAGCCTGTAATTCCCGAGATTGCTCCGGTCCCGGCAGCAATGATCAGCATGATGTAAAGTGAATCGGTCCAGTAACGGCCGGCGGCAGCTGGAATGATAAGCATAGATGCCATAAGTACCACTCCGACGGCTTGAATTCCCGCAGTAATGATCATCACCATCAATAATGCCAGTAAAAATTCGAGGCGCTTGACCGGATAGCCGATGCTCCTCGCAAATGAGATATCGAAACTAATCAGTTTGAACTCCTTGTAAGCCAGAATGATCATTAGCAGGATTAACAGACTGAGGCCACCGAAGATTTTCACATCATATCCGACCATAGCAGCGGCTTGACCAAAAAGAAAACTATCCAAACCACTCTGATCAGCATAATCACCCGACTGAATAAGTGTAAGAAGCACTACGCCCAATCCAAAAAACACAGATAAAACCATTCCGATAGACGCATCCGGAGAAATCCGGCTGTTCTGGCTGATGAAATCCATCGTTATCATACTTAATAAACCGAAAAAAAATGAGCCGATAATCAGCATGAAGGGATCTTTACCACCGGCTATAATAAATGCAAGACAGACCCCCGGCAGTACAGCATGTGCTACCGCATCGCCGACCAGTGCCCGCCTTCGGAGAATGGCAAAACATCCAAGTGCCCCGGCCGAAATTCCAAGCAAAATGGTACCAGCCAATACATAACGGATATTGGGATCCTGGAGGGAGAAAAATTCAAGGAAGAGATCCATGCGCTGTTTCTGTTAATGCGTGTTTATCAAGTTGGGTTGCAAAGACGCAAAAGTTACTTTGTTGCTGATACGGCATTCTGAATGAGATGTTGTTAGCGGTTAATCACTGATCCGGTTCACGGACAAACCGCTGCTGTCGGCTCCGTTCGACCATCTGACTCAAAATATTCAAACGCCCGCCATAGGTTTTTTGCAAATTGTCTTCCGTAAATGTTGATGCCAACGGCCCACACGCGATCATCCGAAGATTTAAAAGCATCACCCAGTCGAATTTTTCAGGAACACTTTGTAAATCGTGATGGATTACAACCACTGTTTTGTTTTCGGATCGCAGTTCCTGAAGCTTGTCGAAAATCACTTTTTCAGTGGAGGCATCCACACCGGCAAAAGGTTCATCCAATAAATATATAGTTGCTTCCTGTGCAAGCGCCCGTGCCAAAAATACCCTCTGTTGCTGTCCGCCCGAAAGCTGTGCGATCTGTCTTTTGCTGTAATTTTCCATACCAATCTGTCTCAAAGCATCCAGAGCAATTTCGCGATCCCGGCGAGACGGACGCTGAAACAGGCGAAGATGTGGATAGCGCCCCATCAGAACTACATCCATCACATTGATGGGAAAATTCCAATCGACAGATTCGCGCTGTGGAACGTAAGCAATATTTTTGCGTTGTTTATCCAGAGGTTTCCCATAAATTAAAGTGTAGCCGGACGAAGGTGCAATTAAGCCCATTATCGATTTAACAAGTGTTGACTTCCCGGCACCGTTGGGGCCGACTATGGCTGTAAGCATGCCTTCCGGAAGTTCAAAATCAATATCCCACAGGACCGGTTTCTGATCATAGGCAACGGTCAGGTCATGGACTTCGATAGGGGGATTTTGTGTTGTTTCAGTGTTCAAGGCAATTGGTATTTTATGTGGTTAACTTGGTTCACGTTCATTGGAAAGCGCACGTACGATTGTTTCCACGTTATGACGGAACATTCCGGCGTAAGTACCTTCTGGTGTGCCGCGTGGACCCATGGAATCGGAAAAGAGTGAACCACCCATCTTAACATCAAAACCGCGTTCACGAACCCCTTCAATAACCGACTCAATGGAACGTGTACTGACACTGGTTTCAACAAATAGAGCCGGAATCTTATTTTCGGTAATCAAATGGACCATACGGGTCACATCTTGGATACCGAATTCGGTAGCTGTACTCAGGCCTTGGAGTCCTTGAACTTCGATTCCGTAAGCCCGTCCAAAATATTGAAATGCATCATGTGCGGTGATTAGCACACGCCACTCTTCCGGGATACTGCTGATTCGTTGAAGGGCATAAAAATGTAGCTCTTCCAGTTCTTGTTTGTAAGCTTCTGCGCGTCTGGAAAATTCATCCGAACGCTCCGGAAGCAATTCGGAAAGGGCATCAGCTACATCATCAACCACGTACATCCATAATTCAGCATCAAACCAGACATGGGGATCATAATTACCTCCGAGTTCAGTGGTCTCGATCAATTTGTCTCTCGGGATGGAAGCAGCGACCGCACGAGACTGATCACCCAGTTGGTCTAGTATTTCGGAAAGGCGTCCTTCAAGGTAGAGTCCGTTATACAAAATCAGATCGGACTGCTCCATATTCAGAAAATCACGAGGTGTGGCGCGATACACATGGGGGTCGACTCCTGCATTCATCATACTGATCGCTCGAATATCTTCGCCTCCAATTTCTTCAACCGCATCCAGGATCAGATTCGTCGTGGTGACGACAAATGGTCGGTCATCATCGCTCTGCACAGAATCATTGTCACATGCCATAGTCAGCAACATGACCAGAAATAAAGTGTATGTTCCTTGCAATCGGTTCAATGTACCCATATTAATTTCGCCAGAGAGTAAGGGATGAGATATTGGTTGTCATTGATTTTAAGGCGAACGCCCGTGTTATCGCTACCGATCATTTCAATTTCACAGTCGATGCATAAGTCGAGGCGTGAAAGCAGGTTTAAAATGTCTTTATCCTGGGTCATTACTCTTCGAATGGTAGCGGTATCACCATTTTCAAGTGCATGGGCCGGATTTAAGTCGGGTGAATCGGGAATCTCCAGGTCAACAGAGGGAATGGGATCACCGTGAGGGTCGTGAGTAGGATGCCCCATCAATTCGGAGATGGTCGCCTCGAATTTCTCGCTGATAACATGCTCCAGTCGTTCAGCCTCGTCATGAATTTCGTCCCACGAGTAATGGAGGTGGTCTGCCAGGTAGAGTTCAAGCAGACGGTGGTGTCTCAAAACCTCGAGAGCAATTTTCTCACCAATATCAGTCAAATGAACTCCCTTGTAGGGTTTGTACTCGACCAATTCCATTTTATTCAGCTTCTTGATCATTCCGGTTACGGATGCCGGACGAACACCCAGATTTTTGGCCAGGTGTTGCATGGATACCGTATCGTGAATCTCACTGAGTTTGAAGATATGCTTGAGATAATCCTCTTGTGATTCGCTGAGACGAGGTTTGTCCATTCGTAGAATAATTAAATGTTCGGTTATTTAGTTTCTAATAGGATTTAATTTAGTTAAAACTAAATTAAAATAGAGTTTATTACAATACTGAGCTAATTAAATCCACTAACAAATTAATTTTCATATTGAACATTCAATCCAATTGATTCGTAATATGCTTTAAGAAAACAATATCTTTCATCAGTATGTTTCTGGTTTTGATCATATTGAGGATGGTCGAAGTGGCATATTGCCGATATCCGATAAATGAACATTCCTTCTTCAGAGTAATTTCTTATCATAAAATCCGTATTGAATAAAATCCGGAGGTGTTGTTTCTAAGACGATTGGTCGGGTTACCTTTATGCAAATTCAAATTTTTTATTAGAAAAGCGATACCTTTATATTCTAATTGAGTCGGCAGAGCAGATTACACGACTGGTAAAGTCAACTGGGTTTCCGGCGAACATTAATCGGATTTATAATTAGTCTATTCTCTATGCTCATTGATATTATTGCCGGAGCAAGGCCCAATTTTATGAAAATCGCGCCCATCACTCATGCTATTTTGGAGGCGCAAAACCAGGAGAATGACCTTCGGTTTCGCCTGATTCATACAGGGCAACATTACGATAATAATATGAGCGACAGTTTTTTTACACAGCTCAATATTCCGATGCCGGATATTAATCTGGGTGCCGGAGGCGGATCACAGGCTGAGCAAACCGCAGCAATCATGACCGGCTATGAACAGTTGTTGATGGAAAAAGAAAAACCTGCTCTCTGCATGGTGGTTGGCGATGTAACTTCAACCATGGCCTGTTCGATCACAGCAAAAAAAATGGGGGTTAAAGTAGCGCATGTGGAAGCCGGTATCCGCTCGCGTGACTGGACCATGCCCGAAGAGATCAATCGTGTGGTTACCGACAGTATTACCGATATCTTTTTTACCACTTCCGAAGTTGCCAATCATAATCTGCACAGTGAAGGAGTAGCCGATAATCGTATATTCTTTGTAGGCAATACAATGATCGATACATTGTATGCTCAAATCGATCGATTGAAGCAGCCGGCAATCTGGGAGCAGGCCCGACTCTCTGAAAACGCATATTTTGTGGTGACCCTGCACCGGCCGGCCAATGTGGATGGAGAGCAAAAACTACGCAGTCTTATTACCAATATCGTTGAAGGCAGCTCTGAGAAACCAATCATTTTCCCCACACATCCACGAACACGAACGGTTTTAAACCGGCTCGGACTCAGTATGCCTAATTTGTATTTTGTAGATCCTTTGGGGTATCTGGAATTTATTTACCTGGTACGCCATGCAAAAGCCGTCATTACTGATTCGGGAGGGATTACCGAAGAGGCAACTGTTTTGGGGATTCCGTGTATGACTCTACGCGATAATACCGAGCGACCGGAAACGGTTACATTGGGAACAAATGAACTGATTGGAACCGATCCCTCAGCATTAAAGCCTGCGTTGAAAATGTTGCTTAATGGAAAATGGAAAACCGGATCAATTCCCGAGAAATGGGATGGCCAGTCAGCCCGGCGAATTGTCAATATTCTGATCGATCTTAATACTTCGGGCCGTCTTGATCCACACATATCCAATCGCGATGAATCACTAATGTTTCGATCCGAAAGTGTATAATAAACCTGCCGGATGCTTGATGTTGTTGAAATGTGGTAATGTATGGTTATGAAATATAGCTGATTGCGGCCGGTGACTGACCAATTTATACAAATCCTTTCCACAACCATTACTTTTGACCGGCCTATGAAAGCCAATGAATTTGCCTGTTTGAAAGTCAGAAAAAAAGGTGAACGATGCCGGTGATGGTGCATGAGAAATCGAAGTTCTTCCATTAATTCCCCAGATAACGTTGGTTAAGATCTTCCCATTCAGAACTTGCAATAAAATCAAGGAGTACACGGTTTATTTCGTTGCGATAGGGGCTTTCCGGTGGCAAAGCGATACCATAATACTGTTCATTGAATGTATCTGGTAAAACTTGCACCTGATTACGATAATCCAACGTAGCATAGTAGCGTAATATAGGGGCGTCGTGAACAAATGCATCGATTTGATTATTGGCTACAGCTCTTAAACCGGAAGATATGTCGTTATACGTACGGTGCCGGATATGTTGGTTTTCCAAATAATCAATCGTGGCTGACTGCTCAAGTGCACCAACACGCACAAAGGGAAGGTCCTCAAACCCGGACACACGATGGTCAAGTTGTGTGACTGTCAAACTGGAGGCAATAGATGCTGTGAAAAAAGAGATCAAAATAATCCCGGCAAACATCCAGACGAACCCAACTACCCGACCCCAAAACGTTTTAGGAGTTTTGTCACCGTAACCGACAGTAGTCATGGTTACGGCTGCCCACCAAAATCCGCTGCCAATTCCTCTGGATACTGAGCCTCCAAACTCCTCTTCATTTAAACGCCGTTCAAAAATCCATATTAACATTCCCAATATCAAAAGTAGTGCAAGAAGTAAAAAAACAACCCATAAAAAATCAGATGATAATGCCATTTTTACAGATTGAATAAAACCCACGTTCTTATATGAGACAGCAATTCCGAAACCTGTTATAAAAAACGGATGGGTGAAATCGACCGTTTCCTCGCGCTCAGAAGTGATAGTCAGAGCAGAGGCGGCTGCAAAAAGCCTGGATTCCATCTCGTCCTTTAAAGTATCTGACTCCTGTATATTTTCCTGACTATTTACATTTTCCGGTGGAGAAGATTTACGCATAACACCATCCAGCAGTCCCTGAATGTCAGTTTCAACAAAATGGTAAGAGATGTCCAGTTCTGTAGCGATATGTTCCCAAAGAGTGATGGTTATTCCACTATAACTGCCATCCGGTTCTTGAATAACAAAAGGGGGTACCACACGAATACCGACTTTTACAGATTGGTCGTTTGAATGGTTCTCAATCGAAAGCGTATTCATAGCATTCAAGGTGCCGACTAACAGAAGGTGAGTGATCAAAGATGTCAGACTAATCATAATCATGGGAAATAATTGGTTAAAGGAGCAGGATTTAAACAATCAAAATCAATTTTCATCTACCAAAGATGTAATGAATCTATAAATGTAATCAATCATGATGGGATGGCAAGCGTTCCAGATAATCTATTCTGATATTTCAAAACTTGTAGAAGGCCGGATTTTTATCGCTCTGTACTCAATGACACAAATAGGAATCTTTTTATTTGTAAGGATCATTGTCTTGCCTGCTCTAATAGATGTAGCTTGTCGATAAGGGATACACGTGTTTCTTGATGAACTAATAGTTTGACAGCTTGTGAAAGGGCTGTCATCCCTATATAAATACAAATACATGAAAGCCTTCATGTAAATTCAGCATTCCGCTTCGAGAGGTGATGGAATGTCTTCCTGACAATATAATTAAAGTTATATATATAAGAATGCGAATTCTCAAGCGTAAAAAACAACTACGGAGACAGGCTACAAAAAAAATTTATCATCCCCCAATCTCCTATATCCATACAGACGGAATTGCAATACAGTCAAATGGGGGCTAAAGATGGTAATAATGAAATCCGCATCGATTACTTTCATCTTCCGGTACTTTTAAAATTTACACCATCGTCCGGAGCTTCAGTTCAACCTAATGTTTTTGGGGGTCTTTATGCTTCCATGAGACTATTGGCGGAGCAATCCTCTCCTGCAGTCAGTCTTGATTAAAAAAAATTTGTTTTTTTTTAATCCTTTTGTATCATGAACTCTGTTTGATAATTGACTTGTCAAACATTCTCTCTGTATTCTGGATAACTGATTCATTCAGTTTTACATAAATCAGAGCATAACAATTACAATGTCCCTGTAATGTTCACGAAGAGGTTGACAGCCTCTTCGTGATTTATACTATTCATTGCCTATCCGAAATACAAAATTAGTAATGTGTATCGGTACATAAATTCATCTTCATGACCAGAGACTTATCTGCCTTTAAAGCCTATGACATTCGTGGCATTTTTCACGAACAGGTTGATGCAACGTTTATGCATGTGTTGGCACAAGCATATACTACGCACTTCAAACCCAAAAATATGGCCATTGGATACGATGCCAGAACCTCAAGTGAAGAATTGGCTGATGCACTTTCACGCGGGTTTCAGAAACTTGGAGTAGATGTTTTGTGCCTTGGTCTTTGTGGCACAGAAATGGTCTATTTTGCTACCGGAAAATATCAGATGGATGGTGGCATCATGATCACTGCCAGTCATAATCCAAAAGAATATAACGGATGTAAAATGGTCTCAAGAGATTCAAAACCCGTTGGTGTGGGAAGCGGTATGGAGGCGATAAAGAAATTGATGTTCGACAACGGACCATTCATGCATATCAAACCCGAACTCCCGGATTACAAAGGAAAAAGTACGCGAATTGATATCAAAAAACAGTTTGTTTCATATCTGACGAGTTTGCTGACCGAGACGATTCACCCGGATCTCAAGGTGGTTGTCAATTCTGGAAACGGAGCAGCGGGTCCAACCATTACTGAACTGGCTGGAAATTTGCCATGTCAAATTGAGCAAATATATGCGGAACCGGATGGACATTTTCCCAATGGAGTTCCCAATCCGTTACTTCCGGAAAACAGAGATGATACGACGACAGCTGTGCTAAAAACAGGAGCGGATTTGGGTGCTGCTTTTGATGGCGACTTCGATCGATGTTTTTTCTTTGATGAAAATGGGCGTTTTATCGAAGGTTACTATATTGTCGGGTTGTTGGCAGAACAAATCCTCCAAAAAAAACCGGGGGCTAAAATCATCCATGATCCTCGCCTTACCTGGAATACCATTGAGATAGTTAAAAACCATGGCGGCATACCTGTGGTGAGTAAAACAGGTCATGCTTTTTTAAAACAAAGTATGCGTAAACATAATGCCGAATATGGAGGAGAAATGTCCGCTCATCATTATTTCCGGGATTTTTGGTATTGCGACACCGGCATACTTCCATTGTTATTGATTCTTGAATTATTGAGTACATCCGGAAAATCTTTCTCTGAACTTGTGAATGAGGCCATTGCCCGATACCCGGTAAGTGGGGAAATGAATTTCAGTATCCGTGAAAGGCCGGACAGGGTCATAAAAGAAGTGGAAAATTATTTTTCCGATCAAAGTGGATCTGTTATGCGACTTGATGGCCTTTCCATGGAATTTGACCTCTGGAGATTCAGCCTCCGTGCCTCTAATACAGAACCACTCCTGCGGCTGAACGTCGAAGCCAGATCCAACATTTCATTGATGGAATCAAAACGGGACCGGATTATTCAAATTATCAAGAAATTTCAGTAATACATCCGACTATTATTTTTTTTACTTTTTACTTTTCACTCTGCAAACAAATCATGCTGCAATTTGACTCGTCCGTTTCTCAAGATCAGGTTTTTTCAGGAGTTCGAAAGTTTTTAGTTAAACAAGGTTTTCTTATTGCAGATCAGGATGATACACGTCCCTGGGGTGGGTACTTCGTAATTGTTGAATCACAAGCAGCCGATTTTATTCAATTGTTTTTTCCGGATTTAAGTATGAGTGATTTTGAGGGGTTTCAAAAATTGAGTCCAAAAATATTACTGGTCAGCCCTAACAAACGATTGTCCTGGCAATATCATCTTCGTCGTTCCGAGATATGGAAAGTAATTGGGGGGCGAGCCTCCGTTACCATGAGCAAAACCGATGAGGAACCCGATGCCCGGCCCGTGTCTGCTGGCACGGTCATCGAGCTTGAAAGAGGACTGAGGCACCGCCTTATCGGTCTTGATGAGTGGGGTATTATCGCAGAGATATGGAAACATATAGATCCGGAAAATCCCTCCGACGAAGATGACATCATTCGTGTTCAGGACGATTTCGGACGATAAGATAACACGGATCAGGGAACCCAGTTCGGCAATTGACCGAATTCAATACCTAAAACCGGTACAGCAATAAAGTAAGTGAATACGACCAGCAGAACAATAAGCATAAGGTTGAGAATAAATCCTGCACGGGCCATTTCCGGTACAGTGAACAATCCGCTTCCAAAGACAATGGCATTGGGCGGAGTGGCGACAGGCAACATAAAAGCACAACTCGCTGCAAGGGCTGCCGGAAGCACAAATAGCAGCGGATTTTGATCAATACCTATCGCTACTGAAGCGAGTATTGGTAAAAATGCTGCTGCCGTTGCTGTATTGCTTGTGATTTCCGTAAGAAAGATGATCATGGAAACCACAATGAGCAAAAGTATAATAACAGGCCATCCACCAAGTCCGGCAACCGATTGACCAATCCAGCTCGCCAGCCCTGTGGTACTGATGGCGTTTGCCAGGCTTAGCCCTCCTCCGAACAGTAATAATACTCCCCAGGGGAGCTTGCCAGCTTTATCCCAATTCATAATAAAGATTTCATTTTTAACTCCGGAAGGTATGATGAACAGTACGATCGCAGCGGTCATGGCGATTCCGGCATCGCTTATGCCGGGAATAATATTTTCAATCAGCGGACGGAATATCCATGCGGCAGCGGTAAGGGAAAAAATCATAGCCACCCGTTTTTCCGGGACGGTTAACGACCCGAGTTTGGCCAATTCCTCCCGAATGATTTTGTTTCCTCCCGGAAGTTCATTCAGTGTGATGGGAAATGCGAGCCGGGCGAGTACAAAGTAGGCTATCGGAAGCGAAAGAATGACCAGCGGAACGCCCAATATCATCCACTGTGCGAAACCGATCTCAAGGCCATATGTCTCCGACATGAACCCGACCAACAGAGCATTTGGTGGTGTACCTATAATGGTTCCGAGGCCACCTATATTACAGGCATAAGCTATACTTAATACCAGTACAATACTGAACGTATTTTGATCTGCCCGTTCTCTGGCATTTTGTGCCCGTTCCCGGGAAAGATGTATAATAGACATGCCGATCGGAAGCATCATTAGTGCTGTAGCGGTATTACTGACCCACATACTTAAAAAGGCGGAAGCAATCATGAATCCGAAAATAATCGAAGAGGGTTTGGAACCGACCATATTTACAATCCACAGAGCCACCCTTCGATGCAAATTCCAGCTTTGCATCGCTATAGCTATCATGAACCCTCCCATAAACAGGAAAATGAGTGGATTGGCGTAGGGCGGAGAGGCAGCTCCGATTGGCATGACATCCAGGAAAGGAAGCAATACCAGCGGGATCAGGGCGATGACCGGTATAGGTAAGGCTTCAGATATCCACCATACCGCCATCAGTAAAGCGATCGCTGCGGTAACCCATCCGGCATGATCAAGGCCCGGGGGCGATGGTGTGATAAATACGGTAAAAAAAAGTATAGGCCCCAGAATCAAGCCGATTTTCTGTCGTTTGATGTAATATTGATCACTTCCAGTCATGTATATAAGAGTACCAAAAAACTATGGAAAGGGATAAAAGTTCAAGCAATTGCAATCAAATATAAAGTGTAATCCGTGAGATCATCCGAAAAGCATATATCGGGCGATACTCCATGACAGTTGATCGACTAATATGGATTGCCTAACAACGAATGTGCAATACTTTTTGGTAAATACGGAAGATTAGTCGTATTTACAAGGATTTCAAAAAGTTATGCGTATTTCGAGTTGTCATCAGCTGCGCACCCCGGTTTCTCCGTTTGTAATTATTACGGTCATCGCAAATACATACCCGGGAAATTGCAATACCAAAAATATAGCAATACCTTTTATAATCGGAATTGTAACTAAAAAACAAAGTTAAGACGGTCAGAGCCATTTTAGTATTTATAAGTATCGAACTGTGATTTATTAGCGAGAACGATCCGGCGTACTGCAATATCCGTTATTATATTTTCCTGACATGATATCCGTGCAAAACAAAAAAATAAAATCATTTAATATGAGAGGCTGAAAGTTGTTTTTGAAAAGCTCATTTATAGCTAATCAGATTTTTATATCTATGAATTCCAGATACACAACATCCACATTCTTCATCCTGTTCTTGTTACTATTCTCAATTATTCAAAAACAGTATTTGACAGAGGATAATGCAATAGCAAGGGTAAGCTATGCATCTACGGACAATGATTTTCCAAATCCGGAAAGGGGTTTTTACATCCATTATGCTGGTATTCCCGATGGAACTACTCTTAAGCCGCATGTACTTCAGGGCTTACGTGATGATAATATCTCGATTATTCACCGCTCATATAACATATCAGCGTTCAGGGCTACGGATTTAACACCTCTTTTTATAGATCAAATCGAAAAAGATCTCGAAATAGTTCGTGATGCCGGTTTAAAAACCAATATTCAATTCCGTTACAGTATGGCTATCGGAGACCCCGATGCACCGCTTGAAATTATAAAACGACATTTGGAGCAATTAAAGCCTGTTTTGGTAAATAATTACGATGTAATACATGTCGCAACTGCGGGATTTATTGGGGCATGGGGAGAATGGCATAACTCCAGTAATGATCTTGACAACCCGGGGAATATGCGGGAAGTCCTTTTTAAATGGTTAGAGGTATTGCCAAAAGATCGCATGGTCGTTGTAAGAACACCCCGATATAAATTTAATGTATTTGAAAGAGTTGAGGCGATTTCTGAAAAAGAGGCCTTTAACAAATCAAATCTTTCCCGAACCGGGCACTATAACGCGGCTTTTCTGGCAAGTCATAATGACATGAATACTTATAATTACAATGATATAACCTTTGAAAAAAATTATATAAATCAGGAGAGTAGATTTGTGCCAATGGGTGGTGAAACTGGCGGAGTACAATCCGGAGAATATTACAAATGCGAGAACGCTTTAAGTGAGCTGGAACATTTGCGATGGTCCTATCTCAATAGTGTCTGGTACCCTCCAACACTCCAAAGCTGGCGAGACGATGGCTGTATGCCGGAGATCAAAAGGCGACTTGGCTACCGCTTTGTCTTGAAGGAAGGCTCCTTCAGCGAACAAGCCCCTCCGGGCGGAATCCTTAGTTTGAATCTGGATTTGAAAAACGTAGGGTTTGCCGCACCTTACAATCCCCGTGGTGTACAGGTGATCTTGCGTAATTTTACAGATCCTGATGAGATGTGGGAAATAACCCTTCCAGAAGACCCGCGTTATTGGCAGGCCGGTGAATCAGTACATTTGAGCTATGAGCTGGGTATACCGGAAGAATTGAATGGATTTTATGAGGTATTACTGAACCTGCCGGATCCAGCCGAAAACCTGCGTAACCGTTCCGAATTCTCTGTCCGCATGGCTAACGAAAATGTCTGGGAAAAAGGTACAGGGTTCAACCGTCTGGATCATTTTATACATATCGATACTTCGGTCGCAGGTGAAGAGTACGACGGGGAATTAAAATTTGTAGCATTCGGTACCTGGGACGGAAATTCCGTATCGGTCGAATCGGAGTTGAACCAAGATATCCCGTTAGCAATTACTCTTAAACAGAACTATCCGAATCCATTCAATCCGTCGACAACCATATCCTTTGATCTGCAACAGGAGGGGCACGTTCTTCTGGAGGTCTTTAATATAATAGGCGAAAGAGTGGCTGTTCTGATAGATGAGCACCGGGAAGGTGGATCCCATCAAGTTGCTTTTGATATGAAAAATCTTTCAAGTGGAATCTATATTTATACACTGACGTCCGGTCAGACACGTAAGTCACACACCATGACTCTGTTCAAATAGACTGCAGTGTTCCTGTTTCTGGATGTCTCTCTACAAATATAGCTTTTATGATTTTACCTTCAGTGTCCAGGCTCAGGTTTTTATACTCTTTCCAGAGGTTTCTGTCAGGCTCTCCTATACGGATCCGGTATCGGCCCTCTTCATAGACTTTTGGCCGGATTGATCCCCCTTTTATGCGCAATGCATATTCCAGCTTATCTGTTTCCTGACTGAACACCTGAATAACCGGGTCGTTCAACCCTTCAATTTCTATTTCAGGCAAATAGCCATAGGTTTCCCGCCCGTCGTTGTCTTGCTGTTCTATAACAATCGGCCAACCACCATACTGGCCTTCTGGATTTGCAACCGGATCTACATGCCGTGGCCAGCATTCACAGCGAACTGTCCGCTTTTCCTTGTCAAAAATCAGTATCCCGTATCCGGGAGCCCGGTCATAGAGTATCCCGGGACTCATACTGGTTTTCACCGGATTGGCGACCGAGAGCACGGTCATAAGGTTGCCAAATGCATCTTTAAAATTCCCGGTATATCGGGGCTGTCCGGGTAACGGTTTATGATTCTTCCCGACGGTTGGCCACCATCGCCGCGGCCAGGTATTGTTCAGAGCAGGCAGGGTATAGGCAAATCCCGCATCTCCAAACCCGTCCACCCCATATTGTACCACACTCGCCAAATGCTGGTCGCCGGCCACGTGCAGGGCAAAACTTTTTCGGATGATCCGCAGCGCTTCATCCCGCTCTTTTTGCGGCCAGCCGTTGGTGTCCATATCCGGGGCAGGAACATCGCCTTCTGGATAGTCTCCCCGTTCGGGTATCGGCCGCTGTGGAACAATCTGGTCACTGGTCGAGCCGGCCGGCATTGTATGAGCCCCGCAAAACGGTGTCTGGGACAACACTACTTTCATGTGGACAGAATGTCCCCAGTCCGAAGACCACTCCTCCAAAAACCGGTGCTGCCGTTCTCCCAGCAGGTCGGCTTCGATATCATAATAGCGGGTAAGATCCACTTCAGTATCCTGTGGAAACCCATTAACAACTTCAAATGGCAATACCGTATCCGGGGCTGATTTGAATTTGCGGTCTTCCAGAATCGCAAAACTGATACCGCCGTACGTCCAGTCCGTATAGTACACATCGATCCCCTGTTCCACCGGCGTTGGATCATACGGGTCAGGTAGATGGCTGGTTTGTGTCCTTTCAACCGCCCTGACCCATTCGGCCGGCATGTTATATCCCCCACGGTCCTGGGACGGATACCCATAGCCGTCATCGATCGGAGCCCGTCTGCCTCCGGCTCCCCATATATTGCCTTGGTAGACATCATGGTCATCGGGAATGAATATCGATGGAATGTGGCGGAAGATTTCCCGGTACGACCAGCCAAACATATACCATTTGCTAAGGTAGTCCAAAGTCGCCAGTTCTACATTCTGAGAACGTTCCACTCCAAATCCGGCATGGCCTTCATAGAACTGATCACCCAGGAACATCGCCATATCCGGCCGGTGCCGGACAACATTGCGTACAACTTCTGAATTCGGAAATCCCCAGTTCTTATTACAACTGAACATTGCTGCTTTCACTTTTCCGTTTGAAACCGGTTCACCGGCTATCGTGCCTTCATAGGTATACTCCCGGATCTTGTCTTTCAATGGAAGTTCCAATACGATCCGATAGGGGATATCCTCACTATGAAGCCAATCCTCAATCCGGAAATGAGCTGTACGTGCTAACTCATGAACCGACGTCTCTTGCAAACTCTTCCAGCTGCCGTTTTCTCTGATCTGAAAACTTACTTTATGGTCGGGTATGGTTTCCACTGGTGTTAATTGTGCTGTCACCTTCAGCAGCTTTTTATGCAATGTATATTGGGCAAAACAGATCGGCCCGTAGACCTGCCCGGACAGGGCTATAAACTTGCTGCCGCTTAGCCTCCAGTTGGAAAACCTGCTTGTGGAAGTGAGCCAGCTACCATTTTGAGATGGAAAATGGGAAACGAGTGCTACATTACCGGCCAGCTTATCAGGGACAATATCGTCGGCTTTTAGTGAACCCAACTCCCGACCGGTAGCCGCATCTTTAACCGATAGTACAAGTTGATAAACCCTGCCGGATATTTCACCGTTTACCTTCAGCAGCAGAGATGAGTCAACCGCAATGGGTTGGCTGCTGTTAGTCTCGCCAATAAACAGCCGGCCGGCACCTGTAACACCAGCGTCTAATCCTTCGCCAAACACTGCTGCCCGGCGATAGTCTTTAAACGTCACCGGTGCCGGGGAATCACCGGCTTGCGCTCCCAGGCGAAAGCCCACATAGTCATCGTCCGAAGCGCTGTTAACAAGCATTTCTGCTTCAACACTTACAGTGAAGCCCTCATAGCGATCCTCCAGCTGATGGGTTAGACATTGTAAATTTCGGTTAGCCCCATTATAGATACATTCGGCCTTTCCAGCTGTAATTCGCCAGTCCTGCATGCGATTGCCCCAAAACCTCGGCCCTGTCCAAGCCGTATCCGGCCACTCAGACCAGTCGCTATGCATCGGTTCAGAGTTATGAATAATCTTATTTTTTTCTTCCTCTGCCGCCAGTGAATTACCTGTTTTAATAAAAGAAGGAAGTGAAATACTTCCCATCAACAGAGCTTTAATGCTTTCCTTGCGGTCCATAACAGATTATATTCGAATTCAATTTAATCTTAAAGTATAATCTATCCTTTGCAAAACCTAACTCGTGATTAAGAGTAGTAAAAGAGCTCCGTAATTACTGCGTCAGTTGTAGAATGTAGCATCACTGATTCCATGTTCGCGGCAGATATGAACCATTTTCATACCTTGTTGTTTCACTGTACCAGAGGTGGGAGTCGAACCCACACGGCCGAAGCCACACGAGTTTGAGTCGTGCGCGTCTACCAGTTCCGCCACTCTGGCATTATAGTTTGAAATTTACAAATTCGCACAGGCAAAAGACAATCGGAAATTCTCAATAGTTTATTGAAACCTATTTTTTCAAACAAATGTTGAGGTAATGTCTCTATCTCTATAAACAAGTCAGGCAGAATATTTCTTGCCCTCAACAGTTTTTTGATTAAAGACTGTCGGTATTTACAATATATTTTGTAGAGGACAGTCTGTATATTTCCAGATTATATCTTTCTTTTGATAAACCCTAAATCTCGTGTCAGCAAACAAATCCAAAAAAAAACAACGCGAAAGCGATAAACCACAAAATCGTCCCCAGCCTTCACCAGGACCATCACGTATCATGATTTTCTATTTCATGATTGCTACTATACTGGCGGTATGGATTCTTTACTCCTATTATGAAGGCCAGCTTTCTCCTGATCAGATCCATTACAGTGCCTTCCGTGCAGAGTTGAAAGAAAACAATGTGCAAAAAGTTACGGTACAGGGAGACCGTATTGAAGGTGAACTTAAAGAGCCATCCGAACGCAGGAACGCCGATGGGGAAACTGTTACATATACTCAATTTGTAACACACTTTCCGTCGTTTGGTGATGATGAACTGATGGTATTACTGGAGTCCAGCAATGCCGAAGTCACAACCATACCCGAACGTGACAGTACCTGGCTCTATTTTCTATTCATGACCCTGCCGTTTCTATTGATCCTTATTATTGCGGTTACCTGGTATCGCAGAATGAGTTCTCAGGGGCAAGGCATGTTTTCTATGGGGAAAAGTCAGGCAAAACTGCACAAGCCCGGAGAGGGAAATCGCACCACGTTTGATGATGTGGCCGGTGGAGATGAAGCGAAAAGGGAATTACAAGAGATCGTTTTCTATCTGAAAGACCCGTCAAAATTTGAGAAACTTGGAGTGAGAGTACCCAAGGGAGTACTTCTATATGGAGCACCGGGAACCGGAAAAACCTTGATGGCACGAGCTGTTGCCGGTGAAGCCGGCGTCCCGTTTTACAGTATAACCGGTTCTGATTTTATGGAGATGCTTGTTGGAGTAGGCGCTAAACGTGTAAGAGAAATGTTTAAAAATGCCAAGGAAACGGCACCGGCTATTCTCTTTATTGATGAACTCGATTCGATCGGGCGGCGGCGTGGAGCCGGTCTTGGAGGTGGCCATGATGAACGCGAACAAACGCTTAATCAGCTTTTATCCGAAATGGATGGATTTGAAACGAATGAAAGCGTCATAGTGATGGCAGCCACCAACCGTCCAGACATTCTGGATAAAGCATTATTGCGCCCGGGCAGATTTAGTCGCAGGGTGGAGGTTGGACTTCCTTCTCAGGAAGACAGAATCAAGATTCTGCAAATACACGCCCGAAATAAACCGTTTGTCAAACAGGTCGATTTTGAAAGTGTGGCTCGCGGAACCCCGGGTTTCAGCGGAGCAGACCTTGAAAATCTTTTGAACGAGGCAGCTATGATGACAGCCAGGGAAGATCGTAAGAAAATCACACAGCGCGACATCGACGCTGCCCGTGACAAGATCATTATGGGGCTCGAACGTCGCGGGGTTGTGCTGGATGATGAAGAACGAAAATTGCTGGCATATCACGAAGCGGGCCATGCCATTGTAGCTGCCTCTATGGATCATACCGACCCTGTACACAAGGTAACCATCATACCGCGCGGCCAGGCGATGGGGGTTACTCAGCAACTACCGGAACGCGATCAATATTTATACCGGAAAGAGCATCTTCTTGATAGACTTGCTGTGATCATGGGAGGAAGAGTTGCAGAACGTTTGATTTTCAAAACCGAAACCAGCGGTGCGGAAAATGATCTCAAACAAGTGACCAAACTGGCACGGAAAATGGTATTGGACTGGGGAATGAGTGATACATTTCGATATACAGCTTTGGGAGGACAGCGTGATGAAGTATTTCTCGGCGAGCAGATGGCTTCACAGCGTGAATACAGTGATGAAACGGCAAGGGAAGCCGACAAGGCTGTTAATATGATACTTGAAGAGGCTTATAACAGAGCTGAAACGGTTCTTAAAAAGCACAAAAAAGCATTCGATCGCCTGGCGGACTTATTACTTGAAAAAGAAGAAGTCATGGGCGATGAAATACTTGAACTCGTGGGGAAAAAACGCAAATCACCTTCTAAAACAACGATTGCCGGCAGTATCGGTGGTCAAAATGGTTTACGTAACAAGAAGAGCAGTGAACGTAAACGATCCAAAAAAGATATGGCTGAAACAGATGGAATATCGGACAACCATGCCGAATCAACCGGAATGACCAAGTCATCTTATTCCCGGAATAACAAATCCGGAAGCCTGATTGACAGCTCCCGGAACCTCAATACGAATTCAACTAATCTCAAAACCCGTACCGGGCATGAGAATTCCAGACAGAACGAGGAGCAAAAAAATAAAACGAATAAAAAAACCAAGGCCCGGGCAAAAACATCAGTGAAAAACAGCTGAGTCAGAATAAAATCCTTTCATTAAGAATTTAACTGATATCACTTGAAATGAGTCCTGTTGTAAGAAATACTCTATATGGAACACTGTTTTTTTTGGTTTTTTTAACCGGCGTCGTAAGTATCATTATCTACAGGACAGCGCGCCTGGCTTATGAAACACCGAGCGTAGAGCAGGTGGAATATGATGAAATAGAGATTACTGGCGCCGTAAAACGCCTTTCAAAGGGGTTACAGTTTCGTACGATTTCTACAAGGGAACAATTATCCCTGCACCATACTGAGTTCGAAGCATTTATTGATTATTTAGCTGAGTCGTATCCCGGTATTCATAACAAACTCAGTTTGGAGCTGATCAACGACTACACATTGGTATTTAAATGGGAAGGCTCCAGCCCGGATCTTCCGGCTGCCATGTTTCAGGGGCATTATGATGTTGTTCCGGTTGAGCCCGGCACGGAAGAAAACTGGACCTATTCTGCGTTTGATGGTACAATTGCCGATGGTTATGTATGGGGACGCGGGGCTATTGATGATAAAAGTGGAGTTTTTTCCTACCTGGAAGCATTGGAGCACCTGATTGAAGAAGGATTCAAGCCTCAACGTACCGTTTTTGTTGTACTGAATCACGATGAAGAAATAGGAGGTCTCAACGGTGCACGAAAAGTTGCGGATCGGTTTTTGGAGCAGGGTCAAGATATCGCTTTTCTGGTGGACGAAGGGATGCCTATTGCAGAGGAAATACTTGAAGGCCTTGAGCATCCGATTGCAATGATTGGTGTAGCTGAAAAGGGTAATGTTAGTATTGAGTTACAAATAAATAAAGAGGGAGGGCACTCTTCCATGCCGCCAAGGATAACTTCGATTGGGGAATTAAGTTTAGCCATCAGGAACTTAAAGGATTCTCCTATGGAGGGACGCTTTACCGGTTTGCTGCGTGAAACTTTTGAACCGGTAGTCCCCGATTTGCCATTTCTCTACCGAATGGCACTTTCAAATCTCTGGCTTTTTGGAGGAATTATTGAAGAACGGCTTGGGTATATTCCGCATACCAATGCAGCATTGCGCACGACCATAGCCCCGACTATGTTCAATGCGGGGATCAAAGAAAATGTACTTCCTCAAACCGCCCGTGCTATTGTCAATTTCAGAATCCATCCCAACGACAGCATTGAAAGCGTGCTTAACTATGTGCGCAACACTATTGTAAATGAGAATATCCAGATTCGAATACTTGAAGGTGGCCGCGAACCATCGCCTGTATCATCATCCATGTCAGAGCCATTTCAGGCCATGAAATTTACGATTCATGAGATATTTCCGGATATACCAGTGGCGCCTTCCATGTTTCTTGCAGCTACCGATGCGCGGCATTTTACAGAAGTCAGCGAACATCTGTTGCGGTTTCGTCCGATCCGTGCCCGACCCATGGACAGGACAAGAATTCACGGTACGGATGAGCGTATAAGCCTGGTTAATTTTAAAGAAATGATCGCATTTCATATCCGTCTTATCAAAAACACCACCGGGAACGAATATTTTGTTACCCATTGAAAAACAGCCAGAGAAGGATCAGTACCACAAAAATCCAGGTCAAAATTGTCATCCCTTTTTGTTCGGGAGGGAATTCATATCCGCAAAACGGACAAACTTTATTCCCGGCAGATACCTCCAGGGCACAGGAGGGACATTCGCGTTTTTTTTCTTTTGAGCCATACATACCGACAAGGTAAGCAACCTCAGGAAAAATGATATCCCGAAGGTAATTTACATGGATGTACAGTCTGAAATGATGAAATTACCCTGTTCAGATTTCAACACACACGAATATGTTGATTATCTCATGGGTATTCAATCGAACATAATGTATCCAAAAGTTATAAACTGATGAAATTCTTATTTTGATGCATATGATAACATTTGTATACATCGATAATGAGGATATTACCGATCCTACACTCAACCTGGCGATTGAGGAATATGCACTGCGCCAAATGAATCCAACGGTTAACTATTTTCTGCTCTATCGCAATAAACCGACTATTGTGGTAGGACGCAACCAGAACACATGGGAAGAGATGGATGACTTTTACGTAAGAAAGAAAGGTATCCATGTCGTGCGACGATTGTCCGGCGGAGGTGCTGTCTATCATGATCTTGGAAATCTGAACTTCAGTTTTATCACGAAGTATGAACAGTCTCGATTGCACAATTTTAAATTTTTTAATGAACCCGTATTGAGTGCTTTGCGTTTAATGGGCGTACCGGCAACAATGAATGACCGGAACGATATTCTGGTCGGGGGCAAGAAAATATCCGGTAATGCCCAGTTTTCCTCAAGGGGACGTATGATCAGTCACGGCACATTGCTGTTTGATTCAAGTATGGATCAGGTGAGTCGGGTATTAAGCAGTAAAATGAATCAGATTAATTCAAAAAGCCATAAATCTACACGAAGTGAAGTCGCTAATATTTCAGATTTTCTTCGTGAACCGATAAGAATTCAGACGTTTCGTAAACAGCTTCTGGATGGGTTGAAGCAGATTGGCAAGGTAACAAATCGAATTCAACTAAAAGACGCGGACTGGGAGGAGATATATAAAATCCAAAATCAGCGGTATAGACAGTGGGAGTGGAACATTGGGCGATCACCCGGATTTCAAATTGTGCGATCCCGTAATTTTAGTCAGATTTTTCTAACGATGCGAATCGAAGTGGATAAAGGAGTGATCAAAAATTTGAATATGGATGAAGTTTCAGGGCTGTATTCAGAAGACAATGTTGACTTTTCGGGTCTTGCACAATTACTGACAGGAGTCCGCTATGATCCCTATGATATTCATGTGGCACTTAACAACGGACAAACACTTAGACTGCCTCCAGAAGTTACTATAACAGATCTTGAAAAACTGATCTATGGCGAAGATGGGGTTTGACTGTGAAAAGTAACCTTAATCACCGTAGCCGGTTTTATCTTGAGTGCCTGCATGCACCTACTAATCTGTAGACTATCTTATGTAAACCCAGGAATCCGGGTTTACATTTCTTCGGATCTCGCTCAATCTTGTGTTTGCTTCTGTTTCCGTGGTATGACCACTGTAACTGACCAGGTAATAACTTCTGCTGCGATCTCGAATGATTTCAGCATCATCGTACGCTCCATTCCGGAGTTCCCATAATAAATTTTCAGCATTTTCAAGATTGTTAAAGACACCGGCGACAACATAATATCTCACTTCCTGAACCTCGTTTCGTTCACGGAAATGATCCGAAATTTCTTGAATTTCTGATTGAAGCAAATGCAACCGGGTTTGTAGATTTTCAATCTGGTTGTGCTGATTTATAAACTGCTCGGAATGTACCGTGGCAACGAGGTGGTTCAAATCCTCCAGTGACTGTTCCAGTATTCTGATACGGCCATTCGTTGAATCAATATGTTGGGTATAAGAGTCGAGCTCGGCCTCAATGTGTGTGATAGTTTCACTGAGCGAATGTGAAAGTGGGTCAATTCGATGATCATGTTCAACCCAATCGGAGTGCCGGATCGCGCGTTGACCGAATTTCAGAGATAGTCCTGCGGATGTATTGATGAAAGCATCCCCATTGGCGAAGTTTCCTCTTAATTCTGTGCCGGAACTCCGCTCATAGCCATCCAGTAAATCACTGTCGGAGATTTGCAACTCAGATTGCGTAAAAAAATCCAGACGCCTGCTGATTCGTATTGTGAGACCACCACCAATTCGGTAAAGCATGGCCAACCCGGTATGATCCTGACTTGGAAATGAGGTGATTTCTACATCGGAAACCGCTACATCATTACGGATGACAGACAGCCCGGTAATGGTATATAGTCCAAACCAATTGGTGAGTGAGGCAGGGCCCAAGGCCATGCGAAGCACATTTACTCGTGTTCCAAGACCAAAGTTTAAATAATTGTTTTCATAGGATGCACCGTTAGTAATGCCATCACTGGATTGAAACCGGCCAACTCCGGCAGTTCCATAAAAAGATACCAGCGGGTTTAGAGAATATCTGATATTCAAAGCACCTTGTGGTGTGATATTAGCTCCATAGGTAAATTGGCCCATAGTCATTCCCCCCAGCAGATCCATGCTCCAGCTTGACGGGAGGTCTTGAGCACTGGAATTGTTCAAATGAAGAGTCATGATCAGAACAAATACAATCGCAGTTTTTTTCATGGTTATCTATTGTTAGGGTTTGTATGCTTACAAAATAAATACATCTGTAGACTTTCGCCCGCGGGGTTACTGGAGTCGGACATTTTTCTGATCCGTAAACTATTATTGTTAATGTGCCTTGAATACATGTGAAATGTAACCGGACAAATAGTCTGAAGCAACCAGCTGTAATTTGTCCAAAATATAAAATTTATATCTATAAAAGAGAGGTTATGTCACAGTTTTATCCTGGATTTCCTGAAGTTTTGCCAAAGCTCGTGAACGCAAATCCCGAAACTCATTTTGACGCAGAAATCCACTGGTAAACTGAAGATGCAGCCATATCAGATAGGTTGCCATAACATCTTCATAACAATAATGTTCAATACGTTCAAGTTCTCCTTTTCGAAACATCTCCAATACCTGATCTCCCTCACCGGTCAATTTCACAGGTATGCCGATTAAAGCCCCGATATGTTTGAGTTTTGGATAACTGCTGGCTCCGAAATTGCTAAATTCATCCATGAGATCCAGGTTGAATTTGCTGAACCGATACCGTATCTCATGGGCAGTAAGTCGGGGTGGCAACTGAAGTCCATGCTTCATGGCCCGGTAAGTAATCAAGGGAAGATCAAATCCTTTACCATTATGATGAATGACTCCAAAATCCTTGTACGTGGATAATACATCGATAAGTTCAAGCACGCCTTTTCGTTCATCGGTTCCGCTCCAGGCCACTTTTTGACGGGGTTCACCAGAATCTGTTACCCAAAGACCGACCCAGGAGACCATTTGATGGTACATGGGAGGTAAAAAGCCCGATTTACCTCTTCCAAGGTCTTCAGTAGCTTGATCAAGCAAAACATCATCCGATTCCGGAGGATCGTCTAAGAGCATCCTCAACAGTGGGATGTCCGGGATAGATTCAATGTCGAAAACAAAATACATAGAAGACACAGTTGTAAGATTCGTTTTAATCAGGCCCTGATTCTGTAACACTATTCATGGTACCCGGTATAAAAGAGCATTATTGAATAAATGAGCAATATTTTATGCTGAAAGATACAACCAATTATTGCCAAAAGGTTCTCAAAAAGTTACTTTGCTTCAAGTTGAAGCGTTGAAACATCCATATTGAGGTATCAACACACACAGGTACGGGATTATATTTACATGGGTGTGCTATGTGACATGATGATTCCTGAATTTTAAACACATAAAAAGTGTGTGTAAAATAAAAAAAAGCTGTATATAACCTTTTTCAATGAAGAATGGTGATCGCTTCAAATAGTTCTTCCTGTTAAATATTTTTACTGTTTTTCATGAGTAAAAGACCATATATCATGGTACATCGAAATTATTTATTGTTACGGCGAAAAATGTAATATTGCCGAAAATCCAATTGGAGTATGAGATATGAATGTCTATCAGTCGACTAAAATCAGAAACATTGCTTTACTCGGACATGCCGGTTCCGGTAAAACCACTCTGGCAGAAACCATGTTGTTCGAATCAGGAATCATTAAACGCCGGGGGACTATCCAGGAATCAAACACCCAATCGGATTATCACCCAATAGAAAGGGAAAAGGAAAAATCAATATTCAGCTCATTCATGCATTTGGACTGGCGTGGCACAAAAATAAATCTTATTGACACTCCCGGGACGGCAGATTATGTGGGAGAAGTGGTAAATGCACTAAAAGTGGCTGATGCCGCATTGTTTGTTCTCGATGCTGAACATGGCGTGGAAGTGGGTACCGAAGTCCTCTGGAATATTGTTGCTGAAATGAATAAACCTGCTTTTTTTGTGGTAAATAAAGTAGATCACATCAATTCCAATTTTCAGAATGCGGTTGATCTGTGTAAAGAGCGGTTCGGACGAGAAGTTGTTCCTGTACAGTATCCCTTCGATGAGGGTGAATCATTTAGTTCGATCATTGATGTGCTAAAAATGCAGATGTATGAATTCCCGGAAGGCGGCGGTCGTCCCGACAAGTTGCCGATTGCCGAGTCCCAAAAGAGTCAGGTTGATTTGTTGCACAATGAATTAATTGAAGCCATTGCAGAAAATGACGAAATGCTCATGGATCTGTATTTTGAAAAAGGGCATCTGGATGAGGATGAAATGGTCGACGGGCTTAAAAAAGCAATGCTTCAACGTCAAATCTTTCCCATATTTTGTATTTCAGCTGAAAAAAATATGGGTTCAGGGAGGGTAATGGGATTCCTTGATAATGTCCTGCCGAATCCGTTGGAAGCCAATCCGGACCAGGATGACAAAGGAGGTGAATTGAGGATCGACCCCGAACGTAAGCCACTTGCATTTCTCTTCAAGACGATATCTGAGGAACACGTAGGAGATCTTACTTATTTAAAAGTTTATGGAGGAACACTGAAAGCCGGCGAAGATCTGATTAATCATGCAAAAGGTTCTACCAACCGTCTTGGTAATCTGTTCTTAACCCAGGGAAGCCGAAGAGTAGATATAACCGAAATTCAAGCAGGTGATATTGGTGCGGTGGTAAAATTAAAAGATGCCGGTGTAGGTGATACATTGAGGGACAAAAGTCTGAATTTTGGTATAGCCGAAATTACCTATCCCGAACCAACCGAGCGAATGGCCGTACGTTCCCTGGAAAAAGGAGATGAAGAAAAGGTAGGAGCGGCTCTGAACCAGTTACAGCGCGAAGATCCGTCGTTAAGAGTGGAAAACAGCAAAGAACTTAAACAAATTATCCTTAGCGGTCAGGGAGAAGAACATCTCGCTGTAATAAGATATATGCTTGAGCATCGCTTTAAACTTCATCCGGAATTTTATGAGCCCGGTGTCCCATATCGGGAAACTATTACCAAACCGGTCAAAACTCAATACAAACATAAAAAACAGTCGGGCGGAGCTGGTCAGTATGGGGAAGTCTTTTTCTATATTGAACCCTATGAGGAGGGAATGCTTCCCACACCAGATGTATCGGTTCGTGATACCCAGGAAATCGATCTCCCATGGGGCGGGAAACTCATATTTCAGAACTGCATTGTTGGAGGGGTTATCGACACAAGATTTATGCCAGCCATTCTTAAAGGCATCATGGAAAAAATGGAGAACGGACCGCTTTCCGGTTGCCGGGCACGCGATATCCGCGTATCGGTCTTCGATGGTTCCATGCATTCCGTCGATTCCAATGAGGCCGCTTTCAAAACAGCCTCTTTAATGGCTTTCAAAAAAGGATTTATTGAGGCAAAACCTCAACTTCTTGAACCGGTTTATGAAGTGGAAGTAACCGTCCCCGGTGAATTTATGGGTGATGTAATGAGCGATATCTCCACGCGCCGGGGACAAGTGCAGGGAATGGACTCCGAAGGGACTTTTCAGAAAGTGAAAGCTCTCGTCCCTCTCGCCGAACTATATCGATATGCTACACATTTGCGTTCCATGACACAGGGTAGAGCTACTCATACGAGGCGGTTCCATGGGTATTCACCGGTCCCTCATGATATTCAGGAACGGATTATGAAGGAGACTTCAGAGCTGGAAGAATCAGCATAAATTATCGGAAAACTGTTTGACGATTTGAAAAAGTATTTACAGTTAGTTCGGTATTTGTTGCATCTCTGGCTCTACTGAATCTACTCGATTCAAGAACCTGTGTGGCATCTCGAACGGGCGCTCTTCAGGTACAGGGTTAAAACGAGGCAATATGCGATTTAACGGCCGTTGAGGGCGTAACTCAGGTTCCCAGATAAAGCCATCCAATTTACGATTGGCAACTCCCTGATGCTCCGGAACATGCACTCCATCTACGTTGCGTCTTGCAATAACATCTTCGAGTTCACCATTGTAAAACAATAATTTGATAAACTCCGCAGTGAGATCGATCATACCATCAGGAATCTGGTCGGGATCTTTCAGGAAATAAAGCACATTTCCCCGTGGATAGACATCCAAATACGAGATTTTCCCACCCTCAAAATGCATATAAATTGTATCTCCTGTAATTTGATTGAAGCGATTTATTATTGTGTCATTTTGCACGGCAAATGGGCGATTATGGGCTTCAAGATATCGGACGCTGTCCTCGGCGATCTGAATACGAATATATGGCCCGGATAACTGCATTTCATCATACCAGAGACGCGATTCACCACTTAGTGTAAATTGGTCTGTGGCTTCATCATAATGCGTTGTATCAGACAAACTGCTATAGGATCTTGTCCATATGTGAACAGCTTCATATGCTGTAAAAGTACGGATGGTATCCTCCTTTGGTATTACTTCCAGCCAGTCCGACCATAGATATGTTGTGTCGGTTTCGGATTCGTTGATCTGTCGCATAAGACTACCACCTTCAACTTTCCGGTAACCGGTCGAATCCGATAATACATATGCCCCCGTCAAACGGGTTTGGTTTTGCTGATCATCCAGAAATACTTGGCCATGCAATTCATAATGCTCATCTGCACGTTTAGTGAATATGCTGTCGGCTTCAATGTACTGAAGCGAGTCAGTTACCTGCACATGTCCACGAAAAATAGCACTATCAAGTGCATTGTAATAATAACCGGAGTCGGCTACCAACACCCCGCGATCGTCTTCGAGCCGTAAATAATCCGGAAACAGTGCAATTTCGGTGGCAAAACTGTAATATACCTCATCACTGAACAGAAGGGTATTTTTTGATTGCATAATAACCCGGCCTTCAAACAGTGAAATCTCTGATTTCAGATCATATGTGGCTTTGTCAGACCAGATACGTTCGCGGTCTGATACGATTTCAATATTGCCGTATGCCTGAAGTTCCTCAAGATCCAGAAACTGCCAGGCACTATCACATAGAATAGTGAAATCATCGGTTTCCAAACGAACATTACCAATTAATTTGCGAATGCGACCCTCTTCGCTTGTAGATATGCCTTCAAGACGATCCGTTTGCAGAATTCTCACTGTGTTTTGAGCTTCTGTTGTTGCTGGAAGCAATACAATCAGGCAAATGCTCAAAACGATGAGTATGAGCATAAACAACAATGGCAAACGGATATCCGGGTATAGTTTCATACCGTTCTATTACTGGCTGTTTCTGTTTCGCTCTAGCTCAAACTCACCCGTAACTTCCGTCAGCGTATATGTTTCGAGATCATCACTGCCATCCAGACCAAAACCGGTAATACTGTCGGTGGGGGTTACGATGGTTACAAAATCGGGTGTGTAAACAGACCGGTTCCTGTAAGACCATTCAAGATAATCGGTAAAAAGACGGCGGCCATCGTTAGTTAGCACGACAACATTATATTTGAAGTGAAATTCTGCAACATGAGCAAAATAACGTGCCGTTTCACTGACAACGGTAGTATGGATTTCTCCTTCGGAGTCAAGTATTGTCACATTTACAGAGTCTTTTAATTCGGTTTCAGACTGCCCGGCCCGCGTATAGGTTGCAGCATAAGGAGCCGTAACCGTAACCGTTCGCCGTCCATCCTGAATCAGAGCCATTTGCACATTCTGTGTCTCCGTGACGGAAAACAGTGAGTCGGCTATCGCATCTGCAACCCGTTCCCGGTCATAATCCGAGAGATCCGTGCAGCAGATAAACCAAAAGGAACACACATATATCAATACATATCGTATGTAGTTATGTAAGCTCAGTAAAATCATATTGTTCCGAATATTCTATCACCGGCATCTCCCAAACCGGGCACTATAAAAGCATTATCATCCAGACGTTCATCGATAGCAGCGGTGATGATGGAAACATCCGGATGTATTTCTTGAAGGCGCTGAAGCCCCTCCGGAGCTGAAATAAGACACATAAACCGGATATTTCGAGCTCCTTTACTTTTAAGCAAAGTGACAGCGTCAGTTACGCTGCCACCAGTAGCCAGCATTGGATCCACCAGAAGTACGAAATCATTTGCAATATTACGGGGAATATTCGAATAATAATCAACCGGTTGATGAGTGGTTTTATCACGGTACATACCAAGATGTCCGATTTTTGCTTCCGGGATAAATTGTGTAACAGCATCAACAAGACTTAGTCCGGCCCTAAGAATTGGCACAACGACAACTTGAGTATCCAGTTCGAAACCCATGGTTTTGCTGACAGGAGTTTCTACTTCAACTTCTCTTAAAGGGAGTCCTTGTAACGATTTGTATGCCAATATGATAGCAATTCTATTAAGTGCTGATCGAAAAATCGGTGAAATCGTATTTTTATTACGTAAGATAGTGAGGTCCCTTGCAACGACCGGGTGGTTTAGAACTGTAATATTATTCGAAATAGTGTCCATTTAGTTCATCAACAGTTTTAGACATCCGGATTTTCAAAATATTTTTTGGTGATTTTATATACAATGCCGGATAAAGCAAAAAGGGCGATAAGATTCGGAAAAGTCATCAATCCGAGCATGATATCTCCGATGGTCCAGACAAGGCCAAGCGTCAATATGGCTCCCATAAAATGCATTATAACATACATGAATCTGTAATATAAGATAGAACGATCACCAAGCAGATACTGAATGGAACGGTCACCGTAATAACTCCAGCTTATCGATGTTGATACGGCAAACAGAAGTACGCAAATAGTTACCAGGTATTGCCCTCCCGGGATCAATGGAGAAAGTCCCCGTTCAAAAGCTGCTGCAGTCAGAGGTGCGCCATTTTGAATAACCCCTGTATGTAGATGGGAATAGCTATTATCATCGTAGTCCTGAGCCACAACCATACCATCTTGAATAACTACACGACCACTGAAAAGATCGGTCCGGTCAAAGTCTGTAAACAGAGTGTCAATGGGAAATCCATAATAATGCAGCTCTCCGTCAACAGCCGACCCGTTTTCAATACGAATCATAACAGGCTCATCTTCACTGTCACTGGCGTCATCATAGGCAACGTAAGCGATCTCCTGATGGCTTAGATTCAATTGGGTGGGATGGTATGAATCCCAGGATCCGGTTACTATAATCACTAAACCTGTCATGGTACAAATGACAAGAGTATCAATGAATGGCTCAAGTAACGCCACTACGCCGACTCTAACAGGTTGATCCGTTTTAGATGCAGAATGCGCGATAGGTGCCGATCCCTGGCCCGCTTCGTTGGAGAAAAGCCCGCGTCGAATTCCCCAGACAAACGTCATCATGAATGTTCCGGATCCGATTCCAAAAGCTCCAGCTTGTGGAGAGAAAGCAGACGTGACAATAAGAGCTATGGAACTGAATAGGTCCGCATGATTGATTAACAGTATAATCATTGCTGTGATCAGGTACAGGGTTGCCATAACGGGGACCAAACGTGCGGTAACCAGTCCAATTCGTTTAATACCTCCAATGATTACCAGTCCTACAGCGCTTGCTGTGAATAATCCTGTAATCATTTTAGGCACACCGAATGCATTCTGCATGGTATCTGCCACTGTATTTGCCTGTACGCCATTACCGGTCAGAAAAGAACATATAACCGCAAATATGGCAAAACAAACGGCAAGCCATTTCCATTTTTTCCCCAAACCTCGCTCGATGTAATACATAGGACCACCAGAAACGGAACCATCATCATTGGTCTTTCGGAAAAGTGTTCCAAGTGTACACTCGGCATATTTTACAGCCATCCCAAACACCGCTGTCACCCACATCCAGAAAAGAGCACCGGGTCCGCCATAATGGATAGCGATGGCTACGCCCGCTATATTACCAATTCCCACAGTTGCAGATAGCGCCGTGCTTAAAGCCTGAAAGTGGTTAACATCACCTTCATCCCTGGTATCGTGGTACCTTCCGGATAAGACCTTCAAACCATGGCGAAATTGTCTTATTTGGATAAAACCGAGCCGCATTGTGATAAACAAACCGAATGATAACAAGGCAATAACCATAAAGGGTAAACTCTCCGGTGTATTCCATACCAGATCATTAAGGAAATAGACGATTCGTTCAAAAATTTGCATAATTACAAATACTTATTTTTATCTGGAAAAAGGGTCACAATCCGAATGCTGACGCATTCATTTCAGATCTAATAAAACATTGGTTATAAACAAGGTAGGCATTCCAAAAAGAATAGTGTTTTTTTGACTGACATAAAAAAGGAATGGCAAGTAAAGATGAAATCTTATAAAAATTATTGATGGCCGGGAACCTTCAACGCCCAAAAATGATTCCTTTTAAGCGTAAGCGTTGTTACAGCAGTGTGTTGCAACGTATATTTTTTTTAACCTAATCCATACTGTTATGACCAAAGCAGATATTGTAGAAGTGATTTCTGCGAATACCGGAATCACCAAATTGGAGACGGAATCTGTTGTTAATGGATTTATCGACACCGTTATTGAAGCTATGAAACGTGGTGAAAATATCGAGTTACGAGGTTTCGGCAGTTTTAAAGTGGTCAAACGTGCACAACGTATTGCCAGAAACCCAAAAACCAACGAGGAGGTGATCGTACCGGAACAATATGTTCCCGTTCTAAAAATCTCCAGAGAATTTAAACAGGCCGTTAACCGACAAATAGACGGTTGATTGTTATTAAATAACAGTTTTTTGCTGTAATTCTCTTATCTTGTAAAATTATCTGATATTAGATGGTTTTAAATTTAGTCGGGATATAAGTATATATCAAAATCCAATAAACTAAAGGAAAGTAAGGAATAACCGTATGCCAAGTGGAAAAAAACGAAAAAGAGCCAAGATCGCCAAGCATAAAAGAAAAAAACGACTGCGTAAAAACAGACACAAGAAGAAATAAATGAAGCTTCACGCGGCCATTTCCATAGTTTTTGAAGCGATTTTAATAATGGCATCGGTCCGAAGCAAAATCTGTTGAATATTCTTTTCTATATAGGAATGTATAGCATTCAAAGATTTGAAATTATCAAGTTCATACTGCATGTAGGAAATCAAGCTCATATTTGTAACAAAACGGCCTAGTGTATCTCCTTCGATCTCAATATGCCAACGGGTTATGAGATTCTCTTGAGTAAGAATACGCTTAAGTTCCTTGTTGATGTGCTCCATCCAGTGACCAGCCGCTTCCATACGACGGTTACCCACAGGGGAATCAAGTTTTTTATAGAGCACTTCCTCGTTAAAGTGCCATATCATTTCTACATCAATATAAGGAGAGACGCTGTGGTCCTTGAAGGGCTTTTGTTTCAGAAAAGGATGTTTTTTCATTCCGGGAAGCTTTTCTGCCAGCCCAACCTCACGAAATTTATCCCAGTCAAGATTGATCACAAGTTTACTCAGATGTTGGGATCGGTCTGAAAGATTGATGCCGATTTCCAATCCGGTAGCATTGATTTTATCTTCATTCCAGACACGAAACGGATCCAGTTTAATCGCTCTTTTGTCGAGCCGGGCTTCAATCTGACTAACTATAGTACTAAATATCGGATAGTTCATAATTTGCAGTATTTATTCTGAAAAGCGCTTCTCTACTACAGAAATTCAAGTATGAATAACTTTTACACATTACATTCCCTGGTTCAGGAACTAAAATACAAAATTATCGGAAAGGATATTTTAAAAGTCAGCACTTTTCAAAAAGATCAGATTGATCTGCTTATTCACAGTGAGAAATTCGGAAAACTTACGTTTTACTCCGCATCTCCGGACACTGCACTTTTTTTTGATTCTCACACAGGCAAAACTGTTAAACAAAATGTCGCCACCTTCTTTCACGAAATTTGGGGAAATACAATTGCCGGGCTTGAATTGCTGTCTAAGAATGATCGAATTATTCGATTGTGGTTCAAGGAGGATCAATATGAACTGTTGTTTTTGCCATTCGGCAGCCGTCCCAATCTATTTTTAGTCACAGCCTCCGAAATTGTCTCATCATTTAAAGATCCGTCAAAATGGAAGGGCCAACCGGCCCCCATGCCAATCATAGCCGGCGAACAAGCGCGATTGAATAACAACATTAAACAACTTGCCGCTAAACTGGAAACCGAGACGACTACTCGAAAAAAAATTATTGCCCTTGACAAACAATTTCCGAGGGGGCTTATTCCCGATATTATAGATACTTGTGAATTGGATGGATGTGATAATGTAACTCTCGTCAGAAAAATTACCGAATTACAGAATATACTTATGAATCCGGAATATGTGGCTATAACTAAGGATAGAAGTATATGCCTGTTACGGAAATCCTATTTATCGTACCCCCCAATACAAGAATTCGATTCGGTTAATGATGCGGTATGCCACCTTTTTATTAAAATTAATCGTGATAAGCGACTGTTACCCCGAAAAAATGAGCTGATTAAAAAAATTGAAAAAAAAATTGTGAAACTTACACAACAAAAAAAACAGGTAAATCGAAATTCCGAGCGATTGCAAGAAGCAGATACCTATGAGCATTATGGGCATTTATTGATGAGTCAACCGGATGTCAATAAGATCACGGACTCTGACTTTGTGAGTGTCACGGACTGGAATAATGAAAGCAGGTTGACCCGCATTCCTGCAACAAAAGGAGCTACCATACTTGAACAGGCAAAAAGGTATTATAACAAGGCAACCGGAATGCGACAGAATATTTTAATGACAGGGGAAAATAAGAGTCGGTTAAACAAACAATTGAAAGAGCTGAATAAAATTCTCGAAGAACTTAGAGAAATTTCTCATCCTGTTGACCTCGAAAAATGGTTGAAACATCAGTCCGATATTTTTGATCAATTAGGGATTTTATTGCCAGAAAAATCGCCCAAGGCTCGACCATTTCGACTTTACAAACTCGGTAATTATGATGTATGGATTGGTAAAAACGCCAGAAGTAACGATGAGCTCCTGAAATTGTCACACAAAGAGGATATCTGGATGCACGTTAGAGGTGCGGCCGGATCTCATCTGATTTTACGAAATTCCGGTAATACAGGATGGCCTGACCGCACTGTTATCTTGCATGCTGCCTCCTGGGCCGCGGCCACTTCAAAGTTGGCCGGTTCGTCTCTCGTACCCGTAATGATTGCAAAAAGAAAACATGTACGTAAACCGAAAGGTGCCATGCCCGGTGTAGTGAAAGTAATACATGAACAAGTGGAAATGGTAACTCCACACAATCCGAAGTCAACCAATATGTAACGATTGTTTTTTCATCACTATTAATTAGAAGTATATTTGAAAGCGGACAAGAGAAATCTGATTCAAAAAATCGAGCTTTATAACTGTATTTATACAGAATTCCTGAAATTTCTGTATATTTAATGTTTATGGGCAGTAAACTAACGATTGTATTGACCGGTTTTATGGGATCGGGGAAAAGTGCCGTAGGTAAATCACTGGCTCACAAACTTCAGATCCCATTCCATGACCTGGACCAGGAGATTGAAAAAGGTGAGCAGACAAGTATATCCGAAATATTTAAAAAAGGAAGCGAATCCTATTTCAGAACGCTGGAATTTACGTATTTGAAACAGTTTCTTGCCTTACCGCCTATTGTTCTGTCATTGGGTGGCGGAACTGTTCAACATGAGTCTGTCTTTGAAACCATTGAACAAAACGCCATACTTGTCTATCTGAAAGTCTCAGAAAAGCAATTGATAAAACGTCTTCAGTATGATAATAAACGCCCCATGTTATATGATGAAAAGGGCAGGTTGCTTGAATCCAACAAGTTAAAAGAACGTATTCAATCATTACTTGCACAACGTGAACCGTATTACCAACGTGCTGCGGTGACAGTAACGGTGGACCCGCGATGGAGTGTTGCAGAAACAACAAATGAAGTTATTAGAAAACTCAAGCAATATGCACCAGCTGCCATCACTTCGGATTATTGATCGCCAGGAATCAATTTTAATGGCTTTCGACAAACTCACCACGCTGTGGGAAGCAGCTTGCGAGCAGTCAGCCGTTTCTTTTCAGATGTCCAGGATCGTGATTGTAGATGCCCATGTTCTGGCACTGCACAAAAGTGTTCTGGAACAAGCCTTTCCACCCAAATCGTCACGATATTTCGAAGTATCTCCGGGAGAAAATTCAAAAAGTACACATATGTGGAATCGAATCATCGATTTTGCATTTTCCGACACTCTTTACAGAACCACTCCACTCATTGCTATTGGAGGGGGGGTTACCGGTGATCTTGCCGGATTTGCTGCTGCTTCTTTAATGCGCGGTTTGCCACTGGTGAACATTCCCACTACGCTGCTTGCCATGGTTGACAGCGCTATTGGTGGTAAAACCGGAATAAACCATACTTTTGGGAAAAATACGATCGGGGCTTTTTATCAGCCCAAGGCGGTGCTGTTTGATACGGCATTTCTGGACACACTCCCGCAAAGGGAATGGCTTTGCGGGCTCAGTGAAATACTTAAATACGGCTACATTCAGGATCCGTCACTACTGGATGATGCACCACAACTGGCCAATGGTTCTGTTAGAAATGCCGGCCTGCTCCGAAAAGTCATTGAAAAATCGATCAAAATTAAAACAGCAATTGTGAGTGCTGATGCCCGGGAAACCGGAAAAAGAGCGTTCCTCAACTTCGGACATACTTTTGCACATGCATTGGAAACTTTGGATGGATATCGCAATATCAATCATGGTGAGGCCGTATATGCAGGTATGATAGCGGCATTGTATGTATCACGCATAAAGGGTGCGACCGTTTCAGATCAGCTCTTAAAGAACTTAAGAACGCTCTACAATTTGGACATCCGGCCGTATGCAGAATCTGCCGACCATCTCGTTTTGCTGATGGAGCATGACAAGAAAAACCGGGATCGTTCCATACAGTTGGTGCTGCTGAAGGATAACGGTTCCCCATATATTGAAAGCATACAAAACCGGCAACTGCTTATCGATGCCTGGAATTATACATTCAACGTGTTGAGTAATAGAATAAATCAGGGTTAAACCTGATTTCGAAACACGTATTTCCACATACCTACAGACAAAATAAACTATTTCCCTATTACTTACTTTGTTTTATCGTTTTTTATATATCATCTGGCGCATTTTCTGGAGCAGTATGCTTGTTCTGCTTATTACGGTATTCCTGTTTTGTGGTGTTTTTTTTCTTATGCTTCAAACTCAGCCGGTTAAAAACCATTTGTCACAGGTTGTCGAATCATGGTTTAATGAAAATTTTCAGGGGACCATATCAGTGGGCGAGATTGGAGGTATACTACCCCTCAGAGCGAATATAAATGAAGTAACATTAACTTATAACGATGAGCAGTTGGCGTCATTTGAATCTCTGGGACTCAGCATAGATCTGATCGCATTATTCAGAAACCACCTGACAATCAATGATATCTCTTTGGTCGAACCATCTGTTACGCTTCATATGAATGAAGGAGAAGAGCGTTTTACGATTGCGGATGCGCTGACCCGGCTGCCTGCAAAAATAAACAAGGAGACACACAGTACCTATTTCCGATCCATTGATATATATGCTCCGTTTATGCAGATCAAAAACGGGTCACTCCGGATTCAGAGCTTGTCAGACCATCTTGAGGATTTCCCAATGTCCATCCCATCCCGCGTTGAAAATATCAATACTGATATTTTTCTGGAGATCTCCTCGAATCAACGATATCTTGATATTTCTTTTCTTACCATGGACTTTCCTGAATTTAAGAACAAGCAACTGGCAGTTTCCGGTCAAATTTATAACGACAGTCGTTATCTTGAGTTTAATGCAATGCATGTTCAAATGGGTGAGTCGCATATAGACTTTGATAGTGAATCGTCCGGTATCAACCTTCTTGAAGATGATCTGCGTGACCAATTCCTGAAGGCATCCTTTCTTGTTATTATGCAAGACGCCTTTCTTTCAGCTGAAGATATGGCCCTCATAATACCGGATTGGTCGGACCAGTTTCCCGAGGTGCAATTGGCTTTTGAGGGGAATGGACAAAGCGATGCCATGAGCATGAGGAATACTGAAGTCCGATTAGGGAACAGTTCAATACAACTGGATGCAGATGTGCAGAATATGAACACATTAGATTCAATGAACTACAATCTGGACATAAAGGAGTTGCGCTTGGACCCATCAGAGCTTGCATGGATGTTACCAGATTTGGATTCGAACATTTTCCGGGATGTCTCGTCACTTGCTATCAATGGACTTTTCAAGGGAAAAGGTGATTCGGCAGATATAGATTTGAGCATCCGTATGCCGGAGGGAAGCATGGCTGCGGCAGGTGAAATCGTACTTGAATATCCATTCAATATAAATGCCATCTTGTCCGGGAGGGAAATAGATCTCTCATCGATGAGTGTGTTCGGAGATATTCCAACACAAATAAATACAGATATTATCGTTAGTGGAGAGAGGATTGCTGAATCTGACCGATATTTTGAACTTTCTATTGATCTTTTTGAGTCTACAGTTGGAAAAGTAGAACTATCCTCAGTACATATAGATGCTGAATATGAATTTAATGTAGTCCAGCATCAATTTTCTTTATCACGACAGGATCGTTTTCTTGAAGGGCAAGGACGTATCGATATGCAACAAACTGTGCCCAATATTGTCCTCACAGGAAATTCATCGAATTTGAATTTGCAGGAAATCATCAGAGGCGATCAAATTCCCGAGACCGAGTGGAATATGAGTTTTGATTTAAACTGGCATGGTTTAACACCGGATGATTTTTTTGGGCGCATTATTATAGATGTGGATCCATCGCTTGTTAACGGCTCGGAACTTCAGGCACACCAGGTGTATCTGGACCTGAACCAGCCCGATAGCGAAACACGGTCATTGCGTTTGACCAGCTCCATGTTCGACCTGTTGATGGAAGGGGATATAAAAATTCCTTCCATGCTGAATTTAGCTGAACATTGGGGAAATTACTTCAGTCAGCACATCAGAGAGGAATTGTTTCTGGAATCTCCGGACATTTTCCTGTCAAGTTACGCAGAGAGTGATTCAACAATTGCCGACATGCTCTTGACAGACACCTTACCAGCAAATTCTATTCTGACCGGATATGCCGATTCAACGGATGTATTACAATCGGAAATCTATTTGGAACTAAAAAATATCAACCTTTTGAAATATTACATCCCGGGAATTCCTGAAATATCTTCAAATGCAATTCTTCAATTGCATTTGAATGCAGATGAAAAAGCGCTGGATTTACATGCCGATTGGCGTGATTTACAAATGTTATGGAATGGCATCGCAACAAACCGTTCCGAAATCAGTGTGGCTACAAACTTCCGGTTTGATCAGCATTTTCGAAATTATTCCAGAGTTGATGTGAAACTCAATGTGGAAAATCTGGTTTATCACGACCAGGAGGTTGAGGGATTATCATGGCTGCTATCTGTAGAAGATGGATCTATCCTTAGTCATACAAGTATTGACAGATATGGAGAAAATGTACGATTTGATTCAGAATTACATGGACAACTTACCGATTCAATGTTAGTAGCTGAAATAAAGGAACTCGTGATCGGTGACGATCTATATCTATGGCAAACCGATGCCACACCTGTATTACAATATGAGCATGACGGGCGCTTACGCATTGATGAATTCAAATTACTGAGCGGCTATGAAGAAATTTACTTAAACGGTGTATTCAGTGCATTGGATACAGACTCCGTTCAATACAGATTTGTGAATGTCGACCTGGAAAGGATTTCAAATATGATCGAAGGAAAGCTGGAATTTACCGGAATACTTAATGCTGAATTTATTACACAAAGTCTTACACAGCTTCCTGTGTTCCACGGTTATCTGGATGTCGACCGACTTTCATTTAACACCCGGGTTATCGGGGATGTTCATCTGAATAGTGTCTATCATACTGAAAACGATCGTTTTGATACAGAATTATCGGTTTATACCGACTCGGTCAAATATGCGGATTACCTTGAGCGTAATAATGGAATTGGTCAAAACATTTTTGCCAGGGGATGGTTCAAAAGGCCAAACCCGGAAAATATGACCGACTCCCTTTATTACTTTGACGTAGATGCTGAAGAGGTGGATGTCTGGGTGCTAAGCTATTTGATGGACAATATATTTGATTCCATCGAGGGAAAAGCAACAGGTAAAGGGTATCTGACAGGCAATCTTGATTATATTGATTTCAACTCCGATTTCGAGATTTATGGGGCCACCGTACTTCCGGTCTTCTTTGGTGCGGAATATATACTTAATGGTCCTGTATCGGTAAGCCGGGATGATGGTGTTCAGCTGCATCAATTGAATGTTCACGACCGGGGAAATGGAACCGGCGTATTGTCCGGCTCCTATTCCTTTAATGATTTTCAGGCCGAAAGACCTTTGGATATCACCCTCCGTATGGAAAATCTTTTATTTCTTAACAATTCCGACGGGCCCGACGTACCCTTTTTTGGCAGAGTACATGGTACCGGTATCGTCAATATCAGCGGAACCAATATATCACCATATGTAAGAACTATAGAACCCATAGAAACCACACCTGAATCGAACCTGTCCATACCATTAATGAACCAGGAAGCGGATGAGTATCGGGGACGTTTTATACGCTTTGTAAATGACTTCAATGAAGTTGATTTACAAAGACATACTGAAGTGAATCCCGAGGTACTCCAAAACATAGAGCGTAATTTTATGGAAGTATTCAGGCTGGATCTGCAGTTCATCGCCGCCGCTAATTCTACTTTACAACTAATATTTGATCCGGTGACTGGCGAAATTGTTAATGCATATGGAGATGGTCGAATTCGTATTACCCTTGAAGATGAAACTCTACAAATGTTTGGAAATTTTAATATCAGTGATGGAGATTATCTGTTTGTAGGTGGTGATATTCTGACCCGAAGGTTTACTTTGAGAGATGGTGGAAGCATACGTTGGGATGGGGACCCGGAAAATGCTTTGTTGAATATTATTTCTGTATATCGGGCAAGGCCGAATATAGCTCCACTTTTAGGGGCTGCTATTGATCAGCCGAATCGTATACCGGTGGAATTGTTGTTAGAAATCACCGGGCCCATCGAGAACATTACAAATGACTTTTATTTTGAGTTTCCCAATGCTATAGATGCAACCCAGAATGCTGCCGTCCTTAATGTACTCAACAGTGAAGAACAGAAGCTGATACAAGCGACAAGTTTACTGTTTACCGGAGCGTTTATCTCCGGTGCTATGGTTGGGGATAGCCAGACTCAAGAACTTGGCAGTACATTGCAGGCACGAGCCGGACAGGTCGGCATCAGTCAATTACTTTCCAGCCAAATCAATACCCTTTTGAGTGAAAATTTGATTAACCTTGATGTCGATCTCAATCTATTCGGATTTGACCAGGCAGACCTTGGTATTGCGTTACGTTTGTTTGACGATCGGCTGGTGTTAAGACGGGAAGGGGAAGTCGGTGGCGAAGAAACAAATATCGGTGATCTTGGAGCAACGTATCGTATCAATCCCAATCTTTCAGTCGAAGTTTTCCATAGAAAAGACCCTGTGCTTTTATCTATTCTCGGCACACAGGCCGATGTGGAAAATGTTAATGGAGTGGGTTTGGAGGCGCAGTTCCGTTTTAATACCTGGAAAGAATTCGGACAACGTATCTGGCAAAATGTCAGTACCGGATTTGGTCTGTGGGACCATGATCAGACTGAGCCGGGGCCCGAAGATGAGGTTACTTCGGCCAATTGATATGATATGAATATATTGGAATACAAGAATACAAAAGAGATTTCCCTAGTTTGATCTGCTTTTAACTCCGCAATACGGATACTTTAGAAATAAATGAAGAAACAGAAAATTCGGCTTGAAGACCTGATACTTGAGATGCTTGAGCGACATCCGAAGTCGTCGGTTGCCAAAAACACCTTGATGAGTGCCTTCAAATTGCCCCCCAAAAAAGGAGCTCAACTATTTGAAAAGGCAATAAGCAAGCTCTTAAATAAGAATAAAATCAGATTGAACAAAAAAGGTGAAGTTCGTTTAAATACCACAAGTCCTGACGGTTCCACTGTGGAAGGGATTTTTACCAGCAATCGACGAGGCGTTGGTTTTGTCAGAGTTGACAATATGGACCAGGATGTTTTGATCCCGGCCAGATATACCAACACTGCTCTGGAAAAAGACCGTGTGCGAGTCACCCTTTTAACGGGAAAACGGAACGACAGAATCCAGGGCAAAGTCGTCGAAGTGCTCCAACGGGGTAAAAACTTTTTTGTCGGTACCTTTCAACAAGAAGGAAAGAATACGTATTTGATCATTCCTGATGAGAAATCAGCTCGAACAGAGTTTTTTGTTCATCCGGATAATGTGAAAGGTGCTCGTAGCAATGACAAAGTGACCTTCCGGCTGGTCGACTGGATTCATCCACGTTCTTTGCCTGAAGCAGAAGTGTTGGATATTCTCGGGAAAAAAGGAAGTAATAATGCAGCCATGCTTTCTATTCTTGCAGAAAACGAACTGGAATCTGCATTTCCTGCAACCGTGGAGTCTTTTGCTGAGAGTGTGGCCATGGAAATACCAGAGAAAGAATACAGACGGCGTAAAGATTATCGGGAGATGGAAGTGTTTACCATTGATCCTTTTGATGCCAAGGATTTTGACGATGCTATCAGTATAAAGGTTCTGAAATCCGGCAACTATTATCTTGGTGTTCATATTGCTGATGTGAGCTATTATGTACAACCTGGTAATGTTCTTGATGATGAAGCTCGGGAGAGAGGAACCAGTGTCTATTTGGTCGACCGGGTTATTCCGATGCTCCCTGAGTGTCTTAGCAATGGAGTCTGTTCTCTTAAACCGAACGAAGACAAACTCGCATTCAGTTGCTTTATGGAGATTACTCCAGCCGGCCAACTTGCGGACTATCTGATAGAGGAAACCGTAATCAATTCGTCAAAACGTTTTACCTATGAGGAGGCACAGCAAGTGATAGATGGTGCTGAGAGTCCGTACGCCGATTCTTTACGAATGCTCGCTAAATTTTCAGCTATACTCACTGAAAAACGTTTCCGGGAGGGTTCTATTAATCTGGATACACCTGAGCCACAATTTCAACTTGATGAAAAGGGCAAACCTGTTGGTGTTTATGTAAAAGACCGCCTGGCAGCTCATCGCCTGGTAGAAGAATGCATGTTAATGGCCAACAAGACAGTAGCACGACATATATCCCGTTTGCGAAAAGAAAAACCGATGAACAGCCCAAAAAACAGCGTCAACGAGGATGATAAATACGGCAAATCCAATTATCCGTTTATGTACCGGATTCACGATAAACCCGATCCGGAAAAACTGAAAAATATTGCCGAAAATGTACAGCCGCTGGGAATAGATTTTGTCGTCAAAAATGAACACTTATCAGCATCAAAAATCAATACACTTATCAATGATGTAAATCAAACCAATTTAAAATACACGATAAACGAATTAATTCTGCGCTCAATGGCCAAAGCGGTCTACAGCCCCAAAAATATTGGTCACTACGGCCTGGGATTTAACGAATATACACACTTTACCAGTCCAATCAGACGTTACCCCGATTTGATTGTGCATCGCCTGCTGAAGTCTTATGCTTCAGGGCTTCCCGGTTACCGGTTTCAGGAACTTGTTGAACTTGGTGATCACTGTAGTGATAAAGAAAAAGGTGCCGTCATTGCAGAAAGAGACTCTATAAAACTGAAACAAGTAGAATTTATGTCGGAACGAATCGGTGAATCATACGACGGGATCATAAGTGGCGTTACCGATAAAGGGCTCTTTGTTATGCTGAAGGAAAGCTTTTGTGAAGGTATGATTGCCATTCGGGATCTTGATGATGATTATTATGCTTTTGATCAAAACCGGCATCAGTTAAGAGGACGCAAACGGGGAACTGCTTACCGTCTCGGTGATGATATTCGTGTTAAAGTTGTTAGAACCGATATCGATCAAAGACAAATCGATTTTATCCTCGACAAAGTCCGGGAAGTTCAGGATTGAACTAATTGATAGCGTAAATTTTAATTGCAAATTATCCACTCATACTACCTTATTGCTATAAATTGCTTTTTCATATGCTCCTTTCATATCAGATAACCCTTATGATGGAGATTTCCGACACACAGTCGGATGATCAAACCATAGATGCGTTATCTGACCTTATGAAACATGAATGTTTAAACAAATAAAAATTGTATTATAAAGTGCTTATTTTGCTGAAGTTAATCGGATTTTTCCCTGCTTATGATGCTACTCTCTTTGTTGTTTTTTAAGAAGAACAGACGACCACCGACCGTAAAGGCACTGATTGGTTCCCTTTTCTGTATTGCTGTTTTGTGTGGCCTGGTTTTTCTGTCGGATGCCCAGGCCCAATATTTTGGATTTGGCAAAAACAGGGTACAGTACTCGCAATTTAATTGGCGTTTCATTCAATCCGAACATTTCGACGTCTACTACTACGATTCGCGAAACTATTATCTGGCTGAATTTACCGCTAACAGTTTGGAGGCCGCATATGTCCAACTTAGTAATGATTTCCGGCACGAATTAAACGACCGGATTGCTGTCATAATCTACAATTCTCATAATGATTTCAGCCAGACCAATGTCGTGCCGTTACCGGTTGATGCAGAGGGGATAGGCGGCGTTACCGATAAGTACAAAAACCGAATTACCATTCCTTTTATGGGTCACTACGGTGATTACAGGCAAGTACTTCATCACGAACTGGTACATGCTGTTTTTAATGATATGTATTATGGTGGTACGCTTCAAGCTATAATACAAAATAACATACAGCTGCTTATTCCCACCTGGTTTGAAGAAGGCCTGGCAGAATATGTCTCCCAGGGATGGGACACAGACACAGACATGTTCATGCGTGAAGGAGTAATGAACAATTATATACCACCTATTCAACAAATGAATGGTTATATGGCTTATCGGGGTGGTCAGGCGTTCTGGAATTATATCGTAGAAGAATACGGAAGGGAAAAAATCGGTGAAATTCTGCAATCGATCAGACAGGCACGCAGTGTAGAGACCGGTTTGCGCCGTTCTTTGGGACTAAACATGTCTGAAATCAATGATCGTTTTCATGACTGGCTTCGCAGAGAGTATTTTCCGGAAATTACTATTCGTGAAGATCCGAGGGAAATCGGAAACCTCCTGACGGGTGACCGGTTCCGCAGGGCATATAATACGAGTCCGGCAGTCTCTCCAAACGGTGACCGTGTCGCAATTATCACCAATGAGCGTGGTTATTTTGATGTTGTAGTATTGAATGCCAGAGATGGCAGCCGCATCAAAACACTGATAAAAGGGCAAGACAATGTGGATTTTGAAGAATTGAATTTTCTCCGCCCAAACCTGACCTGGTCTCCTGACGGGCAAAAACTTGCATTGTCAACACGTTCAGCCGGTTCAGTTGATATTGCCATTGTTGACTACCAGACTGGGGATGTTCGTAAAATTATATTTCAGCAACTGGATGCCATTGGCTCGGTGGCGTGGTCACCTGATGGAGATAAAATCACATTTCAGGGCAATGACGGCCCTTATACCAATATTTATATATACAATTTTGAAACAGACGATTTCATAAGCGTAACAAATGACGTCTTTAGTGACTGGGATCCATCCTGGTCTCCGGACTCACAATATATATTATTTGCGTCTGACCGCGGAGCACACACACATGTCAGTTCGTTTCGTACAAATTCCAATATTCTTTTGAATCCGAACCTGGCTCAAAGTGACATATACCGAATACGGATTGGGTCTGCACAGGCTACTCAACTGACCCGTACGCCTAATTGGAATGAATACCGCCCTATAATGACTCGTGATGGCCGGCTTATTTACATATCCGATCAAAATGGTATTCTCAATGTATATGAAATGGATCTTGATTCCAGACAGAGTTACCCGCTCACAAACTTGATTACCGGAGTTATGCAGATGTCGATCAGTGCAGATGGCCGACTTCTGGCAATTAACTCCTATAACCGGGGATATGTGCATATATTTACATTGGCTAATCCCTTCGAACGACGAATGAATGAAACTCTGGAACCAAATCGATGGGCCGAACGACGCCTCAGAGAGACCCCGCAAGAGAGAGTGCCGGCTATTGCTTTAGCTTATGATATGTTCTCTGAAGATCTTGAGCGAATGCAACCATCTGTATTGACTCGCCGGGCTTCTGCTATTGTTGAATTATATAAACAAAAGCAAGAAGAGGCTTCGCTGTTGTCGGATGAAGAGGAAGAGGCAAATGGAGAGGAGCCGGTTGCTGAAGATACAACTGAATATGATCCTGAAACCGATGTTATCGATTTCAGGAATTATGTATTTGGTGATGGTGTAGAAGATCTGATCAGAACCACACATGTAGAACTTGCGGAAGAGGACAGGGTGAACCGAACCGATGACGGAAGATTCATTCCGCGACGATACCGGCTTACTTTTTCACCCGATATTACTTATGGACAGGGAGGGGTTTCAACGTTTTATGGCACCTATGCAACAGCTGTCTTCACATTTTCCGATTTACTCGGTGATCATCGCATCAATCTGGTTACCAACCTCCAATTTGACCTCAGAAACAGTGATTATGAACTGGGGTACGGATATTTTGCGAACAGGACAAACTATTTACTGAGATATTTTCATACATCTCGTAATTTCAGGGTCACGGTCTTCGATCAGGATGGTCCGGATATTGAACAGGTTCGTTTCAGGTTCTATGGTGCAGGCGCACAGTTCCAATATCCGATTAATAAATTTACCCGTATTGATTATGGGGTTAGTTTCATAAACATTTCACGAGACCTGAGCCGGGTATTTGGCGGGTATTCGGCTACCGAGAATTCTTATTTTCTCTACCCGGAAGTAATTTTCACCAGAGACTTCACTCGCCCCGGATTTTTATCTCCTTTATCGGGAACCAGGTATGCCGTCAGTTTCACCGGAAGTCCGCCACTCAATTCTGATATGATTGGTTTTGCTTCAGTTTTGGGAGATATTCGAAGATATTTCCATCTTGGAATGGGTTATGTATTCGCATTTCGGGGCTCCGGAGCACTATCTTTCGGGCCGGACTCGCAAAATTTCTTTATGGGAGGCATACAAAACTGGATTAATTTTCGATGGGCGGAAGGCTCGCTTCAAACCGACCGGCTTGAAGATATATTTTTCACATTGCCGGCACTACCAATGAGAGGGCACTTTTTCAATGCTGCTATCGGAGACCGATTCGGATTGTTCAATGCAGAATTCAGATTCCCCCTGATAGCTGCTATGCTTCCCGGGCCTATTCCAATTATTCCGCTATACAATATAGAGGGTACTGTATTTGCGGATATAGGCACCGCCTGGCAAGGAGGCTCTGATATTAGTTCCATCTCCGAAGGTGCTCTTGCCGGGACAGGCTTTGGGTTACGTACAATATTGCTTGGGCTTCCTTTCCGATATGATATTGCATGGCCATACGATATGCATGGGAATGAAGGGTTTGGCCGGCGAGTGCATTACTTCAGTATAGGACTGGATTTCTGAAAACTTCTCATCAATATATACTAAACGGTTAAGATTTTTTTTAGATCCGCCGTATTCATAAATCTGAATAGAGCAGATGAATTATAATCGGATTCCGTTTCAGAAAGCACGAACGGTATTATATAGATCAAGCAAGTAACTCTGTCTGATCCAACCATGAACCCGAGCATTATTGTGTTCGATTAATCCCGATTTGCAACAGGCGGTCTGCCTGCCATTCCGGGTCACGAAAATAAACCAAAGTAGTGTATTCCTGAGTACTCGATGCAAAACTACCGTCGAGTGCAAGGTCGTCCAGCCGGCCGTTTTCCACCAAAGCATATTTATAGTCGTATTCACCTTCTTTGATTACGGCACGACCGATATAGGAATCCGTAGACTCGCGATACTCCATACGATTTCGATCGTTCATCGTCCAGTTGTTGAATGGCCCATAAACATAGATCGGCAAATCCGTTGCATTCTCCCATGGAAGCTCTAATTCGAATCGGACATCTACATACCGCGCATTACTCTCGTCCCTTGGATTTCCGTATATAGACGATCTTCGAAAACTGGAAGGATTGCTATTCAGATTGACCACATCCCGGAACAGCCTCACCTGTGGAGGGATGGTTTCAGGGCGAACTTCTAAAATTTCCATACCGGGACGATCATATCGATCAAGGTCAAGTGTTTGAAATTCGTATATACCGATAAATGAGGCAGGTCGAGAGAGATAGCCCCTATAAACACCCATTTCTGCCACATCTTCCACATCCACCTCCCGAACACGCCCCCAAAATCTGTTTTGTACAAAAAATATACGCAGATCCATTAATGGAGAGAGCACATAAGAGGGATATTTGAATCGCGCAAACAGTTGGTGATGAAGAAAATAGCGAGGTTCACGAACATAGAGTTCTTCAATATTTATATTTAGCTGACCGTCGTTTTCAAAAACAAAAAAGGGGATTGAGAAGATTTTTTGGGAGGTTTCATAATCCAGAACTTCCAATAAATAATTACCGCTTATGCGGATTTGTATATTTTCATTTGGAAACCGGTAAGTGTAATGCGTGTATTCCGGTCCCTGTACATTGCCGGGTTGTCCTCCCATAATAAGATCTTCGTGATGTCCGCTTAGGTAAAAACCCTCCATAAGAGTACTTGGCGACCAGTCAGCATTTCGATGTTGAACTCTGACTCTAAACATTCTCCCTCGTTCTCCAAGTTCATCAAAGCGGAGTGTGATAAATTCGTTTTCACCAAGTTCAATGGCAGGAATAGTAGATTTACGGTCTCCACGATACAATTGAATGCTCTTAATATTATCGGGCGGTATGGACTGCCCCTCAACAGTCGGAAGATTCTCCAGTTGTGCTTCCTTTCCGGTTAAAACGGAGTGGTTATTGAGGACTTCTCTTGTGCAGGAACTGAGCCATAACAGAAAGATCAACAAATAAGTCAATCGGAAAGACAAAATGCAGCAAGAAGACAGGCGATTATAATACAAATTTTCCATTGTAAACAGAAACAGCAGGACCATGTAAGACAATATTTTTGTACACGGGATGATCTCTTTCAGGTATAACCGTAAAAGAGACTTCAAGAGGACCTCCAGGGCAGTCTAACTGGATATGCTGTTCAGATTTCCGGACAGGTTCTGCTTCTGGAACAGCAGGATCGGTGAGTGTTTGTCCGGAAGATGTGAGTAAAGACTTTTCCTGTAGTGTGTCCATAAGTTCAGTGTCCGGCAAGATTATATCCGAAAAACCGGAATGGGATCCTTGCTGTTGTTTTAAAAAATACCAGGATATTGCCGTTGCAATTGCACCGGTACCGCAAGCAAGAGTCAAATCCTCAACACCTCGTTCATATGTTATGAGTTCCAACCTGTTCTCATCCAGAACATTTGCAAAATTCACATTGGTGCCATGCGGGAAAAGATCAATTCGATTCCGAAGCCGCCGGCCTGTTTGACGTAATTCTTCTTCCGGGATATCCGGGTTTTTTTTATCAATAGAAACGATATGCTCGGTTCCTGCATCAACTACACACCATATTACACCTTCAATAGTTTTGAGCAAAGGTTTCGGATCCACTGGAAATTGAACAGAAACATAACTGTTATGGACCGAGGCCTGGTATGTAAGTCCGTGGACATCAAAAGAGACATCACTGGAAAAACCATGTCGAAATGCAAAATGAGCCAGACAGCGTGCCCCGTTTCCACACATACCGGCTTCCGATCCATCCGCATTCAAATAATGCATGGAGTAATCATTTTTTTTCGATCGGTCAAGCATGAGTATGCCATCGGCACCAATTCCGGTTCTTCGATGACATAACCGTGCAGTGTTATTTTTAATTAGGTCAATTGAAAAATCAGCGGCTCTGGCATCGATCACTATGAAATCGTTTCCGGCTCCATGCATTTTTTCAAAAAAATATTCTTTTGGCATCTTTTATAGCAGTTCTTTTGAAAGTTAACCATTAGATCCAAATTCTCCGGTTGGTTCTATATACTACACAGGATCAACAATTGCAGGTATATGCTTCCATGGGTCACTATTTTCCACAGTCGCTTCCGCTCCCCGCATCCATGAAGCAAACCGGTTGGCGATGACGGTGAATAAGATTTTGGCCTGCACATTTTGAAAAAGTAACGTTCGGGCTTCCTCTAATGTTTTAATCATATCTTCAATTCGTGCCTTTTTAAGGTGACGACAAAAATTCCGGATGATATCCAGACGATCACTATTTGTTATAACAGATTCATCACCATCCGTTGCGTATATGGCGATGTCCCGAAGAAAAGTCTCCAATAAATTGAAAATGGCGAGTTGACCTTCTTTGTTATATTCATTACCCCATTTCTGACTAATTTCCAAAATCTGCCCGACATCTACAGCATAAGAGGCTCTCAGGAAGCGGATAATGTCATCCCGATTGTCCTGAAGTGTCTCAAGATCGTAAAAACGGGTCTGGCTATAATTACCACCGGATATGCGTGACAGAAAATGGGCCTGCTCATCCGGTATATTATCAAAAGTACGTAAACCCTGATATATCTGCTCCGAATCCAACGGCCTGCAAACAAGATGCTGGCATCTGGAAATGACAGTAGGCAACAAGGCATTGATGTTATCGGTGGTTAAAAGAAACATTACATGTTCACCGGGTTCTTCCAGTAATTTCAAAAATGCACTGACCACTTCGGTTCGCATTTTTTCAACATTGGTTATAATGATAACTGTTCGCTTTCCCTCATTCGGCTTCAAGTGTGACGCTTTTCTTATATGCGTATTAAAATATTCCACCGAGTAAAAAGCACGCCGGTTTTTATTTTCCTCTTGATTGGTGAGAGAAGGGCGCTGGGTAAAATCCACAATTTCATAAGGGTCAGATGCCAAAAGTTCCAGCCGTGCCCTAAGTTCGTCTATAGTAAAATTACTGGGCAACGGTAAATAAACATGTATATCCGGATGATAATACCAGGAACGACGATTTGATGTTTTCATAGCTCCCAAGACACCAAGATGCTCCACACCATTGATTGCTTCAGCAAAAGCCAGTGCTATTGCCGTTTTTCCTGTGCCGGGATGACCACTTAACAGATAGGCGTGACTGAGCCGGTCATCAGTAATTATACGCCACATTTGTTCACGCAAATGCTCCTGACCGACAATGCGTCGCGCTCCAATGGCTGTATTATTTGCTTTTGTTTTTTCCGGCATGGTTTAATTAGTGATAATCTGAGTAATAGAATGAAATGTTTGCTTAATGCGATTAATCTTCCCATAGATTGTCGAACAAAACAATTGATGCCGATATGGTGATGCCTGTAAATCCAATAAGTGCTGCCAGATCATTCAAAAGCGTTTCCACCTGTATAGTTGTAAAAATCGACTGGGTTATCCGGACCAGGACGAGCATAAGGGGCATAAGCAACGGTAACGCCACTACCGGAAAAACAGCACCTTTTCTAACCGCCTGTGAAACAAGTGCTCCCAGGAGTGTTGTGGCCCCCGAAATTCCGGATGATCCAAAAATTACTATGGCTGCAAATAAGTCAGCTCGTTCTATGTGCATGTTAACCAACACTATGAAAAGGGAAAAGGTTACACTTGTAATAAGAAGTGTAAGCAGAAAATTGTAAAGCAGCTTTCCCAGATATACCGAGATGGCCGGGCTGTTTAATCGCAACAAATCCATGGTACCGCGTTCACTTTCCGAAATAAAGACCCTGGCCAGCGTAGTCAGTGAAGCAAAAAGTACAAGAATCCAGATCAAGCCACTTTGTATCTGCACTGAAAGTTGATTAACCTGCAAGGAAAGCAGCACAACAAGCATGGATGACGCGATAAATGCCAAAACTGTACTGACACCGTAACGGGAGCGCCATTCGAGACGAAAATCTTTTAAAAAAATGGCCCAGGTTTGTTCAAGATAGGGCATACAGATAAAACAGGTCTGAGATAATTAAATGGGTAATGAGATCTGCCTTTAATACAACGTTAACTGAAAGTAAGACTGTATGTCAACTATTGCCAGTGTGAGTATGGAAAAAGCATAATCAGGTTTACAAAGTTATATATATGTCGTTATATTTGGAATTGTTTTTTGGGCTACTGTAATTATGATATATATATGAAAATCAGCGATTTGTTAGATAACTCGAATGTGATTCCGGCCTTGGAGGCTCACAATAAAAAGGATGCCATCAACAAACTGATTGATACTCTTTCATCAAAACTGAAAAATGAAACGATTGAATCTGTTCGTCAAGCAGTGATGGAACGCGAGGAAATCATGTCAACAGGTGTGGGAAAAGGATTGGCAATACCGCATGGCAAATCAAAAAAAATTGAAAAAACTTACGTGGCTTTCGGCAAGTTGATTGATCCAGTTGACTATGAGGCTATTGACGGAGAACCTGTTAACATTTTATTTCTGCTTGTCGGGCCTGAATCACAAAACAGTGTCCATATCAAAATGCTGAGCCGTATTTCCAGGTTGTTAAACAGCTCGGCTTTTCGCGAAAAACTGCTTTCCAGTAACAGTTCAGAATCTATTATCGAACTGTTTCGATCTGAAGAAGAACACTTTGTACGAATTTAATTAAGCATATATCCCGTTTTATGCCCACTAATATCATTGACGGTAACAAAGTTGCCGCGATTCTCAGGCAACAGGTAAAAGAAGATGTTCAGGAGTGGGTTGGCCGGGGCAATCGCCCACCGAAACTTCAGGCCATCCTGATTGGGAATGATCCGGCATCAAAAACCTATGTAAGTTCCAAAACCAAAGCTTGCTTTGAAGTCGGAATTGAATCCGAAACAATAGATTTTCCTGATACTATTTCAATTAAAGAACTTAAAGAAGCTATTACCAGATTTAACAATGATGACACAGTGGATGGTATTTTACTTCAGTTGCCTCTTCCAAATCATCTGCATACCTCTCAAATTATTGAGATTATTGACCATAGAAAAGACGTTGACGGATTTCACCCTATGAATGTTGGTCGTCTGGCCGTAGGTCAGCCTACATTCCGCTCTTGTACGCCTGCAGGTATCCTTGAACTATTCCGTTATTACAGCGTTATGACCAAAGGTAAACATGCGGTTGTCGTTGGGGCAAGCAATATTGTAGGTTCACCCATAGCCATCATGCTTTCAAGAGAGAATGACTCCGGAAAAGCGACAACCACGTTATGTCATAAATATACTCGTGATATGACCCAACATACTATCCTGGCCGATATTTTGATAGTAGCGGTTGGTGCTCCCAATTTGATAACCGGTCAGATGGTGAAAGAAGGCGTAGTGGTCATTGATGTAGGAATTAACCGGGTCGCAGATGCTTCCAGAGAGAAAGGATACCGACTTGCCGGTGATTGCCATTTTGAAAGCGTTGCCGAAAAAGCCAGTCTCATTACGCCTGTCCCTGGCGGCGTTGGTCCGATGACAGTGGCGATGCTGATGAAAAATACCCTGCTTGCTGCAAAAAGATCTATTTATCCCGAGGAATAGTTGATTGTGCCTATTGTTATACCTGAAGCATGATCTTCTCCTATAAACCACGAACGCGGATTACCCCTTCTCTCCTCAGCACTAAAAAGAAACGCCTGACGGATTTTTCTTCCGCATACTGACCGTTCCAGGGTTTGACATTCAAGAGTTTTTTGACATTTAAGATAGATTATTTTCAGCATCGTCAGGTTCCGATAAAATGGTGAGTTTGGCCGAAAGAATTTCCCTGATCTCATCAATATTTTTCGCTTTTGCCAAACGGTTTTTAATATCTTTGATTCCAATCAAACGGCCAAGACGGTTTAGAATGAGCAGATTCCGTTGAAAGCTCATATGAGTAGGACTCAAAAGTATAAACATCACTTTGACCGGCTCTCCGATTTTTTTTACCTGAAACCCCTCTTCACTGATCGCCAAAAGCAGGGATGGTTTGTCTATATAATGTGTACTCAAATGAGTTAACATAACACCCGGAAGATCTCCCGGAAGATTGTCGGGGTCGATAACTTTGAGTTGCTGCATTATCTCTGTGGAGACATCGGCACGATCGGGAAACTGTGCCTGAATCATCTGTTCAATAGCATCACTGTAGCTCGAATCATCAGAAGATGCAATATAGATCTGATTGGCAGAAATATCCGGCAACAATGGAGATGCATCGAATCGAAGTACAGCAGCAGGTTGGTGTTTCTCTTCAACCTGAGCCGGATATACTATAATGAAGTTATCCGGATTAATTTGACTCGTGATTTGCCTGGGAAGCCTTTCAAGGCTGGGCTGCCATGCAATGGATCCACGCCGGGAACTAAAGAGTATCACGAGATTACGTTCGTGATAGAGCCCCTTAACTGTTTTGACTATGCTGTTCCAGTTTGTAACTACATGGTACTCTGACGATAATTCAGGATCCTGTTTTTCGATAAATGGTTTGAGAAGAGTAAGATTACTCTCAGTCGCCAGCAAAAGCGGTCGGGCACCCAATTGATGGATTAGTTTTTTTATCGTCTGAAAGCTGTCAGCGAATCCAGCTTCATATTGTGCCATAGGCGGTATCATTAATACGACCCGATCGGTAGTATTTAAAGGTTGATCAATTTTCGAAACCAGAATCGTCTCGTCTGTCAACTCCATCAGCTGATCGAGAACCGATCCGAAAATTCTCTGACGTGTGGTAATTTGTCCGTTCCACCCAATCACAACATCCGATATTCGCAACTCCTTTATAGCGCGTACAATTCCGGATGCAATATTCAAATCCACTCGTGTCACTGGTATTACCGGGATATCGGCTGCAGCCGCATGGACGACGGCATGGCTCAGCAACTTTTCACCGGAAGCTACTGCGGCATCAACATATTGTGTCTCACGTGCAACCGTTAACGGGAATATCGGTTCGGTACTGTTATTCCCGCGAATCATGATGGCAATATCCATGAGCGCTTCAGATGTATCCGGGTTGGACAAAGGAACCAGAATACGTTCCGGAGTGTCTGACACTGTAAGTGAAGATTTCTCATCTTGCAGTACCATTCGACGTCCGTAATGATCAACCAGATAAGGTCCGACAAAGCAGGTTGCCATGATCAGTAGTACCACGGCATTAACTGCCAGTTCATCCAGCAAGCCTATATCAAACCCGATCAGCGTCACCGCAAGCGTTGCAGCGGCCTGGGGACTGGTAAGGCCGAGCATTACCCATCCTTCTTCTTTGGTAAGGCGAAACAGGAATTGCGACGATTTGGCGGCAAGGAATTTTCCAACGATTACCATCAGAAAAAAGAGTAACGCCACCAGCCAAACATCGAGCGAGACCAAAACCCTGACATCCACCAACATTCCGACGGATATCAAAAAGAAAGGAATGAAAAGTGCATTTCCGACAAACTGCACTCTGCTCATCAATGTACTGTTTTCTGGTACCAACCGGTTCATGGTCAATCCAGCAAGGAATGCCCCGATAATGGCAGCAAGACCCGCCAGCTGAGCCAGGTATGCCGTCACAAAAAGTACAGTGAGCAGAAATACATATTCGATATTTGTTTGATCTTTGACATTGCGAAAAAACCAGCTACCGAGTCGTGGCAGTGTAAAAGTCACCATTAGCAGATACAAAAGCACAAAACCGATGAATGTCATCCAGAACTCCATATGAATCTCGCCATGTACCGTTGCTGCCACAATGGCCAGTATTGTAAGTGCCAGAGCATCTGTTACAAGGGTGCCCCCCAAACTCAGGATTACTGCAGTATTACGGGAGATACCAAGCCTGCCGGCAATCGGATAGGCAAGAAGTGTGTGTGAACCCACGATGGAGGCGAGTAGTAAAGAGCTGTTCAGGGTATAACCCAAAAGCGGTGGTGCGAGAAGCAGACTTGCGAGGGCAGGAAAACCGAACGATATAAAACCGAAGGTGAGACTTCTTCCCCTGAATTTGGTGAATTTTTCAAGATCAATCGTCAGGCCGGCGATAAACATAAGGTAGAGCAACCCGACGGTACCCAGCAAAATGATAGTACTGTCTCTTTCAAGCAGTCCAAGAGCACCCTGTCCGACAGCCGCCCCGGCAAAAATAAGACCGACGATGCCGGGAATACCCATTTTTCCTGAGACAATGGGTACAATCAGAATAATTAGCATCACCAAAGCGAATATCAGTACGGGGTCGCTGACGGGGAAATCCAGGAAATAAAATGGAGTCATTAATGAAAAGTCATTGATTTGTAGTCGGATTATTTACTACAGCCACAGGCAATCTCAGTGAAATCCGATCGACGAATAACGGCGGACATGTAACAGGTCATTCTGATGTTCCATGAGAAAATAAAATTTAAGGAAAATATCGGTCTTCTGACCCGTCCATTGCACTAAATAAAAAAAATAAAATAAATGATTTTTGGGTGACAGTATGTTGTCACAGGTGGATTGTAACTTCTGTTTAACAATTGTAATTAAACGGAGCAGACAATGAATACAGCAAAAAAACTTGTACGACAATTTCCTGAACCATTTTCCACACGTAAAGAAAGAAATAACCTTTCTGAATCAAAATTACCGATTCTGCAAGAAGCTCATGAACTCTTTGCCCTTATGGGATGGGATAACCTCCCGCAAGAAATACGCCTCAGCATAGCTGTAGATGTAATCGGCTATAGGGATGAATTATCGGGATTGTATTCGACTTGCGACCCGATGGTACGTAATCGTCGCAAAAGTATCTCATTTTGGGTTAATAATTATCTGAACGGGTATTGCAATGCGGACACAGCTGCAAAGGCACTCAGGGTGTGTTATCTGGATTGACGGAGATAACATAATATGTCTCATATGGCAGTATGCTCAACATGCAACTTATGTTTGCTCAAAATCGTCCGAGAATGACAAGCAATCTCATAATCAGATTGTCTAAAGGTGTATTGCGTCGAACCGGCATATTTACAGCATAACGGATGCGTCCAAATAACGCTTTGTCACGAGCATTCAAAAACCCCTTTAGGATTGCATGTTTTTCTCCGGAAAGTTTTTCACCAAAGCACTGCAGGAATATACGTGCCTGATCGGTGACTTTTTCTGGTATATCATTGTGCCCCATAAATCTAAGAGTTCGCGCATACAATTCCATTAAAAAATTGGGAGTAGCGGGGGTGACGTTGGTTTTATGCTTTCGGTACAAAATACCCGGATTGTCATCATAACAAACATGTCCGAATGCCGATGTCACAAGATAACACCACCAGTCATGCATAAGTGCCCAGTCAGGTATCTTGGAACAGATCAGGTTTCGTGCAGCAACATTCAAAACAACAGTACATCCGGTAGCCTGGTTTTGAACAAGTGCATTATTGAATCCATGGGTCGTTGGTATCGTGCTATACCCGATTGTTCGAAGTCGTTCGTCAGTAAATTCAAGCCTGGAATAGTACATGCACGGAATCGTCGGAAGCGAATTATTTTGTTGCAGACCTATTTTTTTTGCAGCACGGAATAGTTTGTCAGGTTTCCAATAATCATCCTGATCACAAAAAGCGTACATATCAAATCCAGTACCCGCATCTTTAAGCAGTTTCATAAAACTGGCGAAAACACCTATATTTTCTCCAGTATCCACCTTAATCTGCGGAAAACGGGTTGCATAATTTTCCAGAAGTGATAGAGTACCATCCTTTGAGCCGTCATCACGAATGAATATGGTTATTTGAACATCCTGTTGCGCAAGAATACTATCTATTTGTTCATTCAAATAATGAATACCATTCAGGGTAGACATTAATACAGCAATCTTCGGTGTAGATGAGGTGGGTTGATTATTCATATGCAAACAGACTCAAAAACTCTTTTCGGAGTCGTGCAGGCTCATATTCTACAGGGCGGCTAAAGGAAACATGATCTTCGGATACATCAATCAGCAGCTGATTGATTGTACTATCGATCGCTTGTTCATTCACTGGGTCAAAACAGTAACATTGGGGAATTTGCAAAGCGGCTCGAAAAAGTGCACTGTCGGTTGGACATGCAACAAGTATGGGTTTTTTTACGGCAATATAGTCATAAAATTTTGCAGGGATAGAGCCCCGGGATGCAGAGAGCAGGAGCAGGATATCCGCATGACTCATTCGTTCGAGTGCCTGATGGTGAGTGACACTATTACTACGCTTCCATTCCCACCCGGCATGCTGAAATTTTTCTGCCCACGACTGTAATATCTTCTCTTCATCAATAACCATATTCCCCAGAAAACAGATCTCACCTGTTACAGATCCTCGTTCAGCAACTTTTAATAACGGTTCAAGCAGATGGTTGACATTTCGCTCCGGACGTGAACTGAATAACCGTCCGGCGTACAAAAAACGGACCGCCTGTGTTTTATCAGTTGCCGATTTCTGCTTTTTTAATTCCGGGTTGATGCTTTCTGTGGTATTGGCAGTTTTCTTTCCCGAACAGAGGGCATTCGTTTCAAACGGATAAGCGTTTGTAATCACCCGGATCTTATCTTTCCAGTCTGAATATCGGGACTCAAGCATACTTTTCCAGGACTCGGATGTAACAATGACTCGCCAGGCACATTGAATCATACGCTTTTCGAGCCGTTCTTCTCTCCATTGCTGAATAGTAGAATAGCGCAAGAGAGGTTTCATGGGATCATCCAGCCAACCATCACGCATATCCATAAGAAATAATCCTCCGAAACGCCGGGAAAGGAAAGCGGCTGCTATAAAAGATGATTCAGGAGGGGATGACGCCAGAATCCATCCGGAAACGGCGGCTCTATCGATTACAAGAGGATGACGTTTAACCCGTCGCGCCCAGATAATCACAGGATCGGGGATTAGCAAGGCATAGGCAAGCCAACGTCTGAGTCGGTTTGGTTTGCGAACTATCCGTCGTGTCCGGTTTGTATGGCTGTCAATCGATCCTGTGAAATGCTTAGTAGTTTTTTGATATAAAATCGTTTTGTTGATTGGATCCCCGACAACTTTTGCAGGGTTATCGGTTGAAATCGACTCATCCTGAATAGCAACCGGGCCATGCAGATCATCCGGATAAAACCGGAGTGGATCACGAATAGTAATAACTTCACCAAAATGTGTCTCTTGAGAGCGATCGCGTAACCCTGCACGTACAACAATAACCTTAAAACCTTCGTCAGCCAGCCATTGTACTATTCGCCCTGCGCGAAGCATACCCACATTTCCGGATTCCCCCCAAAACGGAGCTATAAAAAGCACTGTTTTGGATCTTTTGATTCCTGCCGTTTCAGTCATTCTTGACCTAATAAAGATATTTACAAACAACCGGGACGCTTAAATAACCCATATCTACTTATATCTACTTATGAAACACTTTTGCAATGATTTTATGTATGGATGACATACTGATACTGTTCATACAGCCTGTCAGTTTGTATTCTTGCATCAAAATGGGTTTGAATATGATGCCTTGCACGACGTGCCATTTGCGGCCATTCATTACAAGATTCAATAGCGTTCTGAAGTTGTATAACAAGATCATCAAGAACAGCTTCTTCCGCCAGCCATCCGGTCTGACCGTCAATTATTACGCCTGGAATATCACAATGACGGGTGCTGACAACCACCATACCCGATGCAGACATTTCAATAATAGATACCGGCACACCACCCTCACAATCCCCATCTTTGGCATGTAAGCTTGGTGAAAGAAAAATATGATGATCCTCAGCGATTTTCAACATTTCATCATGCGGTTGAAATCCGGTAAGGTGTACCACATTTTCCAGTTTATTTTGACGAATCGTTTCTAATATCCGTGTTTTTTCAGCTTGTGATGCCCGGTCTGTTGATCCATCTCCTATCAGGGTCACTTTAATTTTATAACGATCAAGCAATGCTGCTACAGCTTTCAGAGCTAACGGTATTCCTTTTTTTTCACGAAAAGAAGCCGCAACAAGTATACGCAATTCACTTTGACCATCCCATGTTCGAGGACGCAACACAATACGTTCAATATCTATTCCCAGTGGATGAATCACGATTTTATCCGTTGGGCAACCCAGTTTTTCAATGGCAGTGGCCATGTGAGGCCCTTCACAGAAGATACGTGCCGTTTGCTTAAACATTTCCTTATACCGTTTATACCAGCGTGTATCAGATTCCGGAATTTGTCGGATATCCATGCCGTAAAAACTGGCCACATGAGGAATTTTTCCGGCGATAGCAAGCTTGCTGCCGGAACAGGCGGTATGACCAAAATGTGAGTGTATCAATTGAATCTTTTCGTTTCGCAATGTTTCCAAGTAGAAGGGGAGTGTTTTGCGAATCCCGCTTTTTTGCAAAAATCGCTGAAACCATTGTGTCGGGAGCGGCAATGCATCAAATTGGTAAAGAGGAGCAACCTGAAAATTGGAAGGATGGTCAGTTTTTTCACATAAAACTATATTGAGGCAGTGCGATTCCAGCCCACTAATCAGCTGGTGTAACCAGGTCATGGTGCCTGGCAGCCAGACATTTTGAAAATGAGCAACCTTGAATGGCTGAGAAAAAGAATGGGAAGTTGATATACTCAATGTGAGAAGTACCTCTTTTTTATCAAATCACGAATCTCCAGAAAAAGCGTGCGTTCAAGATAAAATGCGAATACAAAAAATAGGAGTATGCCTGTCAGGATCATAACGGCAAGATTAATAATGAGGCCGGGAAATACGGATATGTGACCAATAACCCACACGAAACCGGCCATGAACAAGCCGGGGAGAATCGCATGAAAAAGGACCAAAAAATAGTCTTTTCCGGGAGGCTTGATCAGTGGCCGTATCATCAGAAACCAGAAGGATATGAACAGTAACATATGCAACATGAGCAGCGACCATGCAACACCGGTAAGGCCACCCAGTTGTGCACCGGCATAGATACAAGGTGCACTAACCACCATCAGGAATAAATTCCATTTGAACCCCAGATCAGCTCTCCCTTTGGCAAGCTGAAGACTGCCAGAAGGAGCACCTGTTGACCGAATCAATGCATAGACACCGAGAATCTGTAAAATATAAATACTGTCATGCCATTGATCATCAAATAATAGCGGGATAAAAAGCGGAGCAACCAGGATCATGCCCAACAAAATCGGAGTATTAAGCATAGTCACCACTTTAACCAATTTCAAATAATTGTTTCTCAGCATTTGGGCTTGCTCTTGCATTCGCGCAAACACGGGAAACATGACACTGCTTATAATCTGATTGATACGCACTGTCGGTGTAATGACAAAGCTGTGGGCAATCGTATAAATCCCCAATGCATGAGGACCAATCAGCCCTCCAATCATTAGCTGGTCAAGACGTGAGTTAAGGAAAATGAGGACGCGTTCACCGATCTGGAATCTCCCAAAACGAACGAATTTTCCAAGGCCCTTTGTCGTAAAATTAAATGACGGCCACCAATACCGGCTACCGTAATAAACGGTAACAAGGGTTCCCAGGGCAGTGCCACTGAGATAACCGATGACCATAGACCAGACACCGAATCCGAGGGCTGCCAGACTGATTGCAATGATCAAATAGGTGGTTGCCGTAGCCACATCCTGAAGAGCTATAAGATCAAAACGAAGCTCTTTGGTCATAATGATTCGAAATTGTGTCCCGGCTGCAGCCATAATCACGGCAAACATCGCCGCAGGAAAGTATACAGACAGTTCCGGATGTCCGAACAATGCAGCAATAGGAAAAGCCAGGATGTTCAGCAGAATATAAAGTCCGACAGCATAGCATATATTCAATAAAAATAGTGTATTCAACAGGTCCTGGGCGACAATTTTATAATGTATGATTGCCGGACTCATTCCTCCGTCGGAAAAGGCTTGGGTTAACCAGATGGTCATTAACAGGATGGTCATTGTTCCAATTTCTTCCGGACTTAGAAAGAATGCTAATATAGGAAGTTGAACCAATTGTATTACAGAGACATAGATACTTGAACCAGCAGTCCATTGCATGCTATTGAACGCTTGTTCTTTCAATGAGTCAACCATTACGTTTCCCTGCACTTCGGATGAAATTGATGAAATTGGTCAATAATGAACGCTGACTAACAACGGGTGAAGGAAGGCGATAAGGCAAAAATTTATCTTTAAATTGTTCAACACCTCTGTGACCCCCACTCGGACTGAGATCAAACCAGGTGAAACCACGGTTACGATAGTACCAGAATAAATCAGCGTGATACAGCTCACCTAATCGATGCATCATGTAATCAGTATCCTTGACAGCTTGCCATGAAACAACATTATGATTACCCAATCCAACAATTCTCCCTCCTACAAGCTGATGCTCTTTATTATAACAGCCCCAAAAGTCAACATGATCACAACCGATCAAGCAGGAATAAAAAGCTGGCGAGTGCATTTTTGTGACTTTTTGCCATCGCTGTCGAGCGTTAAAATAGATTTTCATAAAGGGCTTCAGGTCTGTCTCATTGGTGATTCGAACATTGAAACCCTCGGAACGAGCTTTCGCGGCATCTTTCAATACGCCTTTCTTTTTCAATTGTGAGGCCAGTTTTTCTTCTTTTTGATTCAGAAAAACAGTTTGAGTAAAATCTTTATCACCCGAAATCGAGATATTTACCTCACGCAACAGGTAAGGGTTAACACGAAAAAAACCGTTAGGAACAAGCGATATAAATTTTTGTGTGAGTAATTTCAGATGTTCCGGCTTCAGGTTACTGGAACTGATAGGGCCTCCATAAGTACCACCGGGTGAAGATTCCCGGATGCGGATACTTCCCAGCAGACGTTTACCCGTTGTACCCGGTATGATTGCCTTTACCCCGTCACTGAAAGTAAACATGATAGGATCCGCCCGGTATGTATCAGCATAAGCCTCTTCCCAGCAATAGCACCATTCAGGAGATTCAAAAAATGTGGCCCAGCGGCATTGATGCCAGGTATCTGCCCATTCATCCTTGTCGGGAACAGTGGTATCCACTATCTTCAGAGTCATGGTGCGATGGGTAAATAGGGATTATCGGTTTTGGAAATAGGATGAAAGTACACCGGCAGCACGCTCAGCATGATCCGGATGTTCTTGATGCAATGCAGGATATAAGGGTAAACGGATCAGAGAAGCACTCAATCTATCTGTTCGTGGAAGTTCGTTAGGGTTTCTGACGAAGGTCTTGCCAAAAGGACTGCTATGTAATGGAATGTAGTGAAAAGTTGCAGATATTCCGGCTTTCCTGAAACTTTCAAGCAATGGATCACGATCTTTTGTACGATTGGTTACAAAATAATAGGTATGATAATTCGATTCGGCATAAACCGGAATAACAGGCCGGCGAAGCTGCTCATTTAGCTCAAAAGGTTCAAGCGCCTGATGATAAAACTGCCAGGCGTATTCTCGTAGCTGCCGTATTTTTATTCGTTTGTTCCATTGGACTTCCAACAAGGAGGCAAGAATATCAGACAGTATATAACTGCTTCCACGATCGATCCATGTGTAGCGATCTATCTCGCCACGTAAAAATGCCGTACGGTTTGTTCCTTTTTCCCGAACGATCTCAATTTGCCTGGCAAGACCGGCATCGTTGGTCACAATGGCTCCCCCTTCACCACAGGTGATATTCTTGGTGTCATGAAAACTATAGCACCCCATGAGACCGAGTGTGCCCAGATGGCGATCTTTATACCACGCATCTACGGCCTGGGCGGCATCCTCGATCACCGGAATATCATAGGACCGGGAAAGATCCATCAGTTTCCCCATATCCGCGGCTACACCACTGTAATGTACCGGGATAATGGCACGAGTTCGGGGAGTGATCTTTCTGGCTACATCTTCCGGGTCCAGATTAAGGGTGTCTTCGGTAATATCGGCAAAGACAGGCGTAGCCCCTCCAATTAACGCTGCGTTAGCGGAGGATACAAAAGTAAAGCTGGGCATGATCACTTCATCTCCCTTATTGAGACCAAGAGACAGAAGGGCTATTTCCAAAGCATGCGTGCAAGAAGTTGTAAGAAAAGCGTATTTTACACCAAGATCTTTCCGAATCAAGTTCTCTGTATTGCGACTGGCAGGACCGTCTCCCCGAAGGATTCCTGAGCTCAATACCTGTTTTACAGCGCGTTCCTCCTCCTTGCCAATATAAGGTTTATGAAATGGAATCGTTGTTTTCAAATAACGTTCTCCCGTTGTTCTTTGGCTCGATCCGGGATTTTAGGTTCGATCATAAAAAAGTATTCTTTTGGATGACAAATACAGAAACATTTCAACGTATATTGTAAAAATCTATCTGAAAACAATTGATCATAAGTACCTCTGTTGAGATTTTATTAACTTAAAGAAAACGGAATCATCAGACAATATAATGGAACAACCCACTCCACTCAATCGCATAAGTCGTAAAGGGCTGACGTACGATGATGTATTACTTGTCCCCGGATACTCACAAGTATTGCCGCATGAAGCGGAAACCAGGGTGGAACTTGTCCCTGGAATGACCCTTAATATCCCCATCATCAGTGCCGCTATGGACACTGTTTCGGAGTATCGAATGGCTATTTCCCTTGCGAGAGAGGGAGGCCTGGCGATATTGCATAAAAACATGAGTATCAAGGATCAGGCGGAACAAGTTCGACTTGTCAAACGCAGTGAAAGCGGTATGATTGTAGACCCGATTACTTTGCACAGCGAAGCCACGATTCGTGAAGCCCGTGAAATCATGAGTCAGCATAAGATTGGAGGAATCCCAATTGTCGACGGATCAAAAAAACTAAAAGGCATTGTTACGAACCGTGATCTCAGATTCGAATCGAATCCTGCAAAGCATCTCGGTGACATCATGACTAGTGAAAATCTGGTTACCGCCCGTGAAGGAACCACCCTGGAAAAAGCAGAAAAAATACTTCAGAAGTATAAAATAGAGAAGTTGCCAATTGTTGACAAGAACGCAAAACTTGTTGGCCTTATAACATTTAAAGACATTGAAAAGAAGAAAAACTTTCCAAATGCTTGTAAAGACGAAATAGGCAGATTGCGAGTAGGGGGTGCCGTAGGTATAGCACCTGAAACGATGGACCGAACCGACGCATTGATTGATGCAGGGGTTGATATTCTTACAATAGACACGGCACATGGCCATTCAAAAGGTGTAATTGATACCGTCAAGGAGATTAAATCAACATATCCTGATTTGAAATTAATTGCAGGCAACATTGCCACTGTGGATGCTGCAAAAGCACTGCATCTTGCCGGTGCAGATGTAGTCAAAGTCGGAGTGGGTCCCGGCTCTATTTGTACTACGCGCATCGTCACCGGTGTTGGCGTCCCGCAGTTGAGTGCCATCATCGAGATTGCTGAATATACCAATAAAGCAGGGATCGGCCTGATTGCTGACGGTGGAATTAAACAAACCGGAGATATTCCGAAAGCTATTGCCGGCGGAGCTACAGCTGTTATGATCGGTTCTCTCTTTGCCGGCGTGGACGAGAGTCCCGGAGAAACCATCATTTATGAGGCAAGAAAGTTTAAAACGTACCGGGGCATGGGCAGCCTCAGCGCCATGGCAATGGGCAGCAAAGACCGTTATTTCCAGGATGTCGAAGAGAATGGGAAAAAGCTTATTCCGGAAGGAATCGAAGGGCGGGTTCCCTACAAAGGGTATCTCTCCGAAGTTGTACATCAAATGGTAGGTGGACTCAGATCAGCAATGGGCTATTGTGGAGCGGCAACAATCAAAGACCTTCAACAAGCTGAGTTTGTACATATATCGGCGGCAAGTATCTATGAGAGCCATCCCCATTCCGTATACATTACGAGTGAAGCACCCAATTATTCCGGAAAATAACCGTCATTTTTATTTGAGCATTTAATTTAAAGCGTATTATACGATAACAGCTAACCCTTCATAATACTTTCTGCTCGTGCTACCGTTGCTAAAAAAATTGATGGAACGAAGAAAAGAGGAGCTCTCCATCCTGCTTTTTGATGACGAAAATCCACACCAGCAGGAAAGCTATTCGTTACATCCTGGAAAATTGTTAATGCTTATTGCCGGATTTAACATAGTTATAATAATAATGTTGATGTTCCTCTTGTACATTACGCCTTTCGGGACGTTCCTTTTTAATAAAGAAGATCGAAACGTAAGGGCCTCTGTAATAGAAGTTCACGAGCGCATTCAGGCCCTCCAGGATTCACTCAATGCCCGGGATCAACAAATGAATGAGATTCAACGAGTCTTCCGCAGTAATACGGATACAACATTTGATATCCGCTCTTCCGCGGAATGGAAAGCCGTTTATGGAGAAGTCCAGGAAGCATCCGAGGTGATGACCTTCCAGGTCAGCAAAAATTCCGATATCAAAACACTTAACAGCGAACAAATCATCCATTCCGATCTATTTGGCCAAAACATCATGTTCCCGGTTGAACCCCCGGTGCAGGGTTCGTTAACAGGGACGTACAGTGCTGATAAAAGACATTTCGGTATAGATATTGCTGCAACAAAAGGAGCAGATGTCCTTGCAGTGGGTGATGGAGTGGTTATTGGTAGCGATTGGACGATTAACAACGGTTATGTCATGCATATACATCATGGGGATGGGCTTGTTTCAATCTATAAACATTTTTCAATGGTTCTTTACCAGGTTGGTGATACGGTTACCAAAGGTGATATAATCGGCAAAGTAGGGGAAACTGGATTACTGGCTTCAGGACCTCATATTCATTTTGAATTGTGGAAAAATGGATCGTCACTTGACCCGTCGCTATATATTAATTTATATTAATCATTTTAACTGTTGTAAATAGCAAGTTATAGCCGTTAATCTTCCGTTATGTTTGGCATAAACAATAATCATAGACAACAGGCCCGTATTATGAAAAACGATACCCCAGGACAACCCAACATCAATATTATTAGTGCAGGAACAGTTCTCTCCGGCACTTTGCAATCCAAAAGTGATCTTCGAATTTCAGGAACCATTGATGGGCATGTTCATGCTGAAAGCAAATGTGTGCTATCTGAATCCGGATTGTTAAAAGGTGATTTGGCTACAAAGGATGCCGACATTGCAGGTACGGTGGAAGGCGAAATACTAATCAGCAACCGTCTTATTCTTAGAAGCACAGCAAAAGTCACAGGCGATATCAAAACAAAAATTTTAATGGTTGAAGAAGGAGCAAGCATTGATGGAGCCTGTAAAATGAGCGACAAAATTGACCTTTCCAAAGAAATGAACAAGAACGGAATGGCCCAAAAGAGCGGTTCTTCTTCTGACAAGCAGACGGCTGATCTTTCTTCCACCGGTAACAACTGACAGTAATAACTGCCTTTTTTCATATTTGTTTCCCGGTGATAACCATGCAAATAAACAGTTTGAATAAGTATGGAGAGTATATTGCTCTGGGTACGAATATTGCCGCTTCCATGATTATACCGGTTGTAATCGGTATTTATGTTGACAAATATTGGAATTTGTCTCCATGGGGTGTCGTCATTGGTGCGCTGCTTGGATTTGGAGGGATGATTTCTATTGTTATAAAACTTGCAGCACAGACCGGTGAAAGTGAATACACAAAAAGAAAAAAACCTCCCGGAAATGGCAAAGTTCAGTAAGTATCTTCTTGTTTTTGATGTTGGAATACTCCTGATCTTGAGCTGGCCGGTTTATACTATTAGTGGGAAGGATGTTCTCTTTTCTATAATTGTTGCATTCACAATAACCACCGTTCTGGCCATTGCCAGTTACTTTCCTTTCACCAGAATTGGAAACGATTCCATGAACAGCTATATGGCCGCCATGCTTGCCGGTATGCTCCTGCGAATGTTATTTATCGGGTTGTCTATTGCAATCGTTTTTATTTTTACAGAAATGCATCAAACAGGATTTACAGTTGGGTTATTATTTTCATATATTTGTAAATCTGTGATTGAAACCTACATTTTAACCCAAAAACAAAAAGGGCAGACGTCGGCAGCATAATGAGACAATATTTCCGCATTATTCTCCTGACCTTATTATTTACAGTGGGTATTACCATTGTCACCCAAGCCGAAACAGGGGAGGATAACAGAATAGATCTAATCGGCAAAGTTGTGGATCATTATTATCTGGATTTCAAACCGCTAACCACGATCGAGCTGCCAAGACTAATTTACGATCAGGGGTCTTTCCATTTTTACAGAAGTACTACCTCGCTTTTAAACAATAGTGACCGGTTTACAGACGCAGCCTTTATTGATAACGAAAAAAACATTGTGAACGGAAAAGTAAAACCTGTCACCTATGAGTTAGTTCGCACGGATGGAAATGCTCCCCAGTTTGATTTCTCACTTACATCCCACCTTGTTTTTTTCTGGTTTGCAGCGCTGCTTACCATATCAATTTTTTTTCCGTTATCTGCAAAATACCGCAAAGGAACAGGGCGGAATACCGAACCGAAAGGTGCATTTCAAAATATTTTTGAAACACTTGTACTGTTTATCCGTGATGATATTGCCCTTCAAAATATCGGACCTGAGAAATACTTGAAGTTCACTCCCTATTTACTTACAGTCTTTTTTTTCATCCTCTTTATGAATTTCTTTGGCCTGATGCCCTGGGGTGTCTCATCGACCGCCGACATAACCATTACTGCAGTGCTTGCCATTCTAACGTTTGGCATTACTCAGATCTTTGCTTCTAAAGATCATTGGAAGCACGTATTCTGGTTCCCCGGTGTGCCTGTACCAATTAAATTTATCCTCATGCCAGTGGAACTAATAGGGCTTTTTACCAAACCTTTTGCTTTATGCATTCGACTTTTCGCCAATATGGCGTCGGGTAAAATTTTGATTTTTTCTTTACTGGGAATCATTTTTATCTTTTCCGATCTTTTTGGTCCGGGTATAGCCTATGGAACCTCATGGATATGGGTACTTATGACGTTGTTTGTTTATCTTATCAAAGCTTTGGTCAGTTTTATTCAGGCGTATGTATTTACAATTTTATCTGCACTTTTTATAGGCCTGGCCGTAGCCAAACACAGTGATGAACATGCACATTGATTATTATATTCTTCGAAACCATTAACAATTAATTAAAAAACTGGAGTAATAAAATGGAATTAGCCTACCTTGCTGCTGGATTTGGTGCCGGTATCACAACCATAGGTGCCGGTATCGGCATTGGAATGATTGGGAAAAGTGCTATGGAAGGATCGGCACGTCAACCTGAAGCTTCCGGAGATATTCGTACTTCGATGTTGATTTCTGCTGCATTCATCGAAGGGGTGGCACTATTCGGACAGGTGGTCTGCATTATACTTGCCTTGAATTAGGTAGCATACCCAGTATCCGTTTAACATCGATTCTCACAGATCATCTCAATCATTATGAATCCTGTTTTTGCCCAAGGTCTGCTTGATGTAGACTTCGGCCTTTTTTTCTGGGTCCTCATTACTTTTTTACTTTTTTTATTTCTATTGTCCAAGTTTGCATGGAAACCAATCCTGTTAGCACTTGGGGAAAGGGAAAAAGCCATAAAAACATCTTTGGAAGCTGCTCAAAAAGCGAAAGCCGAAGCGGAGCAGATATCCATTGAAAATGAAAAAGCATTAAAAGAGGCCGGAGCAGTTGCCCAAAAAATTCGGAAAAAAGCTCTTGATGAGGCGGAATCCTTGCGAGCAGATCGCATGGAAAAAGCAAAAAAGGAGGCTGAAAAGCTTATGGATCAGGCCAGATCAACAATAGAACAAGAGAAGAAACAGGCGTTGATCGAGCTTAGAGCTGAAATATCCAAACTGGCCATTCATGCGGCATCACGTATACTGGATGAAGAACTGGATGAAAAGCGCAATAAAAAGATAGTTGACCAGTACATCAAAGAACTCAATTAGTCCTCTTGATCCATGATCGTAACAAAAGTTGCAAAACGCTATGCCTCGGCTCTTTTTCAGCAGGCACAGACTGAAAAAGCACTCGATGCGGTTTCGACAGACATGCAGGAGATCAGGAGCAGTATTTCCAATTCAAAAGAATTACTCCGTTTTCTTAAAAGCCAGGTAATTTCCCGCGAGATCAAACGGAACATACTTCATAATGTATTTGATAAGGGGTTTCATGCCGTTACCCAAAAATTTATTGAACTGATTTTAAAAAAACGAAGAGAAGACCAACTTGCCGGCATTGCTGACGCTTTTGAAGTCCTTTATAAAAAAGAGATAGGAATCATTGATGTAGAAGTACTTGCGATTAAACGTCCGGATGCCCAACAGATTGATCATTTGAAAAAAGCCCTTAAAAAGAAAACCGGCAGTAATGTAAACCTTATTTTTACTGATGATATCTCATTAAAAGGAGGTATGGCAATCCGTATTGAGGATACGATTATTGACGGATCTGTGAAACACAAACTAAAACAGCTTGAAGCCAAATTCCGCCAAGCCGGAATATAAACTTTTAATAGTATTGATTTTTCAACCTTATGAGTCACGTTAAACCTGATGAAGTTTCTGCTATATTACGTGAACAGTTGTCCGGTTTCGAAAGTGAAACCGATGTTTACGATATCGGAACCGTACTTGAAATAGGAGACGGTATTGCCCGTGTCTACGGATTGTCCAAAGTTCAATCCGGCGAATTGGTGGAATTGCCGGAGTCGTATGACGAAGACGGAAATCCGATCCGTGGAATGGTACAAAACCTTGAAGAAGATAACGTCGGAATTGTCCTGTTTGGAGGTTCTCAATTTGTAGGGGAAGGGGATAAAGTCCACCGAACCCGTGAAATTGCATCACTTTCTGTAGGAGAAGGTCTTCTGGGTCGGGTGATTGATCCGCTGGGAAGACCTTTGGACGGAAAGGGTCCGGTTTCCGGAGAAACTTTTAATATGCCTCTTGAACGCAAAGCACCAGGTGTAATTTTCCGGGAACCCGTTTCGGAGCCATTACAAACAGGAATCAAAGCAGTGGATACGCTGATTCCTATTGGACGTGGTCAACGCGAATTGATTATTGGTGACCGCCAAACCGGAAAAACGGCAATTGCTATAGATACCATAATTAATCAAAAAAGCACACAGGATACCGACAAACCTGTCTATTGTGTATATGTGGCTATTGGTCAAAAAGGGTCCACCGTCGCACAAGTCAACCAGGCGCTAATAGAAAATGGTGCTTCTGATTTTACCGTTATTGTCTCAGCACCGGCTTCTGTTTCCGCATCACTTCAGTATATAGCAGCTTTTACCGGTGCTGCAATCGGCGAATTTTTTCGTGATACCGGTCGCCATGTTCTGGTAATTTATGATGATCTTTCCAAGCAGGCCACGGCATATCGAGAACTTTCACTACTGCTTAGACGGCCCCCCGGCCGTGAAGCATACCCGGGTGATGTGTTTTATCTGCATAGCAGGCTTCTTGAACGTGCTGCAAAAATCAATAACAATGATTCTGTAGCAAAAAACATGAATGATATCCCTTCTGCATTGGAAGGACAGGTCAAGGGAGGAGGATCATTGACAGCACTGCCAATTATTGAAACACAGGCTGGCGATGTCTCTGCTTATATTCCAACCAACGTGATCTCTATTACGGACGGACAGATTTTCTTGCAAACCAACTTGTTCAACTCCGGAATCAGGCCGGCTATTGATGTCGGAATATCTGTATCCAGAGTAGGGGGCGCCGCACAGGTGAAATCCATGAAAAAACTGGCCGGAACAATGAAACTGGATCTGGCTCAATACCGTGAACTTGAAGCATTTGCCAAGTTTGGTTCCGAACTGGATGCGGCTACTCAACGGCAGCTTAATCGTGGAGCCCGCATGGTAGAGGTACTTAAACAGGGGCAATATAATCCACTCCCAGTTGAGAATCAGATTGCTTTGCTACTTGCCATCAATAAAGGAGTACTCGACAAATTGCCTATTGAATTTATTAAAGATTTTGAAGATCAATACCTTGAAGCCGTAACTCTTAAATACTCCAAAAAAATGAAGGCTCTGGGCAAGTCAGGTGTATTGGATGACGAATTCTCTGAAGCTCTGGAAGGAGAGGCTTTCTCTATAGAAAAACAACTGCTAAGCGGGCTGGAAAAGTCTTAACATGGCCAATCTGCGAGACATACGAGACCGAATTTCATCTGTAAAAAGTACCCAGCAGATAACCCGGGCAATGAAAATGGTTGCTGCCGCGCGGTTACGCAAAGCACAGGACAGGATGAACGATGCCCGCCCTTATACAGGGAAAATTCATAATATTGTAGCCGAGTTGGCAGATCGAACAGATACGGAAAGTGCGCTTTTGAAATCTGTTAAACAACCTAAAAATATTTTGCTTCTGGTCCTGGGTTCGGATCGAGGCTTATGTGGTGGATTCAATACCAACTTGTTTCGAATTGTCGAAAAGAAAATTTTCGATCAGTTTTCTGAACAAATAGAAGATGGAACTTTCAAGGTCATCAGTATTGGTAAAAAATCATACGACTATTTCCGGACACGCAATTATACCGTCATAGATCATAAACTGGGGTTTTTTGATCACTTGAAATACGAAAATGTTTCCGGGGTGATCAATACACTATTGGAGGAGTTTCGGACCGGCACATATGATGAAGTCTATCTGGCATATAATGAGTTCAAATCCATCTTGTCTCAGAATCGCCGATTCGAAAAGATTCTACCCATTAGCCGCAAAGACATAATGAAGCGTATAAACCGGGAGTCGGGTACGGACAGTAAAAACATGGATAAGAAAAAAAATCTGTCGGATATCGATTTTTTATATGAACCGGATCCATCCGCCATTTTGGATCATGTATTGCCGCTTTATGTTACTATTCAACTCTGGCAAGCTTCACTTGAGTCTTTTGCTGCGGAGCAGGGAGCTCGTATGGCAGCCATGGACAGTGCTACAGAAAATGCAGGTGAAATTATTCGTGATTTGCAATTAAAATATAACCAGGCACGACAAGCTGCCATAACCACAGAGATTTCCGAAATAGTTTCCGGTGCCGAAGCGTTATCCGAATAATTTTAGTATCTTTGAAAGCAAGGAGAGATGGCAGAGTGGTCGAATGCGGCGGTCTTGAAAACCGTTGAGCCGCAAGGCTCCGGGGGTTCGAATCCCTCTCTCTCCGCATAAAAGCTCCTGAATGGGGCTTTTTTTGTAGAGGCCAACCCTATCATGCTGAGTCTATGAAAAATTTAACGTTCAGATTGTCCATTCTCATCATTGCCGCGACTTTTTTTAATATGGTAGCTGATGCAAATGCCCGGGATACGGTCAGGGTGAATTTTGATCAATTTATAGCATTGGCCCAGGATCGTTCTCCTACCCTGAGTACCCAAAGCCAAATTGTTGATTTGGCTGAAAACAGGATTCAGCAAGCCAAAAACAATAGATTTTTACCAAATCTTAATCTCACCACGGCCCATGGAATTGTTCCGGGTCTAAAATCCTTCGATGAAAACATTACCCCCGGTAGTTTCTACCTGGATCCCAATCTTGAGAATGACTGGGAAAACTGGGCCGTCTTTACTCAGGCTGAGGTCAGCAGTTTACAACCTATTTACACATGGGGCGGAATCACAAGCTTGATTCATGCTGCCAGAAAAAGCGCTGAGGCCGCTCGCTTTGAATTCGACTCTGAAAAAGAATCTTTCAATCTTAAGCTATTTGAATTATATCAATCCGCGCTTCTTGCAATGGAAATGAATCGCTTGATGGAAGACGCTATATCACAACTTGAACGCGCCGAAAGTGAGTTGGAAAAACTAAGAGAGCAGGGGAACGCATCACTGGAAGAAAAAGATATTTTTGAATTCTACATATTTCAGGCAGAATTTCAGGCATTACGTACTGAAATGCAACAAAATCATGATTTTATCTTTAGAACATGGAATCTTGTACTGGCTGGAGATGACAGGACGGTCTACCTTCCGGAAGAACGGTTTATGGATCCAATTCCCATTGAAATACAGAACATCGATTACTACAGACGGAATGCATTGCAGAATCGCGCCGAGCTTAAAGGCATTACTGCGGCAGGACAAGCTGCACAGCATGGTGTGGATGCAGCTCGTTCCAGATATTATCCGAGTTTGATACTCGGGTTGAGTGCCGGATTTGGATACACACCAAACCGACCCCGTCAACAAAATCCGTTTATTCGAAACAATAGCAATTTTATGTCAGCTCGAATTGGTTTTGGTTTACAACAAAGTCTTAACTTTTGGCAAACACGTACGCAGGTACAACGTTCACAAATACAACAGCATTTAGCCCGGGATTTTCATGATGCCGCTACAGAAGGAATCCTACTGGAAATTCATGACAACTACAGGGAAACCATGATCGCGCATTCACGGATAGAAAGCAAAAGGAATGCATTAACCTTAAGCAGTGAATGGCTACGAACTGAACAAATCGATTTAGATCTTGGTTTTGGTGATATCAAAAACCTTGTTGATGCCGTTAAAAAAAAGATGGAACTGGAAGTGGATGTCAAACAGATGACTTTCGAACTCAACATGAAGATAGCTAATCTTCACCATGCGGCCGGGCTTCCACTTTCCAATTTAATTCCTGATCCTTCATCACCGTAAATCATGTATACAAGTACAGATAATCTGTAGTTCTTCATGCAATCATCTCGTTAACATTTTCTTTTATTGTCATTCTATATCGCAATTCTCATTGATAACGACCTCCGTATTCATGTGTAATTTACAGTAATCAGTTATAACACACTATGAAATCTCTCTTCCTTATAGCAATATCATTTTTGACCGCCGGCTTTTCAATTCAATCTGTGGATGTGGAACGTCACATCCGTAGCATACTGGAAACACGGGACAATCAGATCAAGGAAGTACTGGGTCCCGAGGGTACGGAGTATACCGAAAGTCAAAGGCATGAGCTGCGTAATATCGTAAATGATATAATGGATTACCGTGAAATGGCCCGTTATGCACTTGCTGATCAATTTGATGAGATCCGCCCGGAAGTGCAGGAAGAATTCATCGATTTGTTTTCCAAAATTATCAGAGAACGATCACTTCAACAGCTTGATATTTATCGAGCGGAATTGATCTATGGTGATATTGAGATCAATAACAATAAAGCGGAAGTTTCAACAACAGCTATCCTGGATAACAACCGTATCCCAGTCAAATATCGTATGATGCAAAAAGAGGGGCAATGGGTAATTACAGATATGTCCGTTGATAATGCGTGGACGGGTGAGTCGTACCGGAGATCATTTCAAAATATTATCCGGCGCAGGGGATTTGAAGCACTTATGGAAAATTTACGCACACGTGCGGAACAAAACGGATAGGTTGACTGGCTTTCCTGCCGGAAGTGCTGAAATAATACAGTTCATTGTATCGGAAAACAGAAGCCGGTATTCATGAAACTGATTTGATGATTCCAAGCCTATGAGATTCATTCAGGTACTGCTGGAAACTCGCCCTGGCTTCGGGCGATAACTTGAAGCGATTGTGAGAAACCTTGCTTCGTCCGCGAATTCTCAACCATGCCCATAAGGCCATATCCACAATACGATTACGATATCCGGAAAGGAATTTTTTGTAATTTTTTGATTTGGTATCCCCTTCTAAACTTCGGACTATTAATCGGTCATATGTGGCATCCAGTTGTTTGCATTCAGATTCGCCCCATTCAGAGAGTAAGGCCGATAGCAAGGCGCTGTCCGGATATTTAGAATTGTCAGGATAACGAACTTTGTCCATTTTACGAAACATAAGGCTTTCGGCATAACCGCCTGATGGAAAATCGATATAGGGATGATGAACATATTCCGGATGATCCAGATGAAGTATTGCAACACTCATCCAGCACGCATTAAATCCCTGCATGAGTATCTCCGCTTGACAACGCAAACGATCCGGATGATACCAGTCAGTTTCCTTCCAGTTGGCAACAAATCGTCCGGTGGTATGTGACAAGCCAAAGTTTTTTAAAGAAGCATCCTTATTCGACACATCCTGTGGCCTGCGAATATATCGCAATTCGGAAGCAGGCACATCTTCCAAAAGCGGAGAAAGGTCTTCTTCTCCACGATCAATAATAACCAGTTCTTTGCAAGGCCAATTTTGTTGCTGAAAACAGTAGATCGCTCTGGCAGTATACTCCCGTCGTCCATCTGAAATCATCAAACAGCTTGTAAGAGGAAGGTCGTGTGTCATGACTGATATAATATGGATAAGTAAATTGGGTATCAACTCACTACCATGAAGACGACATATTTATACCATGAATACGAGGGGACACAACTCACTTGATCAGTACATGTCAATTCAATGTACTATAAAAAAATTGTAGTTGACAGGAGTTAAACCATTCCCATTCAGTTCACCCTTGCCGACATATTCAATAATTTCACCACCGAGAAAAGAACTCACCAAACGACGGCGAAGACCACCCACTTCTTCAAGAAAGGAGACATGCTGAAAATTCCGTGTTCGCCTTAATGTCCTCAATTCGCCTGATCTGTATTGAATTTCTATCGTTTCCGGGATCGATTTTCCATCTATACTTCCGGATTCTTCTACTGTTACTCTTCCTGGTTTATTCAAGCGGACTTGATTAGACTCATTGCTAAGCCCGAAACCAACAACATCCGATTGCGACTGATTATTTTTAGGGATCAGGTAATAGCCTGATGAAAATCCATTTTCTGCATGAGAAATATAACGAAACCCTTTTTGCATGACTTTCGAAGAAAGGCCCGTTTGGAAAGTATGATCCATATATGCTGTACCGCGAACACGTAGCGTATCACTATTAACGGCGACCAAACCTGCTACCTGTGCTTTGGGAATGTGCATAAATATGCCCGTGCTATGATCATCTACCTGAAAGAGCCCACTCCCCCAGGTAAATCCCGGCGAAATATCATGGAATTGAATATCCACATAGTAGGAAACATTATTTTTTGATGTTTCGAAGTGAACATGATGCGTTTCAGGAAGGTTACCTTCAAAATAAATCTCTCTTTCGGGATGAAGTTTTATTTTTTGGCTGGCATGATCGATGACAAATTTGTCCATAGGATATTCTCGTGAAACATGGTAATTATTCCCATTGAAGTTGGAGACCATTAACTTGCCACCGCTTACAGCACTCTTGAATGTTCCAAAGTTAGCCAGTGAAAAGGTAAGATGGAGATGTAAATCGTTTTCCAGAAATATATGATAAATCCAGAATTCATTATAATAATTCCCCTGTATGGTATGTGGAAGCATATCCCGCCATGAGGTTTTTCGCAGTTCACCCTCTGGGTATTTTATAATTGAAGTTCCGGTTGATGTCAATGCAAAAGATTGCAGAGAAAGACTAAAGACACCCAACAATAGGAGTGATAAAACCGTTAAACAAAGCAGAATTTTGAGACGAGACATGTATTGTAACCTGACTGAACTAGATAGGGACATTAAAGAATCGATTGTAGGAGTACATATACAATTTTTATAACACTTCAAGTCCGTATAACGTATATATGCAATAATTATGTACCGTTTTAAAATTTAGCATTTTTTTATTTGATGATTGTTTCATTGTAATCAGAATGGCCTGCAGTCATCAACTTAAACATATGGATAATCGTTCGAATCACAAAGTTGCTTCATTTTTTTGTAACTTCATGACCGTTTTTAATTGATAACGTATTAGATTTCATGAGAAAAATACTCGCGTTTCTTCGACCGCTGATTCGTATTAATTACACGTATCCTTTTGCTGTTTTATTGATTTCCCTCATACTGTCTTCTATAGCGGGTTATTATGCATTGAAACTGAACATAGATACCGATCTGGCAAGATTGTTACCGGATCACTATGAAAGTGTACAGGCTCTGGATCGATTGCATGAATCAGTAGGAGGGGAAACTCCCCTCGAAGTCACTATAAATTCACCTGATTTCAAAGCCAACATGGCTTTTGCCGAAGCATTTATTCCGCGAGCCATGGAACTTTATGATACACGAAATGAGGACTATTTTGTAAACAGATATGAATATCGCAGGGATGTCAATACCCTTAAGGATTACGCTTTATATTTGACAACCGACCAGGAAATAAATGAAATAATAGAATATCTCGAAGATGAGCTGGAAGACGCTCGGCTTGAAGCAAATCCTTTTTTTGTTGATTTCGAAGATGATTTTGAGAATGGAGAGGAAAGCGAGGATTCACGCATGCATCGGTTCGAAGAGTTGTATAGTGAATTGATCCCTTCAGAATACCCGTTCAATGTCGACAGCACTTCATTGGTACTCAGTTTTTTCCCAACCGGTGCCCAGGGAGATCTGAAATATATCAGTGACATGTTTGAAGCTTTTGAGGAACTTATCACGGATATGGAGCCGGCAGGCTACCATCCGGAAATGGTCGTCCGCTCAGGAGGGAGGCTTGAACGACATCTCATGGAGTTTGATTCTATTATCAGTGATGTGCTTACCAGTTTCGGATCGGGTATAACGGGAGTGATTCTTCTTGTTGGATTTTATTTTCTTATCAAAAAAATTGTTAATTATCGACGTGGTCATCGCAAGGATCAAAATCATTCGTTATGGGATCATCTAATACGTTTCCCGGTTCCCATACTGATCATTGGAATACCACTACTTGTGAGTTTATGTCTGACATTTGGTATCACCTATTATATTCTTGGAACACTAAACACAATGACTTCGGTGCTTTTTGTGATTTTATTCGGCCTCGGTATTGACTATGGTATACATTTTTATGCCCGTTACCTCGAAAACAGATCCACCGGAATCAATGTCCGAAACGCACTTTATATAACATATGACAGTACCGGTGCAGCTATTATGACCAGTGCCATGACGACTGCGGTAGCTCTGTTTGTACTTATTATTGCAGATTTTCGCGGTTTTTCTGAATTCGGCTTTATCTCAGGTATGGGAATCGTTTTGGCCTATTTAACAATGTTGTTCATTCTGCCCTCTATTATCGTAATTTCCGAACGGTTCGGACTTATTCTCATCAATAAAAACGAGCCTAAATATCAAAAAAGACCAAATAATTCCCGTCCATTTCCTTTTGCTCGCACCATTATTATTGGGGGAACCCTGGTAGTTGTGTTTGTGCTCTTTAATACAGACAAGCTTTCCTTTGAATATAACTTTGGAGTACTAGAACCCGAATTCCCGCGATATGAAGAATATCGTGAACTGAGAGGGGAGATGGAACAGTCGGGGAGGCGCAATCCGGCATATATACTCGCAGATAGCGATGAGGAAGTAATCAGCATCTTGAACACCATTCGTGAAAAAAAACAGAACAACCCGAATACTACCATTCTTGATGTGGAGGCACTCCAGGAGCGCTTTCCTGTCAATAAGGAAGCTGTTCAAAACAAGCTCAATAAAATATCCGATATACGTAATTTACTTGATAATCCACTTCTCAGAGATGCTGAAGGAGAGTACATGGACATACTGAGTAGAGCTTCGCAAGTAAACGAACCACTGGATATTGATGATCTTCCGGAGTTTTTGAAGAACAGATTTCTAACCCGGGATGGCGAAATTGGCCGGTTTGTTATGGTTTATCCCGCCGTTGGTTTGTCTGATGGCCGCAATTCCATTGCATTTAAAAACGAGATTGGCAGAATAGAAACGGGTGACGGGAAAGTCTATCATGCAGCAAGCACTTCTATTGTCGCTGCCGAAATGCTTGAATTAATGCAACGGGAAAGCCCTTATATGATCATCGCTACATTCACAATGATTTTTATCCTTGTGAATGTAGGTTTTGGGTCTTTGCGCTGGTCAATTATCGCTATGCTGCCTCTGCTGGTTGGTTTGAGCTGGACCTTGGCAGTCATGATCCTGATGGGTAATTCGTTCAATATGTATAATTTGGTTGTTTTACCGGCTATCCTGGGAATAGGCAATGATAATGGTGTGCATTTGGCCAACAGATACCGTGAAGAGGGAGAAAAAAGCATGTCAGCCGTGTTGAGAAGCACTGGCCAGCATATTTCAATCGGCTCGATGACCACCATACTTGGTTTTGCAGGCCTGCTCCTGACTAATCATCCGGGCCTTACCTCTATCGGGGTTTTGGCAATTATAGGAATTGGCCTGACTTTGGTCTCGGCCGTAACTTATTTGCCCGCTTTGGTGCAAATTCTGGAAAACAAAGGATGGATACGGTTTTAGGATACGTACGGTCTTTTAACTTTGGATGCTATTTATTTTAACATGTTGACTGATACATCTGCCATTGTATTTAAGACGGTTGCTTTTAAAGAAAGTAGCCTGATTGTAACTATGCTCAGTGAAATACATGGCAAAATAGCAGTAATGGCAAGAGGAGCCAGGAGAAATAAGAACAAATTTGGAGGCCAACTTCAGCCCGGTGCCGTACTGGATGTGGTCTATTACTACAAAACCACCCGTGATGTTCAGAATTTGAGTAAGATAGCTCAAAAAAAGCCGACATGGCACATCTATCAAGACATGGAGAAAATGGCAATAGCCCTTGCCGTTCTGGAGCTGAGTGAACAGTTGTGTCATGAACACGAACCCCAAGATGAACTTTTTATTTTTCTTTCACGCTTTTTGCATTGGCTGCATAAAACTGAATACTCATCACGTAATCTGTTTCCATATATTCAAATCCGCTTGATAGAATTATCAGGGATTGGTTTGTCCCTGACCATCCCTGAAATGCATGAAAATCAGGTAACTCCTGAGAAGAAGAAAAGACCCGAGACACCGGAATCAACTTCAATTGATTCCGGTGTTCCATTTCAGTGTTTTCTCAATGTAGAAAGTGGTCGTATTTCTTATACCCCGGAAGAAGGGATGCACTTGCCCGTTTCAAAATCCCAACTGGATTACCTTCGTTGTGTCTGGAAAGAAAATAAATCACAATTATTAACCCATAATTTTCCATCCTCGGAAATCAAGAATTTAATTAACCATTTGGACGTTTATCTAAAGTACCATGTTGATGGTATCAGAGATCGAAGATCGGATGCCATTTTTAAACAAATTCTATAACATTTTCTTATGCCATTGCACCAAAAACTCCTTACAGGCTTCCTTTTGATTCTTTTAGGGATCTTATTAGGTTCTCTGCTTATGATTTTTCGCGGGTCATGGGTGCCGCCGGAACGAATAGAAGTAAGGTATACGGATGTAACCAGAAGTGTTGACCCAATAGAAGCCCTTCCGGGAGAAGAACGTTACTCACCCTCATATATCTTCACAGAAGTAGCTCAAAATGTGATCCCGTCTGTTGTCTATATTGAAACAAATATCACTGTTGATGACAGAATGCCGGACCATGAAGACGATCATCAATTTGACAACCGTTTTTGGGAACGTTTTCTTCCACAAAGACGAGCCCAAAGCATCGGATCAGGTGTACTCATTACCCGTGATGGATATATTTTGACTAATCACCATGTCATTGATGGAGCCGATGATCACATCCATGTAGTAACGCATGATAAAAAACAGTATCAGGCGCAGCTCGTGGGTAGCGACCCGTCGACGGATATTGCAGTTATTAAAATTGATACCGATAGCGCCAGACCGATGATTGTTGGCAATTCCGACTATGTAGGAATCGGTGACTGGGTTATTGCCGTAGGAAATCCATTCCGGTTACGTTCAACTGTTACGGCCGGCATAGTAAGTGCAGTAGGAAGGAATGTTGATATTATTAATGACAGAATGCGGATTGAAAGCTTTATTCAGACAGACGCCGCTATCAATAGGGGTAACAGTGGCGGGGCATTAGTAAATTCACGGGGGGAATTGATCGGTATTAATACGGCAATTGCTTCAGAAAGCGGGAATTATCAAGGTTATGGATTTGCTGTACCCATTAATATCGCGATGAAAATTGGCAAGGATGTGATTGAGTATGGATCTGTGCAGCGCGCCTTTCTCGGGGTTGAAATATCATCGGTAAATCAGCAAAGAGCCCGCAAATTAGGACTTGAAGAAATATCAGGGGTGGAGATCAGGGATCTTGTACCTGGTGGAAGCGCTGCTTTGGCAGGACTGAGGAAAGAAGATGTTGTGCTGGAAGTAAATGGATACACAGTACAAGAAGCAAACCAGCTTCAGGAACGAATAGCATTGGTTCGTCCAGGTGAATCCATTACCATGAAGGTCTGGCGTGATAATAATGAGCAAACCTTTGGTATACAAATGTTGGGAATAGAAAATGAGGCTATAAAACAATGGGCTACATCCGAGCCACAAACACAGGACAATTTTGAGCTTAACCCGGAAACGGAATTCGGGGTTGTACAGCAGACGTTTGATAGTGGATTTACGGTTGCTGAACTTGCCAGTCCGGACGATGTTTCAATAAATGAGTTGGTCGTTATCCGCATTCAGGAGGATAGCAAAGCATATAATTCCGGGCTGACAGAAGAAGATGTGATATTTGAATTAAATGGTGAGTCGGTAAATAATATCGATTCCTTTACTACTATATGGAGTAATATTAAAAACAAAAGAGCCACAGCACGACTCAATGTAATGCGCTCAGGTGAATCAGTCATGATTGAACTTAATTTGAATTAAATCACTGCTTTATGATTCTTTTTTCAATTGCACATTTTAACATCAAAAAATCACTTTTTTTATTACTGCTTTTCTTTGTTGCGTCATGCGAGTCGATGGAAAACATGCTTGATATCAATAGTGAATCCAATGATACGGTATTGATAGAGGAAGAAAGTGAATCTAAAGAGGATATCCGGGAAGAAATCGTTCGTCCGGAGTGGTATAACCCGCAATATCCGGTCATTTATGATGGTGATTACGTGAGAATTTCTGCATCAGCCGTTTCAACAGATTCAATCGATGCACAGGTTATCGGTTTGCTTGCACTTGAACAATCGATAGAGAAAGCTTTCAATTTAATTATTGATGAAAAACTTTCGTCTATGGAAAAAGCGTTAACGGAGGCTGGTAATAAACAAAACGGAGACATCTTGTTAAACATTATGACTTATGACGCCGTCAAAGAGGTTGAGAATCTCCTGTCCAATGAAAAAACATGGTTTCATATATCGGATATTGGCACCGTTCGATTTTATGTACAGCGATCATACGAGGCTCATGACATGAAGAATGCTGTAGATAAAATTATAGGAAATTAATACGAACCTCCTGATATAAATAGCGACTAATTTATATCAGGAGCAACGAGTAACCAGTGTCATCGGATTGATAGGCCTGGTATTAAATATAAAATGGCCCGTCTGCAAGCTACATATGTTCTATGATTTTGTCACCAAATTCAGAGCATTTTAACAATTTCGCACCTTCCATAAGTCGCTCAAAGTCGTAAGTAACTTCTTTATTATTGATAGATGCCTCCAGTCCTTTTTCAATAAGTCGTGCCGCCTCAGGCCATCCGAGATGATCCAGCATCATAACGGCAGATAGTATCAGTGAACCGGGATTAACCTTGTCCTGGCCGGCATATTTCGGAGCTGTTCCATGTGTTGCCTCAAACAAGGCAAAGCCACTTTGATAGTTGATGTTAGCTCCAGGTGCAATCCCGATACCGCCAACGCAGGCTGCCAAAGCATCCGAAATATAATCCCCGTTTAAATTGAGTGTGGCAATTACATCGTATTCGGCCGGACGTGTCAGGATCTGTTGCAAAAACGCATCGGCAATCACGTCCTTGATCAACATTCCGTTAGGTAACTTACACCATGGTCCGCCATCAATCTCTTTGGCACCAAACTCTTCTTTTGCAAGCTCGTATCCCCAGTTTTTAAAGCTCCCTTCGGTAAATTTCATAATATTGCCTTTGTGCACCAAAGTCAGGCTTTTCCGTTCATGTTCAAGAGCATAATGAATGGCCGATCGCACCAGCCTTTTGCTTCCTTCTTCTGAAACCGGTTTTATTCCGATAGAAACGGTATCTGGAAAACGAATGTTGGTTACTTTCATCTCCTCAAGTAAAAACTTTTTAACTTTATCAGCTTCAGGTGAACCGTTTTGATACTCAATCCCTGCATAGATATCTTCTGTGTTTTCACGGAAAATCACCATGTCAGTAAGTTCCGGTTTGCACACCGGACTTGGAGTCCCCTTATAGTATCTAACAGGCCGAACACACGCATACAGATCAAGCAACTGGCGCAAGGCTACATTGAGACTGCGAATACCTTCACCAACAGGTGTGGTTAACGGTCCTTTGATAGCAACTCGATACGTGTTTATTGCTTCCAATGTTTCATCGGGCAACCAGGTACTGTCACCGTATATATTAACAGCTTTTTCGCCGGCATAGATCTCCATCCAGGTAATCTTTTTTTGTCCGCCATATGCTTTTTCAACAGCACTGTCGACTACTTTTAACATTACCGGAGAAATATCGATACCGATACCGTCTCCCTCGATATAGGGTATAACGGGGTTGTCAGGCACATTTAGACTACCGTTATCATTTATTTTAATAATTTGACCCCTGGAAGGCGGTTGAATTTTTTTGAATTTCATAAAATAATGTTGGTTTTTGATTTTGTATTATTGAGCATCTAAAGATAAAAAACTATGCGTTAAGAGCTAACGGATTCTGATCGATTGTTATAAAATCGTACGGACACTATATTCCTGTTGCCAGTTAATATTGCTATACGTGTTGCCTCATGTAATTTTCTTACTTTCGGCAGGTTGCTTTAAACGGTTTCGGGTTCCAGAATAATACCAATTTCTTCGGTTATTTTTTTGATCTGTTTCATTCGCAGTTCTTTGATTCTACGTTGCAATGTTCGAAGTTGGCCGTCATTGAATCTACCAGGGTATTTATTTTGTATGTTATGGAACAAGGATTTAGCATCCAGATTGGGATTCCGATAAAAAGCCTCCAGTATTTCATGAATAATATCTTTGAACGGATCCGGACGAGTCTCCCAATCGTGTACGACCAAATGGTATTTCCCATTTCTCTTGGTTTTACGAAAAATACGATTGGTATTATCAACCACGATTAATTTGTCTTTGGATTTATGGCCATTTCTGCTAGTTCTTGGAATCATATATTTTTGACTGTCGCCGTTTTGGACGACATCTGGGTTTGAAGACTTTTCCCTGATTACGTTGTTTTCCAGAGAATCAGCAGCCGAACTTACCCAGGCCCTTTGCCATAACAAATCCTGTTTTTCTCCGATTTCCATGAGCAAACGGACCGGATCCAGAGTTTTATACTGTTGTTTGAGTGATTTTTTGACGCTCTTTGGTATCACAGGGCTCTCCAGAATGCGCTGATACGGGGTTTTAGCTTTGTCGTACTTCTTGCTGACTTTACTGCCGTCCCGCTGCTTTTCCAACAGCTTCATCGAAGGCTGGAAAAAATTAACATAAAGCCGGATACGTTTGTAGAGTTCGGAAAAACGGCGACAACTTTCTATGCCTTCAAACCGGTCATATCCGACAAATCGGCGTACAACCTGACAGTTTTTTTGTTCTACATGACATTGATCATTCTTTTTGTAAGCCCTGGAACGAGTAAAAGTTACCTGTTCATCCCGACAATAGTTGATCAGGGATCGATTCAAAAACTCAGTTCCGTTGTCTGTATCC
>JBBDQZ010000030.1:0-39220 GCA_040905705.1 Balneolales bacterium
GGCGTAAGCCAACAGATTTACAGTCTGCCCCGTTTGACCGCTTCGGTACCTCCCCAGTCAGACTGCCACAAAAAACAAAGAACGTTCCTTCATTTGATTTGAAATCAAGCACCACTTCGTCCAACCTGTAAAAATGCCCGTTCCATCGATTTAATCTACAAATTCATTCAGCAATTTATCCGGACTCATACCGGACTCTGCGAGTGAGCCAGTGACCGGATTCGAACCGATGACCGACGGTTTACAAAACCGTTGCTCTACCAACTGAGCTACACTGGCACAGATATTATCAATATGTCAAACTGGCCCAATCATTCATTAGCACTTAAACACATTTACGAGTTATTGACGGGCGAACGAACAATCGAAATCAGCTTTTAAATAATAACATTACGCAATTACCTGTATTATCCGAAAGATTTGTAAATTAGGAAGTCTCGTATATCTTGTCAACAAAACAATAAAATTAATTTATCTGGCACGAATCAGTAGGCTAACAGCCATAGCGCACATTCCTTCTTCCCTTCCTATCATCCCGATATTTTCGGATGTAGTTGCTTTGACGGATACCAAATTCAATTCAATACCGAGATCTTCGGAGATATTTTCCCGCATGGATCGGATGTATGGTTGGAGTGTCGGACGCTGAGCCACAATGGTTGCGTCAATATTTCCCACTAAAAACTCCTCTTTTCTTATCAATTGAATCGTTTCCCTAAGCAAGTTTCGGCTGTCCGCATTTTTATAAACCCTATCCGTGTCTGGAAACAAATGACCGATATCACCTTTAGCCATCGCCCCGAGAAGAGAATCGATAATAGCATGAATCAGGACATCGGCATCAGAGTGTCCAATCAGCCCTCTGTCAAACGGCACTTCCACGCCACCCAATAGCAGTTTGCGCCCTGTTTCAAGACGATGAACATCATAACCGTAACCGATTCTGATCATTTGGTACCCAATTTTTTTACCCATTTCTCTGCGAAATAGAGGTCCGAAGGAAAGGTAATTTTTATATTTTCGCGATTTCCGGGTACGACATAGACCGGGTACCCTGCAAATTCAACCAGGGAGGCATCATCCGTTCCGATAAATCCTGCCTTATCAGCTTTCTCAAAGGCCTCCTTCAGAATTTCAATACGAAATACCTGAGGTGTTTGGGCAAGCCAGGCCGAATTCCGTGCCGGCGTTCTTTCGACACAAAAATGATCATCCACCATTTTTACGGTATCACTTGCAGGAATAGCAAGAATAGCGGCACCTTCCTTTATCGCCTTACAGACAGCCTCTTCCACCGCTTCCAGTGGAAAACACGGCCGTACGGCATCGTGCACCAGCACCAGTTCAACATCCATCTTGCTTAACCAATCCAGCCCGTTCTTAACAGAGTGCATTCGTTCCGAACCACCGATAACTACTTCCACCTCCACCTGACCACTTTTACCTGATTGTTCCAGACATCGAGTTACGATATGCAAAGTTTTCTGATATATTTCCGTGGATGTCGGTATCACCAGAAAGCGAACACTTTCCAGCTTAAGTATTCTGGATAGGGTATGAGCAAGAACCGGTGTTCCGTGTAGCTCCTGTAACTGCTTGGGCAGCCTTTCGCTACCCATGCGAGTTCCCTGCCCGGCCGACGGTATGATCACACCTGTTGACGGCATAATTCCTCACAATACCAGCATCGCATCACCAAAAGAATAGAACCGATAGTTTTTATCCACGGCTTCTTTATACATCTCCATCAGAAAATCAAAATCGGTAAATGCGGCTGCAAGCATCAACATGGTGGATTCCGGCCGATGGAAATTAGTAATCAAACTCTCTGTAATTTTGAAATCATAAGGAGGATAAATAAACTTGTCTGTCCAACCCATAGCGGGTTTGACATGACCACTGGCCGTTGTACTGGTTTCGATAGCACGAACTGCAGAGATCCCACATCCGACCACTTTATGCTTCTTTGAGTTCAACACTTCGTTGATCGTATTGGCCGATCCTTCAGAAATATAATAGTTCTCAGAGTCCATCCTGTGCTTGGTAAGATCTTCAACCTCCACCTGTCGAAACGTACCCCACCCGATGTGCAGGGTTACCGGCGCCATTCGCACACCTTTTTCTTTCAGTTTTTCAACAAGCTTCTCGGAAAAATGCATCCCCGCAGTCGGTGCGGCAACAGCACCTCGCTCTTTAGCAAAAATAGTCTGATAGCGCTCCTTGTCTTTTACTTCCGGTTTACGTTTAATATAGGGAGGAAGAGGCATTTCTCCCAGTTCATCGAGGATACTGTAGAGTTTTTCATTGGAATCTTCAAACAAAAATCGGATGGTACGACCTCGCGAGGTGGTGTTATCAACCACTTCAGCAACCAGTTCATCACCGAAATAGAGCTTGTTACCAATTCGGATCTTTCGAGCCGGTTCCACCAGCACATCCCAGAGTTTGTTTTCAGGCTGAAGTTCACGTAACAAAAATACTTCGATAGACGCTTCCGTCTTCTCCTTTTTCCCCTTCAAACGGGCTGGAAAAACTTTTGTGTCATTGTAAACCAGGCAATCCCCTTTTTCAAAATATTTGTGAATGTCGGAAAATTTCTCATGAGAAACGGTTTTGTCCGCTCTGTTCAACACCATTAATTTAGCAGTATCTCTTGGCTCGACAGGGTAGGATGGAACTTTTAATTTCTCGAATTCGTACCGAAAATCCGTTAATTTCATATGTGGTTTGAATTTGCTAAATTGGTAAAATATCCATTGGAGATCTGCAAAAAGTTTGGTAACATACGTTATTTTGGGCGGATTTACAAGCTTAATCTTCCCCCAGGAGGTGTGCCAGAGCGGTCGAATGGGGCGGTCTCGAAAACCGTTGTGTACGCAAGTGCACCGGGGGTTCGAATCCCTCCACCTCCGCAAATCCGCATACGATTTCGGGAACCAGCTGTTTCAAAGTGTATTTTAAATATTTCATTATTTACATATCCATGGAAGGCTGCTTTCACTTGACATAATTCCCGCGATTTCGTTACGTTATGATTATTGGTATTAATCATACCAACGTTGATAGGCAGATAACACATAATTCACCGATTTTCCATTAATGATTCGCCCCATGAAATACAAAGTGATGTTACTCATCCTTGGTGGAATCCTCATGCTTCCGCTCAAGCATACCCAGGCTCAATTCCGGTCGGATTCCGAATCAACATTGGGCCGAACCGGCCCGATCATCCGCTCTACGGATTCAAATGACGAAAACGCGCTTTTTGGGTTACACAACTTTCAAATGAATCATTCCTATGAAATGTCATTAGGTTCTTTCAGCGGCAATATGTACAACATGAACACCTATACCAACACCATGCAGATGATGTTCAATGAAAGCTTGCATGGTCGTGTGGATCTTGCTGTATCGCATTCTCCTTTCGGGCCGGGTATCATGGGCCAGGACAATCAAACACAGTTTTATGTCCGGAATGCCGAATTGAATTACAAGTTCAATAAAAACACCCGCATTCATCTTAGATTTCAACAACTTCCTACAGGGCAGGGCTATGGATATTACCCTTCCTATTTCCAAAGAAATAGACTCCACAATTCTCCTTACATCTGGTAATCGGACCTGAGAATCTTCCTGTTAAGTGAATGACGCAAAATCAGAAATCTCATTTTGTTTTACACGCTGCTTTAGGATTTCTAAGCGTTCTTTTGCTGGTACTCATAACCGCATTGTTCAGTCGAATTATTTACCCGCGTATTGAATCCGTACGTAGTGATCCCGGCTTATTACTGAGCGATGTCATTCAAATTGAAGTATTAAACGGTTGTGGTATACCCGGTCTGGCCACTCAATATACTTCCATACTTCGACAACAAGGGTTTGATGTTGTCGAATCTGGTAATTTTGAAACCTTTGATATTACCGAAAGCCTGGTAATAGACCGGAACGGAAACTTAGAAAACGCAAGCAGAGTTGCTCGCGCGCTTGGCATTCCCGGGGAGAGAATCATAAGGGAAATCTCACCCGATTATTATCTGGACGCAACTGTAGTAATTGGTTCCGACTTTGAATCCCTGATCCGATAAATAAATTATTAACCAGACAACAACCGTTTATGCCCCACGCTCCCAATACCAACTCCGGGAAAAAACAGAAAATCAACAAGGTTCTCCCGCCACTTGTACTGCTTATAAATGAAGCTTTACTTGAAAAAAAAGCTGAAAATCTGGTAGTTCTGGATGTGCGTCACATTACAACACTTACCGACTTTTTCATCGTTTGCCAGGGCGGTTCAGATACCCAGATCAAAGCACTGGCCAATAATGTCACTGAGAGAATCAAGGAACAAACCGGGGAACACGTCTGGAAAAAAGAAGGACTGGATAGCAAAAAATGGGTGGTACTGGATTATGTAGATGTTGTCGTTCATATCTTCAATGAAGAAACGCGGAATTATTATGCACTTGAAAATATGTGGAACGATGCCAAAGTCACTACCATCAAAGATTGATGGATTCGGAGTTCTAACAGGATGCTTCAACTGTTGAATAATCAGACATCTTAATCAGACATCCTCATGTCACATAGTATACCCATGAGATTTAAATCATCCTCCGGCGTGTTGAAACCTCGACATGGGTATTTCATCATTCTGATTATTGCGACCTTACCCGCAGCTTTCATTCCACCGGCTGATTCCACCACGCATAGCCCCATGGATCCACCAGGTTATGCCGATTATCCCATTTCACCGGTTTATATTGATGATATTCAATGGACTTTCTGCGACGCCAGGCCTTTTATCCGAATAGAGGGGCACCTTCCGACACCATGCCATCAACTCGCACCTCCCGCCCAGCAAGAACATGGCGATACTCTTATTATAGATTTGGCGTCCTGGCATAAAGCTGATGTCTCCTGTGCACAGGTCCTCGAGCCGTTTATATATTATCATCCGGTTTCCACCAGGAACATAACAGACCCCGTCCGTATCCGGGTGAATGACACAACCATTTCACCTTAACGCTCTTTATTGCTATCCACAATGACATTATTGTCATGATAATATCAACATTACAAAATTTCGATAATTCGAATTTCCATATATGGGTAATCGTATTCCCTCTAATAGTACGGATATACGACCTGTTACACTGAAGTTTTGTACAAAGTCATAATGTCAATATGCATGTACTGGTAACCGAACCACTTCCCGGTAAAGGCATTGAGCTTTTGTCCGCCCGTTATCATGTCACCGTTGGTAAAAGGGGAGAATATGATGACGAATCACGGTTAAAACAAGTAATCGGGTCCATTGATGGTTTGTTGAGTTGTCTTTCCAATCCGATAACCCGTGAGGTTCTTGAATCCGGTAAAAAATTAAAAATTGTCTCAAATTTTGCTGTAGGATACAATAACATTGATATTAATGCTGCTCGTGAACGGGGCATACTTGTTGCAAATACCCCGGACGTACTTACAGAGGCGACGGCTGACTGTGCATTTGCCTTGTTACTCAGCGTTGTGCGTCGTATCCGGGAAGCTGAGGATCATTTGAGAACAGGCGCTTTCAAAGGCTGGCATCCTTTTGGTTTTCTTGGTATGGAGCTCCATGGAAAAAAAGCGGGAATTTTGGGAATGGGCAGGATCGGACGCGCTTTTGCCCACAGAGCTATTGGCTTCGGAATGACAATTCTATATCACAATCGTACACGACTCAATGAACAAACCGAGCGACAGTACAATGCCAGATTCATGAAAAACGTCGATGAATTACTCCAAAATTGTGATATCCTCTCCATTCACTGTCCGTTGACCTCGTTAACACATCATCTGATCAACGAAGAAAGGCTGAAAATAATGAAACCGGAAGCGATCATCATCAATACAGCTCGCGGCCCCGTCATTGATGAAAAAGCCCTGACAACAGCACTGCACCAGCACCGTATCGGAGGAGCCGGGCTTGATGTTTTCGAAAATGAACCTGAAGTGCATCCGGATCTTATGACCGCACAAAATTGTGTCCTGCTACCACACATCGGCAGCGCTACCAATGAGACCCGTGCCCGGATGAGCGCTTTGGCTGCCTCTTCTATCATCTCTCATTTAGAAGGCAAACCCGATCACTCCATTCCATCGCTTGTTTATTACAGGTGACCAGGAAATAAGCTCAGAACAGACGTCCCCTATTTGGGCACTTGCATTTGAAAGGCAACAGAATCCTCTTGAATAAGGGGGCCAGGGATTGTTTATGACAAAAACTACAGCGGGTTAATGCAGGCTTTGACACATTCTTGCTGTTGCGTCAAAGGAAATTAAACATTATCTTTTTCGACTTGTCAATAAATCAAATATTTAGTGATTTCAAAATTCATATCCTTGTGAAAACCGAGAGTTACAAAACATATTCGGCAAAGCCTGGTGATGTCCAAAAAAAGTGGCTGGTGATTGATGCCGCTGGCCAGCCACTTGGCCGTCTTGGCAGCAAAGTGGCTTCCATGTTAAGAGGAAAACACAAGCCCGAGTTTACACCTCACATGGACACCGGCGATAACATCATCGTGATCAATGCTGAACAAGTGACCTTATCCGGAAAAAAAATGCAGCAAAAACAGTATTTTCGTCATTCCGGATACCCCGGTGGTACGGCATTCACCACTCCTGAAGAAGTACTGAAAAAAGACCCGACTTTTCTGGTAAGAAATGCCGTCAAAGGTATGCTCCCGAAAAATCGTTTGGGACGCAAGATATTAACCAATTTGCGAGTATATGCAGGACCGGAGCATACCCAAACTGCACAAAAACCTGAAAAAATCGACCTCTGATATATTTTTATACATGGCTAACCAATCGTTTATAGGCCGTAGAAAAACCTCAACTGCACGCGTGTATGTTCAAAGCGGGAACGGTGAAATTTTGGTCAACAATAAACCGTTCGAAACCTATTTCGTACTTCCCGCCCAACGCAAAACCGTCACCCTGCCACTTGAACTTACTGAAACGAGTGGGAAATACAATGTAAAAGTGACCGTGCGCGGCGGCGGCATTACCGGACAGGCCGATGCCGTACAGCTGGGGATTGCGCGGGCTCTGAATACGCTTGTGCCGGAACTTCACAGTGCACTGAAGTCTCAACGACTTCTGACGCGTGACGACCGTATGGTTGAACGCAAAAAGTACGGCCAACCCAAAGCGCGGAAACGTTTCCAGTTCTCCAAGCGCTAATTTTTTTCATTACCATCACGCATACGCAGCGACCCGAAGCCGGGTGTTCCGGTTTGAAAACAACAAACCGGGATCAGCTTTCGGGGAAGACCTGCGTAGTGGCAAAACCTTCACCATCAATACTGCTCTATCATGGCAAATGCAGCATCTGTCGAAGAACTGCTCAAATCAGGAGCACACTTCGGCCACCTCACACGACGCTGGAACCCCAAAATGCGCGAATTTATTTTCATGCAACGCAACGGGATCCACATCATTGATCTGAACAAGACACACACGCTTCTTCAGGAGTCGCTCGACGAAATCACCAAAGTGGCCCGTTCCGGGAAAAAAATCCTGTTTGTAGGCACCAAAAAACAGGCTCAGCAAATAATCAAAACCGAGGCACAGCGCTGCGACATGCCGTATGTCACACATCGCTGGCTGGGCGGAATGCTTACCAACTTTGCTACTATCAAGAAAAGCATTTCCCGCATGGAAGAAGTCCATGCAATGCAGACCGATGGTACTTATGATAATATCACCAAGAAAGAACGATTAATGCTTGATCGTGAAAAGCAAAAGCTTGAGAATGTGATGGGTGGAATATCCAAAATGGGTCGTCTTCCCGGCGCACTGTTTGTAATTGATATCGTCAAGGAAAACATTGCCGTGAATGAGGCTCTCAAGCTGAATATCCCAATTTTTGCCCTTGTGGATACCAACTGCGACCCCGATATCCCCGACTACATCATTCCAAGCAATGACGACGCCGCCAAGGCGATCCAGCTGATCGCTTCCAATGTGGCCGATGCCATTATTGAGGGTATGGCCGAGCGGGAAGCTTATCAGGAAGAACAGCTTGCTGCCGAATCAAAAGCCAAAGAAGAAGACGAAGAATCGGAACTGGAAGACATTGAGAAATCGGAAGTGAAAGCCGTCCGTCGAAGACGCTCCAGAAAGACAAAACCGGCAACTCAAAATGTATTATCTGAGAAGAAAAACATAAGCGACAAAAAAGCTGTTCAACCAGCTGAGAAGAAAGAAGTGGTTAATAAAGCTGAACTTCCCGAAAGTATGGAGGAACAACCAACAAAGTCAGCTTCCAATTCCGAGACCGAGAAAAAAGTATCGAAAAAAACCGCCAAAAAAGTAGCGGATCAAGACAACAATAAAGACAATCCTGACGGATCAGCCGACGAAAGCCATAAAGCAAAAGACTAACCAAAAACATGTATTTAAAATAATGAGTATTTCAGCTTCCGATGTAAAAAACCTCCGCGACCTGACCGGTGCAGGAATGATGGATTGCAAGAAGGCGCTGACCGAAACGGATGGTGATATAGAATCCGCAATTGAGATTCTTCGCAAGAAAGGGCAGAAAGTATCTGAAAAACGGGCAGACCGTGAAGCCAATCAGGGAGTCCTCGTGTCCAGGATATCTGATGACAAAAAGAAAGCGGTCGCAGTGGAACTAAATTGCGAAACCGATTTTGTAGCCAAAAATGAGGAATTTATCCAGTATGCCAACGATTTCGCCAAAGTGATTTTTGAGCAGGAACCAGCTGATCGCGATGCACTGCTTCAGGCCAATATCGGCACCCTCAGCGTTGCCGATATGCTTAAGGATCTGGTAGGTAAAATCGGTGAAAAAATTGATATCGGTCGATTTGAGCTCATGAAATCCGATGGGCAGATTATTGATTATATCCATCCGGGTAATCAACTTTGTGTATTGGTAGAGTTTGAAGGCAACCTGGACAATCATGATGTCGGTAAGGATATCGCCATGCAAGTAGCCGCCATGAACCCTATTGCTGTCAATCGCGACAGTGTGGATGATTCGGTAATAGTAAAAGAACAAGAAATAGCAAAAGAACAGCTTATTAATGAAGGTAAACCCGCCGATATCGCTGAAAAAGCGGCTATGGGCAAATTGCGAAGATTTTTTGAAGAACAGGTGCTCCTGGAGCAAAAGTTTGTAAAAGACGGGTCTCTGAGTGTTCAGGAGTATCTGAAGCAATCCGGGGCACCCCTGGTTTCTTCATTTATTCGTATTCAACTCGGAGAAGAATAATTCGATTCTTTAACTTTCAGGCTGCCCCGGGGCGGCCTTTTTTTTATCCGGATTTCCAAATGACTTAATATGGAAATCCGGCCAACATGTCAACAAACTGATTTGTAAGAATCTTAACAAAGATAATTCTTCATCGTATCCATACAATAGAACATAGAAAAAGTGAAATCTTTTAATCGAGTACTATTAAAATTGAGCGGCGAATCCCTGCTGGGAAAACAGGGACACGGAATTGATGGTAAAGTACTTTCGAGTTATGCCGAAGAAATCCGCGAGGTCGCCGAAACAGGTACCCAGATTGCTATAGTTATCGGAGGCGGCAATATCTTCCGGGGAGTCAAAGGCGCAACACTTGGTATGGATCGTGTCCAGGGCGACTATATGGGTATGATGGCTACCATGATCAACAGTATGGCATTGCAGGATGCCCTCGAAAAAAAAGGCATTCACACCCGCCTCATGTCAGCTATCCGGATGGAACAAATCGCCGAACCCTATATTCGTCGACGTGCCGTCCGCCATCTCGAGAAACAAAGAGTGGTGATCTTTGGAGCCGGTACCGGTAACCCATATTTCACAACAGATACCGCCGCTTCTCTCCGTGCTATTGAGATCGAAGCAGATGCCATTTTGAAAGGAACTCGTGTCGACGGGATTTTCGATTCCGACCCCGAAAAAAATCCGGATGCCAGAAAGTTTGAAACCATCTCAGGAGACGATATTCTGAAAAAAAGATTATCGGTGATGGATCTTACCGCCCTCACACTGTGTCGGGATAACAAAACAATGATCATAGTTTTCAATATGAACAAAAAGAAAAACCTGTTGAAAGTCATACAAGGGGATTCAATCGGAACAACGGTATACTGGGATTGACTTCGCTTTTTTTTTATCAATTTATTCTATATTTCGTTGTTTATTCTCAATGATTTCGATCACACTATTTCCCGGACACTATGATAACGGAGAAACTACAGCCCTATCTCGATTATGCAAAAGAACACATGGATGAAGCGGTTTCTTTTTTGAAACGTGAACTTTCTCACATCCGAGCCGGAAAAGCCTCACCACAACTTCTCGATGGTATCAAAGTGGATTACTATGGGGCCCTTACACCTCTTAATCAGCTTTCCAATATCTCCGCACCTGACCCCCGGCTTTTAACCGTTGAACCTTTTGACAAATCTTCCATCAAAGAGATTGAAAAGGCCATCATGTCATCCGGCCTGGGTCTTAATCCCAATAATGACGGAACCCTGATTCGGATCCCTCTGCCTGTTTTATCCGAAGAACGACGAGTAGCTCTGGTCAAAGTTGCCAGAGAAAAAGCCGAACAGGCCCGGATAAGCATCCGAAACAGCCGTCGTGAAGTAAAAGACCAAATCAAGGAAGAAGTAAAGGATGAGTCTCTGCCTGAAGATTCCAAGTTCGAAGCCGAAGAGGAGCTACAAAAAATCACCGATTCCCGTACCTCCAAAGTGGATGAACTTCTGAAGGAAAAGGAAAATGAGATCATGACCGTTTAATACCCTAAATGGAAAGCGACTTACATGTATCTTGCCGAACTCGAACTACAGGGGTTTAAAAGTTTTGCTTCCAAAACACGAGTAAAGTTCGACAGTGGCATTACGGCAATTGTCGGTCCGAACGGTTGTGGGAAATCAAACATTGTTGATGCCCTTCGTTGGGTGCTGGGCGAACAACGTCCTTCTTTATTACGTTCAGCAGCTATGACCAACGTCATTTTCAATGGAACAGCAGCAAAAAAAGCACTTGGCCTGGCAGAGGTTTCCGTTACGATCATCAACAATCGCGGATCCCTGCCCACTGAATTTTCTGATGTCACCATCACTCGCAGACTTTACCGGTCAGGTGAAAGTGAATACTTGCTGAACCGGAAACAATGTCGACTCAAGGATATCACCGACCTGTTTATGGACACCGGAATGGGCTCCAATGCCTATTCGGTGATTGAACTCAACATGGTCGAGGACATCCTGGATGACAAAAATAATGACCGTCGCAAATTATTTGAAGAAGCGGCAGGTATTACCAAATTCAAGGAACGCAAAAAACAGACGCTTAAAAAACTTTCCGACACCCGGGCCGACTTGCAGCGAATGGAAGATATTCTGGTAGAAATACGCAAGAAAACACGATCACTTCAGGCACAGGCTTCCCGGGCGGAACGAGCGCAGAAGTACCGGGAAGAACTTGAATTCCTGGATCATGCCGTTTCAAAACAGGAGTATGATCATGTGCAAAATGAATTGAATCCGTTGCTCGAGCGTATTGCCAGTGCCTATTCCAGCAAGGAAGAACTTCAACGAAGACTTCAACAACTTGAACAAAACGAAGCTGCGGCACATGAAGCGCTCATAGAGAAAGAACAGGCTCAAAATGAAGCACAGAAAAATGTGGGACGAATCAGCGGATCCGTACAGGAAGCACAAACCCATATCCGAATAACTTCAGAAAAAATTAAAAATGAGGAAGAAGTCATTCGCCGGTATGAACAGGACATCCATCAGGCGGAAACCGACATCAAGGATCTGCGCAAGAATCTTAAAGTCAATGAAGAGAACCTCAAAAAGGCGGTGAGCAAACTTGAATCGATGACCAGCGAATACAAATCCGCCGCCGATGCACTGGAGGAAACCCGTAGTTTGGTTCAGAAGAATCGTAAAAAACTGGATGACCTGGGTCGCACTCACAGCGAGACCGGCAATCGTATCAATGAACTTCAAAACCTACAGGTCCGGTTGGAATCTCGCATCGAGAACGCTACAGAAGAAAAGGAACGTTTGAAACAGGAGATCAGGGAAAGCCGGGAGAAGACATCAACTTTTTCCAAGGATAAAAGTGCACAGGAAAGCAAGTACAAGTTACTGACCGCCGAAGTCGAAAAAGCAGAGCAACAACTGGATGCCGCACGAAACGAACGAGAAGAACTGCTTGAGCAAATTGACCGGCAAAAGGACGAAATTCGTACTCTCCAAAGCAAAAACGATGCATACAGATCGGAATATCAATTGCTTAAAAACCTCTCGGAATCTTCGGATTCTCATCCCGAAAGCGTTCAATACCTGCGGGAACACCACCATGAATTCACAATGTTTGAAATGGTGAGCGACATTTTTACCTGTGACAAACAGCTTACAGGCGCCCTCGAAGCCGTGCTTGGAGAAGCATCCAATTTTGTGATTACTGCCAATGAGAAGGAATCCCGGCGTGCTTTTGATTTACTACAAAAACATAACAAAGGGCGGTTAACCACTATCCCGTTAAGCCGGATTGCTGACAATCACAATGTAGTTGACTCGTCGCTCTACCACCACGTACAGTGCGACAAAATTTTTTCCAGTTTGAAAAAACTTTTTTTCGGAAGTGTGGTTACGGCAGATACACTTGATGATGCTATTCAAGTTGCTGACAAAAAAAAGGTTATGGCGGTCACTCCAGGTGGTGATGTGGTAACAGCCGACGGGTTTATTTACAGTGGAAGCAGGAATAAAAATGCGGGTGTGCGTATTGGGTTAAAAGAAAAAATCATAAAACTTCAGCAACAGGCTGAAGATGCCGCACGCCTTATCAAAAAAGCGCAGAACCGGTTGGATGAACAAAATGAAGCGTACCGTAACTTTGACCTCCATCGCTGGCAGTTGCAAGTAAAACAAGCTTCCACACAATTACAGAAACATGAAACCCGCATGAGTTCCTTTGAAGCACAAACCGATATTTACAATAAATCTATACAAGATCTGCAGGGGAGGTTGGAAACACTGGAGGAAACTTCCAAAAAATCGTATGAGGAATTGCGAAATATTACCCCGGAATGGGAAAACTGTAAATCCCGACTCAAGGAGGTCGTTCATGAAGAGATTACCTTAAAATCTGCTCTTCAGGAGCAGGAGAATGTATTGCAACGGACACAGACCCGATATAACGACATCTCTCTACAACATCAAAATGCCGAAAACGAGGTGGATACACTGAAACGTGATATCCGACGTTTCGAGTCTGACGTACAATCCATTAAAGATCGCCTGAAACATCGGGCTGATGAAGCCAAATCCAGTAAGGACCTTATCATCTTGCTCAGAGAACAGGTTGAAAACGCAGAGGATGAACAGCAAGCGTTACATGTTGCCAAAAAGGAAGCAGAATACAAACTGAAAGTAGCGGAAGAAGAATGCTCACACCAGCGCGGGAAAATAAACTTGCTCGAAGAAGATCTCAAAGATGCACGACGAAAAAAAGAATCCAATCAGGAGCTGATTCATTCACTGGAACTGGCAAAATCCAGGCTGGAAATGGATCAGAAGAACATAAATGACCACATCTGGGAGACATACAGCATGACTATTGACCAGATTAACGTTGAGCTTCCGAAGGAAACCGACATATCCACGGCACGAGAAACTATTTTCACACTCAGAGAACGTCTGAAGAATATAGGGGAAGTCAATCCGCTTGCCATCACAGAATACGAAGAAGAAAAAGAGCGGCTGGATCATTTTGAAGGACAAATCGACGATCTGGAAAAAGCCGAAGAACAGCTGACCGAAACCATAAATGAAATTAATCGAAACGCCCAGGAACGTTTTAACAATACCTTTAAAGAAATACGCGAAAACTTTCGCAAGGTCTTCAACACCTTGTTCGAAGAAAATGATTTCTGCGATCTGAAAATTGATGAGGAATCGGAGGATCCCCTGGAAGCGAAAATCGAAATCATCGCCAATCCCCGCGGGAAACGTCCCAGTGTGATCGAGCAACTTTCCGGTGGAGAGAAAACCCTTACCGCGATCGCTTTACTCTTTGCCCTTTATCTGGTGAAACCCTCTCCGTTTTGTGTAATGGACGAAGTCGACGCTCCGTTGGACGATCCCAATATCCTTCGATTCACCAAATTACTGAAGAAATTCAGTGATCAAACCCAGTTCATTGTGATCACCCACAATAAAACCACTATGGAGAAATCCGAAATGATGTACGGAGTTACCATGCCTGAAACAGGTGTTAGCAAGCTGGTCGGTGTACGCCTTGATGAAGTAGCCGCCTGATTCGAATCCATGATTCCTTCATAAATGAAGGACCCTTGACGACTATCCAAACCTACTGACACTTAATGGCGAAAGACTTTTTTATACCGGATCTCTATCAGTCAGATATAGTTAAAACGGTCAAGAACGCACGCCAGATCCTGGACCCTCGAAAGAAGAACCGATCTCCGTCCGTACTGGATTTCGGGCCGGTACACTTTCTTATACCCAGACATTTCGGTTTTTGCTTCGGAGTAGAGAACGCGATCGATATCGCCTACCGTACAGTAGATGAGCATCCGGGGAAAAATATATATCTGCTTAGCGAAATGATCCACAACCCTATGGTCAACAAAGATCTGGAAGCACGTGGTGTCCGATTCCTTTTTGAGACCGATGGTACCGAACGTATTCCTGTTTCCTCGTTGAACCCCGACGACATTGTCATAGTACCGGCATTTGGTACGACTATTGAAACTCAGCGATTACTGGAGAAACAAGGCATAAATCCATATCAATACGACACCACCTGCCCATTTGTGATTAAAGTCTGGAATCGGGGAAGCCAACTGGGGAAAAAAGGATACTCGCTGGTAATTCATGGGAAACATAACCACGAAGAGACTCGCGCTACGTTTTCACATAGCTCTAAAGAAGCCCCATGCCTGATCGTACTGGATACCGACGAAGCACACATTTTGGCAGATATCCTTTTATCGAATCGCCCGATAGATGATTTTATGACATACTTCGGGATGAAGTGTACCGACGGGTTTGATCCCCATCAGGATCTGCAACGATTCGGTGTGATCAACCAAACTACCATGTTGGCCACAGAGACACGTGAAGTAATGGATATTCTGAAGAAGGCTGTTGAGGAAAAATATGGAAAAGCCGAAGCAGAACTACATTTTGCCGATACATCCGATACGCTTTGCTATGCGACTAACGAAAATCAGTCGGCTACCTATGCCTTGCTTGAGGAACGAGCCGATTTGGCACTGGTCGTAGGTGGATATAATTCTTCCAATACCATGCACCTGGTCGAGCTGCTTGAAGAACGTTTTGCCACCTATCATATCCGGGATGCTTCGGAAATCAAATCGAAACAGGAAATTCATCATTTTAATCAATGGGAGAACAATGTTCACCGATCCCGTAACTGGATACCAAAAGCCTCCGAACCCGTCACCATTGCACTCACTTCGGGTGCTTCCTGTCCGGATGCACTGGTCGATGAAGTACTGCTGAAAGTGACTTCATATTTTCATGAGTGCCGACCGGTCGAAGAAGTGCTCAAACCATACAGAGAAGAGATTCGTTCTACCGACACCACTAAGAATCCTCAATAACTCTGAAATAAGACACCCGCCTTGGCTGGAAGGAACGAAGCCTGAGATTGAGTCCACTACTTGTTGGACGGACAGACGGAACTACAAAACCGGTGGTATCCTGTTCAATATCGCTATAATCTACAATCGCTTCGTATGGGACCATTTCCTGTGCGGCACTGTAATATTCAATCGGAACATCATATCGGACATTGATGACCGAGGGATTGAAACGGATCTGCTGTCCTTCCGGCACGTTTTGTACTCTCACATAAATTCGTATCTCGCCTTCTGTAAATTCAGTAACATCAAATGAAACGGTCACTTCTGATGTATCTTTGCTGATCATAAGTTCAGTTTCAGCCAATCTGGCTCTTTGATTTACCGCCTCCTGTACATTTCTCAAATGAACCATCTCCGTTGGCCAGCTCTGTAATGTATCAATAATGGATGCTGCCCCGATTATTGTGACACTATCGGGATGCACATGAACATCACCCTTTATTTCATATTGTGCTCTCAATTGCACATCCATCTTTGGAGTGACAGGCACCCTTTTACTTGTTTTGGGTTCCATTTCCACTGTAATAAACGGTGGCTGTACTTGCTGAAGTGTCAATTCAGGATAGGTACTCAACTGATCCTGGATAATTTCAAAAATGCTTACCATGCCTTCGTCATAATTAACCGTGATCTGTGGTGGATTCCTGTAAAGTGACAGTAAATTCCACCCTTCACCGCTAACCCCAATTTGTGCATAATCAGGAGGAGGTTCTGCAAATGCTAATTCGTTACTATACCCGGTTACATGAAGAGGGACTTCCATGTTGAGGCTGTATTCACGTCCAAGATTAACAAGCAGCCAAAGTGCCAAAGCAATAAAATAACCGATCAAAAACACAAGCAGGATTTCTCCTTTGTGAAGGTAGGTACTCTCCTCCTCTTTTGACTTGAATTTCCGGGAAAACCAATTGTCTGATATATTACTGTTCACCATTTCTTCGGTTTTGATCCTTTAAAATAATGGTATGTATTTTGCTGCCAACCGGGTTTTAAATCCAGCCACGTTATTCCTGTAATAAACGACTCAGGATTTGATTATAATATCGCGAATGATTTCCTCTTTTACAGCACTATTCAACTGCCGGATAATTTTATGTCGTTGCATATGGATTTCATGTCGCCATGCCGGATCCGGAACATGTACAACCAACCGGCTACCATAAATTTTTAGATCACGTACTTGTTCACAGATAGCAGCACCCACTGTTTCCGGCCATAACGATAAAATCATACCTCGCTTCAAAGCAACTCGATGCGGATACTCTTCGATAAATTCATCCATTAAGTCCTTTAGTGCCCGGGGTTGTTTGCGACGGTATGCCATTTGTTATTTTTCCATCTTCAATTTTCCCTCATAAACATGATAACGTGCAATTCGTCTGTCTCCGATGTCAGTGACACCAATAAGCTTATCAGGGTGCGCCGCCGTTATAAATGATTGCCCCTTATGCTGCAACAACATGTTCATGACAATTTCTGTTTTCTGGGGGTCCAGGTCACCAAAAACATCATCCAGTAAAAAAACCGGTAAATCTTCCAATTCTTCCGAATAAAAATAGAGCTGTGCCATTTTTAATGCCAATGCAAAAATTCGATGCTGTCCTTGTGAACCGAATTTCCTCAATTCCATATCATTTAGAAAAAAAACAAGATCATCACGATGCGGCCCAATCACAGTTTGCTGACGCTCCAACTCACGCTCCTCCGATTTTGCAAGCTCTCTGGCATAAATCTCCCGCACCTGAGATTCCGGTATGTCAGGATCACAAAGAGTTTTATAGCGCATCCAGGGCTTCAGTTCTGATCCGGTTAACTGCATATGAGCTTGGCTCAGAAAAACAAGAAATTTCCGAATCACCCCAATCCTTTTTATGATAATTTGGGATCCTGTTTCAACTAATTGCTGGTTCCAGGGTTCAAGCATATCACTGATATGATGCGGAACATGGAAAGTATCGGCAAGCAAGCGATTTCGTTGCCTGGTGATTTTTCTATACCTGATTAAATCATCCAAATATGCAGATGATGTTTGGCAAATCAATGCGTCAAGAAATGATCTTCTTTCAACAGGGCCTTCACTGGTTAGTTTTTTGTCTTCCGGGGACACCAGTACCACCGGTACCAATCCAATCAATTCTGTGTGTCGATCCAGCGGACTGTCATTCACCCATATTTTTTTCCCCTCTCCCCGTTCATATGTACACGCAACTTCAAAAGTGCTCCGGATATTACCTTTAAAAATTCCCTGAATCCGAAAAGTCGACGAATCCTGATGAACAACATACTGATCGGAAGAACTGGTAAAACTGCGACTCATACATAAATAATGAATCGCATCAAGGAGATTGGTTTTCCCTGCCCCATTCGGACCTGTAATAATGTTGACCTGTTCGCCCCAAGTTGCCTCCGTATGTTGATGATTTCGAAAATTTTTCAGCGATAGTGATAGATTAATCATCGGAATATTCTTCGCGGTCCACCTCAGAATTTTCCTGAGCTTCCTCTTGCTTCGGCCTCGCTTCATTTACGGTAATAGTCCGTTCAAGAAATACCGTGTTGTTTAGTTTTTCAATAGCTTCCCTGGCTTCCTCTTCATTAGCCATTTCAACAAAACCGAAGCCACGAGAACGTCTTGTCTTTCTGTCGCGAACAATAAAGGCATTGGTGACCTCTCCGAAATTTTCAAACAGGTCTTTCAGTTCACTTCGTTTGGTTTTCCAGGCAATGTTACCTACATAGATATTCATATCTTTTTGTACAGTTAAATACAGGTGTGTAAGATATTATTGTCTCCTCGGAATAAAAGAATATAAAAAAAAAGCAGAAAGTGCACGAAACACCGTCTGCTTTATTAACTTCTCACTCCATATCAAACACGGAAGCAACATCTGATGGGAATTTACCTTGTATAACCCATATCAACAACTCTCGCTATTCCATCCAATAGATCCTGTTGGGACAAACCTAAAATATTACTATTTAGCCGGGATCAAACATTGAAAGCATCACGACCAAGATATTCGGCACAATCTCCCAGCTGTTCTTCAATACGAATAAGTTGATTGTATTTGGCCAGGCGGTCAGTACGGCTCATAGAGCCCGTTTTAATCTGGCCGGCATTAGTAGCAACCGACAAATCGGCGATAGTAGTATCTTCGGTTTCTCCGGACCGGTGTGATATCACAGCTGTATAAGCGTTTTTATGTGCCAATTCAATGGTATCAAGTGTTTCAGTCAAAGTACCAATCTGATTAACTTTGATGAGTATAGAATTGGCCACTCCCTTTTCAATACCTTTGCCTAACCGCTCAGCGTTGGTTACAAACAAATCGTCACCTACAAGCTGGACTCGATCTCCGATTGCGTCGGTTAATTTTTTCCAGGCATCCCAGTCGTTTTCATCCATAGCATCTTCAATAGAAATAATCGGATATTTATTCACCCAACCACTCCAAAAATCAACCATCTCATCAGCGTTTTTCTTTGATCCGTCGCTCCATTTAAATTCATAAAGACCGGACTCCGAATTGTAAAATTCCGAGGTAGCCGGGTCCAGTGCCAAAAGAACTTCCTCGCCTGGTTTGTATCCGGCTTGTTCAATGGCTTTAAGTATAACTTCCACCGCTTCTTCATTGCTCTTCAGGTTAGGCGCAAACCCGCCTTCATCACCTACTGTAGTTGCATATCCCATACCGGAGAGCACTTTTTTCAAATTGTGGAAAATCTCACTTCCCATGCGCAACGCGTGAGACAATGATGCGGCTCCAGCAGGCATAATCATAAATTCCTGAAGATCAACATTATTATCGGCGTGCGATCCGCCGTTGATAATATTCATCATCGGAACCGGGAGCACCTTGGCATTGACACCCCCTACATAACGCCAAAACGGAATATTGAGAGCGTTGGAAGCGGCATCAGCAACTGCCAGGGATACGCCGAGCATTGCATTCGCACCCAGTTTGCTCTTGTTATCCGTTCCGTCCAAATCCAGTAGTACGTTGTCGATATCCACCTGATTAAAGACGTTGTAGCCGACCAATTCATCTGCGATGGTTTCATTAACATTTTCAACAGCATTCAATACCCCTTTTCCCATATAATCATCACCCCCATCCCGGAGTTCGACAGCTTCATGCTCACCGGTGGAAGCACCGGAAGGGACTGCAGCTCGCCCCATAGTTCCGTCTTCAATAATTACATCCACTTCTACCGTCGGGTTTCCTCTGGAATCAAATATTTGTCGCGCAATAATTTCTTCAATAATAGCCATGTTAGAGATATTTTTAATTCAAATTTTTGTTATTTACATCGTCTCAAAGGTACTGATTTTTCCCTTAATTAGGAATCCATTGCCCCTTTATATATGTTAAAATTTTAGGATCATAAAGTCACATAGTATATCCACGAGATTTTACTCAAACACCTATGTGTTGATGCCTCTAACCTGGGTACGTCACTATTGCGTTTTACGAGGCATCTGTTAAAAATTTTACAATTAATTAGGGCGGATGGATCCTTCCTGAATTAAAATGAGCAGGTGTGCCGGAGCAAATTGATTATATCACCACATGGACCCGAAAATAAATGTTATGTGAGGGGACCCGAAGAAATATTGTTTACCGGTGGCTGGAACTATAGCTCCAGCAGGTTGATCATCAATCGTTAGAGACGGATCAGGATTGAACCCGTGGCCGGGCCGATTCGGTTCCATAACCTGAATACCATCAGGAAAATAGTGAAAATAATAGCCTATAAAAATCGACTGGATTTTTGCAAAATCGCCACCCATATCAGCACCGAGAGAAAGCTGTCCGGCTCCACCCAATACCAATTCACCATCTCCCCATCCCTGGAATGGATCGTAATGCGGCTGATCCTCGTATGCCCGGAAACCCTGTCTTCGAAATCCATAACCCTGTCTGTCATTAAAATAAGGATAAACAAGCGATGGGGAAGGGCCGCCGGAAATTTGAAACTGAAATCGGAAATCATCTGACAATTGATTGGCAAAAATTCTATGGTTGATTCCCAACATGACAGGCACCGATAAAATTCGATTGTATTTATTGGGTATAACGGTAAAACCCCAAAAATTCTGAAAAGACTGCTCCCCTTCATCCCGGATATTGGTGACTTGAAACTCAATCATGCCCTGTGTGTAGCGAGACAAAACTCTGCGATACTCACCCCCCACAGCAAATCCGAAATTGTTCATTTGAAACCGAAAACTCATTCCATTCCTCATATTAAAATCATAATGAGTCAACGGCTGTTCCATCTCGGCAAGATCCGGTTCAATACGGTCCTGGGCCAAGGCCGGCGACAAACTCTTACCATGGAATAAGAACAAAATGAGCAATGTGGCTGTTTTGAAATACATCATGATTGTTGAATTATTGAAAATAGTTCGAATGTTCAAGGTACATAATCAACTGTAAAGGAACACTTGCGAATGACAAAATCTGTTGTATTTTCCTATTGCTTAAAATCAACTTGTAGTTACATCGGAAATAACGATATACCGGATGGGATGGTATAGATTAAGATGGTATTAATTAACGAGTAATCATGGCTAACATTTCCAGGCTTGAAGTTTTCGGACCCAAATCATCGTTGCAACGTATGGGGGAATCCATGTTAAAAGAAACTTCACACGTTTACAGTTTTACAAGAGAAATTTCGGATGAAGAAAAAGTTTGGGTTTTCCTATATGAAGACCGATCAACAACCATACAAAATACCAAATGCCTTACATGCATTCTATCGGAAGAAGCCGCAAAGATCAGACTGGAAATTGTCGACATTGGAAAACAAAGTGGCTTCGGTGGTTCTTCAATACTGGAGGAGCAGCCGATACATGACCAGCTCATGGAATTTATACTCGATTTCGGCAAACAGTTCGGTTTGACCATACAGAACAAAAAAGAATAGTGACGCAGACGGTTGAACAAAAAAATATGTGGACTGTAGTCCATATGCTGAAGTGGGCAACGGATTATTTCAAAAAAAAGGATATCCCTTCACCACGCTTAAGTATTGAGTGGCTTTTGTCACATTTGTTGGGTGTTCACCGGCTGGACTTATACCTGCAATTTGACCGACCCCTTTCCCCGGACGAATTGAACCGGCTCAAACCCCTTATCATGAGACGTGCAAAAAACGAACCCCTCCAATACATAACAGGTACTACAGATTTTTTAAACTTAACCCTTCGTGTAACAAAAGATGTCTTGATTCCACGACCGGAAACGGAACAACTGGTAGAGAAACTATTACAACAACATCCCGGAAATGAGACTCTGCGTTTCCTGGATATTGGTACCGGTTCCGGTTGTATTGCGCTGGCTATAAAAAAGGCACGCCCTCAATGGCAGGTTACCGCTATTGATATCAGTGATCATGCCCTCCTCATTGCCCGTGACAATGCACATAACCTTAAACTCGATATTTCATTTCATCATACCGGATTTCAGCAATTCCATCCGGAAAAGACATTTGATATTGTAGCTTCCAATCCTCCATATATCGGAATTGACGAAATATCGTCACTTGAAAAACAGGTCATTGATTTCGAACCCCGAACCGCATTGATACTCGATGATGTGACGACCATATATTCTGAACTGGTTGACTGGTGTAAAAGTTATTTGTCACCAACCGGAAAGTTCTATTTGGAAATTAATGAGAAATATGGTGATAAATTATTGAAAATATGTAACCTGCATCCATTCAAAGGAATTCTTTCACAGGATTATTCAGCTAAAGACCGCTTCCTGACAGGTTTTTTCGATAAATAACAGGTTAAGTCATTGTATTCAAGAGGGTTAACATTTTCGTAACAGTAAAAGAACAAATCACCTCTACGAAATGTGGATAACTTGGGGAAAAAAAATGTACCACTCCTTCGATTTTTAAAAACCTTTTTCCCCTGCATCTCTTCGGTGAATCTGCGTGCACGCCGGTGCATATATAAACCACACATAAATTATTATAAATAATTGAAAATATTTAATTTATAAAACACGTAGAGTGTGGATAAGTCCGCCGGGATTAAATAATACTATATTGACAAGAGTATCAATTATTGGCATCTTCTTTTTCCGAAGTGCCTGAGCAACGTGCCAGTTATTGTGGATAACCACTTACAAACCAGGGATAGCCGAAGCAGAATTTTTTGGATAATAAATAATGGCGGAAGTCGAAAATAAACATGAACAGCTCGTAGAAGAGGACGGCACTTCGGCAGCGAAAGTATGGGCAGAATGTTTAGAAATAATCCGGGACAATATTAATTATCAGAAATATAAATCCTGGTTTCATCCCATTAAACCGATTGCACTGGAAGGAAAAAGGCTGACTATTCAGGTACCGTCCCAGTTCTGGTACGAATGGCTGGAAGAGCATTATTACAACATCATGCGCTCAACCATCTCAAAAATACTCGGTGAAGGAGCACAGTTCGAGTACTCTGTCGTCCTGGAAAAGTCCGAGCAGGAACATCAGGATCTTGCTGTTCGAATGCCACAACGAGCGAATCCGCCGGTTCAGAAGGACATGGATCGAGGGGTGCCAGGTCAAAACGGGTTTGATGGTTATGCTGCCGAATCTATTCGAAACCCGTTTGTGATTCCGGGTATTCGCAAAAATAAAATCGAACCAAACCTGAATGAAAACTATGTCTTCAGCAGATTTATCGAAGGAGATTGTAACCGACTGGCTCGTTCTGCTGCAATCGCAATTGCCGAAAATCCCGGGAAAAATTCATTCAATCCGTTCTTTGTTTACGGAGGTGTTGGGCTGGGAAAAACCCATCTGGTTCAAAGTATTGGTAATAAGATTCGCCAGGATTACAGAGATGATTTCTCTATTCTATATATCTCTTCCGACCAGTTCACCAATGAATTTGTCCAGGCAATTCGTAATAACCGTGCCGGTGATTTTTCCATGTTCTACCGGAGCATCGATGTCCTCATTGTTGACGATATTCAATTCTTCAGCGGTAAAGAGAAAACACAGGAGGAGTTTTTTCATATTTTTAATGCACTGCACCAGGAAGGAAAGCAAATTATACTGACCAGCGATCGTGCTCCCAAAGATGTCCCCGATATCGAAGAGCGCCTTATCTCCCGGTTCAACTGGGGATTGAGTGCTGATCTTCAGATGCCGGATTACGAAACGAGATATGCCATTCTCGAAAAAAAAGCATTGGATAACGGCATTGATTTTTATCCGGAAATCTTTGAATTCATCGCCCATAATTTCAAGTCAAGCGTACGTGATCTTCAGGGAGCAATTATCAAACTATTAGCTACGGCCTCACTTCAGAAGATCGATAATATAGAATTGTCCATGGCTAAACGCATTCTGAAAGATTTAATCAAGGAGACAAAAAAACAGATCTCTATCGAAAGTATCCAACGACTGGTATGTGATTATTTTGGAATTGATCCCAACAAAGTGCGCGAAAAAACCCGGAAACAGGAAATTGTGGAAGCACGGCAAATTGCTATGTATTTGTCCAAGACCATGACAAAATCCAGTTTAAAAACTATTGGCCTCCATTTTGGTGGGCGAGACCACTCCACAGTGATCCACGCTATCAGCTCCGTAGAGGATCGCCTGGAAACCAACACAAAATTCCAGCAAATTATTCGGGACATCCAGCAGCGTATTGAACTTGCAAGCATGTGACCGTAACGTTCATGGACTGTATAACCATTAAAAACTTGAAATTTCATAGCCTGCATGGGTTTTATCCGGAGGAACAAACCAAAGGCAATGATTTTGAAATCGATATTGTATTTTGGGTCTCTCTCGAGGCTGCTGCAAAGAAAGATGATCTAGCCAGGACGATAGACTACAGTGAAACAGCCGGAATAGTGCACAATATCATGAACGGTGAATCGGTAAAACTGATCGAGACCTTATTGTATGCAATTGGAGAATCGCTGCTTCATGCCTATCCAGCGGCAGAAAAAATCGAAGTGGCCATTCGAAAAATCAATCCATCTTTATTATCCTCCTGTGAATATGCAGAAGTCAAAAGCCAATGGCCCAAGTTGTAATTGCACTGGGTTCCAATCTCGGTGATCGTCAGGCACATCTGTCGAATGCAAAAAAGTTTCTTTCCAAACTGAGTACCACACCGGTGACCGCTTCTTCGATTTATGAAACCGAGCCTGTTGGTGAGGCGTCTACACATATGTACTACAATGCGGTTTGTTTGATCCGGGTTGATCTGCACCCATTGTCACTGCTTGAAGCACTCAAAAACTATGAACAGAGGTATGGTCGTGATCCAGCTGTTCCCAGGTGGGCGAATCGTACCATCGATCTTGATATTATCGATTACGACCGCCAGTTCATCACACGCCAGCGTCTCCATGTCCCTCATCCGGAATATGCAAAACGCCTTTTTGTTCTGATTCCGCTCAAAGAGATCTGTCCCGACTGGACAGATCTTCAATCCGGACAACCGATCGATGCGTTAATCGCTGAAACAGATGAAATTCAAGTTTCGAAAACACGGTTAAAGTGGTAGCTTCTTACCTATGAACCGTTACAATTATATAGCTATTGAAGGGGTTATCGGTGCCGGGAAAACATCCCTGGCACGATTATTATCAGATCGACATAACGGAAGACTGGTATTGGAGCAGTTTGACGAGAATCCTTTTTTACCACAATTCTATGAGGACCGGGAGCGATATGCATTTCAAACCCAGCTCGCCTTTCTGGCAAGCCGTTTCAAACAACAGGAATACCTTCGCAATCGTGATCTGTTTCATGATCTGGTAATTACCGATTATTTATTTGAAAAAGATCGTATTTTTGCCCGACTAAATTTATCAGGTGACGAAATGGCATTATACGACAGTATTTACGGCATCATGAACAGTATTTCAGCAAAAGCGGATCTGGTGGTTTATATACAATCATCGGTTGATCGCTTGTTACAAAATATAAAATCGCGTGGGCGACCATATGAAAAAGAGATGAGTCGCACGTATCTTGAAGAGTTGAACGATGCCTACAACCATTTTTTCCATCATTATACGCGTTCCCCGCTGATCATAATCAATGCCAGCGAAGTGGATTTTGTCCATGAAGAAACACATCTGAAATACATAGAAGATCAAATATTCTTCGAACCCATTCGTAGCAATACTACACACATTACGCCGGGATAATCATGCTGCGTATCATTTTACTTATTATAATCTCTTATCTGGTGATCCGCATTGCGCTTCGGCTGCTTTTAACAGAATCGCCTTCACAGCGCCGGGATCATGTCCGTAACGGGAAAAACTCGCAGTATCAATCCAATAGTACATTCGAAAGTGGCAAAAAAAACAAACCGGGCTATGATCGCTTTGACCACATAGAAGATGCCGAGTTCGAAGAAATACCTCCCGGGAATCCGGATGAGAAAAAATAAATCTCGACATGTGACTGTTGGTTGCGCATATACGTATGATCATTGTATATTCAGCTTCACTCTCAAATGCCCTGGTGGTGGAATTGGTAGACACGCTATCTTGAGGGGGTAGTGCCTTAATTGGCGTGCTGGTTCGAGTCCAGTCCAGGGCACCCTTTTAAAACTTCAATTTCACTGCAACTTGTTATAGTTCAGTATATTGAACTTTTAATTTATTTATAATGGTGGGCCATTGGTGGCACAATGTCGTGATAAAGTGAAGTTTTGCTCTGTTTCATGTTACCGATCCAGATAGCACTATAATGCGAATATCTTTTGATGACTACACAGTAATATGAAGCCTCATAATTCACCTGTAAGCCTTTAAACCCGAATGGCTATACCAATCTACAAGAAACCGGGTTGTGTCCATATCGGTTGTTTCTGTGAATGAATCGGGCTTCCGATCAATTACCCCTCCATTCGGTACGGATAAATGTATATACCTGGTTGATACCCATTTGTTTTTAATCGATATGAAATCAAGTTCATCTCTCTGCTATCTCAATGTTCCAGGTTTTTTGTTGTTCATAATGTTGATGCTGTCCTCCTGTTCTATGAAAACCGCTCTGCATTCCTTTCCCGAAGAGTTGAATGAAAAAGCGAATTCCCGGATACCCTCATTCGAAATTCATTTAATGCATACCTACCGGTATTTGGATTCCCCCGGAGAGCAGCCAATATCCCTGAACTATCAAAACGGCACAGTCTTCGTTTCTACCGGTTTGCTCAATATTCCCAATAGAATAAGATGGGAAGTTAAGGATCGGTTCACGAATCCTGTAGATCAAAAGCAATACATACTCTCTGTTATCGCTGAAAATGTGGAACGGGAGGATAAGACGGGTATGGATGAGCGAATCCGGGTTAGCATAACACCATCCGAACAGGAAGATGCGACGGGACTCATAGAAGGTGTGCCGGGCCAGATCTCAGGCCGATTTCATGGAGTCTCATATTCACTCAACATCAATGATTTCTGGCAGGATAAAGTAGCTAAAAGAAATACAACAGATGATAAAACGGTGTGGAATCACTATCCGGAAGGCGCCGTATATTCCCTCTCTCAAGATGAAGTGTTCTTCGGTGAGGTTCTTACCGGCCAGGTACTGGTCAACATATTGGGCCGAAAGGGCTTTGGCGGGAAACGCTGGGCCGTGTATTTGGATTCTAAGTTGACAGAAGAGTCCAAAGGCCGGCTTGTCTCCCTGCTATTAAGCTATCATCTGATTGAAACCATGACCCGTTATGCTGAGGATTGCGATTACAAAAACCCTGAAAATACCCGGGATGCATGCCCCGGTGTATTGGTGGTGAGGTTGTAGCTTGAACAACTCATTCATTTTATCCATTCCTGTTACCAATTTTATAATACATGTTTATAACACCAGGAACATCCATAGTATAACATGTGTTGAGTAATATCTTTTTTCTTTTATATTATAGAGTTTCCATTCCTTTTCAGAAATCATTTCCATATTACCTATATTATCATCGCGATTACGACGTTAACCGTTTAACAAAAACCGTTGTGCGCTGGCAGGTATTTCAATAGTTAACAATTAAACTTTTTACCCTTGAATTTCTCATTCCCCTCCTCGTCACACATATTTACAGCCGGACTATTCCTACTTATTTTTTCAGCCAGCCTTGAGGCTTCATCTCTTAACCATGAAAAAAATTCTTTAGCAAGCAGTTCAGCAAGAGATAATTACAAAATCGAAACCATTCCTGCTATATTTATCGATTGCCAAAGATGTGATTATAACTATATCCGTGAGGAAATCTCATTCATCGATTACGTACGCGATCAGCAACAAGCGGATATCCATCTCTTTATCACTGTCCAATTTACAGGAGACGGGGGACGCGAATATGAGCTCACTTTCATTGGACGCCGGTCATTCACTGATATGAATTACAGTTTCACTCAGTTAATTGGGCGAAATATGACTCAAAGTGAAATACGTGACATTCTGAATGATGCTATCCGGATAGGCCTGGCTCCCTTTATGATGAGAACACCGATATCAAATCTCTTTACCCTGAATTTCCATGGTACTCCGGACGACTACGTCCCAAGTAATGATACCCACGATCCATGGAATAATTGGGTTTTTCAAATCTATTTCGGACAAGTACAACTGGAGTTGGAGAGTAATAAAAGAGAGTTAGAAGGCCGTTGGGGTTTCAATGCCAACCGGGTAACCTCCGACTGGAAGCTTCAATTCCGTCCATATTTTAATTACGATTATACAGAAATTAATCAGGATGACGAGACCATCTCAAGTCTGCGACATAGAAACGGTATTGACAGTTATGCCATCAAGAGCCTCACCGATCACTGGTCAGCCGGTTTCTTTACCTACTATAATACTCGTATTGATAATAACCTTAAGCACCGGCTGTGGGTCTCTCCAGGTATCGAATACAGCATTTTCCCTTATCGCGAAGCAACTCGAAGATCGATTAATTTCAGATATCAAATTGGTTATACACATGTGAATTATTATGATATGACCATTTTTGAGAAAGAGCAGGAAGATCTGCTCAGTCAACGACTGGAAGCCAGGGCAAGTTATCAGCAACCCTGGGGATCCATCTATGCCGGTGTTATCGGCTCCCACTATTTTCATGATTTCAATCTTAGGAGAATCGATTTTTATACTCGCTTGTCCGTTCGTCTGACGGAAGGTTTGGAACTCAGCCTCCAAAACGATTTTGAAATTATACAGGATCAGTTATCCCTCAGGGCAAAAGATCTCAATCTTGAAGATATTCTTCTGGCACAACAGGAATTGGCTACCGATTTTTCATTCAGGGCAATGATCGCCATTTCCTATACCTTCGGTTCTGACTTTGCCAATGTGGTGAATACTCGTTTCTGAAGGTTTACAGCGAATATATATACCATAACATGAATGCCTTTACTTGAAGAGGTCTTCTTGCCAGCCCATCCGACATCTTGATCCAAAACCTACATCACTATGAAAAGTAATCGCAGGGATTTCCTCAAAATGACCGGAGTGGTTGGTGCCGGATTGACGGGCGCCGGAATGCTCCCGGGATGTACTTCCAAACCGGGAGAAACAAATACGAATCTGAGTCATATTCGTGAGCAAGCCTCAAAACAACATACGCAAACATTTAACATGAAAGGCTATGCGGCCCCCGCTCTGGATATCGTCCGGGTAGGCATCACTGGCGTCGGGAATCGCGGTTCCGGAACTGTTCGACGCCTGGCAAGCATCCAGGGTGTTGAAATCAAGGCCATCAATGATGTGCGTGAAGAACAGGTAAACGCAGCCATAGAATCGGTTTCGGCCACTCAGAATCCTGAAGGCTACTATCGAGATGAAAATGACTGGATGCGCATGTGCGAGCGCGACGATATCGATCTTATCGCTATCTGCACGCCCTGGTCTCTTCATGCCGAACAAGCCATATATGCGATGGAGCATGGCAAACATGTCTACTGCGAACTTCCGGCAGCCTATACGGTTGATGATTGCTGGCAGCTGGTTGAGACCTCCGAACGAACAAAACAGCAATACATGCAGATGTCCGGATCCTGCCATGGTGGCGTGTCGGCGGCTATTCTGAATATGGCCCGTAATAATGTTCTGGGGGAAATCATCCATGGAGAAGGGGGATATATACACGACCTGACCGACAGCCATCTTTTCAGAAAAGAGGTCTACTACAGCATGTGGCGATTACATGAAAATATCGGCCGTCACGGCAATCTCTATCCTCAGCACGCCCTGGTACCCATGATGCAGCTTATGGATATTAATTATGGCGACCGGTTCGATTATCTGGTATCGATGCAAACCAATGATTTTAATCATAACCGCAGAGCTAAAGAACTGGCTGAAGAAGATGATTTCTGGCAACAGTTCGTTGATCAGGATTTCCGCGGTAACATGAATAATACATTGATCCGTACAATTCAAGGACGCAGCATTCTGATTCAACACGATGTCTCTACCCCACGGCCCGGCATCCGGTTTAATCTGATTCAAGGCAGCAAGGGAACCTATCATGCCCGTCCAGACAGGATTGGTTTTGATTATGGCGGATGGGTTTCACAGGAGGAGTACGATCAGCTGATCGAAGAATACACGCCCGAAATCACAAAGAGGTTTCAGGAATTGATGGAACGCGCCAGAACCGAGCGCGTGGGACACTCTTATGGATTTGTAAATCCGACCGACTGGCGCCTCATCGATTGTCTTCATAATGGGATCCCAACGGAAATGGATGTCTACGATGCAGCAGTCTCGAGTGTTGTAATACCATTGAGCGAATGGTCTGTTGCTAATCGATCAAGTGCGATTGATGTACCGGACTTCACAAACGGTGCCTGGGAAAGAAATCATCGGGGAATGAATGTAAACCTTGAAACCGGTGGGGGTACGACTCTTCTGGTATAGAGAAAATCTTTACCAGATTTTCCTCCACAACGGCACCAATACTAACTGATCCGTTTTTCGGAATCATCGAGTACCTCTTTCAATACGTCTACGGCGCGGGACAATTCATCTTCAGTAATGACCAGAGGCGGAACAAAGCGAATAACTTTGACAGAAGCCGCATTTGCCAGGACGCCTTTTTCGGCCATTTTCCTGACTATATCCGCTCCCTCTTTATACAACTCCACCCCTGCCATCAAACCCAGGCCCCGAATTTCTTTGACCATGGGATGTCCGGAAAGTTTATCATTCAACTGTTTGATTAGAAATACTCCTTTCTCTCTTGTCCGGTTGACCAGGTCCTCTCTTTCAATTGTCTTCAAAACGGCGAGCGCTGCAGCGGATGCAAGAGGATTGCCTCCAAAAGTAGTTCCATGATCTCCGGGTTTTATTACAGCTGCAATATCCTCTCTGGCCAAAAGAGCTCCAACAGGAACACCGCCTCCGAGACCCTTGGCAAGCGTCATCATATCGGGCTTCACTCCACTGTGCTCAAAAGCAAAAAGCTTACCGGTTCGAGCAATTCCGCACTGGATTTCATCAAAAATAAGTGTAGTCCCGTGTTTGTCACATTTTTTTCGTACATACTGCAGGAAATCAGGATCGGCAGGATGAATTCCTCCTTCGCCCTGAACCGGTTCAATGATTACCGCCGTGGTTTGGTCATTTACAAATTCATCGATGGCCTCTTGGCTGTTAAACGGTATCTGACTAAATCCGGCCGGCAAGGGCCCAAAACCCTGTTTATATTTCTCTTGACCCGAAGCAATACCCGCAATTGAGCGACCGTGAAAACAGCCTTCCATGGAAATAATCGGCCCCTCTTTGCCCTTATTCCTGGCGTATTTCCGCACGGTTTTAAAAGCAGCTTCGGTCGCCTCCAAACCACTGTTACAGAGAAAAACACGATCCAGTCCGCTTATTTCCACAAGTTTTGCCGTCAGTTCGGCTTGAGGTACCGTAGTATAAAAATTGGAGACATGAATCAGCTTTTCCACCTGGTTTTTGATAGCATGAACCAGTGCGGGGTGGCCATGGCCAAGGGCATTGACCGCAATTCCACCAAGTACATCTATATATTCCTTACCATCCACATCCCACAATCTTGCTCCTTTACCGTGGCTCAGTGTAACCGGTATTCGTTTGTATGTCTGAAAATGATTTTTTTGATCTAGTTCCTGAACTCTGTTCATTTTTAAATACAACCTGGTATACAATGATTAGGTGAGCGAATGAAGATACCAATATCTTTTCGAACGAACAATGAGATATGGTTTCTTCCACAGGAAAATTATACTTTCTGATGGAATAAATACGTCAAAAACTCAAATAACCCTTTAAATCATCTGACATGCCTGTAAAAAACGGTCTGTTTATTAAGCTTCGGATGATCGTTACGATGCTATGGGTGATGATCCTGATGCCGGCTCTTACGGCAGTGACCATCATCCTGACACTCCTCTCCTTTGGTAAACTTCGAAATTTTCTTGTAACCTGGATCGGCTACATTTTAGGAAGAAGCAGCCTGGCGGTGGCTGGGGTCAGAGTTAAAATCTGTTACCATGATAAAAAACCGACCGGGCCCGCCATATTTCTGATCAATCACAGCTCCACATTGGACATACTCGTTGTATTATCAATTTTTTTACCGCGTGTGCGCTATATCGCCAAAAGAGAGATACAATACAATCCCTTTTTTCTGCTTTTAGTCAAATTTTTGGGACAGATCATGATCAATCGCAAGGACTCGCGATCGACTTTGGAGCAGCTGCAAAACGCCTACACCCATATTCGTGAAAACAGACTGTCTATGATGTTTGCACCGGAAGGAACCCGTTCAAAAACAGGTGAGATAGGTCCGTTTAAATCAGGAGCGTTTCACACAGCGATTGAACTCGGATACCCGATTGTACCGGTTTATTTTGAGGGAGCTTACAAGTTGTGCCCTGGCAATGCCCTTGTCACGCTCCCGGGAACCGTTACCGTTCATTTTCATCCTCCTATAGACACTTCCGGTTGGGACAAGAAAAACATCCGCCAACATCGGGAAAAGGTCAGAAACATGTATCTGAAATGGAAAAGTGAAGAACAGGCTTCTGTTTAAAATACAACCTGAACTTTATGATCTTAATAAAACCGGGAATGGCTTTACTGCTCCGTGAGCAACTTGACAACATGATAATCTTTCACCTTTTTTAATATAATTTTACAAACTAATTCCATTGAATTTATATAAATTGATTTTTTTAAGCCAAATTGCTTGCCAATGTATCCCTGTCATTTAAAGGGAATTCATCCGCTTCGGTTTAAAGATTGATTTTTGTACCCTGGTTTAATCAACCAACCAGTCATTTTATGTTTGGAAAACCAGGGATGTAACAGGCACTATCAACAACCCTGGTTGCAAATCGATTGTAATAAAGTCATCATGCAATACCCCCGTAAAACCAATATCTATTTTCATTCGGTGTAATTAGCATCAGTTATTGCTGATACAGAATAAATCCATGAATTTCAAATCACGTTTTATAATAAAATTGTCTGTAATATCCATATTGATATGGGGGTGCAGTAAAAACAGCGACAATCGTTCTTCCGGAAATGAATCTGAAGTACGTCCTCCAACGGTAGAAGCCGTACAGGTTATCACGGGTGGTTTGCCACTGGAGGAACACATTACCGGCATTGTCAAAGCCCGAAATCAGATGGATATCTACCCTGAAATTTCAGCGCCCATTGTCTCAATTAATGCAAATAATGCCGACTATATTGAGGAAGGAGAAGTACTTGTTCGTCTTCGCGATACTGAAGCCCGCGAACGATTACGACAGGCTGAATCCGGTTACGCAATAGCCAGCGCTCGGGCCCGACAGGCCGAAGCTGATCTGAACCACAAACTTTCGACCCTGGAGAGGATGGAACAGCTCCGGATGCGCAATCTTGAATCCGAGGCTGAAGTTGAAAATATCCGAGCTGAAGTTGAATCGGCGAAAGCCTCTCTGGAACTGAGTATGGCGCAGCTGCAACAAGCTGAATCAATTATAGAAGAACGTAAAAATGCCGTTGAGAACACGATTGTTCGTGCACCCGTAAGTGGGCTGGTTGGCCTGCGAAACGCCGAAATCGGTCAGCAAGCCAATCCATCAACACGGCTTTTCCAGATTGGTGATCCCAGTCAGATGCGCATTGAAGTTACGCTTACCGAAGCGATGACCCATTATATTACGCCTGGACAGAGGGCTGTCATTACCCCTTCTCGAGCAGATCATTCTGTAGATGGCACCATAACCCGAATTTCACCTTTTTTGAACCCTGTAACCCACACCACAACCGCTGAGATTGAAGTTTCCAACCCTGAAAATGTATTGCGACCGGGAATGTTTGTTACGGTCACAGTATATTACGGTGAAAGTGAACAGGCAATATTAGTGCCGAATAACGCATTGTACCATCACCCCGGTTTCGGACAACAAGGTGTATTTGTGGCGGAACGGGTTGATCAGGAGCTGATGTTCAACGAAGAAGCTCCTCCCGATGAACTGATCGGGCCCATGCCAGTCCGGTTTGTCCCGGTAAATATTGTGGCTAAAGGCCGTATGGTATCAGGCATTGAAGGCATTTCCAATAACAGCTGGGTTGTCACTCTTGGACAAAACCTCCTGGCCAGGGGCAACGATCATGCCAATGTGCGGCCGGTGGAATGGGATCACATTTTAAATCTGCAGGAAATTCAGAGTCGTGATCTTTTTGAAATCATCCGGAATAAAATCCAGGATCAACCTCTGAACACCTCAACCGGCGTGTAATATACACCCGCTATTTAAGCCCGTAATTAAATGAATCTACTGCCGGAAATACCAGATCGTAAGATTTTTTAAACACCATTTGCCATGTCCATAAGTGAACGTTCCGTTGCTCGTCCGATAACCACGATGATGGTTTTCATGATCATCATTATACTGGGTTCCATCGGATTCCGCCACCTTCCTATCGACCTGCTTCCACCAATTGAATTTCCTCAACTCTCCGTTGTCGTTGATTACGATAATGTGGGCCCTGAGGAAATGGAACAACTTGTCACGCAACGCATTGAAAATTCGCTGGCCGGTGTAGCAAACATTGAGCGGGTCTATTCCAGAACTTCGGAGGGCAGAAGCCAGGTCACGCTCAATTTTTCACAAAACACCAACATCGACGAAGCTACCAATGATGTTCGTGCCGCTCTGGATCGCCTGAGACGGAGTTTGCCGGTAGATGCTGACCCTCCCCGCATTTGGAAGTTTGACCCGAACGACTCACCGATCATTGTGATCGGAGCACGATCGAATCATAACCTGGCTGACCTCACTCGCATCCTGGAACAGGATATTTCAAAAAACTTTGAACAGATTCCCGGTGTAGGAGCAATTAATGTCTGGGGAGGTGTCCACCCTGAAATCCAGGTCGACCTTATTCGGGACAGACTGGTCTCCAGCGAATTGACTGCACTGGATATTGTACAAGCTATAGGTCGTGAAAATGTAACACGCCCGGGTGGAAATGTTAAGGAAGGGCTAAGTGATCTCTACGTGCGGTCAGTAGGGGAATATCAATCGACAGAAGAAATTGCCCAAACGATCATTACAACCGTTGACGGTGCGCCAATTCGTATCAGTGATGTTGCTAATGTGCGTGAAGGATATCGTGATATCGGCCGTTATATCGAAATAGACGAACGACCGACCATCCGCTTCTTCATCCGGGAGCAGACCGGCTCCAACACCGTCGCAGTCGCTAAAAGTGTCCGGGAAGAAGTAGACCGCATCAACCGCACACGCACCGATCTCGAACTCAGAATCATCAGAGATCAAAGTGAGTTTATACAGGCCTCCATTGATAATGTTCGAAATTCAGCATTATGGGGTGGTATTCTTGCCATCATTGTCCTGTTTGCCTTTCTCCGTAACGGTTCTACAACTATGATCATCGGGATTTCCATCCCGATCTCTATCATTGCCACTTTTGCACTGCTCTATTTTGGCGGACTCACACTCAACCAAATGAGTTTTGGGGGTCTTGCACTGGGTGTTGGAATGATCGTGGATAATTCTATTGTAGTGCTGGAAAATATTGTGCGACAAAGGCAGCGAGGTAAATCCCGCAATGAAAGTTCTCTGGTCGGTACCCGTCAAGTCACCGGTGCCATCATTACTGCCACTTTGACCACTTCTGTGATCTTTCTTCCCGTTGTTTTCATGCAGACCATCACCGGTATGTTGTTCAGAGAACTGGCGCTTGTCATTGTGTTCTCAATTTTATGTTCACTGCTTGTAGCACTAACGCTTGTCCCGGTTTTGGGGAGCAAATTCCTTACCGTAAAACCCGATGACCCCGATCCTGAAAAACGATCCCGTTTTCAGCGATTATTTGAGCGTATGGAAAACAAATACGGAAGTCTGCTGGAAGGAGCACTTAATCGAAAATTAATCATTGTTGGATGTGTATCTATACTTTTTGGGCTATCCGTGTGGGGATTCCGGTCTCTTTCATATGAATTGACTCCCCAGGTCGATGCAGACGAAATAAGTATTAATATGATCATGGCCGACGGTACCAACATCGCCGTCATCCACCAATATCTTGAAGAACTGGATGAAGTAATAAGTCAGATCGTCCCGCAAGATGAAATTCTTTACTACACCAAAGAAGCACGCAACAGAAGTGCTCAGATCACACTGACACTCTACCCGCCCGATCAACGAAGAACGTCGAGTTCAGTCCTTGCTGATGAGATTCGAAATAAAATTGAAGGTGTTATACCGGGTGCGGATATGAGGGTTACTGCCCGATCCGGGCTTTGGGTTCTTCAAAGAATTTTCGGAAGAGGCGGCAGCGGCGGTGATGATGAGGGGGGGGGTGAATCCCTGCAAATTCAACTTCGCGGCAATGACCTGGCCTTAGCCGATGATATTTCCAATCAGTTGGTCTTTCTCCTGCAACGTATTCCGGGCATAACAGATGTGGAACCCGAGCGTCGTGAGGGCAATCCGCGACAGGATATTCGTTTTAACAGAGAACAAATTGCCAACCTCGGACTGAGTGTAAATGATGTGGCAAATACCATCCAAACTAATATTGGCGGCTCTCGCGCCGGGATGTATCGTGTAGGAAGCGAGGAGTGGCCGATCACGGTTCGGCTGAGACCGGAAGACCGGCTTTCCATTCTTGATCTGGACAATATCGCAATTCGCAGTTCTGACGGATCTATACTTCCCGTCTCTACAGTCGCCACACAAGAATTTAACCGTTCTCCCACCACTATAAACAGAGTTAACAGTCAACGCGTGACCTACATTACTGCCAACCTGGAACGTGGCGTAGCCCTGGGTGATGCCGTATCCTTGATTGAGGCTGAATTACAGGGTTTTCCTATGCCCGATGGATTTTCAGTATATTTTGGCGGGCAGTATGAAGAGCAACAACGTGCCCGTCAAGATTTTATGCTTTCCATCATCATGGCTCTGGTACTTATTTATATGGTGATGGCTGCGCAATTTGAACGTTTCATCGATCCGCTGATTGTCATGTTCTCCGTACCCCTTGCATTAATCGGGGTGGTTCCGACGCTGATGCTTACCGGGACAACCCTTAATCTGCAAAGTTTTATGGGTATGATTATGCTAATTGGTATTGTAGTAAATAATGCGATCGTACTGGTAGACTATATCAATCTGATGCGTCGTGAACAGGGCCTTCCGTTATACCAGTCCGTTGTGGAGGCTGGTAAATTGCGTCTGAGACCAATCCTCATGACTACCACAACCACGATTCTGGCTATGCTGCCTCTATCATTGGGTTTTGGTGCCGGTGGAGAAATCCAGGCATCCCTGGCCCGGGTTGTGATCGGCGGACTCACTATTTCATCTCTCATCACCCTGGTCTTTATTCCGGTCGTTTATGTCTCGATTACAACAGCATTTAAACAAATACAAGGCTGGCTCCCTTCCTGGAAACCGGAAAAGGAATCGGCACCGGCGGCTACACTCCCTGATTAAACCGACCGGGTTACAGACACTTAACCCTTCCTGTGTAGCCAAGTCTGAATCCGGGCTCGCTCTAAAATAATTTGAATTGAAACAAGTCGATGCCGGCCAATTATTTGTCATAATGATACCCTCCCTGGAACATTACCTGTTCATCTCCTGTTTATAGATTGAACAACAAATACGACGAATGAGATTGAACTCATTCGTTTCAGGCCCGCATACATTGAGAATTTGTATCCGTCCTGTGAATTTCATGATTATTATGCTGTAACAAAAACCCCGACTATTCAGGAGCGAATGATATGACAAAACCGGTTATCGTTGGATTGGGTGAAATTCTTTGGGATATTTTCCCGGATTATAAAAGCGCGGGTGGAGCCCCCATGAACGTAGCCGTTCATGCAACACAATTGGGCAATGACGGTGTTCCCGCAAGCAGAGTCGGAAATGATGAAAACGGGAAAGAACTGATGTCGTTACTGGCATCCCGTTCCGTCAATACCGCTTATATTCAAAAAGACGATCAGGCGCCTACAGGAACGGTAGAAATTTCTATTAAAGGCGGAGAAGCAATATACACGTTCCCGGATAATGTGGCATGGGACCGGCTCGCACTGACTCCGGCCTGGCTGGATTTAGCAAACCAAGCCGATGTGATCTGTTTTGGCACACTGGCGCAACGTAATCATATCAGTCGTAAAACCATTCGTGAATTTTTATCCCACGCATCGAAACATTGCATCAAAATTGCCGACCTGAATTTTCGTCAACCTCATTACTCACAAGAAGTTGTCGATTCCACCCTGGATATCGCCAATGTAGTGAAACTGAACCTTGTGGAATGGCAGCAGCTTTCCGGGATGTTCGGTATAGATGATTTGGCGGAGTGGCTGTTCTCTCATAAAAACGTACAGATTATTTGTCTTACCAAAGGGAACGACGGTGCGGAACTTATAACTCCGGATCGGCACCTGGTAGAACCTGCCCATCCGGCCGATATCAACAATGGCGATTCGGTAGGTGTCGGAGACGCCTTCACTGCTTGCCTTGCCCATCATTTATTGCGAAAATCTCCTCTGGATATCTGTATTAAAGCAGCCAATAAGTATGCCTCCCAGGTTGCTACACGAAATGGAGCTATTCCTGATCTTCCGGCATCTGTTATTGAATCCGTCACAGGTGCCATGAAATAACATACGCCTGAACAGCGTACGTTCCTATGTGCCAGTGACGGATCGGAATATTGCAGGATGGCGCTAATACCATATGCTTGTGGCACATTGCACACAATCACATATGCTATGTTTGTACTAAATAATTCCCTTGCCCGACCGATAACAATCCTATCCATTTCATAACAGTGAACAGGTTCTGGTCGCGGTATGTTCTATAATTTTATACATCCATCCGGTCTCACTCCTTCTCAACATATTGAAGGTGTGCCCCCTGTTCCGGGAACACCTCCTTATCTTCACCGCGGTATTCCAGCAACATATCGTATGCCGGATAGTGGATCACAAA
>JBBDQZ010000031.1:0-1198 GCA_040905705.1 Balneolales bacterium
GATTTTACTGAAAGGCAACAATCCAAAATTTCTGGAAATGCAAGGCTTACCGCCCGTGTAAAGGAAAATCGCAGTGAAATCAGGCTCGACCTGCTCGGGTTAAATGTCGATTCCATTCTCTTTAATGGCAATACTGCAAACTTCACCCACAATGGTGATAGCCTACTCATTGACTTAAACACCACGGTAAACAGCTCCGACACTTTTGAAATCCAGGTTTTCTATCAGGGCACACCACAGCAAGACGCCTCGGGATGGGGCGGTTTTTATTTCAGCGGCAATTATTCCTACAATCTGGGTGTGGGCTTTGAGGCCGATCCGCACAATTACGGGCGGGTATGGTATCCCTGCGTGGATAATTTTACCGACAGGGCCACCTACGATTTCCACATCAAAACCGATACTTTCAGCAAAGCCATTTGCAATGGACTTTTGATCAACACCAGCGATAATGGGGACGGTGCCCAAAACTGGCATTGGCAGCTCAATCAAAGCATTCCAACTTACCTGGTTTCCGTTGCAGTGGCCGACTATGAATTTGTAGAATACCAGCACAGTGGACTGCAAGGAAATATTCCCGTTTTGTTGGGCGCAAGACAGGCCGATACAAGCAATTTGAAACAATCCTTCCGCCATCTGCCCGATGCCATTGATGCTTTTGAGGAAATGCTTGGGCCATATCTGTGGGACCGAGTAGGGTTTGTACTCGTTCCTTTTAACAGCGGAGCCATGGAACATGCTACCAATATTGCCTACCCAAGAACGGCTGCAAATGGCACTCTAAATTCTGAAACTTTAATGAACCATGAGTTTGCCCATCATTGGTGGGGCAACCTGATTACCTGCGAAACAGCAGAAGATATGTGGATCAATGAAGGTTGGGCAAGCTATATGCCCATTCTTTTCGATGAATATTTTTATGGTCCAGAAAGATTTCGAAAATCCTTTAGGGAAAATCACAGAGAAGTATTGCAATGGTCACATATCCGAGATGATGGTTACAAGGCCATTTCCGGGGTTTCTCACGAATACACCTATGGAAGTCATGTGTATAAAAAAGGGGCGGATGTGGCGCATACACTCAGGGCTTACCTCAAGGAAGATTATTTTCCCTGCCTGAAAGATTTAATGGAGCAAAAAGCCTTTCAAAATTTGAACTCTGGCGAATTTCGGGATATTCTTTCCCAGTGTTCGGGCA
>JBBDQZ010000032.1:0-1187 GCA_040905705.1 Balneolales bacterium
TGAATTTTCTTTCTGCCGCCATGGGTAAAGTTGGGCTAAATATTGAAAACAAAGCACATGTTGCTCAATTTGCTGCCGAACAAGTAGATTTTTTGATTTCCGTTTCTGTATCAGCTGTATTTTTCGGTGCTTTTACTTATATAGGTAATGCTCCTAACTTTATGGTAAAAGCCATAGCTGAACAGGCCGGTATTCAAATGCCTTCTTTTGTGGGATACATTGTGCGATACTCTGTTCCTTTTTTAATTCCTGTGCTACTTCTTACCTGGATAGTGTTTTTCGTGTTATTGTAAATCAGAATAAGCATATAGAATTCTTGGATATGCCAATCTTTTATTAGTTTGGCGTATTCTTAAATGAACTTATGTTAGTTAAAACCTTTGGCAGTGCAGTATATGGCGTGGATGCGCATACCATCACCATAGAAACGATGGTTACAGCAGGAATGAAATACTATTTGGTAGGATTGCCTGACAATGCCGTAAAAGAAGGACAGCAGCGCATAGAGGCTGCACTTAAAACCAATGGCTTCAAAATGCCGCGCACCAAAATAGTGGTGAACATGGCACCTGCCGATATCAAAAAAGAAGGATCGGCATACGACCTGAGCATCGCTGCCGGAATTCTCGCAGCCTCCGAGCAAATGAGTGATGAATTGCTAAAGGATTTTATCATTATGGGCGAATTATCGCTCGATGGAAATGTACAGCCCATTAAAGGGGCATTGCCGATAGCCATAAAAGCCAGGCAGGAAAATTTCAAGGGACTGATCCTCCCCAAAGCCAATGCCCGTGAGGCTGCCATTGTGAATGATGTGAAAGTTTATGGCGTGGAAAATATCCGACAGGTAGTGGAATTGCTCAATGGAGAATCTGATTTAAATCCTGAATTTGTAGATACCCGCAATGAGTTTTTTGAAAGCCTGGATCATATTGAGCTTGATTTTTCAGATGTAAAGGGACAGGAAAACATCAAAAGATCATTGGAAATTGCTGCGGCCGGTGGGCACAACGTAATCTTGATAGGTCCGCCCGGTGCGGGAAAAACCATGTTGGCAAAGCGGATGCCGGGCATTTTACCTCCGCTCAATCTGCGTGAGGCACTGGAAACCACCAAAATTCATTCGGTGGCCGGACAGTTGCAAGACCACTCCAGCCTGATACACCAAAGACCTTTTCGCGCTCCGC
>JBBDQZ010000033.1:0-6905 GCA_040905705.1 Balneolales bacterium
CTATGCAACAATGAGTTGTCAGGAATATAACTGAAACTTTAGTTACCAATTACCTTAAACATTAAGTTGGAGATTAGATTATGAAAAAAGTATTTAGAGTGAATGAAATCAAGTTAATTGCTGGCCTGGTGTTGACAGGCTTGTTGTGTGTTGCATGTGCGGGGATGGCTCCCGAAAACGACATTATATTGAATGGGGCGAATGATAGAGAAGCAGCCCCGCTTGTGTTACAGCCGCTTGACTATACGGAGAATCCTGTTGACATTCCGAATCCGGACAGAGGCTTTGAAAGAGGCAATGACGACGCTGCCGGCCTGGGAGCCTTTATCCCTGATAGACCGGGAGGTTCAAACTATTGGGGGTATATGACAGTCCCGGCAAGCGCCAATACCATTTTAGGCCAACCCTTTGAGATGGCTTACGAAATGACCCCGCCGATGTATTTTGGTCCGGAAGGATCCGGTCCCGAATATACCAACGTCCCGGTTGAACCACGCATCGTTCAGTTCTACCTTGTCCTGAATGAATTTTCGTCGAATGCATGGTGCGACAGCTCCCCTGGCAACCCTGCTGAACATGATCGAGTAGGGATTGACGGACCTATAACAGCCTATGGACTTGATTTCATAAGAGAGCAACTTGAATTCATTAGATCCAGCACCAACAGTGTCGCGCATATACGCGTTGCTTATGATCCAAAAGGCTGGAACCATTTTGTTTGGACAGCGGATAATCTTAATTATGAAGACGACGGCCCCGCAACCGACAATGAAAGATACTATTATAAGGCAGACTACGAAAAACCTGTTACGGCTGAGAATCGTGCTGCTCACATTGCAAAACCAGGCGCGGGTACATGGAGAGGATCTTCGCCAATATTTAGAATGTGTACCGTGCCCGGGTTTGAACATATGAATTGGGTACAGTATCATTATCATCAGCTTAAGCCCATTTTCCATGAATACTCAGACATTATTTGGGCATTTGATTCGGGCACCTTTGGTCCGTGGGGCGAAAGCCACTCAAATTATGAAGCTGAAGTACCAGGCAATTACAAGATCATTTTAGATGCATTGCTGGACGCGGTTCCCGATGATAAACCGATAATGACGCACATTGGTGGGTTCCTGGATTGGTATAACCGCACATACAATACTACTTATAACTTTGGCACACTGGATACCTTCCCCACCCTGGAACGCGGTACGCCGGAAGCGCGCTTCGGTATGTTCGACGATTCAAATGGCTTTTCAGCAGACGAATATTCTTATGGTGACGGTGGCTCATTGACCGAAGGGTATAGAATGCTGGCGTATGATCCAATTCTGCCGGGATATAATCCAAACGGAGTGGATCCGTCACTAACGAGGCCTGGAGTATCACCAGTTATAGGGTATAATGATTCTGGAACCAACAGGCTTGTAGCCGTCCCGGAAGAGTTAGATGATGCACGGTGGCGAGGTGCCTATTTCATTGATTGGGATCGTACCAAGGTTATGAACTTCCTCGGAAAGATGTCCGTCTATGGCGGTGAACAAATTGCTGAAGAGCCTGACTCCGGCACCAACGGAGGCTATGTTCCCGTCGGCGAACGAATAGGCAACCCTTTTAACGACGTAATTTTGCGTTTCCCTTCCATGTTCTATGAACACAGTATTTCCAAATTCACTTATATGTGTATGCAGCAGGGTCCGGGAAGATTTAAGTCGAGAGCAGATTATCCCTATACACGAGAAAGCATTGAGGTGGAGATAACTTATCCGTGGAATGGTCAAACAGTACAGGTTCTCTATGACCCGGTATATGAAGGCCAAAGCGCATTGGCATATTACCGTGACAGACTTGGCTACCGGCTGGTGTTGCGCGAGGCGAATGCAAGTGAATGGGTAAAGCAGAATGGTACCCTTATGTTCGAAGGGAAGATACAAAACGTCGGCTGGGGTAACATTTTTAACAAAAAAGCCGTGACAGTTATTCTGAAATCCAAATCCAATGAGTTTGTATCCCATGCGGTGCTTACGAACATTGACCCGTATGACTGGCAACCTGCTGAGGTGGGTCCGAATGGTGCAATGCCGGACTCCAGGGCAACTAATACCGATGCATGGCGTGATTTGAACTTCTCAATGAACATGGACGCATTTGGTGAGGTGCCTCCTGGTGAATATGATATTTACCTTAAGATCAATGATCCTAAAGAACAAAGCGCTAACAAACGCAGTATACGGTTTGCGAATAAGGGAAATAGTTGGAATGCTGACCTTGGCGCTAACTTGATTGGCTCGACAACAGTGTCAGAGGCTGCCTCCTCTTTTATCGGGCGATAAGTAAATGAACAAAAATTAAATAACATAAAAAAAACGTTATGTACAGAAAAGAATTTTTAAAATCCGGCACGCTCGCAGCCGCCGCTATGGGAGCCGCTCCGGCTCTCATGCCCTGGATTCCCAACCATATGGCATCTGCCAGTGAGTTCAAACAAAATCCCCTCTGGGTACCCAAGGGGGGCGCAGAGCTAGATGCGATAGTTGAAGAGTATTATGGTGATCCTGATGATGTCAGCGATGTTGGGCGCGCCCGTAAGATGCAGGCATTCATAATGGAGATTGCCATTAAGGCGAAGTCTCGAAATCCGCGCTTTCAGGTTGTTCCGCAAGACACTTTGCAATATGCCCATATAGATGGAAATCCGAATCATTCATATGATTGGAATCTCCTTAAATTGCTCGATGGTTGGGGGATTGAAAATTTCAGCGATACCACTGTAAACAGATTGGCAAACCTGACTAAAGTTGGCATAAAGGGTACGGCGAACACTAATGGAAGCACTGTACAAGTTGTTGCTGATAACCAGAAAATAGCTGCCGATAATAATATTCTCTGGCACCCGCGGTTAAGTGCAGAAGTGTATCAGTCACCAGGGATCGGAAATCCCGGTTATATGCCGATATATTCGCCTTCCTCTAACAGCTACAATATAATCCTTCATCCGATTCCTGCCGGTGTAGCGCACACAATAAACAGCAACAATGTTTATAGTATGATGGATGCGAAAAACTATCTGTACATGATCAGTTCCGGTAAATACACGAATTGGCCCGCCTGGGAAACTAATCCCGCCAGTCGTCTCGATATAACCAACACTCCTGGTTATTTGGTTCCTTTTGAAGGCGGACGATTTCAACCTACCGGTAATCCGGAGGTGGTTGCTCAAGCGATCGCGGACCACGGGACTGAATGGGACTTTTTTTGGGTGGCGAAAGGCTACACTCAAAATGAAGGCAGGAAGGCGTATATTGAGGAACTCGCGGCCTCAGAGTGGGATGTTTTTTATATTGATGCACATTCCGGCTCCACGGGTGCTCTTACCAGGGAAGAGGTTGAAGCTCTTAAATGGAAACCCCAGGGCGGCAGGCGACAGGTTATCGCGTATTTGAGTATCGGCACGACTGAATTGTACCGGTGGTTTGCCGATCCAGTCATGGTTAATCCTGACACAGGATCATTCCTCCACGGCATTGTTGAGAACGGCACATTTATACCCGCCCGCGAAAGATTTGGGGATGATAGTATTCCAAATTGGATGCTATGGCCGGCTTACTCCGGACAATACGCTGATGAATCCACCCCGATTTGGTGGCATCCTGAGTGGAGGGACATTATTATAAGAGGCGGCAGCCCGTATAAAAATCCCAGGTATAATCATTCCCCGTTTGCGGATGGCAGATCCTCCATCGACAAGATTGTCGATATGGGATTTGACGGAGTGTATTTAGATAACGTTAGCAGAGCTACCTCCTCCGGTGATAACTGGACTGCGTTGCAGGCCTATAATAATGCACATCCCAGGTGGTATTTAGAACCTTAGTTAAGGTATTTTTCGAACAAAAGCCTGGATAGCATTATCCATTAATATTTAACCCATATGAAATATCCATGACAGAGCATAGGCTCTGACACACAGGCGTATGATTAAAATCTGTCATGGTATTACATCTTACTATATAAATCTGAAAATTTTAAACAGATGTAACATCCATGGCCGATCTTTCGGACACACAAGCGCATGATTAAATACATGGATGCTCCATGTGACATTATTAATCAGAAATTTTAAACACATGAAATTCAAAATAATATTTCTTTTTTTTTATCTGGTTGCCAGCGCTGTAAACGCTCAGGACAATCTTGTGCCACAGAATATTAACTTTACGGAGTTTGTCGGTGACATTCCGAATCCGGACAGAGGCTTTTACACTTCGGGCGCCGGCGGAACTGTTCCGAGTTCCGGCGGATCTCAGGGAGGTGGGTCACGCGCCGGGCTGACCCGTATTTCAGGCACCAATACCGATGTAGAGGTTCGAATCAGTTATGCGTCTTTCAACTTGAGAAACTTTTCGGGGTATGCCCGAGTCGAGGGCGTAACAGAAAACGCGCCCATATCAGCCGATGGCCTTGCTTACTATAGAAGTACTATGGATTCGATAAGAGCTCGGGATGGTGTTGCCTTAATGCAACATAGTTATGACAATAGTTCTTGGGATGTACCAAAGGACGAACTCGCATTCAGTCCTGAACCATATGGTCAGTGTACTGTACCCGGTTTTGAACACTTAAATTGGGTACAGTATCATATAAAGCAGCTGGAGCCCATTTGGCGTGAAAACGAGGACATCATATTTGCGCATAAAGGGGGCTTCTTCGGACCGTGGGGTGAAATGCACTCGTCAGACTATGGTAATAGCGCGGAAGCCTACGCCTGGCTTATGCAAGCGTTGCTGGACGCCGTTCCCGCTTCGCGTAAGCTTGCCGTGCATGGGGGGGCATACATATCGTGGTATAACGCCACGCATGGTACCCCTTTTACCTTTGCCAATATGGGATTTTTACCGATACCGCGACGGGATACACCGGAGTCGCGTTTCGGTTTGTTGAACGACAGTTACGCGAACGGTTTGTCACACATGAACGGCTTGTACAGTGACATGGACTCCTTTTCCGAAGGAGCTCAAGTACTTGGAAGTAAATATGATTTTGATCGGGACAAAGTTTTAAACTGGATCCGTGGTCAAAACGGTCCCATTGGCGGTGAAACGAATGAGATGAGCTCCCGTCCTTATGACTCTCCTCCTTCCATTTTTTATGAAGCCTCTATTATGGGAACAACTCACCTGAATACAGGCTGGTACGGAGTCAATTATAAACGTTGGGAGGATTTCGAGTATACTGAAGCAAACGTCACTGCGCCGATTTTTTACCCGCACAATGGCAAAACTGTAAGTGTAATCTTTGATCCTGTATACGAAGGCAGAAACGGACTGGAATATATGCGCGACAGGATGGGCTACCGGCTGGTGCTGCGTGAGGCCCTGGCAAGCGACAGCGTTACACTGGGCAGTGACCTGCACTTTAGAGGGAAAATACAAAACGTCGGTTTTGGTAATATTTTTAACAGGAAGAATGTATACGTATTATTGGAAAATGCATCGACCGGCGAGGTTTACAAGGCGCTGACTAACCTTGATGCAAGAGATTGGCTGAAAGACCAGAATATTCCTATGAACAACAGACCCGACAATACAGATTCCTACCGCGATTTAAATTTCTCAGTCAATTTAGGCAAGTTTCACAAAGCTGTGCCGCCGGGTGATTACAAGATTTACATGAAGATTAGTGATCCTAAAGCGAAACAGGAAAACCTGCGTAATGTCCGGTTAGCAAACAATGACAGTTCTGAGGGATCTATGTGGAATGCCGTGCTTGGCGCGAACCGGATTGGTTCGACAACCGTCAAAGCGGAGGGGAACAGCGGAGGCTTTGTTGCACAATACCAAGTCGGCGATACCGGCCCTGGTGGTGGCAAGATAGTCTATGTAAATCCTTTTGGATTTGACATCCTGACCGACCCGCAAAATCCGACCGTAGCACGAGTTGCACACTACATTGAAGTCGGCCCCGAGGATATTGCAGGAGGAGTACCTGTTACCTGGGCTTCAAAAGATAGTATCTTTGCCGTGAGGAATGGCATAGCTACGTATCCTCAGTTTGGTGCAGGCTTGTATAACACCGGCTTTATCCTTCGAACTACTGATCCCGTTGTTAATCCAGGTGATCCAGATTCACCGGTGGCAAAAGCCAGCGATGAATACGTTAGAAACGGCTTGAGCGACTGGTACCTCCCAACCCAAGACGAACTTATGGAGATTAGAACCTACGTATTAAATAATCCCACCGATCCGGTCACAAAAGATATGCTTGGGAAAACATACTGGACATCAACAGATACGATTAGGGCATGGCCAGTTTGTATCGAGATTGATGCGAACGCTTATTGGCGAAATACCGGTCGTAAATTTGACGCTGCCCATATGTATTACGTTCGACCGGTTCGGGCTTTTTAATTCCAAAACCCCTAAAAGATTATTAAATTTGAAGCAGATATTAAGTGATAGGGAATACAGCACAGCTCCTTCCGCTCCCATAAAGAATTATCAAAAAAAGAAACAGTTATGATCATTTTTTCTAATCTTAAATAATAAAACATATGAAAAGTAAAATTTTATTTATCGCTCTAAGCGCTTGTTTTTTGTTTGGCTGTCAGCAGCCATCGCTTGTGTCACAGGCGCTTAACTATACGGAGAACCCTGTTGATATCCCGAATCCGGACAGAGGCTTTTACCGGCCCCAATCATATGTCGTTCCGGTCGACAGTGAACCTGAACCAGATTTTCCTGACTTAACGGCTACTATAGCAGGCACTTCGGTTTCTGTCGATTCTCGCATCGTTTATATGTCATTTGACCTGAAAAACTTTTCGTCGAATGCCCCTCTCAATGGATTGCCCTTAGGGCCCTGGAGTGCTGATGGTGACCTTCCGCCAGATTATGGAACCACTCAACCTTTAA
>JBBDQZ010000034.1:0-36447 GCA_040905705.1 Balneolales bacterium
GATATTTGCAGTATATTTTAATACAATATGTATATTATTAAAAAAACTTGCTTGTCCGGTACTTTTTATTTGGGATTTAATTAAAAAGGTATTATATTTAATTAAAGTTAACACTTAAAATCAACTAACCCGAGGGCAAACCGATGACAGCAACCCCAAATAACTTACCTGAAATGCTGGAAATGATTGCCAGTGCCCTTTCAAAAGATAACATCGAAGCTTTAGAACATCTACGAGATGTTAATAACAACTGGCTTCAAACGGATGAAGAACGGCAGGCAATGAATCAACTGCTTGATGCTGTTACCGAGAAAATCGAACAATCACAATAAAGGCGACCAAATGAAAGATTACAAAATCACACGTAAAAAGTTTTTCGACACAGAGGAACGCCGGAAGCTATTAAAGTACTCCGAGGATATGGCACTGGCTGATAAAGCAAAGGGGCGTATGAAATGGCAAGTGCGCTGGATGCTTGTCGACCTCGCTATGTATTCAGGATTACGACTGGCAGAAATTAGGGACTTGCTTATCGGTGATCTGAAACTGAATGCGAAGTCACCTTATATCTACGTCCGGCAAGGCAAACGGGGTAAAGACCGGGATGTTTATATTGACAAAGATTTAACGAAGCACCTACGGGAATATATAGAAATGAAAAGGATGTGGAACCAGCCCACGGATGATAACTCGCCATTGTTCACAGGTCAAAAAGGCAAGCATTTCACTACCACTGCTTTAACCCTGAATTTCAAGCAGGCAGTATTACAGGCAGGTTTACGAAAGGACTTATCCATTCATTCGGCACGTCATACCTATGCTACCCTGCTTTACAGTAAAACTCAAAATCTTAGGTACGTACAAAAGCAGTTAGGTCATGCGAGTATGGCTATGACGGGATTGTATGCTGATATCTTACCGGAGGAAAACGGTAAACTGGCGGATATGATTTTGGATGATGCTGATAAGCAACCGGATACCGATAAACCGACCAACGGACAATCAAGTAAAAAGATGACAAGAGGCTTAAACCTGAAAGATTTACAACTCGCAGCAGAGGAATTAAATGCAGTACTTGGACTTGATCCGCAGATTGATATAAGTGCTTCACGGGATGAAATCGAGGGATTGTTAACCGAGGCAATTTCACTAATTGATTGGGAAAATGATGAACTTACCAGTCATACCACAAAGATCATTGAGGAATTTCAGAAGTAGAAAAACCACCGAGGACAAAAAACAATGACCACTGAAAAGAAAATCAAAGCCGCCGGATATGTGAGGGTATCATCTTCAATCCAGATTGAAGGGGAAAGCTTGCATTCGCAACGGGAATTAATCGGGAATTACTGTAAATCCAACAGTTACAAGCTTACCAACATATACGCCGATGAAGGCATATCCGGGGGGACTGTAAAAGACCGTCCCGGCTTGCTCCAATGTCTGTATGATGCCCAACAAGGCAAATTTAATATACTGGTAATTCGTGATTATTCACGTTTTGGTAGAGATGCTACGGAGTTGTTAATTAACTGTGAAGAGTTGATTAGCGAGGGCGTTCAGTTGTATTTCATCAAGGAAGGCGCTGTTGATGATACTCCGCACGGTAAAATGACCCGTACCATGTTTGCAGCCTATGCGGAATTTGAAAGGGCAATTATTAGAGAAAGAATGTTGGAAAATAAAATTGCACGTACCAAAAAAGGCATACCAAGCATTGGAGCACTTCCAATCGGACGGACGTTTGACCGGGAAACCAAACAATGGGTACTAAATGAACGAATAGCCGGGTTATTGCAAAAAGCGGCTACGGATTATCTGAACGGTCGTTCGCTGTTGGATATCAGTGAAGAACTACAACATAAATATTCGTATAAAATCGGGTACGTAAATTTGCTACGTGTTTTAAGAAATCGTTGTGGGGATAAGTGGACAATCACATTCAAGAACGAAAAACCTATCGAATTCCAGATACCACGGATTCTTGATGACGAGACTATAAAAAGGATTTGTGACCGGATGGATCATAATCGTTCTGATAACCGCACGGATATTGACAAATACGTTTTAACGGGATTTATTAAATGCGAAAAATGTGGACGTGCTTTGACCGGACAGACTCAAAAAAACTCGTATCATTATTATCGGCATCCGGGCGGACGTAACCAAAAATGCAAGGTCTTTAATTCTATTCCATTGGATCAAATAGAGAATGCCGTTTTCCAGACCATATTCGAGAACATATGGGACGTACCCAGTTTTAACAAAGCGATAACCGATAGTCTACCGGATGAACAGCATATCGAAAATCTGAAATCAAAGATTGAGACATTCGATAAAGAACTCCGCAAAATAAATAAGGAATTGGAAAAGCTTGTAGATTTGGCAATGTCTGGTACTTTGAAAAAAGATACTATTCGAGCCAAAGAGCAGGAATTGTTACAGAGCAAAGAAAAAGTATCAGAGGAATTGGAAGACCTAAAAAACCAACTACGAGCAATGCCGGATATTGAGGCGGTCAAACAGGAGGCAGAGGATATCAGACGGCAATTACTTGACCAATATTCCGGACAAGAGCGCTTGCAGGAAATGACATTCGAGGAAAAGAAACGGTTGCTCCATTGGCTATTCGATGGCAAAGACAAAGAGGGTACACCTTACGGCATATACGTTTCAAAAAAGGACACAGGAGCCATTGATTATTTCTTATATGGCAGGATAACAGGCCTGCGAACGGTCAAAGGTGATAATATAGATTACCATGATGATAACGGTAATTCGGGATCAGATCAGCAGACACAAGGTAATAAGGATTATAAAACTACTATATTACGAAGTATACGAGTATATGACTTACGACGAGCATCAACATATTTCCCTGGCCTCACTGGAAAATGCATTTGAACGGACGATCACATTGTCCAGTTTTTCGAAAACGTTTAACATGACCGGATGGCGACTCGGTTATGCTGCCGGGCCGGTAAATATCATAGAGAAAATGGGGTTGTTAAGTGATCTCTTTTATATTTGTGCTCCCAGTCCGTTACAGTTTGGGCTGGCGGACGGATTTGCCACGGAGCGCTTTTATTACGACGAACTTTTACGCGACTATACGTCAAAGCGGAACCGTATGTGCAAGGCGCTTGAAACAGCTGGATTCGAAGTTCCCTGGCCGGAAGGCGCCTACTATGTTTTTGCAAGTTTTAAACCGTTACGGAATCAGCCCGGATTTTCTGATGACCAGGAAGCCTGTGCCACACTGATCGAGCGTGCCGGAGTGGGCTCAGTGCCGGGAGGCTCGTTTTATACCGATCCATCCGATGGGCAGTATTTGCTTCGTTTCTGTTTTGCCAAAGAGGAAGCGGAACTGGAAGAGGCTTGCCGAAGGATCGAGGCGCTGGCTGACCGGAACCCGGTAAGATGATTGTTCACCGACCCGGATTAAACCTATTTAAGCCGGCAACAAAAAACCCGTCCGATGAACACAACCAGACGGGTTTTTATTGAAAGCTTTACGAGTTTGTATGGCTTTTGTGGTACGAGGAGTGTTTAAAACGTAAAGCCGAGGCGGAATTGTGAAATTGCGGAATTAGAAAAAGATATATCACTACCGTTGTTTTCAATTTCATTTCCATTTAATTCGGCATCAAGAAAACTTCTGTACCTTAATCCATAGCTTATCTCCACACCGGTATAGAGCCTTTCCAGGAAATGAATATCGAAACCGAGCAGAGAATTCAATCCCAAACCGAAATGCTCACCGCCATCATTGTTTACGTTCTTAACACCATCCACATTTTCCCGGGTTGTAACATAAGAAATGGGAACTTCTACTCCATAATAAATGGATAAACGCCCTTCTTGTATGGGATGCCATTCCATACCGGGTGCCAATAGGATGGAAAGCCGCGAATTGCTGTTATCTTCATTCTGGCTTTCGTTTAAATAATTCAAACCGGCCCGCATGCGCATTGCGGTATTCTGGCTGTTGAATGTGCGTATTCGTAAATGTGAGAAAGATACCGGGGAACTGCTAAACGGGCTTACCGTGATTTCAAAGGTCCTGTCGCCATTGGATGGAAGCATCTGGGCATCAGCAGATTTAACTGTGCATAGTGCAAAAACCAGGATAAAAGCTGTGATGATATAATTCTTCATGTTGACTCCAAGTTTATAATTGAAAAAGAGAAAAAAGATATGTTATAATTTATTATGGCTCATCACCATACGTTGTGCGCATTATAGGAATTTTTTTGGAGATTTATACTTTTCATGTTTTTTTTGCCTCGGGATATTGAAAAGTATACGATTCCTGATATAAAGAAATAATCTCCTCTTCCGTCGGTATTTTAGGATTATTTTCCGGACTACCGCTGGCGAGGGCATCTTTGGCCATCTTGTTCAGTTTATCGCTAAAATCTGTTTCATTCACGCCCCAGGTTTTGATATTCGGAATATTCAGCTCCCGGCACAATGCTATAATTTTGCTCACCAGCTCTTCTGATATTAATTCATCTGATGCTCCTGTTTTTTCCGGGGCTAAATACCTGCCGATTTGAGCCAGCCGGTTGTGACACTCGTCTTTGGTATAATTTAAAACAACCGGCAATAACATGGCATTGGATATTCCGTGGGGTACGTGAAAAAGAGCACCGATGGGCCTCGACATTCCGTGGACCAGACAAACGGATGAATTCGAAAAAGCAATGCCTGCCAGCATGGAAGCATATATCATGTTATTGCGTGCTTCCATATTCTCACCATTATGATAAGCTTCCGGAAGATTTCCCATGATCAACTTAATGGCTGATAATGCCAATTGGTCTGTAAAAGGATGTGCTTTTCGGGATATATAGGCCTCAACAGCGTGAGTCAGGGCATCCACACCCGTTGCTGCTGTTGTTTGCTTCGGTGAAGTGATGGTCAATACCGGATCAACAATGGCGATTTCAGGCATGAAAGCCGGTTGTTTAATCATCATTTTTACCGAATTACCCGTATTGGTGATTACCGTTACATCTGTTGCTTCAGAACCCGTACCCGCTGTTGTTGGAATGGCAATCAGTGGTAAAGGGTTGTTTTTAGCCAGCTTTTTCAAATTTATGTAATCGCCAATATATCCGGGATTCGTTGCTAAAACCGCGACCGCCTTTGCGGTGTCCAGACAGCTTCCGCCTCCCAGGCCGATAATGACGTCACAATTGCCGGTTTTAGCCCGTTCCAATGCTTCCTGGACATAATGATCCAAAGGTTCGCTTGCCACATCCAAATAGGTTTCAAAATCAACTCCCGAAGTTTTTAATAAAGAACAACAGGTATCCAGATATCCCAGTTTTTCCATTATGTAGTCACTGACGATCAGTGCTTTACGACCCAGTTGCGCCGAAACTTCTCCGATTTTATCCAAACTTCCCTTCCCGTAATAAATGCTTCTCGGCAAATTGACAGTTGAAATTTTCATGTTCGATATCCCCTTAATTGCATTTGTCGGTTTTATTTTAAATGGGTGGTTAATACATGAGGCAACCGTAAAGGATTTTTCTCCGTATCATGTAAAACGTTGCATTTTTAAGGATTAGGTATAATTTGGAAATTCATAAACGAGCAGTTGTTATATGAAGGTAAAATACAAACCAATATCGATTATTATGAAACTTCGAGGAATTAAGTCAATAATCTCTGCAATAGCGGTTTTCATGTTCTTTTCGGCATTGTCTCTGACAGCCACTGCGCAAACCGTTTATAAAGCCCGCCTGAGCGGGAGCCACGAAGTTCCCCCGGTTACTACCACAGGAACGGGAGAAATCACGGCAACTCTTGACGGAACCACTCTTACCGTGGAGGGAAGCGTTGCCAATTTGAGTGCTCCGGTTGCCACGGAGATCGGCGGCGGGGCGCACATTCATATGGCGTTGCCGGGCCGCAATGGCGGAGTCGTCTTTCCGCTTACCATAGATTTGGATCCGGATGAATTGTCCGGAACCATCAATGCGGTGGATAATGAATTTGAGCTGAACACGGATCAATGGGAAGCTCTCGGATCCCGGATGTTGTATGTCAACGTGCATACGGACAATTTTACGGGCGGCGAGATACGTGGCCAGCTGATGCCGGAATCGGACGCCTATTTCCGGGCCAATCTTTCCGGCACTACCGTGATGCCTTCACGGCTCAGTCAGGCCAACGGAGCGATCATCGGGGAACTGGACGGGGATACGCTCACCGTTACCGGCTCGTTTCAGGATCTCAGTGATGATCTGACCAATCAGCATATCCATCTGGAAATTGCCGGACGCAGCGGAGGGGTGGCTTTTCCATTAGCCGTAGATGTCGGCGAAGATAATCGATCCGGAGTATTCTCGCCCGGAGACAATTCCTTTACTCTGGACCCGGGCCAGAAGGATGCGTTGCTGGAGCGCCGGTATTATGTCAATGTCCATTCGGCCGCTTATCCCGGCGGTGAGATCCGCGGACAAATCGTGCCGCAGGTGACGAGCACGATGGTGGCCAAACTTTCGGGCGGTGCCGTCACGGCAGGCGTCATGTCCGATGGGTCGGGTTCCATTATTGCCGAGCTGAATGAAGATACGCTGGTGGTTACCGGGTCGTTCTCAGGCCTGGGAAGCGACTATACGAACTCCCACCTTCACCTATCCATACCCGGCCGCAACGGAGGAGTCAGCGTAGGGCTGGTACCAACCATTGATCCGGAGGATGGGACGCAGGGAATTTATGAGGCCGAAGACAACACGTTTGTGCTTGATGAAGATCAGATTACCCAGTTGCTGACGCGCAATCTCTATATTAATGTCCACTCGGCAGACAACCCGGGCGGCGAAATTCGCGGACAATTGCTGGGAGAATCCTATGCCTTCTTCACATCCAGGTTTGGCGGCATCAATGTGGTTGATCCGGTGGAGTCGTCCGGAACCGGAGGCGTAGAGATCGAATTCAAGGGGAACCGTCTGGTGATGGTCGGTGCCTACGATAATCTTTCCTCGGCGGCTACAAATGCGCACTTTCATATCGGTGCCCCGGATGAGGGCGGCGGCGTCATACTCGGGGTGAACCGCACGCCGGGTGATCCCGCAACGTCGGGGACCTTCCAGCTGGAAGACAACCATTTTATGGCCGGCATTGATGAGGATTTTGTGGGGCATCTGTTCAATGAAACGCTTTACCTGAATATCCACACGGAAAACTATCCGGGCGGTGAAATACGCGGGCAGGTACTGGCTGCACCCAATGCCTGGCCTGAAGCCTCGGAGCTTGAAATGCCGGAAGATGACGCCTATGTTGTGATTGAGGGCGACACAAGCCAAACGCTGGATTTCTCGTGGACGGAAGCTGTGGATCCGGACGGCAACACGGTGGTGTATCTCTGGCAGATGGCCTCGGATGATCAGTTTTCAGACCTGATCATGAATAGTAATGAAGGTACGGAAACGTCCATGTCGCCCAGCTATGCCGATGTTGACGAATTTCTGGCTGAGCAGGGAGTGGATCCGGGTGAAACGCTTACACTCTATCACCGGATACTCACCTCGGACGGCAACCTGCAGCAAGCCGGAGCCTCCCGGTCGTTTACACTGGAACGGGGATTCGTTACCGGAATCGATCATCCTGGAGACGGCGTTTATAAAGCCCGCCTGAGCGGGAGCCACGAAGTTCCCCCGGTTACTACCACAGGAACGGGAGAAATCACGGCAACTCTTGACGGAACCACTCTTACCGTGGAGGGAAGCGTTGCCAATTTGAGTGCTCCGGTTGCCACGGAGATCGGCGGCGGGGCGCACATTCATATGGCGTTGCCGGGCCGCAATGGCGGAGTCGTCTTTCCGCTTACCATAGATTTGGATCCGGATGAATTGTCCGGAACCATCAATGCGGTGGATAATGAATTTGAGCTGAACACGGATCAATGGGAAGCTCTCGGATCCCGGATGTTGTATGTCAACGTGCATACGGACAATTTTACGGGCGGCGAGATACGTGGCCAGCTGATGCCGGAATCGGACGCCTATTTCCGGGCCAATCTTTCCGGCACTACCGTGATGCCTTCACGGCTCAGTCAGGCCAACGGAGCGATCATCGGGGAACTGGACGGGGATACGCTCACCGTTACCGGCTCGTTTCAGGATCTCAGTGATGATCTGACCAATCAGCATATCCATCTGGAAATTGCCGGACGCAGCGGAGGGGTGGCTTTTCCATTAGCCGTAGATGTCGGCGAAGATAATCGATCCGGAGTATTCTCGCCCGGAGACAATTCCTTTACTCTGGACCCGGGCCAGAAGGATGCGTTGCTGGAGCGCCGGTATTATGTCAATGTCCATTCGGCCGCTTATCCCGGCGGTGAGATCCGCGGACAAATCGTGCCGCAGGTGACGAGCACGATGGTGGCCAAACTTTCGGGCGGTGCCGTCACGGCAGGCGTCATGTCCGATGGGTCGGGTTCCATTATTGCCGAGCTGAATGAAGATACGCTGGTGGTTACCGGGTCGTTCTCAGGCCTGGGAAGCGACTATACGAACTCCCACCTTCACCTATCCATACCCGGCCGCAACGGAGGAGTCAGCGTAGGGCTGGTACCAACCATTGATCCGGAGGATGGGACGCAGGGAATTTATGAGGCCGAAGACAACACGTTTGTGCTTGATGAAGATCAGATTACCCAGTTGCTGACGCGCAATCTCTATATTAATGTCCACTCGGCAGACAACCCGGGCGGCGAAATTCGCGGACAATTGCTGGGAGAATCCTATGCCTTCTTCACATCCAGGTTTGGCGGCATCAATGTGGTTGATCCGGTGGAGTCGTCCGGAACCGGAGGCGTAGAGATCGAATTCAAGGGGAACCGTCTGGTGATGGTCGGTGCCTACGATAATCTTTCCTCGGCGGCTACAAATGCGCACTTTCATATCGGTGCCCCGGATGAGGGCGGCGGCGTCATACTCGGGGTGAACCGCACGCCGGGTGATCCCGCAACGTCGGGGACCTTCCAGCTGGAAGACAACCATTTTATGGCCGGCATTGATGAGGATTTTGTGGGGCATCTGTTCAATGAAACGCTTTACCTGAATATCCACACGGAAAACTATCCGGGCGGTGAAATACGCGGGCAGGTACTGGCTGCACCCAATGCCTGGCCTGAAGCCTCGGAGCTTGAAATGCCGGAAGATGACGCCTATGTTGTGATTGAGGGCGACACAAGCCAAACGCTGGATTTCTCGTGGACGGAAGCTGTGGATCCGGACGGCAACACGGTGGTGTATCTCTGGCAGATGGCCTCGGATGATCAGTTTTCAGACCTGATCATGAATAGTAATGAAGGTACGGAAACGTCCATGTCGCCCAGCTATGCCGATGTTGACGAATTTCTGGCTGAGCAGGGAGTGGATCCGGGTGAAACGCTTACACTCTATCACCGGATACTCACCTCGGACGGCAACCTGCAGCAAGCCGGAGCCTCCCGGTCGTTTACACTGGAACGGGGCCTCGTTACCGGAATCGATCAACCAGGAGCGGAGGTGCCGCTGGAAACCCGTTTGGAGCAGAATTATCCTAACCCCTTTAATCCGACTACAGAAATATCCTTTGCTGTAAAGGATGCCGGCCCGGTAGAATTGGAAGTCTACAATATGATTGGCCAGAGAGTAGCGGTATTAATATCGGGTGATTTAACCCCGGGTGAATACACGGTAAACTTTGATGCTTCCGATATTTCATCCGGTATCTATATTTACCGTCTGAAGACAAACGGAAATCTGATAAGTAGAAAAATGACGCTGGTCAAATAATGCAATAAAACCCATATAACCATATGCCTGTCGAAACACTCATGGCCATGTCTTGTTAAACAAGCATCATTGATAGCCATGGGTGTTTCGCTTGCAAGGTTCACTGAGCGCTATTTATTACATATGACGTGTTGTATACTTGAAAATAGATCCTCTGATTATAAAAAAGTTCATCACGTCATATGGTTATATGGGTTAAACTATTCAAAGTGAAATAATAAGAATGAAAAAAAGGATGTTGATCTTTCCACTGCCGGGATTTCTGCTTGTCTGTTTAAGTGCTTTCTCAACCGGTAATATGGAACAAAATAATCCGGGCCAAAGTGATACAGTGCAGTTGAATGAAGGCCAGGTGGAGATTCTCAGCGGGAGGGACAATACACTGTATGAATCGAATGCCGGATCGCTAAGTAACGGAGCCGGAGAACATCTTTTTGCAGGACGGACGAGTCAGGCCTCCAATTACAGGCGCAGGGCACTGTTATGGTTTGATGTTGCATCCGCAATACCCGAAGGGGCCGAAATTACCCATGTTACTCTTCAGATGAACGTTTCAAGGGCACCAATGACAACACCGGAGATTTTTTATCTGCATCGTGTTACAGCCGACTGGGGTGAAGGGGCCTCACATGCAGGCGGAGAAGAAGGATCCGGAGGTGAAGCCGAGTCCGGTGATGCAACCTGGATTCATCGTTTTCATGACGACTTGTTATGGGCAACCCCCGGCGGAGATTATGAATCGGAACCTTCTGGTGAAGCAATTATCGAGGGATTGGGATCATATAGCTGGGAAGCGACCGATACAATGAACCAGGACGTACAGAGCTGGCTGGATGAACCTGACGATAATTCCGGATGGGTTGTGATTGGTAACGAGGAAGTGTCCCAAACCTCAAAACGATTTGATTCAAGACATCATCCAACGGAGAATAATCGTCCCCGGCTTATCGTAGATTATCAAATTCCTACATCATCGGAAGAAATTATTACCGATGTGCCATCATCATTCAGACTCTTTCAAAATTTTCCGAATCCATTTAATCCTGTTACACAAATTCGTTACAGATTGGACAGTAACGGACCGGTAAGGCTGGTTATATATAATGTGCTTGGAATGGAAGTGCAAGTACTGGTGGATGAAGTTCAATCTGCAGGAGAACACCTGGCCGTATGGGACACAGGCACATCCGGAAATATCAACCTGAGTTCAGGTGTATACTTTTACCGTCTGTATCATGGCAGCCGAAGTGAAACCCGGCAGATGTTATTGGTCAAGTGAGTTCCGTTCCCCCCGAGATTACATTGTAAATAATTCATGTATTGACCGTATCTTATTTTTCGTTATCCTGACAGATACAATGACGTGAAGTCTCGTGCCGGTGTATTACCGGAAACGATGCTTTACTTACGACAATTGGAAACGAAGTATAAATTATATTGAATTATGGGTTTTTTAGGCGGATTCGAATGGCTGATTATCGTATTGGTGCTGCTATTGTTGTTTGGTGCAAAGAAAATACCGGAAATAGCCCGTGGCATAGGCCAAGGTATATTTGAGTTCAGAAAGGCTACCAACGACGGAAAAAAAGAGCTGGAAAAAAAGAAGGAAAAGGCTAAGGAGGAAAAGGCTAAGGAGGAAAATATAAACGAGAATTTGGAAGAGAAAGAGAACACGAAAGAGAAAGAGTCGCAGTAATTACCATGCTTATAGATGTATATTGAGGATAATTGTGATTTGTTGACCGTACCTGATATGGCCGGTCTGTTGCTGATCCACAACAAGCACAATTTCACACAGGCGTATAAGGAACCGAAGTGCTTCCCTTATGCAATTCGGGCTGTTTTCAGCCGGGGCCATTTGACCGGGGAGAGTTAACGTGGTTGAATGATATCGAAACACAATATGTTGATGATCAATACATGAAAATAAACCGATACCGTGAATAACATAAAGTAATACGGTGTCAAACTCCAAAATTAACATTTGTGGAGTTCATACAATAATCATTTCCAAAAATATTGATTTTATGAGTAAGCCAGTAGCATTGCTTGGCTGGAGCCTTGAGGCGATTGACAGCATGCATAAAATGAATCGTCCCTTCATTGTGGTCAGTTTTCCCGACTTTGAGGCATATGCACAGGAAAATAACATTCCATTTGTCGGATGGGATTTCAATTCATGGGGTGATCAGTCCAATACGCTTCATCTTAAAGAAAAACTGGACGCTTTTGATGTAAACCTCGCCGTCCCCCTCTATGAAGAAACAGTCGAGTGGGCCGGTGCGCTGAATTCTCTTTATCGGGATGATCCGCGTGTGTTGAACCGTGCTTTTCTTTTCAGAAACAAAGCTGTGATGAAGCGCAAAGCAATGCTTGCCGGGATTCGAGTCGGGCTTTTTGAGGAAGTACACTCTCGTGAACAAGTTCATAAATTTATGGACCGTCTAAACGAAGCCAACCTCTCGTTACCAGGTGAAGAGGATGCCTGGGTGCATTTGAAGCCCTTTTCTGCGGCGGGTACCGTCGGACACAAAATGTTGCGATCCAAAGAGGACATAGACAATAAAGTGATCGAAAAGGATTTTCCCTGCCTGGTGGAAAGCCATTTACCCGGCAAGGAATTTTCTTGCGAGGCATTTATTCACAATGGGAAAGTGCGTTTTCTTAATATCACCGAGTATGTCAAACTCGGCTACTCCAATTTTGTTCCGTGCGGCCCTGAATTGGAGGAAAAACGGCCGATCATCACCGATGCTATTGACAAGCTGGTATCTTCCTTTGGGATTGAATACGGGATGATTCATCCCGAGTGGTTTCTCACCGAGGACAACACGATAAGTTTCGGAGAGGTGGCCGCCCGGATACCCGGAGGGCATATTTTTGAACTGATAAAAAAAGCACACAGATTTGATCCCATTCAGGCCCTGGTGTTGTGCAGTGATCCGAACACTACAGAAGAGCAGATCGAAGCCTTTTTCCCCGAAAACACGACAGATGGAAAGCAGTATGCCGGAAGCGTAATGGTTTATCCCAAACCGGGGCATATTACCGGGCTGAACGTTCCTGATGAGTTAAAAGAAGAGCCCTATTTTGAATCCCATACACTCTATGAACCTTCTGAGCACAAAGTGTCAGATCAGCGGGAGGGTTTTGGCAACCACTATGGCACTATATTTTTCAACGGTGAGGATCCCGGACGCATGAGAGAACTACTGCTGCATTATCAGGAAACAGATTTTTATGACCGGAGATAAATCCCTATTCTTTTTGTCATTTCATATCTATTGACACATTGCAATCGGACCTAGTGAGATTCATGCATAAAGACGTTGCCCTTCCCGAGAACATCATCCGAAACCTTCATCAGAACCTCACAGAGCTCGAGGAATCTTCTCCTCTGATGCGGGAACAATATGTAAAAAAACTCTTCAGTCAGATTGACATCATTACGGACCTGGATGGTGGTATGGCTGCCCTTTATCAGGATATTGGCAGATTAATTAATGCCGGTATATTTAAAGACACTTTGTGGGAGAATCCTGAAAAACTCGTGCCTTCCCTTGTTGGCGGCACCCTGAAAGTCGGTGGCGGTACCACGCAGATTGAAATATTGAGTGAACTGCGCTTTTTGGCTATCTACAAGGGAGATTACCAATCAAAGGCTATCTCCTCCACCCAGGCCAGAGAGTTTCTGGAAGATACCATTTCCGGTAATCTTGAACTTGTATTTCCGGATGTTATGGGCCACAATTATGAGACCGATGCGAAAACGCAGATCCGGACCAGAAACCTTTTTGCTTTCATTTTGGAAGAACTGCCCATGGAAAGCATCAAGAAGAGACTGGCTACTGAAATTGAATTGATCTGTCTGCAACGGCCCGTTGTTACTGACCGGGTACTTGTTATCATTTCCATTCTCAGGGATCATTTTGAGTTGCAACCGGGCAATCCGATCGACCAGCGTCTGGCATACTTTGTGCGTTCTGTATATTCTCCGTCCCAAAAAGCCGGTGAAAGCGATACGGAAGCCTACCTTCATTATCTTGACAGTGCTGATCCCGATGCTCTCAGGAAGGAATGCGATGAACTGGGATCGACGATGCGTGAAACCGGATTGGCGACTGGGTATCATGCCGTTCTGCTTCGGAAGGTCGTTGATCAACCGTCCCTGCTAAAAACCATGCTCGGCCTTGACAATACAGGAAAAGCGGAACTCGTCAAACATCTGCCGTTTATACAGAAACTGATTTCCGAGGTGATTCACGTCGATAACGCCCGCAGTTGTTACGGGCTGGCCCGGTTTCTTGAACGGGGACTCCTGTCCCAACAAGCCGTAATTACCGGATTGCAACGACTTCTTGAAGTAAACATGCATAAAGAGGTGGCTGAACGTATCCGTCAGTCACGTCCCGATTCTTCTCTTGTACCGCTTCAAATACTTACAGGCGATACGTTGAGTATTTTGGGACTACCACTCGGTATCGGGCAGGGTTTAAATCCTACTTGTCAGTCAGCAAGAGGCATCAGTCTCTGGAGCCGGCATGCACCGGGTAAATTGTTGCGAATGATCATAACAGCTGCCCAGTCAAACAACCTTTCGATGCGTTTCGAAGGAGAAACTCTGGAGTCTGAAAACCTCGGAATGGGTCTGGCCACGGAATTAGACCTCAATCTGGATGCGGTTTCCGTGGTTCTTGTTCCCCATTTGGACAGGATCTACAACGAAATGATGAATCGTGCTTCATTTAGGGGAGAAGATCCGCACAAATGGGTGAATCCGGCCATGTACGGGCAATGGATACCTACCGGCTTCATATCGGCTTATAACGAAGTGACTCAATCGATCAACAACTACGACGAATTTATACGGATTTTCTATGCTTCCCATCATCCGGAGTATAACGGTGGATTTGATCTGGCTTACCCCAATCCGGTAGGTATATTCTTAACCACTACAACCGGGAAACTAATCGGTTTTCATGCTGTTTCCATTTTGAGAGTCAGGAAAAATAAAGGATCGGTAAGAATCTATTTCCTGAATCCCAATAACGAAGGTCGCCAGCGCTGGCAGTCGGACATCGAGCCAACTGTTGCCGGCAATGGAGAACAGGCGGGTGAATCTTCCTTGCCCTTTTATCAATTCGCTTCCCGTGTCTATGCATTTCACTATCATGCAAGTGACATCGGAGACCTTTCGACCGTAGACCGGTCTGAAGTCGACAAGGTCAGGGAAATTGCACAGAACAGCTGGGGGGAATCCTATATCTGGTCGGATCAAACCGCCATTCACTAAATAAAACCGGCAATGGTCAAGCACTCATCACGTATAGAATTAAGTCAATCGGCGTTGAATAACAATTTTCGCTTTATTCGTTCAAAGATTGGGCCGGAGGCTATTATTTCGTCGGTTGTCAAGGCAAATGCATTTGGGCATGAGATCAGCACCTTTGTACCGATGGCAGAAAAATATGGCATAAGGCATTTTTCCGTGGCATCCGGTTTCGAAGCTTTTGAAGTAAAAAGTGTTTGTCGGGAAGACAGCCATGTCATGATCATGGGGATTCTCTATCCCGATGATATGGAGTGGGTCATTGAAAACGAGATTGAGTTTTTTGTTTTTGATTATCACCGGGTGACACGTGCCAGGGAAGTTGCTGAAAAAACAGGTAAAAAGGCCATTATTCATATCGAAGTTGAAACCGGGGGCAACCGAACAGGTATGGGAGAAAAGGAGATGTTAAAGGCTGTTTCCTATATGAAAAAGCATGCCAGGCATTTTCAGTTCGAAGGATTTTGTACCCATTTTGCCGGAATTGAAAATCTTGCCAATCAATTTCGAATTGTCAAACAGAGAAAACGGTTTGAAGAAATGTATCGTAAAGTAAAAAAAACAGGGTATTTGCCACGTCTGCGGCATACGGCTTGTTCAGCCGCCGCACTGGGTTTTCCCGATACGGTAATGGATTTGGTTCGAATCGGTACGGCACAATACGGTATGTGGCCCAGCCCTGATATTTACAATATGCATCTTATGCAGACCGGGAAAGTAAAGGACAATTCTCTGAAACGTATACTGACCTGGAAAACCGACATCATGCACATCAAGAGCATTAAAAAAGATGAATTTGTTGGATATGGTACCAGTTTCCAGGCTCCGAAAGATATGCGTATAGCTGTACTGCCGCTGGGATACAGTAACGGATATCCACGATCATTATCCAACAATGGCCATGTTCTGATCCATGGCAAAAGAGCACCGGTCGTAGGGCTTATCAATATGAATGTCTTCATGGTGGACGTCAGCCATATTCCGGGGGCCGTTGTACGAGATGATGTCGTGCTGGTGGGACGACAGAAAAACAACACCATCAGTATCAAGTCATTTTCAGAATTCACCGATGCGATCAACAATGAACTGGTGAGCAGGCTGCCGAAAGCGATCCCCAGAATGGCGGTACGTTAAAACGATGCGGATAGGCTTGTTTTCCTCTGAGGCCATTCAGCCTTGGTGAAATGGGAACGTTTTCCATGGCGGTACGATAAATCATGAGAGCGTTGTAATGCCGGTAACCATTCACCGATCATAAATTTTGAAGAATTATGTCCTTTGAAATACATATTTTGAAGTTTATTCGGATGTCATTGTAAAGATTATAATTAGGACTTATTCCAATGATAACAGCAATTCTCTCTATAGTTTCCATTTTCATAGCCATTATGATCGGAAACATAAAGCGTGTAAACATAGGAATGTTAAGTATTGCATTTGCGTTTTTAATCGGCTTCTTCCTGGTAGAATTAGCTCCTGCGGATATCGTTGTTGGATGGCCTTTGAATCTGTTTTTTATGCTGCTTGGGATAACGCTCCTGTTTGGTATTGCGACGGTCAATGGTACGCTGGCACTTATGGCCAAAAAAGCAGTGGAAGCAACAATGGGAAAAACAAAGTTGATTCCTCCTGTCTTTTTCTTAATGGCCGGGATACTTGCCGCTCTGGGTGCCGGGAATATTGCCATATGTGTCCTTTTATTGCCGATAGCCATGACCGTTGCCTCCAACCATCATATTTCACCCCTGCTGATGGCAACCATGGTTATAGCAGGATCAAACGCCGGCGGTTTGTCACCTATAGCGCCCACAGGAATCATTGCGTCGACCCTGAGCAGCGATCAGGGGCTTGACCTTGAGAGAAGCATCTTTCTAAAACAGATTATCGGTCAATCCCTTCTGGCTATTGTTCTTTATTTTTTCTTCAAAGGACACCGCTTGAAAGACGATCCGGCCGCAAGAAAGTTTGCCCAGTTGTTTTCCGTTTTTAAATTTTCTTCTAAAAAACGTTCAGTTAAAGATGAGACGTTCGATGAAGACACACCCAGCGATGCTTTCAACCGGGAACAAATCATTACTTTGATTGTTTTGCATTTGGTCGTTATTGCCATAGTATTTGGCGGCTGGCATATAGGGTTGACCGCATTTACCGGAGCAGCTATACTCTTTTTTATGTGTCCTGTCAAGGAAAAAGCAGTCCTTGAATCCGTTCCATGGTCAACGATCATTCTGGTTTGCGGAGTGAGCATGCTGGTGAATGTTTCTGAGAGTGCCGGTGGAATTGACTTGTTGACCCGGTTTCTTACCCGCATGATGAATGAACATACCGCAGCACCTATAATGGCTCTTATCGGGGGTACCCTTTCACTGGTTTCCAGTGCATCGGGTGTTGTTCTGCCTACGCTTATCCCAACGGTACCCGGTCTGGTCGAAGAGACTGGCGGGAATGCCGCCCAGATCATCCCGGCTATTGTGATGGGTGCTCATATGGTAACCAACAGTCCGATTTCCACCCTTGGGGCTTTAGCTGTGGCTTCAGCCGGAAAGAACGTGAACAGAGTAAAGCTTTTTAATGATCTGTTCATTATTGCGTTTGCAGGGCTTATTTTTGCGACCGTTATCGTTTATTTGGGCATTGTGTAATGCCTGATGATTGAGATTGATCTCGTGCGGATACTTTATCATATGTCGTAAACACAGACGATTAATGGCCAGCTGCTGTTTTATGACCCGACCATCAGCCTGAAATTCAGGCTGTCAGGACATCCATATAGTACTCACGTAGTTTTTTCTTTTGTACTTTACCCATAGCATTTCGGGGGAGACGTTCTACCCGGATTATGCGTTTGGGTATTTTGAAGCCGGCTAACCGTTTCCGGAGCTTTTCTCTTGTATCCTCTTCCCCGGGCCAGTCATTGGTAGCAACCACTACAGCCAGGACTCCTTCCCCAAAATCTTCGTGAGGTACTCCGATCACGGCCGATTCCACAATCCCTTCGAGTTCATCCATTTCAGCTTCAATTTCCCGGGGATAGATATTAAGTCCGCCACTGATGATCATATCTTTTTGACGCCCGACAATACGTATACGTCCGGTATGATCTTGTTGCACCAGATCACCGGTAATAAACCATCCGTCACGAAACTCTTCGCGGGTCTTGTCCGGCCTGCGCCAGTAACCGGTAAATATGTTTGGGCCACGGACCTCTAAAACGCCGACCTCTCCTGTTTTTACAGGCTCGCCCCGGGAGGAATATACCCGTACCTGAATATCAGGCAACGGGTACCCAACCGTACCGGCAACCCGTTCGCCATCAAGAGGATTGGACGCGATCATGCCTGCCTCGGTCATTCCATAACGCTCAAGGATCTGATGGCCGGTACGATGATGAAAGGCTTCAAAGGTTTCTTGTAGAAGTGGGGCTGATCCCGATGTAAACAGGCGCATTCCGGCACATCGCTCGGCATTTAATTTTTCATCGGTAAGCAATCGCACATAATGGGTCGGAACACCCATATAAACGGTTGCATGCACAAGTTCGTCCAGGACTGCTTGAACTTCGAAACGGGGGAGAAATATCACAGGCGTCGGCTCCAGCAATGCACAATGCAATGCTACAAAAAGTCCATGAATGTGATAGATCGGCAGGGCATGAAGCAAAACATCATCGGCGGACCAACCCCAGGTTTGTCGCAATGCGACGGCATTGGTGTAGAGGTTGGCGTGGGTGATCATGGCTCCTTTCGACCGGCCGGTTGTTCCTGAAGTATATAAAATAACCGCCACGTCATCGGGAGATCGATCGATAATCGGTTCAAAACGTTTTTCATTGGTGAGCGCATCGGATAACGTGCCGCTGCCATCACCACCCAGTGTAAACAAAGCCTGTATCCCGTGACGGTGTTGAAGTGGTTCCAGTGTCTCTGCCCGGTCCGGATCACAGACCAGCACCCGGGGCTCTGCATCCCCAAGGAAAAAATCGAGTTCGGAGTCGGTGTAAGAGGTATTGAGTGGCATATAAATGGCGCCGAGTCGTAAACTTGCCAAATAGAGCGCTACATTTTCAATTGATTTTTCAACTTGCACAGTGATGCGGTCACCCGGTTTGACACCGGCGCCGGCCAGTACAGCGGCTATGCGTGAAGCGAGATCATGCAGTTTTTCATGAGTCCATACCTTGCCGCCCGGTAATCTGAAGGCATCCGCCTGCCAGGCGGAATTGGCTGCATGATAAATATGTGAATAAAGATTCATGATGTTGATACGGATATTGGTTTGTGGAAACGCGTTCAAGATTGTCAACGCCGAGGCAAAACAATCTGTACGCTTCTATGTTCATGTGATCCTCCGTCCAGGCGCGTCAAACATCAAATGATATTTATGAAGTTGTCACGGATATTGACAGGATGGGATTTCAGTGGATGCTGTCCTGAAGCAGGTGTGGGAAATCTTTCTTGAATTTGGCAACTTTTGGTGCAATGACTATGGAACAATAACCTGCATCCGGATTATTGTTGAAGTAGTTTTGATGATAGTCTTCCGCCTTATAGTAGTTAATCAGAGGTGAGATTTCAGTTACAATCGGATCATCCCACAAACCGGAGGTATCGGTTTTTTTCAAGGATGCTTCCGCGATCTGTTTCTGATCATTATTGTGATAGAAAATAACGGAACGATATTGAGGCCCGATATCGGCACCCTGCCGGTTTAATGTGGTCGGATCGTGTGTATGCCAGAATACCTCCAGCAGTTGTTCAAAACTTATTACAGCAGGATCAAATGTAATATGGGCAACTTCGGCATGGCCCGTATTCCCCGAGACTACCTGATTGTAGGACGGGTCTTCTATATGGCCGCCGGAAAATCCTGATTCAACGGAAATCACACCGGAAACGCGCTGGTAGATAGCCTCCACACACCAGAAACATCCGGCTCCGAAAGTAGCCTGTTGATACTTATCATTCATTTGATCGTCTGTTTGTGAAGTGTTTAGCATAAAAGCTAAGAATAATATGAGACTCATGACAACCTCGTGTACGGTTAATGTATTATGTGTAGAAGTTTCGGGCCGTTTCAAAGGGGCCAAATTTTAATTTGGCAGTTACATGACAGCCTATTTTACCAGCATCATTTGGCGGGCAAGTCTTGTTTCGCCGGTTGATAACTGATAGATATATACTCCACCTGGTAACGATGAAGCATCAAAGTTAACCGAGTAGGAACCCGGATACTGTCTTTCATTTACCAGTTCGGCTATACTTCTTCCCAGAGCATCAAAAACCTCCAGTCGTACATGTAAATCAGAAACACCGTTTGCCCCGGGTGGTATCTGATAATGGATGATAGTTACAGGGTTAAACGGATTGGGATAATTCTGTTCAAGCACAATCCTGGTGGGGATATCCTGATGATATGTTGCACCGGTAGATACCGCTTCCAGCTCTGTTTCGATGACATCTTGCACATCTTGTACATCCCTGTCAACACTTTCGGATCCTTTATATTTTTGATAAATCTCCTCTTCTGTAACATTCCCGTGGGAAAGGCAGCGCGGACATTCCGCCCCGTAGAAGAAGATATATACGACTTTTCCATGAAGTTCCGATAGCGTGATGGAATCATCAACATCCAGTCGTTCGTGTGTGAAATCAGGTGCAGGATCATCTACACTTATCTGACTGTTCACACTGCTTGCACCTATCAACAATGTGCCGAGTATTAGTAGAGTTTTCATCTGTTTATGATTTCAGGTTTCTATTGTCGGATGCTCAATGAAACGTGCCAGCGAAATAATATGACCGTGTTTAATCATGCGCCTGTGGGTTGTGGTATCTCAACATGGGTATTTCATTGTCCGGTATCTTTAAAACTTTGTGGTATAGCGGATTTCGACACCTTCGAAATCCAGTATTTCATAACAAATGCCGGAAGTACAAGACGGCCCGCCACGCCGTTTTCCGACGAAAAGCAAAAATGAGTGATTGGTCTTGTACTGCCATGATCCTGAAAAACCAAGCCATTGTCGAAAACCGGTTTCTATTTCACGTGTACGGGGGTCGTCAACCTGATTGGGATCATTAGCATGTTCATATAGTAAACTGAACGACAATGCCGGTGCATATGAAACAGAAACGGAGGTATAGTAATTTCTGATGATCCCTTCATGAACAGGTAATCTTTCAAGTTGCTGGTACTGCAAATCTATTCCCGTTCCCCACAAATGATTAATCTGATGCCGGGCGATTATCCCGCCTGTTATGCGATTGGTTTCCAGTTTCAGGTCGTCGCGGGCAAAATCTCCAAAAACTTTCAGGTTCCTTCCAGGGGAAAATCTGTGTAAATATTCACCAAACCATTCGTGATACCTAAATGATTTAGACAAATCATTTTTTGCTATGGTATAGTTCAAAGTCATACGGGAGCCGGAACGAAATTGATAATACCCTTCCATTTGCCACCCTGTTTCATTGGATGTTTCCAATACATGTGTACTCCGGTTCAACAAGGCATAAGAATGTTCTTTAACAAGAGACGGCGGATCATTAAAGCCGGAAATACCCATCCGAAAGTGGTTATAGTGTTTGCGTTCAACACTGGCACCGAACGCACCGTAAAACCAGCTCAAGCCTCCGTAATAGGCAAAAGCATCACTTTTCTCAAATCCCAAAGGGTTATGCTCTTCACCAAGGCCGGTGGCGTATTCACTATACAATTGAACTCCGCCTGGAAGAACGATATCAAGCTGTAACGATCCAAATCCCTGTTTTTCGTCTTCTGTAATAGTGCTCATATAAGCGGTTCCGATCTCAATAAAATGATATGGCCGGAATTTGAGTTGCCCGGCTTCAAGCTGATCCGGCCTCCGTATCTGTTTATCTTCATCTGGTGGCAGAATATTGAGCAAAGGGCGGCCCCGCAAAAACTTTATATCAAACAAATCGGCTCTGTATTCAAATGAGATGCCTTCCAGGTCACGAAAAAATGAATATCGTGACCGGTATCCTAAATCTTCATATAAGGAGCCTGGAATTTCATAGGATCGTAAAAGAAGCCCGCGGCCCAGGGTTTCGTAGAGATTACCCACTTTAAGAGTAAATCCATCACGCCGGTATTGCAGGCGCAATTGCGTCAATTCTGTATACGAACGATCAGGATCAGGTGATAAAAACAATTCATAACGGCTTTGTATCCAGATATCATTATGACGATAAGACAGGTTGATCTGATTGTACACTACTGACCGGTTGTCAAGGTCCCCAAAGGGAGTGTCACCAAATTGTGATTCAAGAAGATTACTGCCTGATAACTGAGCAACAAGTGATGATGCGTTCAGGATAATTACCGGGATTATGAAAAGAATGCGCAAAGACATTATAGTTATTCATCGTCCAAAATTTTTTTTATATCCTCTTCTATAAATGCCGCCACCCCGGGGCGATAACCCTCATACACATTTATGATGTTATTGGTATGGGAATCCACTACCAGCACGGTAGGCATGACCGACAGTTGCATCATGGGCATTACTTCACTGTCAGGATCCAGTAAAATCGTGTAATTAATGCCAAAGGAATTCACGAAAGGGCGTACTTTTGAGAGGTTTCGCTGGCTGTCAATATTGATGCCGATGACTTCAAGCCCTTGCTCTTTATACCTGCTTTGTAATGCAATCAGTTCAGGAATGGCTTCTATACAGGGGGCACACCAGGTAGCCCAGAAATCTATTAATGTAACTTTCGATCCTTTGACATCCTCATAACTCTGTGACCGGTTCTGGAGGTCTCGTAATTCAAAGTCAGGCAATTGTGCATATGCCGTTCCAGCCACCAGAAGCATACCTGTTAATAAGAAATATTTCATCTATAATTATAAATTAACGGATTGGATTTATTAAAGATAACGCTATATCCAAAGTATTAAGTATTTATTTACTGTATATGTGGCACACATAAAACAAAGCCGGTGTGAGTTTTGGCCGACAGCAGGTGTGCTATGATTGCAGTGGTGTTGTGCGCGCCCGTGCCATTACCAGATTGCGTTCAACCCAGATTTTGATTTCCACACCACGACGGATAAAGACCCGGGGTTCTTCATCCTTTTCAATGTCAGGTAACGGGCCAAAACGTATCGGGTCGTAGGCTACCTGGTAGTAAGACACGGAATCACCCTGTGGAGATCCAAACATCAGGTGAGCGGCTATTTTTCCTTGCAAGGTACAGTATCGGGCTCCCCTAAGGAAATGGCTGGTACGGTCTATATGATCGGATCCGGCAGGTACAAAATCAAGCCGGTCAAAGAATACCCGGACTTCCTCCATGGAAGATGTCTCAAAGTCGGGATTTTTAAATTTGATATGATTGATGGCGACCTCTTCAGCAATCCGTTGCGGAACATCTGATTCCACATCCGTCATCGAATTGAAGCGTATGGCGGTAAATGAGGCGATCAGTACAAGTATCATTGCTGCAGCTGTCCATATGGTTCGCTTTCGCTGGAACCTGCCATCGGGGTATGTGTCAACGCCGGAAACGTCCGCCCCACTGTTTTCCAGTTTTCGACGCAACAAGGCATATTGCCTGTCGTCCAGTCGTTCCTTTTCCAGGAGACGTTTAAATTGTAATCGTAATGAAGCTCGCTTATCCATGGTGTTCACCACCGATTTCTTTTGAAAAATTTTCTGTCACACGCCGGCGAAGTCGATAGAGTCTCGAAAGTACAGTGCCACGTGGCTGATCCAGGTGCTGGCCGATCTCGGCAGCCGACATCTCTTCTACAGCCCACAGGTAGATGACCTCTCGCTCGACAGAACTCAGGGTTTTCCAGATTTTTTCCACTGTGAGACGATCGATGATTATATTTTCCAGGTTTTGTTCGACATTTGTGTAAGATCCCGATTCTTCCAGAGATTCGAACGGAAGAACCTTCTGCTTGCGCAATTGATCATAATACCGGTTCCGGGCAATGCGTCGGATATAAGCAACCGGATAGTCGATTTTATCCGGCCTGTTTCGAATATAACTTTCCAGTGCACTGTGGAGCAGATCCTCTGCATCCTCTCGTTGTCCTGTCAGGACAAAACAGTAGCGATACAACCGATCCAGTATTTCACGATCGAAGGTCATAACGTAATCGCCCAGTCAGGCAGCATTTGCAGAGCGTAGGCTTCAAGGATTTTGTCAATTCCGGTGAAAACCATGATACCCAGCAGTAATAGCACTGCGCCGAGTATTTGTTTCCCACGGGTTGCGCTTTTCATCACGCCGGGACGGTAACGATTAAACACTCCGACAAATACATATCCTGCCAGTAAAAGTGCGGCGGCCGTACCGAGTCCGAAAGTGAACATGATCAGAAATGCCATGCCCATCTCCTGGCCCATTGAGGCCAGTGCGATGGCCGCACCCAAAGTCGGCCCTACACAGGGCAGCCACACGAACCCGAGCAGTGCTCCGACTCCAAACTGCCCGGTAGCTGTTGTTGCGGCTTTGTTGGCTATGTGAAAACGCCCGGTGAAACGCGAGAGTTGCAAAGTCAACGGGTCTCCCAGCTGCCGGATCAACAGCAGCAGCGCAATCAGTATCATCAGTACAGCCGCAAAATAGCGGTAAGCATCCGGGTTCAGGCCGGCATTGAGCAACAGAAACGTAAGGAACGTTCCGGCCACCGCAAATGCTGCAGCGAGTCCCAGTGCCAGAAAAAGCGGACCACTTCGGCCGGTCGTAGCTGACGAGGACATTACCACCGGTACCAGTGGCCAGACGCATGGGGACATCACCCCTAAAATTCCCGCCAGAAAGGCGAGAGGAATAGATGCTAACTCAAGTGTCATGTATGATTCCCGGATCAGTTCGCTGCCGCAATAGCCTTGTCCAGTTCGGCTGCAATCACATCCGGATCGGTTTCAGCCACACTGAACCAGTATTGCTCCTCTCCACTGAATAACAGCAATGTGGATTGGCGTGGAGCCCGGAAATGTCTTACCCATTCTTTATTATTGTCAAAATTAACTTCCATAATATGGAAAGTTTTTTCCGGATGGTCTTGCCGGTACTGCTCCAGAATTTCCTGTTGTCTGGCACAAGTCGGACACCAGTCGGCAAAGACATCTACAAGGATTACTTCACCGGCTTCCTGAAGTTCTTTGAATCGTTCCTCCGTGAAAGGCTCTTTTTCCAATTCTGCGTTTCCTGTCGCCAAAACAGTTGAAACCAGTAATAGCGGTACTAAAAGGGCAAAGACAATTTGTTTCATGGTAATTACCTTGGTTTTATTAATAGCTTGGTTTCAAGCCTTGTGAACAGGCCTGATTTTAATACTAAGACGAACGAAATCGTTAATTGATTGCAAAGCTCGAAAAATATTTTGTGGTTCTTTCCAATAATTGTTTATCCGTACGGTACCGAACTGTACTGTACCATGGCATGGGTTTTATATACGGGATGAATACTTTGATATGAATACTTTATCAATCAATATCATGAAATATACATGACTGGGCATTCGCCGTAACACACAGGCGTATGATTAAAATCTTTCATAGTATTTCGTTGGTGCGTTTCATTGAGCATCTGACTATATACATCTGAAAAATTTAAACAGATGAAAGGTAGTCATGCTTTTTCAACGGGATTTTTTATACGATCTGCATTGGTGAATATATTTTCTTTATTATTACATTTGTGATAACGATTTTGTAATTACCATATAAGCCTCGTACCAAAACCATAGCAAGTCAATATTCCGGATGAAGGAATCCCCTAAAAAAAGGAATGAGACAAACTCCCGGCCGGAGCTTTTAGATAACGTGCCAAAGATCATTCATGACTCCGAAGTCCGATGGGGTGTTATCGGTGCGGGCGATGTCTGCCGGAAAAAAAGTGCACCGGCGATGAACAAGATCCCGCGTTCGCGCATGGTCGCCGTAATGCGTCGCAACGGTGAGAAGGCACGGGAATACGCAATGGCTCACAATGTACCAAACTGGTACGATGATGCCGACAAGCTGTTGGCCGATCCGGAGGTAAATACCGTCTATATTGCCACGCCTCCTGATGCTCACCTTGAACTGACCCGCAAAGCGGCTGCAGCCGGTAAACCGGTCTATGTCGAAAAGCCGATGGCCCGCACACACCGGGAGTGTATGGAAATGATCGAAGTGTGTAAACAGGCGGGGGTGCCTCTTTTTGTAGCTTATTACCGCCGGATGCTTCCGAATTACCGGAAAATTATGGAGCTGGTGGAGAACGATACGATCGGCGAGGTTCGACATGTGCAGATTCGGTTAAATAAAGCGGTGAATCCGGATGTTGATACGGATCCAGGGAACTGGCGTGTGGACCCTGATCAGGCCGGGGGCGGGTACTTTTACGATCTGGCCTCTCATCAGCTCGATTTTTTAGACTATTTACTGGGTTCGATTGTTGAAACACGAGGTTTTTCGGCCAATCAGGCCGGGTTGTACAAAGCCGAGGATATTGTCACCGGATCGTTCCGGTTCGAAAGCGGCGTGTTGGGGACAGGAAGCTGGTGTTTCACCTCCGGCCGGAGATCCGAGGTGGATGAAATCGTAATCACGGGTAGCAGAGGAGAGATCTCGTATCCTACTTTCGAAGGGTATCATGTGGATCTTGCGGTTGACGGGTATATGGAAAAACGGATGATCGACGAACTGGATAAAGACGGTGACCGGGAAAAGGCCAGTGAGACTTCGAAGCGCGGTTCTGCCGGGAAAATAGCTCACTACCGGGATGCTGAAGGAAGGGAGCCGCTTCGATTCCGGTTCGAAATACCCGAGCATATTCAACAGCCGCTGATTGAGACCATTGTGGGGCAGTTGTTGGGAGAAAAAGAGGGTGATGGCAGGAGTGTCATTTGTCCGAGTACCGGTGTCACCGCCGCGCGGACCAACCTGGTGATGGAACAATTGTGTAACGCTGAAAACCTTATATAACAAGGTCAATATCAGGGTTAGCGAAATGTTTATATTTTTGAATAACGTATACAGATAGAGTAAGCACGCTTCCTTAGCGTATTTGCGAAGAAAGATAAACCGGCAAAGACAAGCCCGTCAGTGCATATTTAAAATATTTGTGTCCGCAAAAAAAATATAAACAGTACGCTTTTTTATTTCTTAATAGTGTTACATTACGACATGATATTTAGGTATTCCCGTACCTGTAGTTTGGTTTTTCAACTATCTGACCTCTACCATTAAATAATATTGTTATGAAAAATTCAGCAATCCATAAAAATAAGGGGATTCATAGCAGTTATTTTCGTAAAAGTATTCCTCTGCTTTGTCTTTTGTTAATGTCGACGGGATTGTCCGCCCAGACGCTTACGCTGGAATCTTCACAACCTGCCCACATGAGTGACGGTGTTGAGCTTAATACCACGATCAGTTTCACTTTCAACGAAGCATTGGATATTTCCACACTTCTTGAAGATGGTATCAGCAATTACATCCTTGTGCGACCGGATACGGCCGTTGTAGTGGATTCGGTTTACTATTCCGGCGATCATAAAACGATATATCTTGATGTCGTACACAATCAGGATATCGATTTTGCCTGGACTTTTGTCGGCCTTCAGAGTGCCGAAGGCGATTGGCTGGATCGTTTTCAGGTGGTAAATTATACGACCGCTCCTGCTATCTCTAACATCACTATAGATGGCCATCTTGATTTTGTGGAGCGACCGATTATGTTGGGAAAATCATTACCTGACGATGACCTGGATGACATGTCGGATGAGCTTACATTCATGAATAAACAGGTATTAACCAACAGCTCCTCCGACATGTTCAGTTCTCACTCGAAATCGTTGCCGGTGTACCAGGAGGAAGGCATATCCAAACTGATCACTTCCAGTCTTGAGGAAATGGAAGATGATTCGATCTCCTGGGGACACGCTATGGTTTGGCTGCTGGATAATCTGGACTTTATGGAAGAAGATGAATCTGACGGCCCTATGAATGAGCTCATCAATATCGGTGTGGCCGATCCGGAGACCGGTGACTATCTGATCGAAAATGTACGTGCCGGGGAGTATTATTTGTTAGCCATTGTTATCCATCCGAATTCCGATTTTGATGTATTTGGATTCGGCTTTTTTGAAGACGAGTTTGGAAACCCTGCCAAGGTGACCGTCGATGAAACCGGTTTGACAAATACCGATATTACCGTCTACGGTTTTTCCGGTGAATTGGACCCGATCGATGCCGGCGAAGCGATTGTTCTGGCCGATGATGTAATGTCCGGTTTCCCGGATGCACGGACGGTATACATTTGGGGAGAAGACTCGGGCCTTGATGATTTCACCGACCAACCGGATGAGTTTATTGAAGCGGTACCCTCGGGAAAAAGTTATTTCTGGGAAGTGATATATCTAAGCGATACCGACTCAATGATATACCTGACCCAGGTTGCGGGGTCATCCGCCTGGCTGGCAGAATCCATACATATTTCGGAATTCCCCCCGGAGGAGCTGCCTCCGATACCTCTGCAGGAGTTATTGACGATTCCCGATCCGTTTATTTCCAGCCAGGAAGCACTGGATGTTGCACGTCTTAATGGGGTGGACAGTCTACTGGCTTTAACCGATCAGGATTCCTGGGTGGGTATCGATTATGAAATGGGAGGTTTTTATTTCGAACATCCTGATATACTGGATGAGGAATCTCCTGTTTTCTGGAGTGTGAATTTCGATTCCTACGTGTGGGACCATGAACAGAATGTTGGCCGGGAAACGGAAGCTTATATACTGATTGATGCGCAGAGTGGCGACCTGCTCGGCAGACGCATTGAATCATATGAGGACGACCCTACGCCGACGCCTCAAAACACGCTGCAGTTAATCGACAGCGATCCCCCCGATCACTCCGCCCAGGTGAATACAGAGGCCCAGGTCTCATTTATTTTTAACGATACACTGAACTTTGATACCGTCGCACCTTATTCCCTGGGCCAACAGTTCTTTGTACTGCCTCATAACAGCCTGGAAATCAATGACATGTGGCTTAATGAAGACCAGACTACCGTGAGTTACGATGTTGTCCAGGAGGAGGCTACCGACTATACCTGGGTCTTCCTGGGTACACAAAGTATCCACGGGGCCATACTGGCAGATGCATCGATTGTTAACTACACTACGCAGTCGGAGTACTCACCCCATACCGTAAGCGGGAGCCTGACTGCTTATGATATTCCCGATTATAGCCCGGGAGGCTGGATGCGTGATGACTATCAGTTTGATCCTTACGGGCCACAGTATCGGACTATAATCACACTGATGGAACACACGGAATTTCTGACGGGGACAAGCGACGATTTTCTGGATGGTATGGTATATGCCGGTACCATCCAGGATGAGTTTGGAAACTTCCAAATCTCCAACGTGCGAAACGGCGACTACTACCTTGCCGCTTTTGTACTGAACTATGAGTGGGGTTATCCCCATCCGGTTGGATTGGGATATTACCGTAATCAGGACAACGAACCCATTCCTATTTCGATTCAGGACGGAAGTCTCTCTGACATCCACCTGGACATTCATTCCATTGATCAACCGGTTGAACCGGAAAATGCGGTGGATGCCATTGAAGCATTTACGGTTGCCCTGGACTCGATCTCCATCGTATATCCGGATGCAAGGCCACTGATTATAACCGGAGAGGATGCCGGTATGTATATTGTGGATGAACCATCCATGGAGATGCAGAGCAGCATCCAGGAAAGCTACGCTGGCCTCCCCAGCGGCATGAGCTCGTCATGGGAAATTATTTTTGTCGAGGATTCTGAGGAGAAAATATACGTTGCTAATATGATGGGTGCGGAGATTGATGAAATTTACATCATGAATTTTTCGGATATCCCTCCCCATGAATTGCCTCCGATTCCTATCTCCGATATAGCATCTCTTCCCGAGACGTTTATCTCCAGCCAGAGTGCATTGTCGGTAGCCCTTGAAAATGGCCTGGACAGTCTGATGAATGAAATTGATCCGTATTCCTGGGTTGAAGTCGAGTATGAATTAGGGGGCTTTTATTTCGAATATCCCGATATACTGGATGAGGAATCCCCTGTTTTCTGGGATGTCGCGTTTGAAAACCACTGGTGGGATGATGAAGCCCAGGAAGGCTGGACGACCGAAGCTCACTTTCTGATTGATGCTGAAACCGGTGATTTTCTTGGTTTGAGTATCAACACCTACAGTGGTGCCGGTGAGCTTGTGGATTTTCAGGATATCTTTCCGATGCTGGAAGCGAGTATGGCAGATGTCAATGAAAATGCCTTGTTTATCCAGGCCTGGGGTCATGAGGAGTTCCATCTGCCAAATTATCCACACGGCACCAGCCATGAGTGGATGTTCATCTGGTTCGATCCGGACCTTGAGCAGGTCTATATGTACGAGACCGAAGGCATGGAGATAACCGAATTCTCAAGCTTTCCTTTCAGTGAAGTACCAGAAGAGGAGCGTCCGCCTGTTGAGCTCATCAAACCTGTTACAGATGTTACGCTCAGTTCTGCGGCAGCTTTGGATATTGCCATGGATAACGGATTGTCTGATGCACTGGATGACTTACCGGAGGAAGCTTACACATGGATAGATTATGCCCTCCACCGTTTTTATTTCAGCTATCCAGAGCTGTTGGATGAAGATTCCAATCCTGTCTGGGAATTCGACCTGAAAGCCTATGTTTTTGATGAGTTCTCTGAACCGATAGACAGTTTACAAATTGTTTACCTGGTAGACGCTGTAAACGGTGATTACCTGGGATCCAGAACAGGAACCACTATTGACCAGGTGGAAGACGTTCCAGCGAGGATTGCACTGCACCAGAATTATCCCAATCCGTTCAATCCCGTTACCAATATTAGCTGGGAACTGGATGCCGAGCGGCATGTGTCCCTTACCGTGTTCGATTTGTTGGGACGAAAAGTGGCCACACTGGCTGACGAACCCTATCCGGTGGGCGTTCATACCCTTACTTTTGACGCTTCGAGGCTTGCAAGTGGTGTATACATTTACAGGCTGGATACGGGCGGTGTTATAATGAACAGAAAAATGACGGTCGTGAAGTAAGTCCGGTTTTCTTTAACAGTATTCCTGGCCGGTATTCCGGCCAGGTTTTTAATCTGTTTTACGACGGCGTTTTGACATGTCCCTGCTCTGGCCGTTTTTGATGAACGGAGCATAAAACGGTTCCGGCTTGTCTGCTTTTTTTGATTTCCTTTTTTTCGCTTTTTTGAACTTCTTATCAAAATTACGGCCAGTACCATTGTCGGTTTTTTCATAATGCCTGCCCGTTTTTCTGAACGGCTTTTTTCCCGGCCGTTCCGGCCTTCCGGTTTCATCTTCACGCTCCGTAACGGGAGATGTTGCACCCTTTGCCGTGGGATTTTTACCCGCCTCCCTCATTTTGAGCAAGGCGGCAGCCACTTCAATAGGTGCGTATTGCTCGGATGCGATCGCTTCAATTTGTTCGATATAAGGCCGCAAGCCACCCGATTCAAGTATTTTCTTTACATCCTCCAGCAAGGCACCGCGCTGGGAGGTCTCAACATCCTTGATTGACGGCAGCGGGATGGTTTCGATCCGGGTGTTGAGCTTGTTTTCGATGTAGCGGATACTCCTGCTCTTACGGCCGGATGTAAAAGTGTAGGCTACCCCTGTTTTTCCAGCCCGTCCGGTACGGCCAATCCGGTGCACATAGTATTCAGGATCCATCGGGATATCGTAGTTGAAGACGACATCCACATCATCCACATCAAGGCCGCGTGCGGCGACATCAGTGGCAACCAGCACTTCGATTCGCCGCTGACGGAATTTCTTCATCACCTTGTCGCGCACCCCCTGGCTCATATCCCCATGCAAGGCATCCGCCGAATAGCCGCGCGCCTGCATCTCGCTGATCAGGGTGTCGCAAGCTCGTTTGGTGTTACAGAAAATAAGCGAGAGGCTGTAATTATTCACATCCAGCAACCGGCAGATTCCTTCGGTTCGCATGGAGTCGCGTGCCTCAACGATATATTGCCGGATGCCATCGGCTGAAGGAGCTTTTCCTTTTACGGAGATCATCTCCGGATTATGGAAAAACCGGTTCATGATCTTTTTGATTTCCGTTGACATGGTAGCCGAGAACATGACGGTTTGTTTGGGGGTGTCTTCAGAAGAAAAACTCAGTATCTGCTCTATATCCTCCCGGAAGCCCATATTAAGCATTTCATCCGCCTCGTCAAGCACGACAATTTTCAGTTTGTCTAATTTGAGGGTTTTGCGTTTCAGGTGGTCAATCACTCGACCGGGAGTACCGACTACGATTTGTGCGCCGTCCCGGATCTGTTTAATCTGACGCTGAATCGGTTGCCCGCCATAAACCGGTGTCACATTGACCCCGCCCATGTATTTTGAAAGTTTGATAAATTCGCCGGTGACCTGGACGGCCAGTTCGCGGGTCGGACACATTACGATAACCTGCACATGTTTTGCGCTGAGATCGATCCGTTGCAGGATCGGTATGGCGAACGCGGCGGTTTTCCCGGTTCCGGTCTGTGCTTGTCCGGCCACATCCCGCCCCTCCAGAATTTTTGGAATGGCGCAGGATTGAATTTTTGTAGGGGCTTCGAATCCCATTTCCTGAATGGCTTTGAAAATGGGCGTACTGATGCCGAGATCAGTAAATGGATTTGTATTCACAATAGTTCTGTTAGATTCTAATCTTCTCGCCGTGTTTTGCACGGGCGATCATTCCCGCATTTCGGGAACTCAACTTCTCCCTCAACCGTATTGCCATTTTGTACTCTTCAACTGTGAGAGGGACGATATGAGCAATCTTGCTATTCAAGGAAGGCTTGTTATACAACTTTGTATAACGTGATAATCAAGATACGGATAATTGACGGAGGTTCACAGAATTTTTTCGGGCCGTTCAGGTATCCAAAAAAAGCTGGAAGAAAGAGATTGAGCACGAATCCTGCGACCTGCTTGTTTGCATATGTTTTTATATCTTTGACGATCATCATATAATCAAAGTGTTGCATTCATTATAAAAACCGGGCCATGTTAAAATGATTAATAATAAAAAAACAAATATATCACGGCGTTCATTTCTGGGAAGTTCTGTTGCCTTGACGGGCGGCGTATTTCTGAAGCCATTATCTGTAGGGTCAAGCGCCTATGTTGCCGGAAATGATACCATTAAAATTGCGTTAATCGGATGTGGTTCAAGGGGTGCAGGAGCGGTTCGAGATGCTATTCAAACAGAGGGGCCGGTTGAACTGGTAGCCATGGCCGATGTATTCCGGGATCAAATTGACAGCAGTTATGAAAATTTAAGAAGGATCGACCGGGTCAGAGATCATATTAATGTTCCGGAAGAACACAAGTTTGTCGGCTTGAATAGTTATAAACAGGCCATTGCATTGGCTGATGTGGTCCTTCTGGCCTCTCCACCGGCGTTCAGGCCTGAACATTTCGAAGCCTCTATCCGGGCAGGGAAACATGTTTTTATGGAAAAACCTCTTGCAAGTGACGCGCCCGGAATTCGTAAAATACTTGCTACCGGCAAGCTGGCCGATCAACAGGGACTGAAGGTGGTCGTCGGACTGCAATATCGTTATCAATCCCAGATGCAGGAGCTTGTCAGACGTATCCAGCAAGGTGAAATCGGTGATATCACTTCCGCAAGGTGTCACTATCTCATCAATGACATCCGGCTGTTGCCCCGGCTGGAAGGGCAGTCGGAATTGGAGTATCAGTTATGGAATTGGCGCCATTTTTGCTGGCTCTGGGCCGGTTCCCCTGCAGGATTAACCATCCATTTAACGGATATTGTAAACTGGGTGAAAGAAACGCATCCGGTGCGTGCTTTCGGTACCGGTGGAAGATCGGCATTCAAAGGGCCTGAACGGGGGGATGTATTTGACAACTTTTATGTGGAGTATGAGTATGCCGATGGAACTCTGATGCATAGTACGACACGTCATGTGTTAGGAGGATGGCTCAACAGAGGCTGCTACTTCCACGGCACGAAAGGAACCGCCAGCTACTATGCCTCTACCAGAGAATCGGACATAAAGAACAGGAGGGGCGATATTGTTTGGAACTATGAAGATACGGATGACCCGAGTCCGTATCAGGTAGAGCATGATGTGTTTTTTAAAGCCATTCGCGAAGATATTCCTCATAATGATACAGAAAGAGCAGCGCATAGTACCCTGACCGAAATTATGGCACGAATGGCCGTTCACTCAGGCCATCGTATTGAGTGGGAGGAAGCCCTGAACTCCGACGTAGTGTTGGTCCCTGAAAACCTTACGCTTGATTCAGAAGCACCGGTTATGCCGAAAGAGGATGGCCATTATCCCATTCCTGTTCCGGGCAGTAAAGACGGTATTGTTTAAACAGGAACATTTCCCTGCAGTCACCCCTGAAACTAAATCGGAATAAATGATGCTTAATTCTTTGGAGGATCATGACGGGTGCGGGCTGTTCGGGCACCCCTAAGGGATTGAACCGGAAAAACCGATAATGAATCAAAATTATAACATACCGGAACAAACCCGAATTGGCCACGTACATTTAAAAGTAGCTGATTTGGATCGTGCACTTGCTTTTTACCGGGATATTCTGGGATTTGAACTGACTACCATGTATGGTGATCAGGCTGCGTTTGTTTCAGCCGGCGGGTATCATCATCATATCGGACTGAATACCTGGCATAGTAAAGGAGCCCCGCCTGCTCCGCTGAACAGCACAGGGCTGTATCATACAGCCATCTTGTATCCCACGCGAAAGGATCTTGCTGAAATCGTTCATCGATTGATGGAGGCCGGATACCCGATTTCCGGCGCCAGTGATCATGGCGTTTCCGAGGCGATCTATCTGAATGATCCTGACGGCAACGGGGTGGAACTTTACCGTGACCGCCCGCAGGAGGAATGGAAATATCAGAAGGATGGTTCGGTTGAAATGGTTACTCAACCGCTTGACCTGGATGATTTGTTGAATGAACTGGAGCATGATTGACCGGATCATGGTTTTGCTTGTCCTGATATTGATCTGGGTGGGGATGATCCCGACGGTGATTTTTATAATGACTGCTTCCGGAAGACGGTTATAAACATTAATATGGAGAACCTATGAAACACTTCATCCTCATTCAACTCCTTGCAACGGTGTTTGCGTTACCTGCCTTTGCGCAACTGTCAACTTCGCCCGATGTGTTCAGAACAGAGCAGGGCGAACTGATCGTATATCCTGTAAACCACGGTTCGATTGTATTCATGTTTAATGATAAAACTGTTTTTGTTGACCCGTATGGCGGCGGCGGGCTCTTTAACCGGTTTGGAGCACCGGATGTTATTTTTATTACCGACATTCACGGTGATCATTATAACCCTCAAACGCTGGATGGCCTGGATATCGAAAACGCAACGTTTGTAGTGCCCCGGGCTGTAGCCGAACAGATGGGGGAGCTCTACGGCGACCAGCTTGCCGTCATTGGCAATGGCGAGTCTGCAGAAGTGGTGAATATATCTGTTTCTGCCATCCCCATGTATAATCTTCCCGGCGATGAAACCGTTCGTCATCCGAAAGGGAGGGGGAATGGTTACATTATTGATTTTGGAGGCAGAACGGTATATATCTCCGGAGATACGGAAGACATCCCTGAGATGCGAGCTCTGGAAGGTATTGATATAGCCTTTGTATGTATGAACCTGCCTTATACTATGGATATTCACCAGGCCTCGAATGCCGTCCTGGATTTTCAACCTTCGGTCGTCTATCCTTATCACCATCGGGGACAGGACATTGAAGAATTTAAAAAACTTGTTGACGAAGCAGGAATTGACGTGGAAGTAAGATTGAAAGATTGGTATTCCAACTGATTAATTCTGTGCCTGCCTGTCAATGTATGGGTTTTTTCCCGGCCCGCCGTCTCAACACATTGACGGTACGGATCACTATGCGTTGCGAAACGATACGCCGGATCAGGTGATGTTTTCCGGGGAAATTCAGCAGCATCAATCCGATCAGGATCGTCAGGATACCTTGGCCCGGAATCATCAGCATGATGATCCCGGCAATGATGAAAATAATCCCGGCGACATTTTTTATGGCTGTTAAAAAAACTTCCGCTGTTGGATGACGGGCTTTCCATGATCGCATTACGGGTTTGTCCTGCGAAAAAAAATCCTCCGGTATTCGCACAATCACCCAGGGAATGGCGACCAGAGTGAATATAAACAGAAAAAGAGAGAGCGAACCCACCCACCATAACAGAGGTTCGTACTGCTGTATCCATTCCCATATGTC
>JBBDQZ010000035.1:0-35641 GCA_040905705.1 Balneolales bacterium
CGATCGTCCCTATGTTTACATGCGGTTTTTTCCGTTCAAAAGTTTCTTTTGCCATGAATGAAAAATGTTTGGCTTTCCTGGTTGGTTATTGGATTTTCCTGGTTAGGAGTTTTCTTCAATTACTTCTTTTGCTATGGACTCGGGAACAGGCGCATATTTATTAAACTCCATAGAGTAAACGGCGCGGCCCTGAGACAAAGAACGAAGGTGAGTTGAATACCCGAACATCTCTGACAGCGGTACTTCGGCGTCGATTACCGAACCTTCCACCCGGTTGTCCATCTTGCCGATTATACCACGGCGACTGTTAAGATCACCAATAATATCCCCCATATACTCCTCGGGTGTGGTAACCTCAACTTTCATTATCGGCTCAAGAAGGATGGGTGAGGCTTTCCGCGCTGCTTCCCGAAATCCAAGCTTCGAACACATCTCAAAACTAATGGCATCCGAATCAACATCATGATAGGAGCCATCAAATACCCTGGCTTTCACCCCTTCAACATTATAACCTGCAAGCACGCCGGTTACCAGTCCTGCCTTGAAACCTTTTTCAACAGAGCTGATAAATTCACGGGGGATATTTCCGCCGACCACCTCATTAACAAACTCAAAACCCGTATGCCCCTCTATGGGAATCAGTTCAAATTGAATATCGGCAAATTTACCTTTCCCTCCGGTCTGTTTCTTGTAAATTTCACGATGAGTAACCGATTTTGTAATTGCTTCACGATAGGATACCTGTGGTTGTCCAACATTGGCTTCTACCTTGAACTCACGCTTCAAACGATCTACAATTACTTCGAGATGAAGTTCCCCCATACCTGCGATTGTGGTCTGAGCGGTTTCTTCATCCACGTTCACTTTAAATGTCGGATCTTCTTCGGCCAATTTAGCAAGGCCGGTTGTCAGCTTGTCGTTATCCGCCTTGGTTTTGGGCTCCACGGCCAGTTTGATAACCGGTTCGGGAAAGATCATCTGTTCCAAAATAATCGGTGATTTTTCATTACATAACGTATCACCGGTGTGGACACTCTTAATACCTACGGCTGCACAAATATCACCGGCACGTACGCTATCGACATCCTCTTTTGAGTTGGCGTGCATTTTAAGCAGTCGTCCAATCCGTTCTTTTTTCCCGGTTGAAGTATTGAGGACATAGGATCCGGCCGCCAGTTCACCGGAATAAACGCGTATAAACGTAAGTTTACCCACATATGGGTCGGTCATAATTTTAAAGGCGAGAGCGGAGAACGGCTCATCTACACTTGTACGGCGTGTTAGAGATTCTTCAGGATTATCCGGGTTTAACCCTTCGATGGCATCAACATCCATAGGTGAAGGCATGTACTTGATAATGGTATCAAGCAATGTCTGGACCCCTTTGTTTTTGAACGCCGACCCGCACAAAACAGGTGTAATGCTTAGATCCAGTGTAGCTTTGCGAACCGCCGCTTCCATTTCCTCAGCGGAGATTGCCTCATCCATTAAATATTTTTCCATCAAGGAATCGTCATAATCGGCGATTGCTTCAATCATCACTTTTCGGAATTCACTGGATTTTTCCTGAAGCTCGGCCGGGATATCAATTTCTTCAAATGCCTTGCCCTGGGTACTGTCGTCCCAAATAAACGCACGCATACTCATCAGGTCCACCACCCCGCGAAAATTTTCCTCAGATCCAATAGGAATTTGAAGCGGTACCGGTGTCGCTTTCAGACGGGTTTTCATTTGTTCAATAACATTGTAAAAGTCGGCACCGGTTCGATCCATCTTGTTGACAAAAGCCATACGGGGAACACCGTACTTGTTAGCCTGTCTCCAGACCGTTTCCGATTGGGGTTGCACCGCACCCACAGCACAAAAAACTGCAATAGCACCATCCAGCACACGCAAAGAGCGCTCTACCTCAACGGTGAAATCCACATGACCGGGAGTATCGATGATGTTGATCCTGTGATCTTTCCAGTAGCACGTTGTGGCAGCAGAAGTGATGGTAATTCCACGTTCACGCTCCTGTTCCATCCAGTCCATAACCGCGGCACCATCATGAACTTCACCAAGCCGGTGACTGATACCCGTATAAAACAGAATACGCTCTGTAGTCGTCGTTTTACCGGCATCAATATGGGCCATGATACCGATATTACGTGTTTTTTTAATCTGCTCGAGAACCTTCGTATTGCTTGTTGCTGTTGCTGACATAAGACCTGTTCGTATATTCTAAAATCGGAAATGGGCAAAAGCTTTATTCGCTTCGGCCATACGGTGAGTTTCGTCTTTTTTACGAACCGCCCCACCTTCATTGTTTGCTGCATCCATAATTTCACGTGCCAGCCTTGCAGACATGGATTTGTCATTTCTGGCTGCGGCAGATCGGATAAGCCATCTCATACTTAATGCCGTACTCCTTTCCGGTCGTACTTCAACCGGTACCTGGTATGTTGAGCCCCCTACACGACGACTCTTCACCTCGATTACCGGGGTTGTATTGTTTAATGCTTCTTTAAATACATCAATCCCCACTTTTCCTGTTTTCTCTTCAATAACTGAAAAAGCCTGTTTCAAAATCTTGCGAGCTGTTGTTTTCTTCCCGTCTTTCATCAGACAATTTATAAATCGTGATACAGTTCTATCCGAGAAATCCGGATCCGGCGTTATAAATCGTTTTTCAGCACTTCTTCTTCGCATTGGTCAAATAACTAAAAAGTTAACATTACAAAACCCTATTATTTTGGACGCTTTGCACCGTACAGGCTTCTACCCTGACGTCGTTCATCCACACCGGCCGTATCCAGTGCTCCACGAATAATATGATAACGCACCCCCGGCAAGTCCTTCACCCGGCCTCCACGGATCAACACAATGCTGTGCTCCTGAAGGTTGTGGCCTTCGCCCGGTATATATGCAGTAACTTCAATACTATTCGTCAATCTTACCCGGGCAACCTTACGTAATGCCGAGTTCGGCTTTTTGGGTGTAGTCGTATACACCCGGGTACATACTCCGCGACGCTGAGGACAGTTCTGTAGCGCAGGAGCTGTAGTTTTCTTAATTTTGTTTTTTCTGCCTTTACGGATTAACTGCTGTATCGTTGGCACAGTAATTTGTCTTTGATCATGAATGTTGAAGAATTTAGAAAGGTATGGACTTTATACCACACAATGCAAGCCATATCAATACAAAATCTCCTAAAAACACATATGTTAACTTTCTTCACCTCAACCCTTTCTTTTTCGTGCTCTTTTATACAAAAAAATAATATAACTGATATATATCATTATAACACTTGAATTTAAAAAATATACAAGGTATCAGCCCCGCAAGAGCCAAAGCTCTTGAACAATCCGGTATCACCACTCCGGATGAGTTGATAACACTATTTCCCCGCTCGTATCTGGATCGGAGAAACGTCCTTAATATCAGTCAATTAACCGGACAAGGGGAAAAGGTTACTGTAGTCGGGGAAATCATTACTCTTCGGGAAAGTGGCTTCGGTCGAAAGAAACGACTTGAAGTGGTGCTGCAGGATGGATCCGGACAACTAAAGGGTGTATGGTTCAAGGGGATATCCTATTTTCGTAAAACCCTGAAGACAGGTACCAAATGTGCTTTTTTCGGAACAGCCAGGAGATACGGCCGATTCCTGACCATGGCACATCCCGAGGTGGAAAGTCTCGCATCAGTCGACGACAAAAATCCTGAATTTTTTGCCGGAATCGTTCCGATTTATCCGGGTAACCAGTTTTTAAAAAAAACGTACATTACATCCGGGCAATTGCAGAAATGGATTCAATTTATACTTGACACCCGGACTGTAAAAGAATTTCTCCCCGATGAAATCCTGCGGGCTCACCAGTTTCCCGATAGAAACACCGCGTTCCGGTGGATTCATGCACCGGAACATCCTGAGCAGCATAAAAAAGCTCTCGAACGATTCAAGTTCGAAGAATTATTCCTGTTTGAATTATGTGTCGTCACCTTAAAAAAAGAGATTGTGGAAAAGAATGCCGGGCATGTCATGGCACAAACCAAGCCTCTTACCCATCGATTTTTTAATGAAACTCTCCCCTTTGAGCTTACCGACGGACAAAAATCTTCTTTGGGAGCAATTAAAATGGACCTCCGATCCGGTAAGCAGATGAATCGGCTGCTACAGGGTGATGTCGGCTCCGGTAAAACAGTTGTCGCCCTGGGCGCCATGTTAATGGCCATTGACAACCATTTCCAGGCTGTCATGATGGCCCCGACAGAAATCCTCGCCGAACAACATTATCATACGCTTTCCGGGTGGATGGATTCCCTGGGAGTGAATATCCGTCTACTGACCGGCAACCAAAAAAAAGCTTTGCGTGAAGATGTACTTTCCGATATTGCCGGCGGCACAGCACACATTATTGTGGGTACTCATGCAATTATCCAGGAATCTATTCGCTTTCACCGCCTTGGTTTGGCTGTAATCGACGAACAGCACCGGTTCGGAGTTTCGCAACGGGCTTTGCTTCGGGACAAAGGGGAGAACCCGCACATTTTAGTGATGTCGGCCACACCTATACCCCGTTCACTGGCCATGACCCTTTACAGTGATCTTGATATCTCGATTATTAGAGATCTCCCGCCGGGCCGAAAGCCGGTTCGTACTCGAGTTGTCAGGGAATCCGAACGGGGCAAGGTCCACTCTTTCCTGATTGAGCATCTTCAGGAAGGAGGACAAGCCTATGTAGTCTACCCGCTCATAGAAGAATCGGAAGCTATTGATCTGAAAAATGCTACGGAAGGTTTTGATCAGCTCAGGGTAGAATTCTCCGGGTTTCAGGTTGGCCTTCTCCATGGAAGAATGCCTTCGGATGAGAAAGAAGCTGTAATGCGTGCCTTCCAGGAAAACAGGATCCAAATTCTGGTTTCAACTACTGTAATTGAAGTGGGAGTCAATGTGCCCAATGCCTCAGTGATGATAGTCGAACACGCCGAACGGTTCGGTCTTTCTCAACTTCATCAACTTCGAGGCCGAATTGGTCGCGGAAGCAGACAGAGTTTTTGTTTCCTACTGGCCGATGTCAAGCAGAGCAAAGAAGCCAAAATCCGGCTCCATACAATGACGGAGACCGATGACGGATTTAAAATTGCCGAAGCCGACCTGAAACTGAGAGGCCCCGGTGATTTTTTAGGTACCCGGCAAAGCGGTCTGCCGGAATTCAAACATGCTGACATTCTGAACGATCAGTACTTGTTGGAAATAGCAAAAACCACGGCTCTCGAGCTTATGAGTACTGATCCCGAACTCCGGGACAAACGTCATCAAGCTTTGAAAACAGCTTTGCTTCCTCAACTTGAGGAAAAGAAACGTTTTTTCCAAATGAGCTGATTTTAAATCACAGTATGATTATCATGGATGATTAATTTAATTCGATTTGTATGCCGGGTATTAATGAAACTGTAAAAGAGGTCAGCTGGGCGATTATGCCCGTAACAGTAGTTATATTTCTGTTGCAGATCACACTCATCCGACTACCGATGGAAGATTTTCTTCAGTTTCTGGTCGGTGTAGTACTGGTATCGGCCGGTCTCATATTCTTCCTTATGGGGGTGCATATCGGGCTGATCCCGATCGGGGAAATAATCGGGTCACTTCTTCCCCGAATAGGAAAAGTGTGGCTTGTAGTGCTGATCAGTTTTGCACTCGGATTTGTGGTGACTTTAGCCGAGCCTGATGTACGCGTTCTTGCTAATTATGTCGATTCCGTTTCTGGCGGCACAATTAACCGTTATCTGTTAATCTACACCGTTGCATTGGGCACAGCTATTTTTGTCGGACTTGCCATTTTGCGAATCATTCTTAATATCCCAATAAAGTATCTGTTAGTCGGCGGATATGGACTGATCTTTATCCTGGCTCTGTTCGTACCTGAAAGTTTTATCTCCATTTCTTTTGATGCCGGCGGAGTGACTACAGGTCCTCTTGCTGTTCCTTTCTTCATTGCTTACGGGGTCGGTGTGACGGCAGTGCTTGGTGGGCGAAAAACGACGGGAGAAGGCTTCGGACTGGTTGCCCTGGCTTCCATCGGACCCGTGCTTGCCGTACTCATCCTTGGAATCATATACGGATAGACACTTATGAAGGTCTTTGTTCTGGACGGAATTACTCATGTATTCATTGAAGTGGTCTTTGCCCTGATCCCTCTGATTATTTTTTTCCTGATTGCGCAGATATTGTTTCTAAGATTGCCTTGGGAAAAAGCAATCAATATTATCAAAGGAATTTTCCTTGCTTTTATCGGACTCACACTTTTTCTGCAGGGAGTACATGTCGGATTCGAACCGGCCGGCCGGTTGATGGGAGAAGTACTTGGTTCAATGAAGCATCGCTGGATCCTGATTCCTATAGGATTTGTACTCGGTTTTGTGGCCACTATTGCCGAACCTGCTATCCGGATTCTGAACTATGAAGTGGACAAGGTCTCCGGTGGATATATACCGAAAAAAGTTCTTCTTTATACACTCTGTATCGGCGTCGGCTTTTCTATTGCCCTGGCGATGGTACGCCTTCTGGTGGGCATACCTATCATCTGGCTGCTTCTGCCCGGTTATGTGCTTGCCTTGATAATGATGCAATTCACGTCACCGACATTCACTTCCGTGGCGTTTGATGCCGGTGGAGTTGCAACAGGGCCGATGACCGTTACCTTTATCATGGCGATAGCACTCGGCGTTGGTGAAGTAATGGCCGATCGTGACCCGATTATCGACAGTTTCGGTATGATTGCACTGGTTGCTCTGGCACCTATTTTATCCGTATTAACCCTTGGATTGCTTTACGCATGGAAGGAGCGTCGAAATGATTGACCTATTAAAAAATTGTCAAAAATTGATTATAAGTATCGTAAACCGGGACAAAACCGATCTGGTGATCAAAGCCTCTCAAAGGAAGCGTGCCGAAGGTGCCACAATCATTCATGGCGAGGAAACCGTCATCGATAAAAAACGGTCGTTCTGGGGAATTCCCATCGAACAGGAAAAAGATATCGTGCTAACCGTCGTTACCGACAAGTACGCCGAGGAGGTACTGGACATTATCAGCAAGTGTGTCAAAATGGGTAAACCGGGTAATGGGATCGCATTTATACTGGACATAACTCGTCTTGCCGGGGCCGTACACATTCACAAAAAACCCGAACATCAACCATTAAAAGCCATGGATAAAACTGTACAATTCGAGTTGATTATATCCATAGTCAATAAAGGATTCAGTGAGGAAATAATTGAAGCCTCCCGAAATGCAGGAGCCGCCGGTGGAACCATTCTTACCGGCCGGGGTACCGGCGTACATGAATACGCCAAATTGTTTTCGATCAACATCGAACCTGAGAAAGAAGTGGTGATGACGCTTGTCCCGAAAAAGCTCACTGACACCGTGCTTGAAGCAATTGTCAAAAGCGGAGAACTGGACAAACCGGGCAAAGGCATCGCTTTTGTGCTCAATGTTGAAAAAGTAGCGGGAATACATCACCTGCTTGATGAATCCCAGGCCCAAAAAAGCAATAACTGAACCTGCCTCCACGTCCGGTATCTTTTTTCAAAGCCGGGATATAGAATTATAAATAAACCCGGTAAAGCAGATTAACGGACCTTCCCGGTTCGGGAAAAATTTCTTTAATGCGTGACAGGTGATTATAATAGGTTTCGTTGAAAAGATTTTGCACGTTAAACGTAATTGTGTGGAAGGTCCCTCTTGTATTGAATCGGTAATGAGCGTTCAGATTATAAATCACATATCCGGGAGTTTCCGTTTCAAAATCCCCGATCCGGGTTTGCCGGTTAGCCAGACGCATTTTCCCACCAATTGAATACGGCCCGCTTGAATAGTGAAGTCCTAATGTTGCGCTTAGCGGCGGTATCATCGGCAAAGGCTGCCTGGATTTTTCAAGACCGCTTATCTCCATTTCCTCTTTGGAAACCACACGTTCCCCGATGGTATGAGAAAAATTACCGTCCAGAACAAAATCATTCAGAATTTCAATTTCGGTAGACAACTCCATACCGTATAAATATGCTTCGGTCCCGATATATTGGTAAAGATTCAGGTCACTGCGTTGCCGACTGGGCTGCCCTGTGTCTTGCGCATATAGATAATTACCAAAATAATTATGATAACCAGAAATCTGAACAGTGGCATTCGAAGATTTATATCGGAAAAAGATTTCGGAACCGAGTCCGCGCTCCGGTTCCAAATCAGGATTACCAATTTCGTATGAATAAGAGGCAAGATGTGGCCCCTCGGAAAATAACTCTCCAAATGAGGGGGGGCGGAATGAGTGTATAAATGTCGAACCCACGAACAGACCTCCACCGAAGTCATAAATTGCTGAAGCCGAGGAAGCAAGTGAGGTAAAGGAGCGTTCCCGGATATAACCGATGGTAGGAGAAACTCTTTCTCTGGCCGGCTGTGCAACAACATGGTCCAAACGCAAACCGGCCTCCAGATGCAGTGGGCCAAAATCCGTCTCCTGCATGGTGAAAACAGAACCGGTATAGATGCGCGAATCAGGAGTTCGTGTTCCGAGCACCACATTGCTGACAAATTCTCCGGAAATGCCGATTACACCATCCTTCACAAGGCCCCAATCTTGATGATGCACCTTTGCTGCTGCTGTATTCGTGCCCATTTTATATTCCGTACCCGTAATTCCGCCCGACTCCATTTCCCTGTGGTGATAATAGATCACTGAACCCTGAAATTCCAACAGCTTGAAAAAGGAGTCGTTAAATACTATTTCACTCCGAACATCCGTCTGATATTTTTCCATTTCGATATTCACCCCTTCAGGATGTCCCCCCTGGGGATCCGGAGGGATACCATATTCGCTCAAATACATAGTCCCGGAAATTCCGGCATATCCCGACGGGCGGATATAGCTGGCTCCAAACGTATTCTGAGTGGTTCTCATGGAGGTATTTGTCAAAGTGCCGACAGGGGTTCTGAAATTGTCACCGGTTCGCCCATTCAAATCGAGTTTGAAGACAAATTTATCCACAGGCATAATGACGGAACCTGCTGCGGTTGCACCCCGGTTAACCGAAGTCCCATGAAGTGAAACCATTCCCGTCAATGAACTTGGAACCGAGTTGGGGATCTGATTGCGCACAACGTTGACAACTCCCCCGATCGCATTGGATCCGTAAAGCAGAGCGGAGGGCCCTCGTGCAATCTCAATCTCCTCTGCAGAAGTCGGATCCACGGTGACCGCATGGTCGGAAGAGGTCCATGAAGCATCTCCTGTACGTTCACCGTCCTGCAGGATAAGAACCCGCTCATTGCCAAGACCGCGAATCACCGGTCGTCCTGGAGCCGGACCCATGGATCGCTGTGAAATACCGGGTTGATTATCCAGGGTCTCCGACAGGGTAACGCCAAGATCTCTCCTTAATTGATCACCCATGACATGAATCGTTGTGTGTTCCAGATTGGAACCCCGAGTCACATCCTGATCGCCTACCACTTCCACCGTTTGTCCCGTCAGCACGGTTGGACGGATGACAATTCGAATTTCAGCACTTTCTCCTGATGATACATTGACCAATCGTCTCTGGGTAACGTAACCGATTCGATGTACAGCAACCATATAGGTACCGGCAGGAACATTTGAAAACTGGAATCTGCCATCCCTGTCTGTAGTCGCTGTTCTGTTGATCTCCACCAGATGGATATAGGCAAAAGAGACGGGCTCTTGTGTCTCAATATCGACAACGACACCAATGATCTTGTGCGGCTGATTTTCAATATTCCCGTATAGATCCGTTAACGCAAAAAGTGACAAACACAACCATGTAAATATAAACCGGAACAAGTATCCCATTTAATATGATATTAAATAAATGAAAATACCCATGTTAAGTTATCAACACACAGGTGCCTGATTAGAATCACATGGGTATTCTATGTAACATTATGATCTCTAAATGATCACTAAATTTTAACGCATGCAATCTCCGGTAATCACCCTGTCAATATCATTAAAGAGTATAATATTTCACTCTTTAATTTCAACTTTCATATCCTGTACAGAGTCTTCAATTTGAATCTCAAAATCCATGGAAGTAAAGTCGGAATGATCGCCATGAAAAAGGACAAATCTTACGTAGGTTTCTCCGGATCCGACACCCACAAAATGGAAATTCCATTTGCCGTCTTCTTCGTGCTGGTCTATTTCGAGCACGTCTTCATTCCCGATTTCCCAGCCAAGTGAATACTCTTCATCCTCAGGCTCAAACCGGTCACCGTCTTCATCCAGAAAACGTACGGTCACCAGGTCCGATTCCTGATCAGCGTAAAATTCAAGATAATCACCTTCGGCATATGTAACGTTCCCGTCCTCCTGTTTGGCAATTTCGCTTCCACCAACAAGTAATACCATTCCCCAGGGTTCAGTATGATCATCATGATCATTGTGGGAAATTACATCGCATGCGGTGATCATGTGTGTGGCAGCCCATAACAAAAACAGGACATAAAACTTAGAAACAAAATAGTTATTCATAGCTCAAATATAATTCAGGTTTTGGTTGATTAAGAATACTCGCACACGCAACTGCAGCAAGCCGTAATAATGCACGTGTGGAATAGTAAAGCAGGAGATTAATTAATCAGCCAAAACAAGGAGGGGCACGTCCGTATTTTGCAGTGACAATGTTGTTTACAGCGTTTTTGCAGGTAAAAAGAGGAGCCTTTTCTACAGGTGATAAAATCAGCTGTTCAAGATCGAAGTTTGGTTTTTCACCCTTAAAGATCACGGCACAAATTGGACATAGATCATGTTTTTGTGTCCAGCTTTGCACCATGTCAGCTGAGGTTGCATCATGCCATTGAACTGCACGGTTCACATGGATCGAGGAACAGATAGTTCCTGCAATCAGAATCGCCGGTAAGCAAAATGACAGAATACGGTTTGGTTTCACCAAAATACTGTTTTTCTTTAAAATGGGGCTGTCATATTGATATTACAAGATAAATTAAACATAATATTAAATGCAAACAACTTTCATTTAATACATTTATAAACCGATGGCTGTGAAACACATATGTATCCAATGAAACCAGGGTTTCTTGATCTTATGATCTCATTGTTGAAACTGTATGTTCAACATGAACCTTATAGCGTAATCACTATTGGGATGAGCGAGTTTCTATATGGTTCCGGGACAACAGATCCACCGGTAGTGGTTTACTGGCCGATCCGGCATATACCGAAATGTGTGGAAACGGAATTTCTATGCCCTCTTTATCAAATCGTTCTTTGATACCCATATTGAGCGCATTTCTCAATACAAGGAATTCTTCCCTGGCAGCCCATGCTACAAACAGAATATCTATGGAGGAGTTTCCAAACTTGTCGAAGATCAAAAGCGGGGGAGGTTCCTGCAGGCACATCGGAAGTTTGTCCGCCACATCAAAAAGCACCTGACGGACCCGGTTCAGGTCCTCTTTATAGGCTACAGAAATGTTGCAATCCACCCTTCTGATAGGAAAACGAGTGATATTGATGAATTCAGACTTGATCATGGATTCGTTGGGCACCCGGAGCATTCGGTTATCGAACATCCGGATTTTTACTGACAAAATATCGATGGATAATACTACTCCTATATTCCCACCCACATTTAAAATATCGCCGACAACAAACGATTGCTCCGCAATCAGAAAAATACCGCTAATAACATTGGAAACACTTGTCTGTGAAGCAAAGCCAATAGCAATTCCGAGAATTCCGGCAGCACCAAGGAGAGGTGCCAAACCAAAACCGAATTCATAAAGAATCATTACCACGATCAGTGCAAGACCAACATAAAAAACAAGTTTTCCAGCAAGTAATCCGTAGTGGCTTGTGTAATGCCTTGAAACATATCGGGAAAGTGACCGGCGTATAAGCACCAGAATGGGCAAACCAATTATAATAATAATCCCGATCCGCAAAAGCTGTAATACACGGGCTTCCGTAAAAAAACTCTCAAAAATATCGACTATGGTTTCCATATCCATTTTTTTTTAATAACTGACACATCCGGTCAATGGCACAGACCGGCCTCATATACCGGGCACATTTATTTCACGCAATAATTTAAAGGTTCTCACCGTAAAGCTTTTTTTAATAGGAGTACGCGGCCTTGTTAAAAGCTTGCCACCTTTTTTCGCCTCAACCGGAATGGATCCTTTCATCTCAATATCACTATAACCTTCCTTGCCATGATGAGTAATCAGTGTCTGGTCCGCCCACATCTCATGTGCTTTAATATAAATGGATAATCGATCCACTCTCAGACAAATTTTCTCAAACCTCAATTCCTGATCGCTTTGATTTTGAATTTCAATGGGACACACAACCAGATGCGGTTCAAACAGCTCCTTTTGTAATACTCTCCGGGCTGTACTTGAAAGCGCATACGCAAGCTCACCTTCTGTAAAAATGCCGAACCAGGTATTGGACAATATAATGGTAGGAATTTCAGCGACAATCAGTTCCGGCATATTGAGAGGAGTAATACGTACAAATACCGGTATTCGACAATACACCCTGGAGCGAGCTCCCTTAATTACCCTGTAGGCAAATTCCGAGTTCACTACTACCGGACGATCCGGAAAAACCGGGGTGAGCTCAAAATCCCGGAACTCCTCCGGCAAAGCTGTACGTATCCAATCTGTTTCGGCCGGCAATTCGGCCGGTTCCCCTGTCAATGACTCATCACGGCTACTGGTTATCCATATATCGTTAAAAATCTTCTTGAAAAAAATGGTAAGCGGTCCGATTCGGTGTCGAACCATCTCATCATCCGGTAATTTGACTGTCATCCAGACAGGAGTATTCATTTGTTTAAAGCTTTATGATTCATATGGTCAGATAGAGTATTCGTGCATTAAACATTTGCCTGTATCAAAATTCTTTGTACACGGATGTTTCCACCGTAAATACGATATCACAAATATTGAAGGTAATCAAGATGCCTGTTTATGGAAGTATCGTGTTACATGAAAAAACCAGATTCCATGAAAACAAAAACTAATCAAGCTCTCACTATTTTGAATGCCTTTGTGTTTGACTATCTTGATTATGTATTATGCGATCATTATTGGTATTTATTTCCCTCATCTGTAACAAATAACATTTAAAAATGGATGGTTGCAATGAAGAATCCTAAAATTCTGGTTGCCGTTGATTTTTCCGATCTGAGTACACACGCATTGAAAGCTGCCCATATTTTTGCCCAGCGATTCAACGGTACGATAACACCTTTTCATGCGTATATACCTGTTACTGACCTCGACAGTTTTCACTATGTGGGATCGGGTGCTTCTCCTCATGAAAAATACGGAGATATTGAAAAAATGCTGAGTCAGAGGCTACGTGATACCGCCATGTTTTATCTTTCAGAAGAGTATCTGAACGATCCGATACTGGATGTAGGGAATGCCGCCCGGGCAATTACCTACAATGCAAAAGATTTCGACCTTGTAATCATGGGTACCCATGGACGAACAGGATTCAGTCGCTTTCTTATGGGATCTGTCACGGAAAAAGTTCTGCGAATGTGCAATAAACCTATGATCACAGTTACCTCGTCTTCTGATCTGGATAAATTTTCTTCCCTGCTGGTCACCACGGATATGTCAGAAAACTCTTTCCACGCATTTCCATATGCTAACAGTATAGCTGAAATCACCAAAAGTAAAATTGATCTGGTTCATGTTGTAAGCAATGAACAATATTTCGATGCACGTGCGGCAGACCAGACAGCCCGGGAACGTGAGTTGGAACTCGAAAAGCTGGCTGAAAAATATTTCGGTAACATACGACAGCAGGTAACACCACAAGTCATTATAGGGAACAAGGCCCCTCATGAAGAAATCCAAAAACTTGCAAGGGACAAAAAATACAATCTTCTGGTTATCTCATCTGTCGGCCGGACCGGACTGGACTATCTAATGATGGGCAGTACGGCATCTCATGTGGTTAGATCTGTCAGAAATGCCGTTTTTATTATCAATCCCAGAGGTATCAGTGACGATAAAGCCCGGGAACTACATTATCAAAATCAGAAAAACAGTTAATTCGGATTAAAACTTCCCGAAATGTAACAGCACACCATATCACTATCTGCTGATGTGTAAACCGGGATTTGTTGACTTTAGGTTCCGTTTTTAAAACTCTATCTTCATGCCGATCATTGCGTGAAACCGTTCTACATCCTGATCGGCTGTTTCGATGAATGTTATCGGATTATTATTATTATCCACAAACATACCCGTTTCAGCATCTACATAATACAAGTCATCCGTCGTTTTCCATAATCCGTACTGAACAGCAAAATCCAGGGTCATGCGTTGATTCATGCCGAAACCCAGGCCGGCACTTAGAAACTGACGGTTGTTATCTTCAATAAAGTCAACCGGATTATTCATCATCGCCCATCCCACACGCGGCTCTATGGATCCGAAAGGAGTAAAAGCGGCACCTGCCCTGAAGTTCCAGACATCACGAAAATTGTCATTGATAAATTGATTTTCTCTTATCTGGTCGTTCCGGTCTTGCACATCAAAGTTTTTCAATCGAATTCTGCCGTAATTGATCCGCTCCGCTGAAATAGAAAGATTGATGAAAGGCAGATTTTTGCTGGAAACTCCCAACTGCATTCGTGATGGGGTAGTTGCATTATAAGAATATTGGCCATTGTGCTCACCTTCGATCACGGGATCAAAGGGAATTCCATCCTCATCGACAATGACATTTCCGTCCAGTGTCACTACATCCTGAAAACTGGACTGTATAAAGGCATCAAAACGCTCCTCGACATTCCATCTGGTACCCGTCGTATAGCTTGCGCCTATATCAATCAGTGGAATACCGGTATACAACAAACCAATACGGGCGTTAAGGCCCACTGCGTCCACATGGATTGTTTCTTCAAACAATACCTGGTCAATATTAAACGTACCTGAACCTTCCCCTCCGGTATGGTGGTCCAACATGGAATATTCAATAAAAGTCTGTCTGAATCTGGAACTGGAGACCGGGAGCCCTACAGACAATCCGACAAAAAAATCTTCCTGAAATTCCGTTGCAAGAAACAGATTATATTCACCGGACTGGCCTCTTCGAGTCGTTTCTGCAAATTGATCGACCCCAACCCAGTTTCCAAATTCAAAAACCGAGGCCAGATTGTTACCCAGGGAGTCTATAGCAAAGGTACTATAGGCTAATGACTGGGTGTAATCGGTTAAAAACTGATAAGTACGACTGGAAAGGTCATTGTGGGCATTGATCATAAATGCACTGTTATAGTCGGCAGTCTGGATATAACCTCCACCCAAAACCATGTTACCGGTTACAGTGGGCACTTTGTAATTAAAACCGAAGTGAGAGAGGCCGGATTGATTGTCGTCAAATGTATTTGGTTGACCGAGATAAGTGGTTTCCTGCTCCACGTCACGGATTCCAAACCCCACCGAAAAACTGCTGCCAGAAGCCTGTGCAGCAACAGCCGGGTTGTTTATGACAGAACCTAATCCTTGCCATTTCGAGACCGAAGAACTACCAAGCGCTAAACTGTGTGCATCCTGACCCGGTACCTGTTTGGCGAGACGTAGTACATCATAACTGTATTGTGCCTGCACAGGTGTGGCAGTCGTCTCCAAAAGAATGATTACTGTAACAAGGCAGCAACAAATTAAACAGGTTCTGATAGACATAAATAATCCGTATAAGTAAAATGTAAAGCTTGTTGAATTTGATAACTGATCAACTGAAACAGCGGAATAATATACTTAATAATTTCTCCCCTGATGTTCACTTAATGAAATCTTATCCTGAAAAAGTTCATACTTTATCGGTATTCAATAGAAGAATCATCAACATATGAAGTGCATATCAGTCGTTACTTCTCCGCGTCCTTGAAGTGGCGGTGCTGCCGGAGCTGCTTCCACTGCTTCTACTCACTGAACCAGTTCTGCTGTTACCGGAGCTTCTGCTAACCGATCCACTACTACTTCTTGAGGAACTACTACTGCTTCTCCGGTTCACAGTACTGCTACGGGTTGTAGAACTACTTCTGCTAACCGTGCCACTGCTCCGCCGTGTACTAGAATCACTGCTGCGAATCCCGCTGTCCTGGGATGGGGATGTCCTTCTTACCGTACTTCCAGATGATCGTGTCGGAGTTGTTCCCGTACCGCTGCTCCGAATCGTCGAACCTGGCTGACTACTTCTCGTAACCGTGGATCCTCTTCTTGCAGTTGAACTTGAAATAGAATTATTTCTTGTAACAGACGAGCTGCGTACGACTGTATTCCGGGTTGCCGGGCTGGCGAGTTCGGAAGAACGAGTACCTGTAACACTCCCGGAACCTCTGGTTGACCGCACTCTATCTGGGGATTGGCCGGTAATGTTGCGATAATTATAAACGATAAAATAATTGGGCCCGTAAAATCTTGATCCTCCCCAGCCATAATATGCTGGATATCGGTGGTAACTATGGTAGCCATACCAGCTGAAGGGTGAATCCCAGCCCCACCAGTCATAATAATGCGGATAACCTCCATAGACATAGGAAAATCCAAAACTCCAGCTGGAATAGGGTCGATAAGGCCTGTAGCCAAACCCATAGTGAAATTGGGTGGCCCAGCGATGACGGTTGTAATCCCTGAAATAAAGTTCGGCATCTAAGAATCCATCATCATAACCGAGGTCATAAATATCCTGGTCGGTAGTAAATTCGTTTATATACCGGTCATTGCGATAACGGGAGGAGCGATCTTCCGTCACCTGTACCTGTGTATAGCACCCCGAGATAATAAAGGCTGCCATTACCAGCGTGATTATAGATTTGAGATGTGCCATAATAGACTCCTTGAATAATTCAATTGCCGACTAACCATGACTTGAATCCTTAGGCTGTATTGTGGAATCGCTTTCTAATTGTTAACGATTCGCTTGTACTTTTTCTTGCTTCCACATAACCGGCACTGTGCAAACCTTCTTTTTGTCTAAAGATACCGCTCACACATCACCTGTGAAAAGAACTGGTCCATTCATCATACTTAAAAAAATATTCCTACACATACAATTTATCATAAATAAAGACAACCGTGTGTTATTGTACTTTTTTACGTTTTTTACAGGTATAAGTTCAGTTTCTGACAGACCTGTTTTTTTTATTGATGATACAAGCCCATCACTCCCGTTAGCTTGGTAATTTATCCAAGATAAACCCGCAGAGCAAGGCTTCTGTTGTGATGCCGGAGTTTTCTCAGTGCTTTCTCCTTAATTTGACGTACTCGTTCGCGGGTAAGATCAAACCGTTCGCCAATTTCTTCAAGTGTAAGAGAGTGTTCACGGCCGATGCCAAAGTAAAGACGAATTACTTCCGCTTCTCTTTTAGTCAGTTTTGATAAGGCCCTTTCGATCTCTACTTTCAGAGATTCTCCCATCAAATCATTATCCGGATCGGGAGTCTCTTCGTTTTCGAGTACATCAAGCAATCGATTATCTTCACCCTGGGCAAAGGGTGCATCCACGGAAAGATGCCTCCCGGATATTTTCAAGGTATCGGAAACTTCTGAAATCGTCATTTCAAGACTTTCAGCAAGTTCCGATGCCGAGGGAATCCGTTCATATTCCTGCTCCAGCTTGGACAGTTCTTTGCCGATTTTGTTAAGTGCTCCCACTCTGTTCAGTGGTAATCGAACAATCCGGCTCTGTTCAGCCAGAGCTTGCAGGATCGATTGGCGTATCCACCAAACAGCATAGGAAATAAATTTAAATCCACGTGTTTCATCAAATCTTTTGGCTGCCTTGATCAACCCGAGATTCCCTTCATTAATTAAGTCACCAAGTGACAAGCCCTGGTTTTGATACTGTTTCGCAACAGAAACCACAAATCGTAAATTGGCTTTGGTGAGTCTCTCAAGAGCATCCTGATCCCCCGCCTGAATTTTCTTCGCAAGATCAACTTCTTCATCAGGGGTAATCAGATTTACCTTTCCAATCTCTTGCAAGTATCTGTCAAGCGACTGTGATTCTCTGGTTGAAATTCCACTTGGACTGGGATTCCTGGGTTCTTTTTTCTTTTTAGCCACTAACTACTCTTTGGTTTTGGTTCAATAATCTGTTTTCTCAGAAGCAGGATAAAAAATGCACAATCTGCTAAATATACAATTTTTTGCATTGTCTTTCTTAATAGTAAGGTTAAGAAGTGATTCCTGAAGTCTGATCATAATTTTTAAGCAGAATGAAACAATCAGATTTACGGTTTTAATACGTCAATTCAAGACTTTTATTTTGATTTATATTGATAATCGATACCGTAAATACTTACCCCTGTTGCATAGAGACGGTATATTAAAATGAATACCCGGCCATTTTAATATAAATACTGTTTTATCGAATTGAAATCATCACGTATGCACGGGGAAGGCTTCACCCGGAAATGGATTTTTCTTATCAAAGTAATGACATACTGATACGGCTATGTCTGTAAAACTATTACGTGTATATAATTCCGGAGTTTCAAAACGATTTGCCGGATACACCAACAGCGGCGAAAACTCCCTGGAATGATCCGTACCGGGCATAGTAGGGTCATTCCCATGATCACTGGTAATGAGCAGCATATCGCCCGGTTTGATATTTTCCAACATCCGCGGGATAGCCCGGTCAATCTCAATCAACGAAGCGGCATATCCTGCTGTATCATTGCGATGGCCGTAATTTTGATCTGTCTCTATCAAATTTGCAAAGACAAAAGCATTTTTACACTGCTTCATCACATCCAGCAGTTGTTCAATTCCCTCCAGGTTGTTACTGGCTGGCCGCGAATAAGTAAATCCATAGCCTCCAAACAAATCAATCACTTTACCTATCGAAACGGTTTCAATGCCCTGATCCTGTAAATAACCGGGAAGAACCGGTTCCGGAGGCCGAAGTGAATAATCATGGCGCAGGTCTGAGAGTCGTCGATACGATCCCTTATTTCCAGTAAATGGCCGCGCTATTACCCGTCCAACCGCATGATCACCGGTCATAACATCATTCCTGGCCGTCTCACACCAGGAATACAAGGTCTCAAGCGGAACCGTATCCACATTACAAGCAACCTGAAAAACACTGTCGGCAGATGTATATACAATTGGTAGTCCGTTTTTCTGGTGCTCTTGACCAAATTCTTCGATCACGGCCGTCCCGGAAGCCGGTTTGTTGGCAAGCACCCCATCATTTCCGGTAAGCTTGCAAAATGCTTGAATAACTTCCTGCGGAAAACCATTTTTATAAGTTGGAAACGGTTTTTCAAGCAACTTTCCAGCGATTTCCCAATGTCCGGTTGTTGAATCCTTTCCTGAAGATAATTCTCTCATTTTACCATAAGCTGCCAGAGGATTCCAAACCGGTGGTACGCTATCCAGTGGTATGATATTACCAAGACCAAGTCGTTCAAAAGCAGGAAGAGAACAGCCTGTTTGTGCCAGCACATGTCCAAGCGTGTTACTCCCCTGGTCTCCATACAAATGGGCATCCTCCTGCGCACCTACTCCCAAACCATCGATAATAATCAAGTAACATGAACCCATATCAACTCTCAACAATAAATGTGCCGGTTTTAACGGCCTCATTCATAGCAGACTTTGTTTTTTGCATCGCCATGTCTCCATCCCCTCCCTGGTGCAACAGTTTATAACCGATATTGAGCTGTATGATTTCCTTATCATCGGAAGTAAATGAAACTGGTTCACGGAACTCCCGTGCCAGACCTTCAGCCCATTGTGAAAACGCAGCTTCGTCAGTGGATTGTAAAATGAATTGGTATATATAGTCACTATATCTACTAATGATCCCGGAATAACCAAATTCTTGCGGTGCTAATTTTTGCAATACCTGTCTTTGCAGTTGAGTCAAATCTTCCAGCCTGTATTTAGTGCGCAAACTGGAGATGTTTCCAATGGTAATCATTCCAACCCAGGTGGATAAGGCAACTGGCTGTTCATTAAGGTGTTTCTGAATTACTGCCAAGCTCTTGCTAAACAGATCCTCAGAGTATGTGGTCAATGCCGTTGAAAAAATATCTTCTTGCACATCCAGATCAGGCATCAAACTTTCAAACTTCAGACCGGCAATGCGACCCAGATTTGCAATTTTGTGCTTGACCGCTTCAGAGAATATCAATGGATTTTCGGTGTATACCAGAACAAGCATTTGCCGTCTTTGCTGGTGCAATATGGGGACTGCCAGGGTGGCTCCATTACAGATTGGTTCATGACCAGAAATTCGTTTTGGATTGGCATTAAAGTGTGTGCAAAAAAATGATTCGCCGTTTTTCAATGCCTGATCGGCGATCGACCCCTCTTGTACCGGTAAGCCAACCGGTGGAGGATTCGACGCTTTATCCGAATAGATTACCGTATGCCAGTCATTCATACCTCTCGCAATCAACAACACCCCACCACCAACAACAAGTCCTTGAAGCTCATCCAGCAAATTGATGGCAAGTTCAAGCGTGTTTCTGGATAATGCAAGCTCACCGGTAATTTCGTCATATTCGATCCACTCGGCCTGTTTTTCTGTTATATCGCTAAGTTCGAGATAAGTCTGTAAGAGCCGGGTCATTATTTTTTGGTAAGCTGAAATACTTTCCTGATCAATTTCCGTAATGGATGATTTTTCAAAAGCCTCCACTGAAGTGACGGCCACCGTTTCGGAATTAAATACAAATGGAATCAGATAAATATACCGGACAGAAGGAGCCGACATATAGTGTGTCAACTCTTCAGCTGCAACATGATTACCGATCTCAAGCCGGGTCACCGACTTTATATGGGTATAATTTCCTAAAAAATGATCGTCGTAATTCATACGATCCTGGAAAACTACATTCTTCCGACTGGTCGTATAATTTTCCAGAATCAACATTTTTCGGTGATTGTTTACCCAGTGCATGGACACCGTTTCGGACTGAAGCGATGTCCTTAGCAAAGTGATCAAATCACGGATGATCTCTTTAAAATTTTGAAGATTCTCTTTCTCCCGCTTGGTACTCAATGTCATTATAGTTCATTTTAACTTTTACCATTTTAGGATTATGGCAAATTATAGTTCCTGACAGGGAATATAGTTTGCTTTCCATCAATATACAGATATGTATCAAAGCGGTAATTTCAATTCCTGCAAGATTGATTCGGCTTCTTCGATCATAGCTTCTATGGCCTGCAACCCTCTATTCCAGAATTTCGTGTCGTTTATATTGACACCCAATTCAGCAATTAATCGGTGAGGCCATTCTGCACCGCCTTGTTCAAGCATTGTTAAATATCGTTCATTAAAACCGTCTCCGGAATTCCGGTACTCTTCATATAAAGCCCAAACCAACAGTTCTCCAAAAGCATAGGCATACACATAACCCGGTGTATGTATAAAATGAGGAATATAACTCCACCAATACCGATAATTATCACCAAGGGTTACCGAATCGCCATAGACCGGCTTTTGAGTCTCCAGCCAAAGTTCAGAAAAACGTTCACTGGACAATTCTCCTTCTTCCCTTCGCGCACGATGAATGTGATCTTCAAAACGGTTCATAGAAATCTGGCGAAATACCGTTGCTATCGTATCATCTATTTTACCAATCAAAAGCGCCAACTTTTCTTCCGGGGAGTCCAGTGATGTCAGCAGTTTTTTAAATACCAATAATTCGCCAAAAACAGAGGCCGTTTCCGCTGTCGTCAAAGGTGTTCCGGACTGTAACACTCCCTGTTTGCGGGAAAGGTATTGATGTATACCGTGTCCGAGCTCATGCGCCAGCGTCTGAACATCGCGGATCTGACCATCATAATTCATAAATACATAGGGATGTACCGAAGGCACGGTGGATGCCGAATACGCCCCACCCCGCTTCCCTGGCACAACGGCGGCATCTATCCATTTTTCGTCAAAAAATCGATTTGCAATGTTACCCATTGTGGGATGAAACTCCAAATAAGCCTCCAGAACGATTGTTCGAGCTTCACCCCAGCTTATCCTCTTCCGGTTCTTTAAAATCGGTGCATACCGATCATATTCCTTCATCTCATCCAGGCCGAGCAGCTTTTTTTTGAGCCTATAGAATCGATGGACAAGGGAATAATTTCCGGTAACAGCATCAATGAGAGACTGCACAGTTTCATCGGATATTTCATTTGAAAGATTGCGTGAACTTAGCCAATGGGGATATTTCCGGAATTTGTCATTGGTATATTTGTCGGCAAGCAATGTATTGAAAACAAATGTCAGTGGTCGCTTGAGTTTCACAAGCTCCCCTGTAAATACTTCCGATGCCTCTCTGCGAACTTCCCGATCCGGATCATGCATTTTGCTTAAAATCTGTGATTCAGTTAGTTCTTCGCCTTTGTAGATGAAGCGGACTGCCCCAAATGTTTCATCAAAAAACCGGCTCCAGGCCCTGGATCCCGTTACCGCTTTGGCCGATAAAATTTTTTCTTCTTTCTCATCGAGAGTATGTGGTTTGTTTAGCCTGGTGATTTCCAAATAGTGTTTATAACCCGACAATTCATCACTTTCGATGAGCTGTCTGGCGGCCTCTTCATCCATGTCCAGCCATTCTAATGTGAAGAAAACTGTCCTTTGTGACCATTCCGAAGAAAGTTCATTGGATTCCTGTAACATTTTGCCCAAGGTTGAATCTTCTGTATTGGCCGTCCACATTAAATACGTAAATGAACCTATACGACCCAAAATCTCAACCATTTCACTGTAAAGGTCCAACGCTTCTTTAAACCCGGCTGCTGACAATTTTGCTACGTTCTCCCGATAGGTCTCTGAAAAATCATCAGCCATAATCAACACTTTTTCCTGATCCGCCCGAATATCCGAAATACCATTGCCGCTGTACAAATCCGATAGATCCCATCTCACACCTTCAGCTCCTGTTGTCATAGTTTCATTCACCATTTCTTCCTTTATACATTTTGTGACTTATGAGTATAAGAAAAAAAGCAGGTTGGAGTACACAGTAAATACAAAATCATATAAACATGACATCGTTAATGTTTACGAAATGATCCATTAACTCAATAGCTATTTTCGTATTTTTAAAGGATATGGCAAAATTGACTGAGTACCCGGTACTTGCCGCATTCTGTGGCAAACACGAAAAATAACGATTTTCGGCAATGAGTCGTTATAGCAAGGAGGCTATAGTAAAAAAAGGTATCATTCTATAGCAAATCACTTGTTAACTCTTACAAAAAACCCGTCACACTTTAACTCTTTCCAAATATCTTGAAGCAATTAGAAGTTCAATTCGGCCCTAATGCAGCCCTGGTAGAAGAACTGTATGATCAATATTTGAATGACCCGGAATCGGTACCCGAATACTGGCGTTCCTTTTTTGATGAATTGGTTAACGGATCTTCCTCAATAGGTGAAAGTTCCGAGGATAAACCGTCCGCCGCATCAAAGGATAACACCGCTGATACCAGGGATGATGAAAAAAGATCCGAACGTCACGGAGTCGACAAAAGAAGATATTTAAAAGAGTCTACAAAAAATCGGGTAAAAGTACCGGCTAAAAAAGAATCGGAAGAAGCTCGTAAGGACGATAAAGATTCCGGACAGACATTCGACGAATCAGCAGTGATTGAAAAACCGCCTTTTGAATATGAACCGATCAAGGGAGTGGCTGGTAAAATTTCTGCTAACATGGAAAGCAGCCTTGAATTACCCACGGCAACATCTCTTCGGGTAATCCCGGTCAAAATGCTGATGGAAGATCGTCGAATCATCAACAGTTATCTTGAGAAACGATTGCAGCCAAAAGCTACCCTAACCCATTTCATTGCCTGGGCCATAGTTCAGGCATTAAGAGAATTCCCCCAAATCAACAATCATTATATCAATGAAAACGGAAAGCCGGTAAAAGTAATTCCGAGGAATGTTAATCTGGGTATTGCAATTGACCTTCCCAACAAGGACGGGTCGCGTAACCTGGTGGTTCCGAATATCAAGTCGGTGGACAAGATGAATTTTCAGGGATTTATTTATGCATTCCATGAGTTAATCGACCGTGCCCGCCGAAATAAACTGGAATTGGATGATTTTCAAAATACCACGATTACCATCACCAATCCCGGTACTATAGGTACCGTATCATCCCTGCCACGACTGATGAAAGACCAGGGCGCCATAATCGCTACCGGTGCGATGAACTATCCAGCGGAATTTCAGTCCATGTCACAGGAACTGCTCAGCCATCTGGGTATCAGCCGGGTGATGAACGTAACCTGTACATATGATCATCGCATTATTCAGGGCGCCGAATCAGGTGCTTTCCTGGCACGAATACAGGAGTTACTGGCCGGGCCAACGAACTTTTTCGAATCCATTTTCGAAGAGCTTAATATTCCATATGAGCCTATCCCATTCGGTATCGATCAATATACCGGTTTACTTGATGGCACCGACCATATCGAATCTGACAAAAAAGCGGTCGCTGTCAGCCGCCTGATCGACCGATACCGTCGACACGGACATGTCATGGCGGAACTCAACCCTCTCAGATTCGGAACCGGATACAATCCGGAGCTTGATTTCCATTATCACGGCCTGACAATGTGGGATCTCGATCGAAAATTTTATGCTGGTCAGCTCGGCGGCACGGAGCAGGTAACATCACTTCGAAACATTATCGATATTCTTCGCAATACCTATTGTGGTCATATAGGTGCGGAGTATACACACATTCTGGATATTGAGGAACGCGAATGGTTGCGGGATACCATGGAATCCACTATGAACGATCCCGGCCTGAGTAAAGAGGAGAAACGGCAAATTCTTCACAAACTGAATCAGGCAAGTGCCTTCGAAGAATTTCTGCACAAAAAATATATCGGGCATAAACGCTTCTCACTGGAAGGATCCGATACACTTATTCCCATGCTGGATTATCTGTTGGAAAGAGCAGCCACTTACGATGTCTCCGATATCGTTTTGGGGATGGCACACCGTGGCCGGCTCAATGTACTGGTAAATACACTGGGCAAATCCTATAAAAAAGTTTTTGCTGAATTTGAAGGCAATATCGATCCCGACAGTGCTCAGGGTTCCGGTGATGTGAAATATCACCTCGGAACTACAGCTACCCATAAGGTTAAGAGCAGCAATGAGATAAAGATGCTGCTCATGCCAAACCCGAGCCATCTCGAGTCGGTAAATCCAGTAGTCGAAGGGGCTTCACGAGCATTGCAAGACAAATTGGAACAGGGAGATGCCGGTAAAAAAATCATTCCGGTACTCATCCATGGTGATGCCGCATTTGCCGGGCAGGGAGTTGTTGCCGAGACGTTGAATATGTCACAACTGGATGGATTCACTACCGGAGGTACCATTCATCTGATTATCAACAACCAAATCGGGTTCACCACGCTTCCGAAAGACGGCCGTTCCACTGAATACGCCTCTGATCTTGCCAAAATGATCCTTGCACCCATTTTCCATGTCAACGGCGATGAACCGGAAGCAGCCATCCAGAGTATTAAAATGTCGCTGGACTATCGGCAGAAGTTCGGAAAAGATGTCGTGATCGACCTGATCTGCTATCGGAAACATGGTCACAATGAAGGTGACGAACCAGTATTTACACAACCTGGCCTCTACAAAGAGATTGACCATCATCCAAGCGTCCGTGAACGATATACCAATGAGCTGGTTCTTAAAAACGAACTGACCAAAAAAGAAACACAGCAAATTTTTGACGAATTTGATGATTTGCTTGAAGCGGCATTCAAAGATGCTAAAAAAGCACCCCAAATCAGGGAGTTCACCGATGAACAGCTTAAACGAAAGGACAAAACCCAAAAAGAATGGGCGCAAAACCTTCCCGATACACGTTTCAACATTGATAAATTGAAAGAAATAGGTCGCAAGCTGAATACACTGCCCCAGGATTTCGATGCCAATCCCAAGTTACTTCAAATCCTTGCGAAACGAAGTGAAGTGGTAGACAAGAATCTGAAAAAAATTGACTGGGGGTTTGCGGAAGCACTGGCTTTTGGCAGTTTGCTGGTTCAGAAACAGCCTGTTCGTCTAACCGGACAGGATTCAGAACGGGGGACTTTTTCACATCGTCATTCTGTATTTCACGGTACAGGCAGAAATCAGACTTTTACCCCCTTAAATAACCTCCAGGAGGAACAAGCCACATTTTATGTTTATAACAGTCTATTGAGTGAATTTGCTGTACTCGGGTTTGAATTCGGATACAGCTGTCTCCGCCCGGAAGCGCTGGTACTCTGGGAAGCTCAATTTGGTGATTTCAACAACGAGGCACAGGTTATTATCGATCAATATATTTCATCTAGTGAAGCCAAATGGAGTCAACCCAATGGAGTTGTATTGCTTTTACCGCACGGATATGAAGGTCAGGGACCCGAACACTCCTCTGCACGTCTTGAACGATTTCTACAGCTGTGCGCTGAATACAATATGCAGGTTGTCAACTGTACCACCCCCGCACAATACTTTCATATTCTTCGAAGGCAGGCTTTGAGAAAAGACAAAAAACCACTTGTCATCATGACCCCCAAAAGCCTGTTGCGTCATCCCAACGTGGTAACAACTATAGAGGAACTTGCAGAGGGGAAGTTTAACGAGCTGATTCCCGAATCTCAAATCAAAAACAAAAGTGATGTTCGTCGTCTTATATTTTGCTCTGGAAAGCTATACTACGACCTTCTCGAAGAGCGAGAAAATAAAAAGATTAAAGATATTGCGATCATCAGATTAGAACAGTTATACCCCTTCCCCGATGATGATATCAGAAAAGTGTTGTTGGCATACAAGAAAACCAAAGACCTTGTCTGGTGTCAGGAAGAACCAAAGAATATGGGAGGGTGGCATTTCATTCAGCCACGGTTTCAATCACTGCTTGTAAAGGATCAGATACTGACCTATGCGGGCAGAGTAAGCTCGTCCTCACCGGCTACCGGTTCCGCACAACTACATGCAGCAGAACAGGAGTTATTGATACGGGAGACACTGGATTTGGACGGGAAGACTAAATAACACGGAGCCTTACGGAACCATTTATAAATTGTGGCCATCCATTTGTGCTCAATTTCCTGTGAGAATCTTCTTGAAGGACGATAAGCCTTGTTAAAGCAACCGTGTCTACCGCAAACCTCCAGGTACACCCTTGCAAATCCTGCTTACAGCGTCGTGGCTATGCAGGCTTTCCAAATGGGAACACCGGACGACAAAATCGCGGATACCCTCATGCCTGTTCAGCTGATCGTATATCAGCCGGGCGGCGTCTTCCACAAACTTCTGGTAAGCCCCGTTTAGTTCCGCAAATGCTTGTTCATCTTCTCGCTTGACAATTACCTGGGTTTCCGTCACCAGTGCCTTGCGCACCAAATCAATAAGCTGTTCGGGATACAGATAATCAATACACTCGACCGTTATACGGGCAAGACTTCGCTGGCTATGTGAGATTGCTGCAACATCGCGGGTTTCTCGTGCATGTTCCGCAAGTTCGAATGAGCAGGGGCAGGCACTGCTATATTCAAAATCAAGATGCATAAATTTGCGTATCTCTCCTTTCTCATTCATATGCCCTTCAAAATAGACCGTATAATACTGATATCCACTGAGATCGGAACGAAGGCTTTTCTGCATCACAGGGAAATTTACTTTCAACCTCAGAAAACTTTCCCTGCTCTTCAGGTTATCCTTGTACGCTCTTAATATGTATTCCAACACTTCCTGGGAGATCACTTCATCTTTAAACTCATAAAATGTGCGAATGATCCGACTCATATTGATGCCCTTCTTACCTGCATCAAGGCTGACAAATCCATCAACGGATGTCTCCAGAGTCAAGATTTCGCCAACACGGTTGGAATACTTAAGTGGCAGACGAAAATCGGAAATACCTACCTGCTGAATAGGTACGTCGGCACCTTCGATCAGAGATGCCGGACCATTTTGCAAATCCGGCAAACTGCTCATATAGGAATCCGACGTAGTGAAAGTAGGATCGTAAAATCGTTTAAGATTGGTTGATATCATATATTCCTAAGATAGGATCACCATATTAAGTTTCACGATATTCGGCGAAATTTCGTTCGGTTTCATAAAGTTTCACCGAATAAAGCGAACCTTGATTACAGATTTTTTTAATCTCCTGTTTTATTTCAAAATAAAAGGATTTTGCCAGATTTTCAGTAGAAGGAATCAGTCCGTTCAAAAAATCCACATCCAGATTGAGGTTTTTATGATCACATTTCGATATAATTCGATCGTGGATCACTTTTTTCAGTTTTCCCAGGTCAACAACATAACCGGTCTCAGGGTCAGGTTCGCCGGAAACCGTTACTTCCATGACATAGTTGTGCCCATGCCAATTCGGATGATTGCACAAACCGAAATTATCCTGATTCCATTCATCGCTTTTTTCCGGATTATGGAGCCGATGTGCTGCCGTAAAATGAACTTTTTTTGTAACGTAAACCACTATTCAGGACCAAAATCCAAATTGATATCCGGGTAATTCAACAACAAACTTTTCCCAACGGTTCCATAACTATAAGGCCATCCAACCTATATCCAACGTAACAGGGAGTTCCGTGCGTATAGGTTCATAAGTATAAACAAAATTAAAGACGGGTTTACTTATTCGTTGAAAGTCACGACATCTCCCTCTGCAGACTGCATTTCAATGATACCCTGTTTGTCGGTGACCCGTCCGATTACAGCAAAATTCTGGAGCTTCCCGGCCAGTCGCTCTGTCTCTTTTTCTCCGAGAGTGAACACCAGTTCAAAATCCTCACCACCGTACAGTGCATATTTATCAACATCTTCTTCCATTTCGTCGGCAACATTACGGGTCTGTAAATCCACGGGGAGTGCTGCTTGATAGATATAGGCTCCCTTCCCCGAACTCACAACCAGCCGTTTCAGATCATGAAGCAAACCCTGGCTCACATCGGTCATGGAAGAGGGTTTTACACTGAATTTTCGTAATGATTCAACAACATCTTTTCGGGCTACCGGCACAAGCTGACGTTGTACAACATATTCCCAGTCTGTTAAATCAGGTTGCATAACCGGATCATCCGCCTCTTCCCAGTGACGTTTTTCCCGAAGGAGTATTTTAAGGCCGGCCAGAGCGCTGCCAAGGTCTCCGGTAACGCAGATCGCCTGGCCATTTTTTGCGCCCTCATTGTAAATGATCTGATCTTTTTCAACATCACCATAGACAGTTACAGAAATGACCAAAGCGTTATGTGACCCGGTCACATCCCCTCCGGCAAGCTGGCACTCATAGTCGAAACATGCCATACCTATACCCTTGTAGAGTTCATCAATCATTTCAACCGTCACCCGGTTGGGTACACCCAAATTAACCAAAACAACACCGGGCTTACCGTTCATCGCATATATATCACTCACTGCTGCGGAGATAACCTTCGCACCAACCTGATGAAGAGGCATAAAAGTCAAATCGAATTCGACTCCTTCGATGAATGTTTCACTCGATAAAAGGCTGAAACCGGAGTCCGTACTACTTATTACAGCAGCATCATCTCCAATACCTTTCATGACCTTGTCAGACCGGTACATCGAGTATTTCGATATGCGTCGAATCAACCCGGCTCTTCCGATTTCTGACACTGCAGTTGCTTTGGGCCGGGTCATTACAAGGGTGTAGTCCCGTCTTCACGCAAGGTCGAGTAGTTGATACGGAGGGTTCCCGCCTCGCGTAATTCCTCTTGCACATCACTGACCATACCCATTTCAGACTCATAGTCCACACGCAGTGAAACGATCAGTCGTGGCTCTTCAACCAGTTTATCGTACATTAGCCGGCGGATCGCAGGGATATCATCAATGAGCGCATCATCAATTTGAACACGTGTCACTCCAAATTGACCGTCACCAAGTCTTTCCGGGCCAATATAGATATAGCTGACCAATCGCTTCTGCTCAATTTTCTCTATATTTTCCGCCCGTGTAAATTCTACTCTGACTTGCAGTTCCACTTCCCGTAATACGGTTACCACCATGAAAAAGATAAGCAACATAAAGATGATGTCCGGCATGGCGGCCGTTGGAACCTGTTGCTTGGTATTTGCTTGTTTCTTTTGAAATTTAGACATAGAAAGATCGTAAGTTTCAGGATCCCGGATCAGGCTCTGCCAGGGATATATTCTGGGGATACATCTCGCGTATAACATTATCCTGCCGGTCTACCCGATTGCTGTATTCCCGATAATTGATACCGAACTCTCGTTGTGATGCTTCATCCCGCAACTGCCTGTAGGCACCGATCACCTCATCCAGCATATCGATATAAATCTCATACCGGGTTTGCCGATCTGTTTTAATGGATACTATGGCTTGTTGAGGAGATTCGGAGAGGTTGGGATCCTGTGCCCGATTAACATTATCCACAAAATCCATGACCAGCTGTCGTACATTTTGCAAATTAGCCGGCTCCTCATTGATCAGGATCAATCCCTGGGCATTAACCAGGATATTCATAAGGTTGCGTTCCCGGATAGGAGGGGGCTCCTGATCCGGATCCGGGGGGGGAGGCAACTGCATACCGATACCGGTATCCACATCAATAGTCGTAACAACAAGGAAGAAAATCAGAAGCAAAAATGCGATATCTGCCATTCCTGCCTGAGGAACTTCCGCAACTTCTCGTTTCCGTTTATTTAGATGCATATCTGAAATTTCAGAATTTTAAAGTGGTACGAATGCCTGTAATTATTAGCATGACGGCCAATAGTCCCATGGTCAGCAACATGGTAAGAATTGCAGCCTCGGTAAAGATTCCCATAATCAGATAAGTGATAGCAAAAATCAAAACCGGGACCAAATATATGGCAATTTTTATCAGTTCCTGTTTACCTTGAATAATATTTTTGATACCGAAACCTACCATGGACAACAGCCCGATGCCCACCAACGTCAGCATTACTCCGATTGCAATAGGTACATACATAGTGTGTAATCTGTTGAAGGTACAAGGTTATGATGCCGACTCTTCTTCGGAAGAATCCTCACCTTTTTTTGTATTACGTTCGGCACGTTCTGCTTCAGTGATAATAGGCTTGCCTTGCTGCAGCAATGCGATGGAGTCTACCAGTACAATGGAACTTTCTTCCATATCTACAACCAGTCGGTCAATTTTTGACACACAATAGTTATAGCCCACCTGCAATATAATACCAGAAATCAGTCCGGCGGCAGTAGTTAAAAGGGCCACCTTGATACCACCGGCAACAAGACTGGGAGAAATATCACCAGCTGCCTCAATAGCATCAAAAGCCTGAATCATACCAATAACCGTTCCGGTAAAACCGAGCATGGGAGCAACAGCAATAAAGAGAGATAACCATACCAGCCCCCTTTCAAGAAAACTCATTTCAATGGATCCATATGACTGTATTGCTTTTTCCGCAGCATCAATACCTTCATCAGCACGAAGCAACCCGGCTTGAAATACAGATGCAACAGGCCCTCTGGTAGATGAGCACAGTTCTTCTGCAGATTGAATTCCTTCATCCTGTAAAATCTCTTTTACGTTAAGGATAAAGTTTCGGGTATTGATATCAGCTCTGTTGAGTGTGATCAAACGCTCAAGAAAAATGGCCAGACCGAGTATAAGAGCAATAAGCACCGGCCACATAAAAGCGCCACCTTCATTGAAATACCCGACAAGCATGTTGAATAAACCTTCTTCCAAGGCTCCCTGGAAGAGCAGTGCACTAAACGAGAGGGTCATACGATTCTCCGATTATTATCTAAAGTTGTAATTCCAATAATGACAATTCAATTTACGATTAGGATGATTATAGACTATTTTGAGTAAAATGTCAAAAATTTGAAGCCCACATGTAACATTCCATTTGTATATATAGTATTCATTTGATCGTTTTTCTGCCAGATAGCCCATCATTGGTCAATTATCAACTAAAAAACAGCATTTATATTAAACCGTAAAGTTTGGATTAAAGGCCTGTTAGTTAATGTCCGGCCATCGTATTGCATTCCTGCACGTAAAAAAGTACTGATTCGATAGTCAGCTTGAAGCGACCAGGACCAGGTATTTCCAAGCCCTGCTCCGTCGGTAAGTTCAAACTCCCCGATGCTGGTCGATGGACCACCCGATAATTCAAAACTTCTATGTTCGACACGCAGGGTTGAAAGAATCTTTCTCCCCAGTGTAATCCTGGTATCAGTGTGCATGGTTACACCCCGTACTACCGACGAGTTTGCAGGAAAACGATCATCTCTACGAAGATAGGACATCCCCACTCCGGATTGTACAGATTGATACCATCGGATATCCAATCTGGGACTGAATGCTCTATTATAAATCAAAAAATTACGGGAAGTAAAACCTTCGCTGATATTTGTATTACGTCCTAATGTCATTGATGCGGAGACACGATAACGCCCGGTTAGCCGGCCACCACCCCGGATGATGATGTTTTCGATTTTTTGCCGTTCGACTCCGCTGGTTCGTCGATTTTGTGATAACATACGATCGGCTGTCAATCTGAATTCATACCGGGTCCTGTTACGAAAAAATTCAACATCCTGCTCTATATGAAATCGTCCGCTAATGGTCAGCGAATCATCACGAAATTTATGTAATCGCAACAGGTAAATATCCTCAAGCTGATCCGTGCTGTTTTCTTCCTGGATATCGATAACCGATTGCCAGCGTAAACCCGAAAGGAAATCAAGCAGCTCTGAGTATTGCGCATCATAAGAGTCAATCAACCGGGACGGATCCACAGTTGTACGCCAGCGTGCCCGAAGAGCAATCACAGAAAACAGCTCATCCGACGGTACCAGATGCTTGATAAAAATACCTTCATTGGGGCTCTGTTCCGGAAAAAATTCGTCAACCTGTTGTACGCCATCCTCATTAGAGTCGATCCAGATATATTGCCCCATTCCCGGTCCAATATCAATAAAAGCTTCCTGTATTAATGGTTGACGTTCCGTATTGGCATCATACAAAAAATGTGTTTCGACAAACCGGTCCCATGGCCTATAATCGGTAACCGAGCGCAATAATATACCCCGGCTGTCGAGGCGCTGTTGATCCAGCCTGAATATCTCTTCAAACCTGCGCTGTCTTAACCCTGCCAAATTTTTTGTTTGAAAAAGGTCGTCCCTCCTATAATCGAATACATATCGTTGAGTAATTCCATACGATTCGTCGGTGAATTCCCCGTCAATCACACCGGAATCTTTCCGATAGCGAACGGAACTTCCGACTCTGAATGCATCCGAAATTTGATAATAGAGCCCTGGGCCCACTTCAAAAAAACGGAATGAATTTGTCGTCAATGAATCGCTGTTGCTGTTTTTTTGAAGCCGATTCTCCTTCTCGAATTCTAATTCCGGCTGTAATGAGCCGGTGGACATGGAAATATCATAGTCGACTCTGCCCTGCTGACGCCACCATGAACCTTGTTCATCGATTCTCCGATCGTCACTTTCTACACGCTCCAGGAAATACTCGACGTGGGGCAGCCCCTCTTCCGTGGAAATCAGCCGTGCATCACCACGTATCCCGTCGAACTCATTGTGTTCAAGGATGCCGGCAGCAATATGCAGTGATGATTGATTGGTAGGCAACCAGCCGGCCTCACTCTCAATACGTTTTTCATCAGACTCCGCCACGTGTGACAAATTCCATCTCCGGTTAAATTCCACTTCCCGAACCCGGTCAAAATAGGCAAAATGTTCCCCTTCATAGCGACCTTTTGCATCGAACCGTATCGTGCCAAGCCGGGTTTCAAACGGTTTTAGTTCCATGCCTATCAAAAAGCTCATATCTTCGTTGTTGTGATCATCAACAGGTGATAAACGGTTCCGGTCAAAGTAGCTTCCGGACCATTCACTGAAAAAATCTAAATGAGAGGTGGCACGGACTCGACTGCGCAAAGCAATCATATTTTGTTCCACAGGCCGTGACAAACGCCGTTCCGGCATATAGTTGCCCATACCCGGCCCCGCCCATTCATAGAGTATTCCGTTGGCGGCCCGGCCTACCCTCCGGTAGTCACCTTCTCCATCCGGAACCCTGCTAAATACCACCCGGTAGACACTCGATGAGTCTCCGGGAATGTGTTCAAATATTTCATACCGTACTTCCTGATACAAGGTGTCTGTTTTACTATACAACAGAAAATCGGCATCCCTCCGGAACCCGACCGAATCCGCACCGCTCACAACGGCCAGTTTCGAATCATCTCCGGCACTACTCAACACGTCCCGCTCGGATTCACTTAGAAAATATTGTGTACTCAAATTAACATTATCCGCTTCCCGGATAGCGGAAGCGCCGACTGTCACCCTGCCATTCAGCATGTTTACCTCCTCTGCTTCTGCGGCCAACAGTGTGCGGGTATAGGCGTCTTTCATATACTGAAAATCAACAATAATTCTTGAATGATCGGTTATAATCCGGTTCGAGGTGAAGGTGACTTCACCAAGTCCGTAATCAATAACGTAGTCGTTCTCTTCCCCTCTGACCATCAGTTGACCATTAATATACACCCGCTCCGATCCGGCCAGAACAATAATAAATTGTTCGTTTTCAGCACCGGTAAGCCGATATGGTCCTTGAACACCGTCTTCTCCATTAAAACGCATTTCCCGGTATTGACCCCGAATAACTGCGGCAGCCCCCAAATAATCTCCATATTGTTTGAAACCGGTCTGTATATTTACCCCCTGCATTCTACGGTTAATAACGGCAAACCTGCTCTGATCCAGTTTAACATCGACGTCTCCCATTTGCAGCATACCGAGTTCATGTTGCATGCGGATATATACCTGATCGAACTCTCTCAGTGTCTGTGTGGTTCCGTCGGGTTGAATAGGGGTACTGCGGTCGGTCAAAGATGCAACAACCTCAATATCATCGGTTATATGACCACTGATGTCCAGTCTCAATCCGCTTTCCATGGTAAAATCCTGATGTGACCCCACGACAATGCCCCTTCGCAAATTTCCGTTACGTTGCAATTGTGTATCGCCGAACAGCTCATCCTGCCGAAGCGGTCTCCTGGTGATTTGCACAGTATCGTCTGTTTCTACATCTCCGTCTAAAGTATCGATTCGGATTAGTTCTCTCTCATATACAGAGACAGGCAGATTAACAGGGCGGACCTCATACCGAAAGAAGAGTGAATCAAACATCAGTCGGGATTGTGGCTGAACATCCCAACTCCATTCACCTTTTACTGGATACAGAGTCCAGTTTTTAGGTGGAAGTATAATGGTATCGCCACGAACCTGAAATGTTTCCGGAATGATCCATGGGTCCAGCGACACGACAGAGTCCTGTTCTGAAACTGCCAGGCGGAGATCTTTTTTCAGAGTAATCTGACCCTGTGCATTTCCGTGCAGCATGGCACCATTAAAAGCAAACAGAAAGATAAGCAGTTTTTTCAAAAGGCCAAGTCGGTTACCCCTGTTGATAGCGCCCTGCCGGTCGCATCAGAAAAATTCAACAGCAATATATTATCGAGTAGGAAGATAAAAGTATCAAGTTAAAGATACTTTTATCTGTCCTCTCA
>JBBDQZ010000036.1:0-35258 GCA_040905705.1 Balneolales bacterium
GCGAACCCACCCACCATAACAGAGGTTCGTACTGCTGTATCCATTCCCATATGTCTGGTAATATGCCGGTTTGCATCATTTTCAGCGTTAAAAGGTGATTGAGTTCCAGGTTGAATTGATACCGGTCATCCTTAAATAATTTATGCAAGGCTCTGCTGGACGATCAGTTTCCGCTATTTGGTATCTACATGCATGTTATGTGTCGTCATGGTTTTTCTCCTTTGCCTGAATGGCTTTCAGATAGTTATCCAGACGATCAAAACCGGCTTTCCAGTATTTGCGGTATACCTCCATCCACTGGTCGATCTCCTTCAATGGCTCCGAATGAAGCCTGCAGGGACGATATTGGCCTTCCCGGCTTCGTTCGATCAATTTTGCCCGTTCCAGTACTTTCAGATGTTTGGTAATGGCCGGCATGGTCATGTCGAACGGCCTGGCCAGATCGGAGACCGTTTTCTCACCGGTGACAAGCCTGGCCAGAATGGCCCGGCGTGTGGGATCGGCAAGGGCCGAAAAAGTGGAACTTAAGTGATCGTTTGGCATGAACATTATTTACCCATATGGTTAATTAACCTTATAGTAAAATAAGTTCATTTAATTTGTTTGTCAAATGTTAAATCAAAAGTTTATCTACAAATTATTAATTTATAATCGTAATACGGCTAAATAATAATATTTGATTCCCATTTGAAATCACTTCTTTAATAGCCCGTTTACCTGTGTCCGTGATGTATGTAACGACATGGATTTCCAAATTTACCAGGATTATCTATTGTTCTTTGATATGCTCGTTGGATATTGGTAAGTTTTAAAAGAGAGAATGATTTTTTGCAGAAATCCTGTCTTATATCCATTTAAAAAACAGACTATTATGATGAGATCAATAACTTGCCGCTGCGTCAGGATGCTTTTCTTGATGATTTTAATGTTGGGGGTCAATACCGCTGTTCAATCCCAGGATTCAACATCGCTGTTTGTTGAGCTGGTCGTTCCTTCCTCCGAAATAAGCACAACCGGCATGGAGATTGCTGATTACCAGGGTAATGCTGTCTTCAACAACACCGATAACAAACTCTATATCAGTGATGGTACGGAATCGGGAACGGTGGAAATCACCAGTACGGCGTGGTCTCATTCTGTCAATTTGAATCAAACAGCTTTTCTTGACAATGAGCTTTTTTTTCAGGCCAAGTTTGACAGCGGAACGTTCGACTATCATATCTTTAAAACCGACGGTACAGTGGAAGGAACCGTTAAAGCTATAGACGGGGAAGTTGCCGGTTTCGGATTTATCCGGCAGTTTCAGGTGTTCGGGGATCGACTGGCGTTCATTGCCAATTCTCCGGAAGGAATCCGGTTATATCTAATGGACGATACCGAACCCGGCGGCGCCGCTGTCATAGATATCAGGCGGCCGGAACATATGGCGGAGTTTGATGGTGACTTGTATGTGGCCGGTGCGGATGAGACATCCAGGTATATTTATCGCATCAACCAAGCCGGGGAAGTATCGCTTGCGTGGGAAGTCACAGATACGGACAGCAACAATATTCCGGCTTATTTCAACATTTACCCGAGCAATTATGGGCTCCATTTTTCAGCGCAGGATGCTTCCGGCAGGCTGGCATTCTGGAAGTTTGACGGAGAAAGTGCATCAGTCGTGCTTCACCCGGATGACGAATTCCTGAGTTCCTATGCTTTTATTGAAACATCAGATAACTATGTGTTTTTCCATGCACATCCCTGGGACAGTGATTTGGAGGATTACCGCTCATATCAACGACTTGTGGTAATGGATGCGGCAACTTCCACAGTAAATGTGGCTTGGTCCGCGGTTCTTGATGACGGATGGTCACCCAATGAGTCACGTGATTTTACCGTTGCCGGTGATACCTATTATTTTACTTCCGGTTCGGAGTCGGGCACGGATTACCATTGGTGGAAACTGGCTCCCGGTAGCACTACGCCGGAGCTTGTGGAAGTGAATAGCGAAGCGATGCTCTGGTCGATCACTCATACGGATGCGGTTCGCGTTGAGACCGGAGCCTGGATTTCGCCTGATTTTTACCTGGTTTTTACAGATGGGACTTCAGATGGTATTTTCAGGCTGAATAGCGATGAATCGACGTTTATTCGCAACATGACGGCAGTGGGAAATTTGGTCTGGTTTACCTCGGATGCAGGGTTATTCCGGGTGGCTGAAGAAACTCTTCTTGACGCCCCGGGGCCGGTTGTTCTTGCGGAGCCGGCTGACGGAGCAAGCATCGACCTGGATACGCTTGAATTCCATTGGGAATCGGCCGAACCCCAGGTCACGGCCTATGAGTTTGAACTTGCCGGGGACGAAGGCTTTTCGGAAATCATTGCCGATACGGTACTTGCCGATACAGCGCTTGTCCTTCCCATGTCCGGCCTGGAAGGTGATTTCTGGTGGCGCGTACGCGCTGAAAATGAAACGGGCCAGGGCGACTACAGTACTATCAGAACACTGAGCCGGACACCTACATCCATTGATGAATCGGCAACGGTCCCCGAAGTATTTGCTCTCAATCAAAACTATCCCAATCCGTTTAACCCGGTCACAACGATCAGCTATGATTTGCCTGAAGCAGCCGAAGTGACTCTCGAAATCTATGATGTGACAGGGCGGCTGGTTGATGTTTTGATTTCCGGGCATCAGCAACCGGGACGTCATCAAACCCGTTTTGATGCATCAAGCCTGTCAAGCGGAGGGTATATATACCAAATCCGTGCCGGCGGGTTTCTAAAATCCAGGAAATTGATGCTGGTGAAATAGTATCATATGACCACTGCCGTCATGTTGCGAATAGCAGATGTGGATGTTGCAAAATAACAGCCTCCAAACACAAATCGGAAGCTCAATCAACTCTGTGTCACACCGCAGAAACCCGGCGTTTCCTCAAATTATACACCTGCAGCTTCACCCATTGCGCCCATTCTGCATGCGTTCGGTTATGATCAAAAGTCTTGTATGAGATGGGCCGGCCTATCCTGACTCTGAGAATTTTATTTCTCTTGTTGAAAAACTCATACGGTAGCAGGGCCAGCTCCATATTGACCTTGATACGCAGAAACCTTCGTAATATGCTTATGGCATGAAATAAAGCAGAGTTGATTCCAAAAAAATAAATCGGAACAATATCCCGCTCACACTCTATGGATTTGGAAATAAAGCTTTTCTGCCAATTTCTGTCCTGCACTCTAAACCATTTTGTTCTGGAAACCTCCCCGGCCGGGAAATGGGTTATAGGAATATCAGAGTGATATACTTTATCCAGTTCATTGTGATAGGCTCTTTTGCTTCTTCCAAAAACATTGACGGCGGCAATATGCGGCTTCAGAGGTGGAATGAGGAAGAACAGGTAATTGCCGATAGAGCGAAAATCTCCATATTTTTGCGAAACGATACGGGTCAGTATTAATCCGTCCGCAATGCCATACGGATGATTGGCGACAAAGAAGCACTTGCTGTGATCCGGAAGGTTTTCAAGCCCCTCCACTTCAGGGGTGATGTTCAATTCCTGCATTAAATTCTTCAGAAATTCCATACCGTTTACCCCTTCATTGTTTGCAAGAATTCGGTTTATTTCATCCTGTTTGATGATTTTTTCCAGACAGGCAAGCAGGAACCCGGGCAGACGCTTCAGTAATTCAGAGTTGCTCTCCTCTATCTGCTCTTTTAAGTTTATGTATTTATAAGGCATATTTTTAGGTATGGAAAATTTCTTTCAATAACAATTAAATGACCGGAAAAAATAAAGTAAATCCGATGGGTGACATATTGGCCAATGCTTTCACTCCACAACGAGAATAATGGGGATTTCATTTAAACGGTGTTACACCGGACACTTTGGGGCAACGCGCAACATATGTGGAAGTTAAAAAATGTCTGGTTTTGCCTCTTGCATAATATACTTTTTCATTCGTAATATTGATGCAATCATCCCGCTCTCAAGGGGGATGGGGGTTAGGATTTTGTCCGAAAAGGATCGGGCAAAAGAACGTAACCACAACCCTTATCTCAGGAGTAACGAGATGGACAAAAAACCTGTAAAATCCGGTAAACCTCAGCCCAAAGCCTCTGCCCGGGCATCCAAAAAACCGGAGTTAAAAGCTAAAGGCGGCAAGAAGTAACTTTTTGATCCGGGCCTGCTCTCCGGTATGACGGGCGGAAGGCACTGATTTTAAAGAAACACCGGCTGGTGGTGCTGTATGTCTCAGCAAAACCCCGGTGTTTTTTTATAACCGGAAAACCTGAACGCTCACTTCAGCGAAGCCGGAGGGCTCAAGTTCAGCCGTGCTTCTCTCTGCGTTGAATATGAAAATTACTTCCGCTTCCCTTGACATCGGAGATAGTAAAAGACAGGGTTATAATATTTTTGCCAATCGATTCATATTCCAAATCGGCTTTAAGTTGTTTGTATGCTATGATATATCGTTATCAATTTCTATTATTCAATAATAGATTCATGGCGTATATGAAAAAATCTGATGGATAACCTAAGTATCTATTCGCTCTTCTTGCTTGCAACTGGGGGTATTGCAGGTGCAATATCGGTCGTTATATTCACCGAATTCGACCGGGCGATCAGAGCATTTTCACTGATAATGGGAAGTGTTAGTATTTGGGCACTGGCATATGCATTCGAATTGTCCTCCAGAACGTTGGAAGGCATGCTCTTCTGGATCAATATTGAATATATCGGTATTTCCCTGATTCCTGCTTTTTGGCTTCTGTTTTGTTTTCAGTTCACGGGATTTGACACCCGGCTGAATCCCGGGAAAATATGGCTTGTTTTTTTTCTTCCCTGTCTTACACTTTTTATGGTATGGACGAATGATTGGCATCAACTGCACTACAAAAGCACTTCCGTAGCTGAACATGGGCCGCTTACTCTATTGAACATAGAAACGGGCATTTGGTATATGATTCATACCATCGTCTTTTATACCTATTTACTGGCGGGAATGGTAATGCTTGTAAAAAAATATGTAACAACAAACCGGGTCATCAAAAACCAGATTCTGGTCATATTTACGGCAGTATCGATACCTTGGTTAGCCAATATGATTTATCTTTTTGATATTCGCCCGTTCGAACATCTCGATATTACCCCCTTTGCCTTTGTTGTTACCTGCCTGGCTGTTTCAACAGGGCTGGTGTATTTTAAATTATTTAAAATATTACCCATAGCGAGAGAAAAAATCATTCAGGAGATGAATGAAGGGATACTTATTCTCAATAACAAGCTGCAAATTCTGGACGCAAATCCAGCCATACTCGGGATTTTAAAGAAAAGTGAAACAGATGTTATAGGAAAATCTTTTTATTCCGTATTTATAAACCAGGAATCGCTGATTGCGTTACTACAAAAACAGGAGGCTGAAACGATCGAGTGGAAGCATAACATAGATGATGAAGACCAGTATTTCGAAGTCAATGTCAATCCTTTGCCCGGGAGGCATGGCAATATTTCCGGGATGTTTATGATTTTCAGAAATATTACAGAAAACAAGCGCAACGAAGTGGAGCTCATACGTGCCCGAAAACAGGCTGAAGCTGCCAATATGGCAAAATCCGATTTTTTAGCTCATATGAGCCATGAACTGCGAACGCCCCTCTCCGGAATTATCGGTTTTGTTGATTTAATGAAGGATGATAATTTGACATCTGATCAACAACAATATGTTTCCATTGTAGAAACATCGTCCAAATCATTGCTTCATATCGTTAACGAAATACTTGATCTCACAAAAATTGAAGCCGGGAGATTGGAGCTCCAGTTGGAAAAGGTTGATCTCCCGGAATTATGCAGGCAGGCTGTTGATATGTTTGCCTGGCAGACCAACCAGTCAGATCTGAAAATGAAGCTACAAATATCACCGGAGGTTCCTCAATATATCCCGGCAGATAAAATTAAATTACGGCAGATCATTATAAATCTTTTGGGCAATGCCGTGAAGTTTACCGATAAAGGAGAAATTTTACTCATGGTTGAAAGAGGCCGTCGAAGTAATGAGGGGTTACATTCCATTCGATTTACGGTCAATGACACGGGTATCGGAATTGCAGAAGAAAATCAGCAAAAAATATTCGATATGTTTACACAGGGGGAAGACCCCATGGGAAAAAATTACAGTGGTACCGGACTCGGGCTTACCATATCCAACAAACTATTGGAATTAATGGGCAGCAAGATACAATTGAAAAGTACTCCCGGAAAGGGCAGTACCTTTTATTTTGATCTCCAGGTCAATGAAACCGATGGATTTTCCGTCGTTGAAAACAGCCGGGCTTAAAATCCGCAGGCGTTACGATGAACTGGCACAAACAGTTCTGTCTGACCCGGAAACGGTAAAGAGATACATCAGCCTGCTTGAAAAAACATACGTCATTTTTCGGTTGCGATCCTTTAGCAGGAATTATCAGTATCGATTCGTAAATCGGCCAATGGCTATTCCGCGTAAATCGTCTCTCGATACGGTGTGAAAAGTAAATATCACTGAAAATTGAAAATTATATTTTCGTATTACGGGTTTAGTTTTATAATTTACCCTGTAAATCGTAAATTTTAATTACTTATTTCAGGGTAATGATCGATCGTTTAATTAAAAATGAACTCCTTGATATGCTGCAGGATACTCCTGCCGTAGCCATAACAGGGGCGCGTCAGACCGGAAAAACCACACTTGCCAGGGTTATTGAAAAGGAGTTTGAAACCCCTACCCGTTACCTGGATTTGGAATTCCCAGACGATCAGGCCAAATTGCAGAATCCGGTCCTCTTTCTCGAGCAATACATAGACGATTGTGTGATCCTGGATGAAATCCACCGGATGCCTGAACTTTTCCCGTTGCTTCGTTCACTGATTGACCGGCATCGTCGACCGGGAAGATTTCTTCTATTGGGTTCAGCATCACCGACGTTGTTGAGAGACAGTTCCGAATCTCTGGCGGGACGTATTTCCTATATCGAGCTGCATCCGTTTAACTTGCTTGAGATCGGAAAGCAGACAGCCTGGCAAACCCTTTTTTTGAGAGGTGGTTTCCCTGAGTCGCTGTTCGCACGATCTTTACATACCAGCAGCCGGTGGAGGATGAATTTCATTCAAACTTATCTTGAAAGAGAATTGCCGTTATTGGGTCTGAATAGTGACGTCCGCATACTGAGGAAATTACTGATCATGATCGCACAATCACAGGGACAAATCCTCAATATGCAAAATCTGGCTACAGCTCTCGGCGTAAGCCGGCCGACGGTTTCAAAGTATATCGATTTTATGGAGAAGGCCTATATACTGTACCGGCTGGAACCCTGGTTTGTCAATCTGAAGAAACGATTGATCAAAAGTCCCAAAGTTTATCTGTCCGACTCTGGACTGTTTCATTCGTTAATGGGGCTGCAAGATTTTGAAGCTTTAACGAACAGTCTATCTATAGGGCCTTCCTGGGAAGGATTTGTCATAAATCAGACCCAGTCGGTTCTCAGAGACGGAAGGCAACTCTGGTTTTTACGAACTCATGAAGGAGCCGAAGCCGATATTGTGATCACTGAACAGGATCGTCCTGTCATAACGGCCGAAATCAAATGGACCAACGCTCCCAAACTTTCCAAAGGATTCCTGAACGTCACCGGATATCTCGGGACCACGAGGAATTATATTATCACGCCGACAGCAGACACTTACCCTGTCGCTGAGAATATACACGTTACATCTTTGAATACGTGGCTGAGAAAGGTTACATAGGTATGGGTACAGTTTTTTCACCGATTCACCCGGAAGAGATTTGAATAAAGACAATCTGATCCCGCCACCCTGATTTTCGCTGAAAAGCGGTCCTAAGACAAATAGCACCCATCAGCCATCCTTTGGTCACTACATCGGAGATATGTGCCATCAACATTCTATACCAAAGACCCGTCATTGCGATCTCAGGATATCCCGGATTAAAACGGATTTCAAACGCTTTCTTTATCATACAATAGACTGGAATCAATCGCTCACAATGATATTGGGCCACCGCGGGGCGGGAAAAACCACACTCCTCCTGCAACGCCTGAAGGAGATTGATGAGCAAGCTGTATATCTCAGCCTGGATGAGATCTATTTCGAAGCAAACCGCTTGATCCATTTGCTGGACACGCTTTATGAGGAGGGCTACCGGACGTTTTTTCTGGATGAAGTGCATCGCTACCGGTACTGGTCAACAGATCTGAAAAATGCCTATGATAACTACCCCGATATCAGAGTGGCCGCCACCGGTTCTTCCATTCTGGAAATTTCAAAAGGACAGGCGGACCTGTCAAGAAGAGCGGTGACCTACCATCTGCCCGGGTTATCGTATCGCGAGTTCCTTCAGTTGGAGTATCAACAGTCTCTGTCTGTTCTGGGCCTGGATACGATTTTACAGTCTCATCATGAGATTGCTGCGGACTTCCATGATCATATAGATGTTTTGAAAACCTTCCGTGATTACCTCCGCCATGGTTATTATCCGTTTTTTAAGGAAGGATTGAAATCCTACGACCAAAAGCTTCTGGAAACCACAAATCTTGTTCTTGATGTAGATATAGCACCATTTGAAGATTTGACCTATACCACCATTCGAAATATGAAAAAATTGTTGTATGTCATCAGTCAGTCGGTTCCATTTAAACCGAATATTTCTAAATTGGCAGAAAAGTTGCAGGTTCCACGTAATTCCATTCTCAAGATGCTGGATCTTCTGGATCGGGCAAACGTACTATCGCTTTTGAAGAGCCATACCCGTGGCATCAGTTACCTTCAAAAACCGGAAAAGATCTATTTGCAAAATCCTAATCTCATCTGGTTGTTATCCGGCAACAAGCCTGATATCGGAAGTTTGCGGGAGACATTTTTCCTGAATCAGCTGCTGGTGCGCCATAATGTCACCTCTTCACGGTGGGCTGATTTTATGGTAGACGATGTTTATACGTTTGAAGTGGGCGGCCCGTCAAAAACCGGTGAGCAGATACGGGGGATACCCCATGTATTCATTGCGGCCGATGCCGTCAAAGGTGGCACCGGTAACAAAATTCCTCTTTGGCTTTTTGGGTTTTTATATTGAAAAACCCCAAGACCTGACAGATTTCGAGAGAAAAAGATGTCATACTTGTTAGATATGGCAACCCGCTTAATTCCACAGAGGGAAAAATGGCCAGTGTTGATATCCCCGTGTGTACGGGGAATCCAGATTAAGATGGACGGCACGGATGTTATTACCGGGTCTATCCCCGTGTGTACGGGGAATCCTGTTGGGAGGAAAATGCTTTTATAGGTGCCAAGGGTCTATCCCCGTGTGTACGGGGAATCCGCGGGTTTTTGCCTTTTCCCACCTGACCTTTAAGGTCTATCCCCGTGTGTACGGGGAATCCTTAGTTTAGTGCTAAATGCGGATCATGGATCGGGGTCTATCCCCGTGTGTACGGGGAATCCACGCTGAATCGAAATATCGAAATGCAGGTAACGGGTCTATCCCCGTGTGTACGGGGAATCCCATTGCAGACGCTTTTTTATCCGATAAAGCCAGGGTCTATCCCCGTGTGTACGGGGAATCCGCGGGTTTTTGCCTTTTCCCACCTGACCTTTAAGGTCTATCCCCGTGTGTACGGGGAATCCACGCTGAATCGAAATATCGAAATGCAGGTAACGGGTCTATCCCCGTGTGTACGGGGAATCCTGAGAAGTGCAACCATCATTGCCCTTAGCTGTGGGTCTATCCCCGTGTGTACGGGGAATCCGTGAGCGGCATTTATTACAGAATCCTTATTGCGGGTCTATCCCCGTGTGTACGGGGAATCCCTTGAACGACAAGTAAGTATTGGGTCAGAGAAGGGTCTATCCCCGTGTGTACGGGGAATCCAGGATAAATGACTATAAAAGAAGCAGTACATTGGGTCTATCCCCGTGTGTACGGGGAATCCAGCTTTCGTACCCTCCGCCCCCATACTGCGATGGGTCTATCCCCGTGTGTACGGGGAATCCTTACATACAGACCGACGTCATTCCACAAGCCAGGGTCTATCCCCGTGTGTACGGGGAATCCTTACTTTATCACCGTCTTTTCCCGGATCGTAAAGGTCTATCCCCGTGTGTACGGGGAATCCTTCTTCCTCTTCTTCTTCCTCTTCTGGTTCGGGGGTCTATCCCCGTGTGTACGGGGAATCCCGTTTATCTGCCTATCCCGATAATCCATGCGGAGGTCTATCCCCGTGTGTACGGGGAATCCCCTATTAAATAATGTCATACTTCTGACATTTTGGCTTAAAATAGAAAGATATTCATATTTTTATCAACCGACAGTCAGAAAGGCGAACTATCGGTATAAAAAAAACAGAGCTATGCCCAATCAGTAAGTTTCTATTGATGGATCATCGTTAGAAGTTGGATTTTCTTTGTACTCAATTAATGCTTTTAACTCTTCAATATCATGAATTTTCGTCAAGGAACTGAAAGTCAACCATGCTCCTTCATATTCAATTAGTTCTTTCTTCGGCCATCCCATCACTCGAATTCCAAGTCCTGATGGAGCCTCCTTGCTTCTCCAAAATAATACAACTCCTCCATCATCAGGAACCAATTCAGACCACTCAAGAATAACTTTCCATATTCTTTCACGCACGGCCTTACTCATATCAGGTTCTGCATAAACTCCGGGCGCTATTTCATGCATGCAAGATTTTATAAACCCGTCAAATCTTTCCGGCACATTACGTGTTATCGCTATTGTCATCGACATTCAGAATATCCTTTATGCTTTCAATCATTCTATTGATAACATCTTCTTTTTTCAGGGTTTTTCCTGCCTGAATCCGGGTCTGCTTTTCAATATCAGAGTCTTCAGTTTCCATTGAAGTTTTGGTTGCCTGAAAGGCGATAGGTAATGTAACTGTGCTACGGGACAGATCGGCGATATCCAATCCAAAAGCTCTGCCGGAGGATTCATGAATAAATCCTAACTGTGGAATGGCTCCGGTTACAGCTACTGCAATTTGCGAGGCTGCATAGGTTGCAGTTGCTGCATGATTTATGGCATTGTTTATCATATCATCTTTTTCCGGGTCATTTCGATCATACTTCCGGCTTTTCCAATTAACTCCGTATTGAACAGCTAACTGTTGATATACTTTCTTAACGCGTTTGCCCTCAATTCCCCTCAAAGAGTTAATGTCACGTGCGTAACCAGGTAATTCGCCACCATACCGCAATGCATACATCTTTCGTACAACTGAAATATTGGATTCCGGATCGCACCACAACATCGCTTGTTTACGAGCAATTGTTGATTTATCCGGACCAAAAGGCATACTGACTGCATATAGCCGAATTCCGTTTGACCCAACTGCCAATACACCGGTTTGTTGTCTTGCCAGAATTCGCAAGGCATCATGACTGATCAGCGATCCCGGACCTAATAAAACATTGGAAACTTGTTGTAATGGTATTTCATATGCACCAGCTTTTATATTTTCTGTGCCAGCAGTTGTGAATAGCAGGTTTCCACTTTCTACACTGATTTTACCCCGCTCCAGCCATATCAGGCCGTGCCTGTCGGCATGAGGTACACGTGCCGTCTCCAATCCAAGTCTGCCTTTTAATAACATACAACAATCAGTTTTTCATACGTCTAATTTTGAGCATTCCGAAACCGAAACTTTTATGCCTGCCAATACCAATCTTGAGTAACTCCTTAAAAGCTTCACTGTTTTGTACCTCAAGAGTTCCGGTAAGTACTACATCAGGACGTTTGATTATTCTTACTTTACGGTTTTCTCCATGGGTTCTGCGTGACATCCGTTCCAGTGAAAATCTTTTAATTTGCGAAGAAAGCAGTTTCGCTCCCGACTGTTTTTCGAGCATATGTTGCAACCAGTCATTGTAGACTTCTTCTCTCTCAATTGACACATTCTCATCATCTACTTCCCATACACGGGATAAAAAGGCATCTACTTCCTGGCCTTTTTCCCATTTCTTTCCATCAGAGGCCTTTCGTACAACCGGGCAGACGCGTAATTCAAAACCCAGTTTCATACCGTTCGGATATTCCACAGGCATGGGTTTGGACAACAGGCGATCCCAGTTTAGAATGTGATATACCGATGGACTAGCAAAGCCTTTGGCAAGTTCATTAAGATCCTCCTTGTCTATAGCCGAATAGCACAAAACGGGAAGATAGCGATCGGAATTTGTATAATCCGACATATATTGATGATGATCTTCCAAACAAAAGGGAGTAGGTGCCTGTTTTTGAAATAGTTCATATAGAGCGCAATGGACAAGGTAACTATTGCTTGTTTGTCTCAATGGAAGATGCAGCATCTTGCCCAACTCTGCCAGTCTGCGGCTCTTCATCCACATTTGAATCATAAATAATTCAGGTGCTTGCTGCGTCATCAGATCCCTCCGTATTTTCAACGTTTACTTGCCCTTGTGCTACCCATCGCTCTCCTGCGTGTATCTGATTTGACCAATCTCTGCGGTCAACTACCGGACTCACAAATTCTTTGGAGGACTGAGGCAAATCAGTATTTACCTGCCACCAAACCCTGTGTGATGCTTGCTTGTCAGCTCTTTTAGATAAATCAACCCTTTTCAATGCCTCCTCAAGGCTCTGATATGTTGCTTTAAAAAGAAGGATAGGCGTTGAAGGCAAACATGTTTTCCTCCCAAAGAAAAGAGGTCTTTCCGGAAATTGAAGATACTTTTGCAATTCGTCAAGAGTTGGTAACTCATCAATGGGGTCAAGCGTCAAGGCAATGGTGTAAACCGCATCAGCCCAATAATATCGGTAGCGCTCATGGGTGCCGGTAGCGGCACTACCTCCTTTTCTTTCTTCAACAAACCCATAGGTTGTCCAGGCCGCTTCATCCCGCATGAAAGATTGGCCAAGATCAACAGTTTGATAGTCACGAATCCTTTCTCCTCTTTTGTCCTCACGAACGGCATACTTCAAACGATCCTGCAATCTCTGCAATTTGTCAAAATCAGAGTGATCATATCCCAGAGCATTACTCAGCATACCGGTCATCATGGACAGGGCCGGATATGGTTGGATCATACCATGCCTGTCAATCACCGGAGCACCGAAGCTCATAACGGTGGCGTCTAGTCGCAATACCAACATATCCATTACTCACCTCCGGCTTGTCGTGCGGCCCAGTCCGCAATATTTCGGACAGAAACCGTTTCATCCATTTCCAAAGGCTCCAAAAGCAATTCGGTCGGACCCACAGCAGCAAGTTTTCGCTCCAGCTGTAAATCGTACATACGATCCATCTCCGATATATATTTTCCCATTACATTATAGCTATTGGCAAGAACACCCTGACCGTTTTTCGGGACAGCTCGCTCAAAAGCATTTGCAAGGGTTCGAGGTTGTGCACTTCCGGACTCCACAAGCATGCATTGAGCATATGAATAAGGTGCCGTCGATCCAAGTTTGGCACCGGGTGATACTGTTGCAATAAGGTGGATCATACTTTTGATGGTCTCCATTGAAAGTGCTTTATCGGCTTCATCCCACTCATTACGAGATACACCTTCGATATTGGAGACCAGTAACGGCAGATCAATAACCACATATTGATAGAACAGCCCGCTTGCAATTTCTGTACTGTTAATGTGCCCCGCGCCGAGTTCACCGCTTTCTTCCGGCTCATCTCGTCGAAGTTCATCAACCGCCGAGAAATAATCACTCTCACTTTCTTCTGCATGAGTAGTAAATGCATGTGCAACATGTATTGCAGCATCACCACGGGCCAGTACATCACTGGTGACCATACGGCCAAACATTGCAGCATCCAGACCAGAGGCTGTTCGCAGAGCTTTTAAATTATTTTTCAACTCCTTCTTAGAAAACTCCTGCATCATTTTTACCGCATCTTCAATCGCATCATCACTGACTGACCCATCGGCTTCCCAGAAAGCAGGGGACTTCTCTTTGAATTCATCAAGCTTTTCGGAGAGGAGTTGCCGCAAATATCGCATTTCCGGCTCTCCAAAAACAGTGATCTGACTTGTTTCAAGCTGCTCCCAAGGATTTTGACCTTCATCAGGCCGGATCAACTTTTTGATCTCGTTTTTTCCCGATTGTTTGTCGGACAAAAGACGATCTATCAAAGAAAAAGTGCCGGCCAGAACCAAAGATTCAGGATACCCTTCATCAACCAGCGGCTTGGCAACTCTTCTCTGAAATGTTTCTCGTGACCGGTAAGATCTCGGAACGTCCATGTTGTAAAGGGCATGTTCTCCTTTAAAATTTCGCCAGTGATATTTCAGGCACTGGGATGATATCCTCGTACGGGTTGATCCACCAAATGGAAGTCTTTTGGCAAAACCGGCATCGTCACGGTTCAATAAGGTTCCCGGATAAGATGTAAGCGTGTGTATTTGTAGAAATTTTGAATTACTCATATGATAAATTCCTTATTTGTTTTGGTTTGTGTGAATATCAAGACTGCTTATGCTCACTCTGATATATCGCCTGGTAATAATGCCGTGAAATTGACAGCCGTATATCTTCCGCAAATTCTCCTTCCTGGTAGAAGAGCAGCTTTCGAACTTCCGCCCAGTTGGCTTTCTGACCTTTGGATGCGAGAAACTGTGCCACTCTTCGCAAATGAATTTCAAGTGTTTTTCCGGTTGCTTGCATAAGTTGCGCAAAACGCAGTTCCGACCAGCCCGAATCGGCCAGTGCCCTTCCAAATGGAACCTCATAGACATGCAAACCGTTACAGACTGCCATTCCCATCAACAAGGTGGCCCATTTTCTTTCCCAGTCTGTCAGTTTTACTCCTTGTGGCGATTTATCCAAATCAAAGTCAAGCAGTATACGCCACAAGGCAGCCGTAAACGGTTTTTCAGGAGAGATCCTTCTGAGGTCAGCCATTTCACCGGTGCCCAGACCGCCATGTTCTTGCTGCATCATACTGGCTATTTTACCTACAGCAACATCATATTTACGAAACCGCTCTTCTCCAGAAATTTCATCGAAATCTAATGGTGCCTTTTCTAATGTGTTTTTATCTGTATGTGTCATAATTTATGCAAGATTGGATGTTTCAACTTTATTTTGGAAGAGGTGATCAAAATGCCTCCGTGCACTGCCATAAAACCTTCCTCTTGCCTGACTTATGGCTTTCCAACGTCTGATATTCGACAGAGGGGTACTTCGTTCTGCCTCTTTAAGTAACTTTTCTGCTTCACGAAATAAAATATTATCCCATTCCTTGTGTGATTCAAGCTGGTTTTTCTGCACTGACTCCCATAGTGAGTCAAAAAATAGATTGTCAATAGCCCTGCTGAACCGTTCTGTCCAGGGTGCTATTTTCTCATAATCAATTTTTTTAGAATCACCGCTGCTCAATAAGAGAGAAATGGATGGGCCGAGTACTTTTAATTGCATCTTTTGAGCTTTATCAACCCTTGCTTTGGAACGTTCTGCCAGCTTTTGCTTTTCACTTGTTGATGAAAACAGACGATAAACATTGGAAGGTATGGGAACCAGCCTCAAATGGAGACCATCGGTCTTACCCTGTCCGCGTATCAAAGCTTGTGTGATTAACAGCATGCTTTCTTTCTCATTTTCCTGAATTTCCATTGATATAGGTTCAGAAAACTCCTCCCCCAAAAGTACCTGTTGTAATATATTGTATGAAAATCCGGCACCACCAAGTGTCAGCGCCTTAACTCCTTTTTTCTCAATTGGGGTCCAGGGATCACCGGTCCGCCCCTTTAGATCTTCAACAGCGAAAATACGGGCAGCTTCTGTATTGGTTCTCTGACAAATAATTTTGTTGTCCTTATTTGTACGAAAACGGATTCGCCGGCAGATTTCAAGAAAAAATGGGTCACAATCTTCCAGTGATAATGCACTTGTTCGTTTTCCGTCCCAGGGGAGATTCCATAAAAGAGCGTGGCCATCTTCTTTATAATATTCTGTTAGCCTGTGTCTGTTTCGTAGCAGAACCCGGAGGTCACGTGTTACTCGAGAACCCCAGGAAAAACCGGGAGCAAACCCTACAAATGGCCGATTACCAAATCCGCCATTCATTCTGACAATGCCATAATTGCCTCTGCCAAGAAAACCCTCCATCGTTTGCAAAGTTAATAGAGCAAACAGCCAGTGCTCCGGATTTGGATTTCGTACCCGACTACCTTTAAGGTCATGATTTTTAGAGGTCACGAGCATATCCAGTTCATCGGGTGTGGATATATCCGATTTATATCCTGCATTCTCCAGTGAGCCCTCAGGTACAGGAGATTGTAGAAAAGCCGGTTTGGAAACATCCTTCACAACAAGATGCCAGGCAGCTTCACTGTTGCCGGCTAATCGAAGCAATGCCTTCTTCCATTCATCCGTTTGATCCGGAATGGTACCGTTTGTTTCTCTTGCAACCGTCATAGCTCCCAATTGTACCAAAAAACTAAACCAGGGCTGATGCTGATGAGGTTGCAACGCTTCAAATCCCAGGATTTTATCCCCGATTAACATTGGATAAATTTCCGGGAGACTGACTTCCCTGATTTTTTTGTTCAAAAGCCGGACTCGAATCAATGAATCATCCAGCAAAGAAAATTTCATATTGGTCTCCACAGTCATATTATTTATTTCGATGTAATGGACAGGCCGAAACGGTCGTATTCAAAGGTCTTTCCCGCAAAGTCAAAAGTAAAGCCTCCATCGAAGGCACTTACCGTGTTTTCCGGCACTTCTGTATTTTCGGGCACTTCATCAAAAAGCCAGTCGGCAACCGTAATTTCTTTTACCGGATTTCCAAAGGGGCCGGTAACGGATTTTTCAAAAGTGAGGTGCACATCATCTCTTCCCAGACGTGTCTTAATGGATTTAAGATCCTCATTGAATCCACTGTTCCCAAATGGTTTGGAAAAATCAATCCCTACAAGACCCGGCAGCTGATTGTCTGCAAATTTTTGACCGTCAATATGTTGCTGGTGAGTTTCCCAAACATTACCTTTTTCTTCGACGAGCGATGACAGAACCTCCGGATGCAAAGAGCGTTCGACAAGTTTTCTATTATCATCCGGTATTTTCCACCCGGACAAAGCAACATCTTCCAACACTTGCCAGGTTTTTTCCAAAATTCTAAGATCCTGATACACGGTGCCGAGACCAAATTTCCCTTTTCGAGCCTGACCGTCTTTTGAAATAAATTGGCCGAGATCCCGGTCTTCCGGAGTTAGTACAACACATTGCGCTGTTTCAAATCCCTTTGGCCTGGGACGTTGATGGCGATGCAGACGACCGATACGCTGAAGTAGTACATCCATCGGACATAAATCTGAAATCATGAAATCGGCATCAATATCGAGACTTTGTTCGACGGTTTGTGTTGCCACAGCTATGACAGAGTCACGACCCGCACTTTTCCCGAAATAGCTTTCAATTTCCAAATCCAGTTGTTTCCGGTCTTCAGCGGCAAATTGGGAATGGTGAGGAGCCGGAATGCCATCCGATTTGAACAGAATGCCTGAATCAGTACCTGCAATTTCTTCGATGGCTTTCTGAGTTTCAATGCAGTCGCTTACTTTGTTGCGAATAATCAATACACGTGCACCGGATCCGGCCTTTTCTAATGCAAGTTCTGCTATTTTATCCGGGTAACCTGCAATATTTTTGGTTTCAGCGCGAATATTTTTTTGAAAACCGGACGATTTTCCTGTAATCTCAAACGTTTTCTCTCGCATCTGGTTTGTATGGGTCAACAAAGGATATGCCACCATTTCAGCTTTCTCAGCTTCCGGTACAGGTTCCTTCTTTTTCATGGCAAACCGGTACCGGGATGAAGTTCCAAGAGTTGCGGACATCAATAATGCATGTCCGCCGGCCGAAAGATGAAGATCCAGGACACGTTCGAGCAAACGGGTCATGTATACATCCGAGGAATGTACTTCATCAACAACCAAAAAGTGGCGCAGCAATGCTGCCGTCCGCATGTGGGCATGCTTGACTTGAAGTGTTGCAAGCAAAACCTGGTCAATAGTACCAACCACCACCGCACCTGCAAGATATCTTTTGGGATGTTCTGCCGCCCAGCTACGCTCGCGTAACTCATCTTTCCTGTCATCATACCATAATACCTTGAAATGCGGGAGCGCTGTTCCTTCAACAGCGTCAACTTTCAGATACCCTGATACAGCTTGTACAACAGGTGGTCGATTTTTATGCTCACCAAATGCTTTTTCCACCGCTTTTTCGACACGATCATAAAGTTGTGTTGCGGCACTTCGGGTAGGTACAGCAAAATACATTCCATCAACAAGTCCTTCCTGATATAATTTCAAAAACCTGGAAAGTGCCGCTTCCGTTTTTCCGGAACCGGTGTCGGATTCCAGAATGGTCAAACTACCTTCGGAGAACGTTGGCAATTCAAGGCATTGTTTTTGAATCTCAAAAGGTTCCCATGGAGAAAACATCCGGAATGATATCGGAGAATCTTTAATGATTTCACGGGGAATTCCGGCATCAAGTGTAAGTGCACGAATAGCTTTACCGGCATTATCCCGGGCACGTTGTATGTAGTTTTCCAGTGATTCTGTAAAACTAAAAAACCGGGTATCAGATCCAAGCCAGTCGGCAAGGGTGAGTATCCCGTTATATATGTGTTGGATCACCGGTTGATCAGGTATGGTGTTACTGTCTTCTTTAAATGCATCTGGAAACCATTGTTTCATGCAAGTACTCAGTGAGGACAGTGCTTCAACCGGATCTCTACGCGTGTTTTTCTCCCAAAGACTTTGCTTGAAATTTGAACGTGGTAACACCGGTTTTCCGTGATGGGCCCATGTAGCAAACAAAAAGTGAACAGCTGTTTCCTGATTACTGAACCACGTTAAAACATCCTGTATCCCCAAAGGAATAAGCAATTGCTCATGAAAGTTTTCATCGGCTTGAATAATTTCAATAATTGGACCCACATGCCCTTCCCTGGGGCCCTTTATGTCAAATGCCTGATTTTGAAATCCGTGATTCGCTTTTCCGGCATCATGTATGACAGAGAGTGCAGCAAAACGGGCAATTTGTATATCAGTAAGCTTCTCCTGACCTAACAGTCGTGCCAACCTTCGATTCAGTATTGTACGCATCAATAGCGCTTCAACTACAGCAGCAACATCGGCTGAGTGCGCTATCAACGGATGCCAATGGGTGACGGCTCCATCCTCATTGCGATCAAGTTTTGCCCAGAAATCATCGGGAATCCCTTTCATTGATACCCCTCTTGATTTTTTAAAAAAAAGACCAATTAAGTTTTTTCATTCCGACCTCTTTTAATGTGCCGATTTCTCCTCTTTCAATCAATTTCCAAAACAGTGCTTGTGTTGCCTGCGCATCCACCAAAGCGGTGTGAAGTTCACCATGAATGGAAATGTTGAAATATTGGAGTAAGAATTCCAATTTATAGCTACTAACTGTTTCAATAAGTCTTCTGGACAAGTTTAGTGTATCAATAAAAAAAACATTCGGACCTGTATGCCCGAATTTTCCTGCTTTATAAGCTATGAAATTGAGATCAAAACAGACGTTATGTCCAACTACTACTCCCGATTTTAAATTTTTAAGTATTTTTGGAAGTTCGTTTTTCAGGTTTTCATCAGATGCATTGGATGATGTTTGATTCCATGTAAAAAGCACCTTGTTGCGGTCTAGTATTGCAACTTCCATAAGTTTGGACCCTTTTTCTACACAAAGTCCAGTCGTCTCAATATCAAGAAAGATAAAATTGGTCCTTTCAATTGATTGGCTACATTTTGGATTTGACTCCCTTATTTCATTTATGTTTCTCATAATGGAGAGAACTGCAAGAAAATTCAGTATTAACTAAGTAATTGCATATAAATTGAAGAGCGTTGTACTACTAAAATTAATACTAACATATGACAAATAATGTCACATCTATTTTTTTAATTTTTCCCCTTCAGATACATAGCTCCCCGGCTCATTCGTGTTTCCAAATACTGGATAAATGCCTCAGGCCCTTCCGCCCCCGCCTCCCCCGGTAGCCCTAAAACAAATCGGCTGACACCTTCAAATCCGTTGACCTTCAATGTAATTTTCAACCAGTTCACTCCTTCCGGGGCGCGATTTAGCTGATTTTTAAATAATTGAATTTCACTCTCAGGGTATTCTTCCAGCAACAGCCGTATCGCCCGCTGGTTTAACCGCAGAGTTACCGTGCAACGCGGACGGCCGTTCATTCCGAACAGATCCGGCTTGGAGACCCGGTGTTTTGCCCCGGGTGTAAAGGTCTTGCCAAGCACTTCCACACGGCCGATCCGGTCCGGTTTGAATTGGCGTATCTCTCCCGATTCGGTATCGAGTGCATACAGATAGCGCATATTGACACCGAACCCGACCGGCTCGACTTCACGGTCTCGTATGGTCCGGCTGTTAGGTGAGTTATAGTCGCGCAGGATTATGCGTCGGCGTTCTTTGACGGCATGGGTCAGATCCCGGATCACACCTGCCAGGGCACGGTCGACAACCAGCTCGGCCAGCTGTTCCAGATCGCTCAGGGCCGCCAGCTTTTTCAGCAAGTGGGGTTTGCGGGGATGGGTGGCATGGACCGAAAGCACGGCATCGCGTAACAGGCCGGTTTCATCCGGGTCGAGTACCGGAAGGAGTTCATCCTGACGGGTGTGCGAGGCGATACGGTACCGGTCACCTTCTTTTTCCAGATCAAAACCGGTTTCGCGCAGTATACCGAAGTACCGGTAAATCGTGCGTTCCGTAACCTCAAAACGCCCGGCAAGACGATTAACGGGGTAACCGCCCGATTGCCGCAGCAGGCGGATGATTTGCAGCAGGCTTAACAGTCGTTTGTGATCCGGCATGGTAAACGGGACCCGGGTCCGGTTTGAGTGTCATCAGCCGGCAATCTGCTCCCCCTCTTTCACAGTTGCCGGCCATGGCCTTGAAATATCAATCTAATACCCTTTCCATTGGCATGCAAATGCTATTGGCTTGTGCCGCCTCCGTCATCAATCCTTTTCCCCGTGCCCCCTCGTCAATGGCACGGAGCAGGGACTGTATTTTGCCCGGTTTCAAGATATCGCATGGGGATCATCTATTACTTGCCCCGCTTCCGGTTCATGGACGACACCAAAATACATACAAGGCTTCGCGGAAAGAAGCGTACGGCAAAGACACCGGCTTTGTTCAACAGCCCCGGTATGATCACCCGCTTGCCTTTTATCAGCCCCCGGTACCCCGCCCGGGCTACTTTATCGGCCGGCATGACCAGCATATTTCCGGCCAAAAAAGAGCTTTGCATGTCCGCCTGCCTGAAAAAGCCCGTTTTTGTCGGTCCGGGACACAGCGTGCTAACCAGGACACCCCGGGGTTTCAGCTCCGTGTGCAGTGCTTCCGTGAACATGAGGACATAAGCTTTGGACGCATAGTACGTACTCATAAAGGGGCCCGGTTGAAAGGCGGCTGTTGATGCTACGTTGAGGATTTTTCCCGATCCCCGGTTTTCCATATCGGCTCCGAATAACCGGCACAATTGGACCAGCGCGGTAATGTTCAGCCGGATCATTTCTTCTTGCCGAACCATATCGGTTGTAGTGAAAGATTCGTTGAGGCCGAATCCCGCATTGTTGACCAGTACATCGACTTCAACCTTTTGTGCTTGCAGCTCATCGTATAATTCCTGTGCCGCCGCGGGTTTCGACAGATCCGCGGGGCATACGGCCACATTCACACCGTCCGATTGCCTGAATCCGGAAGCTATCGTTTCCAACTGTACCTGGTTGCGCGCCACCAGGATCAGGTTGAAGCCGCCGGCGGCAAAAACCTTGCTTAATTCATATCCAATACCCGAGGAAGCCCCGGTTATCAGTGCGGTTTGTTTGTCAGATTGCATGGGTCATCTTCTCTAAATTTTTATGCCGGAGTTCCGGGAGCCGGATTTCAGGCACGTGTACTTTTTTGATATAAAGTATAGTTCTTATTTAAATTATGTTGGTATTTTTCATGTTAATCACGAATACGTGACGAACCCATCCAGGTGCTTTTCATGAACCTGAATCTATGCAAATACTGAGAATCCGGCTCTTACTCTTTTTTTTCGTTACTTTTTTGATCGCAGGTTGTGCGATACAGAAGAACCCGGTTACCGGTTCTACACGGGCTTTCGGATATTCCTGGGACCAGGAGGTTGACATAGGCAAGAAAGCGGATCCGGAAATCATCGCTCAATTCGGCCTGTATAACGAAGAACGGCTGGCGGCCTATGTAACGGAAATGGGGGAACGCATTCTCGGACAAAGCCATTTGAGACGTCCCGAAACCGGGCAACAGTTCCGGGAGACGGAGTTTACTTTTCGCCTGCTCGACAGCCCCGTCATCAACGCCTTCGCTCTGCCGGGTGGTTATGTCTATTTCACACGGGGTATGATGGCTCATTTGAGTAACGAGGCCCAGTTTGCCGTTGTGATGGGCCATGAAATCGGACACGTTGCCGCCCGTCACGCGTCCCAGCGGGCTCTGAGACAGTCGATTGGACAGGTCTTTGTGATTGGAGGCTCTCTCCTCGGCCAGGAAATTTTCGGCCTGCCCGGCCAGGCCCTTATGGATTTGAGCCATTCCGCCGCACAGATGTTATATCTCAGCCACAGCCGGGCACACGAAAGGGAATCCGACCGGCTTGGCGTGGAGTATGCGGCTCTGGATGGTTTTGATGCTGCGGAAGGAGCGGTATTGTTTACGAGTCTGAAAAGAATCGCTGAACAGCACGAACAAAATATACCCAATTTTTTGTCGACCCACCCTGATCCGGGTGAAAGAGAGCTAACCATCCCGCGAATAGCAGGCCAATGGGCTGAACGTGGTTATGAGCAGACATCGAGAAATGAAGACCGCTATATGGAGATGATTAACGGATTGGTTTTTGGCGAGGATCCCAGACAGGGTTTTAGCAGGGACGGTTATTTTTATCACCCGGACCTGGCATTCCAGTACGAAGTTCCACCCGGGTGGGAGGTTATCAACCAGCCGTCACAGGTTATTTTACTGGGCCCGGAAGAAAAGGCTGTATCGGCTTTTCGAATCGATTCCGGGTCCGCCACTCCGCAGCAATCGGTACAATCGATCCTGTCCCGGGATGGTATCAACTTGATATCGGAGGAAACGGCGGCAAACAGGGGCAATTTGAATGCCTATTCGGCCATAGCCGGGGCTACACTTGGAGATGGAACTCCTCTGACTCTTCATATCTATGCTGCCGCATATGAAAACAGGATTTTCAGGTTTATCAATTACTCAGAGCGCAACCGGTTTAATGATTTTGAATCCGATTTCACCAGTATTACAGAATCGTTCGATCGCCTTGTTGATCCGGATATTCTGAACACGGAACCGGTGCGGCTTCAAACATTCCGGGCCGGGCGGAGCGGCAGGTTTGAAACGTTCCTTCCTGAAACGCTGCCGATGCATATCCGTCCCCTGGATGTAGCTATTATCAACCAGGTCGAGCTTGATGAGCACATTGATCAGGGCCGCTGGCTTAAAATGCCTGTTCAGTAGCATTTGAAAGTGCCTGAACACATCTGGATGATTCAGAAGCCGTTAACACCATATTTTTTTTGGAAAGTATAGTGGTTGATTTTAAATTTAGTTGTAACTAAAAATAAATAGCCAAAAAGTAATGTCATTACTTAAAATAAACCCGGTCATTCAGCTGTTGTTAATCGTGGGGGTCACATTTGCCATCATGCTTGGCTGTGAACTTTATCCTGCTTTTCCCGATGATAATGCCATTCTGGATGCTCCGATTGACGGCCTTGCCCGGGAACAGCTGAACCTTCATTTAAAGGGTGATGAAGAGTTTGGACGGCGGTTCAGTGCGGAAGACGGGCTGGGGCCTGTTTTTGTTGGGCAGTCTTGCGATGCATGTCATCCCGGGGAAGGGAAAGGTCATTTGGTTTTTAATCTTGTCCGGTTTGGCAAAATGGAAGACGGAGAGTTCAATCCCATGGTCGAACAGGGTGGGCCACAATTACAGAACCGGGCCATACCCGGTTTTTTGCCTGAAAAAATACCGGAGGAGGCGACAGGTATTGCCGAATTTACCGCCCCTGTTATTGTGGGGCTTGGATTTCTGGAAGCCCTGGATGACAGCACGATATTGAATATGGCCGATCCGGATGACCTGGATGGGGACGGGATTTCAGGCCGGCCCAGCCTGATCGATGCTACTGATTTTTTGTCCGAAATCGCCTCGTTAAGTGAATTGGTGGAAGGAGGAGGGGAAACAAGGTTTCTGACCCATGACGGGAAATTTATCGGCCGGTTTGGGAAAAAAGGCATTAGTATTAACCTCCTGCATCAGACGGTTTCGGCTTATCATCAGGATATGGGACTGACGACCGATTTGATTCCCAATGACCTGTTCAATGTTCAGACCGCCGGAATTTCGAGTGAAGATGATGTGCCGGACCCCGAAGTTCCTTCCAGTGTGGTCAGTAATGTTGTTTTTTATCTGAAGACCCTGCGCGCACCTCAACGCCGGAATGTGGACCATCCCGATGTCATACAGGGTGAAAAACTGTTTACGCAGGCCGGTTGTGCCGGTTGCCATGTGCCCAAACTTAAAACCGGAAAATCGTCGATTTCCCAACTCAGTGAAGTGGAGTTCTATCCTTTTACGGATCTGTTGCTTCATGATATGGGGCCTGAACTGGACGACGGGTACACTGAAGGAAGTGCCCTGGCTTCCGAATGGCGTACTCCTCCATTATGGGGGCTCGGGCTGGCTGAAAGATTTCAGGGTGGAACCCCATTCTATCTTCATGACGGCAGGGCTCACAGTTTGCGGGAAACCATTGAATACCACGGCGGTGAATCGGCATCCAGCCGCAGCGAATTCCGGGATCTCACCAATGAAGAGCAGGAGCAGCTTATCATGTTTCTAAAATCGTTATAGAATGGATCGGGAAAAATTTATCAAACTGGTATCGGCCGGTACATTGAGCAGCAGTGCCATGATGGCTGTAACAGCATGTGCCACTTACCGATATGTAGAGGCGAGGCATATCGGAAAACAGCTGGAAGTGTCCAAAAGCAGTTTCGGGGAAGATACATTTGTCCTGACCCGTAACCCCGGGAGCAATGCCCCCATCTATCTGGGAAAGCACACGGACGGCACCTATAGCGCTCTATCCCTGGAATGTACCCATAGACAATGCACGGTAAACCCTACAGGAAAAACCTTCACCTGTCCCTGTCACGGCAGCAGGTATGATCAGGAAGGAAGGATTCTGGAAGGGCCGGCACGCCGGGATTTGTTTTCATTCAGCGTTACGACAGACGCCGATACCATTTATATCCAACTTCCAACGTAAAACGTCATGATGTATTCACGAGTTTTTCTATTGACAGGAATGACACTTTTCATTTCGAGTCAGCTCTATGCCCAACCGGATACGGCCTCCGTTCAGGATGGTATCTATAATCGGCCTTTTATTACATCCATAGGTAAAACAGCGGTTGGCGGCTATGTAGAGGGAAATACCAATTCCTTTGTTGAAGAGGGTATTCCCGAAGGCTTTTCGTTCGAGCTGAGAAGATTCAACCTCTTTCTTTTCTCGGGTATCAGCGAACACATCCGGCTGATCTCGGAGCTGGAGTTTGAGCATGGAACGGAAGAAATTGTGCTTGAAACGGCTCTTGTCGATTTTGAGATCAATCCGGCACTCAAGCTCCGGGGCGGTATTCTGCTTCCACCGATCGGAGCTTTTAATAATAATCACGACAGCCCCCAGTGGGAGTTTGTTGAACGGCCTCTTGTTGCCACCGAAATCATTCCCGCTACGCTCTCTGAAATGGGTTTCGGTGTGCATGGTAAATTTTTCCCGGGTAATTTTGTGCTTTCCTATGATGCCTATCTTACCAACGGCCTGGGAGATGGGGTGATTCTTAACCAGGAGGGGCGCACCCGTCTGGCCAGCGGCAAGAGCGATACCCGGTTTGCAAAAGACAATAACGGGTCGCCTGCTCTTTCCGCACGTGTGGCTATTGGAAGATACCGGTGGGGCGAGCTGGGATTTTCCCATTACGGGGGAATTTATAACACCTATTTGATTGAAGGCGACCAGGTTGATCAAAAACGCCGGCTGAATATTTTTGCGTTCGATTATCATGCCAATGTACGTCTTGCCGAAATAAAGGGGGAAATTGCTTATGCTTCCATTGACATGCAGGAGGATCTGAAAGAGTTGTTTGGTGAAAAGCAGTGGGGCGGGCATATGGATATTATCGTTCCGCTATGGAGGCCACATCTGTTATCCTACCGGGAATCGGTACTCAACCTCAATCTGCGTCTTGAGCGGGTTGATTACAATGTAGGAAGTTTTCGTTCAACCGGCCGCCGCATTTATGATGAGACCAACGCTCTGGTGCCCGGTATCAGTTTTCGTCCCACCGACGACACGGTTTTCCGCCTGAATTATATTCGCCGCTGGCACAAGGATCTGCTGGGAAATCCCGTTGTCAAATCCGCCGGCATTCAATTCGGGTTTGCCACCTATTTTTGACTCCCTTCCGCCAAATGCTCGTACTCTGAAAAAAACCCGTACTCTGAAAAACGCCAACGTTTGATTTTGAACCGAATAATCCATACCATTTTATTGTTATGTAATTATAAAACAATACGTTACCAATATGAATTCTTCAACGGAAACATTCACCAACATATATAGTAAAAAGGGGATACTGTTCGGCCTGCTCGGGACGCTTTTTATGACGGTTATTATGCTCATAGGCATGGGCACAGGCATGAGCCCGATTCCTGAACCCATTCCTGCGGCCATTGCCAGGGGACTCCTGGGTAATGCCCCCCAACCGTTAATCATGGGATTTGCCATCATCACACATTTCGGATATGGGGCTTTTTGGGGAGCCGTGTTGTTCAACTGGATAAAATCCCGGGGAACCGTGTGGCATGGACTGGGCTGGGGCGTCATGCTGTGGTTGATCATGGAACTGTTTGTACTGCCATTGCTTGGATGGGGCATCTTTGGATCGGCTATAACGCCAAAAATTGCTGTGGCTACCCTGATATTACATCTTGTCTACGGAATTACGTTGGGGTGGGGTCTGATACGGATCGCTTCCTCGCTTTCCCAATCAGATCATACTGGTTGAAACCGGATAATTTGTTTCCTAGTTCCGAAATGCCCGGAACGATTTGATACTCATTGACGTATTGAAATTTTAAGGATAAATTTCACAAATTCAACTACTTCTTATTGGTATGATATGTACGGCCCCTTTTTATATCTGTTACTGTTTTCACTTCTTCACATCCCTGTTCTGAGAGCACAAGACGGCATTACCGTTGAAAATGCGTTTGAACATCTTTCATTCAGTTCTCCCATTGATTTTCAGCTTGCTCCGGGTGTCCCCGACACGATTTTCATCGCGGAGCGAGCCGGCACCATTCAGCGGTTCAGGAATGGTCCGGGAACGTCAAACTTGAAGTATTCAATATGCTCGGCCGGCCTGTCACTACTCTTATCGACGAAAATATGGCTTCGGGTATCCATGAAGTCACTTTCGATGCATCCGGATTACCATCAGGATCCTATCTCTACCGGTTGACCACAAACGGTGTGGTACATACGGCAAATATGCATCTGGTCAAATAAGGCCGGTATCTTTTGAACGAAAAGTACCCTGTAACTTTTTTGTTCGATGGTCGTCCCACAAGTAAATGGCTCTTTATAGGGCTTTTACCTCATTCGGTGAGGTACATCTATTTTGAATAGGAAGGTTAGACCCTGTTTCGATTGCAGGAGTAAAACCTCCAAAGAAGAAAACAATCCACGAGAAACGATTGAATCTTCTTTCTTGCATTCAAAAGATATGCATGTTAAACGTGAACTAATAAAGAGGAATATAATGCTACAGTCAAAATACGATTCTGTGATTACAGCATTGGTATTCGGTTTGATAGCGGGTTTTTTCGCTCTTCCAACCGTTGCACAAGCACAAGAAGCTGAAGATAACGGCCATTTGATCGTTATCGATATCATCCCGCCGGGCCAGGGTCCTGCACGCACCGACAGTCTTTTTGCCGGCGATACGTTGAAGTTTCAGGGGCTTCCCTTTCCGCTGCATCTGCTTAATGGCGGGGAACTTCACCTTCCTGAAGAAGCGGTAGTTGAAGACATACGAATCGAGATCAGTCTGCCGGATTTCAGCGAAATTTCCGAATCGGCACCGCAGGAGGTTGGTTTTGGACAGAATATTGCCAATGCCATCCAGGTAAATGTCTATGTGAACGACGAGCTGGTCAGCCCGTACGCATTTGCCGAACCGGTGGAACTCACCCTGCCCATTCCCGAAAATCGGCCGCAAGGCATCGGCCCGGATGTTAGTGAGTTCGTTCTCGCTTATACCAGCGACGGGGAAGATTTCGATCCCCAAGGCATCGCAACGGTAATAAGTGACACGGTGAAGGGACTGGTAAGTGCCAAAGTGGACCACTTTTCCAATATTGCCATGACCAGTGACCAGGCGGTCACTTCAGCGGATGATGACAGACCTGCATTGCCCGCTCGGGTCCGATTGGAAAAAAATTATCCAAACCCCTTCAATCCTGTTACCAACATTCGTTTTGCCATTCCGGAACAAATGGAAGTTCGTCTGGAGGTTTACAACACGCTGGGTCAATCGGTCGCTGTTCTCAAGAATGAGCTCATGCACGCCGGATATCATACTGTGAGCTGGGACGCCTCATCCATGCCGAGCGGTGTCTATTTATACCGGCTGAATGTGGGTGATGATATCAGAACAGAAAAAATGACCCTGGTGAAATAAGGAAAAGTGATCTGAAAAGAATGGCCCCTGCTATTTGTTAGGAGAGAGAGAAGGGTGCAGGATTTTATCCTGTACCCTTTTTTGTAATGATTCAGGATCGAGTACATGCATTGATTTTAGCGGGAGAACTGAATTAAACAATAATAAGCCCGGCATGCTCATTTAAAATCATATATATCTGGTCGCAACCAATCTGGCAGCAATCAGGCATAATAACTTTGTATGTGCCAGATAACATGCCGAAATTACTCCGGTAGTGTTGGTGTTTCAACAGGTTAAGCCATATGCTGTAATAATGATTACAATTAACCGGTGCGACTTGTATGAACTCCCTTGTTTCTCATACCGAAGGACGGCAACTAATGGATACATGGTCGAGAGTTGCCTGCGTGCGGTTCTATACAAACGAGCAGTACTTATATCAAAAAGGAGAATGATATGTTTGAGCGGGACAAATTATTGGACTTATTACGGCCGGGAGAGGCGGAAGAAGAGAAGGGATCGGCTTTTCTGAAGAGCATTCGGAAGTCCTTTTTACGTGGACTGGCTATTGTTATTCCGGTGTTCATAACCATCTGGGTTCTGTGGTTTATCTTTCAGGTCATCGACGGAATTGCTTCTCCGTTATACCGGTATATAGGGTTGAGCATACCGGGCATAGGATTCATTACGGCCATTATCCTGATTCTCTTGCTGGGCGTCTTTTCCCGAAACCTGGTGGTGAAAGTTTTCTTTCGCATCATTGAACGGATTTTCCTCAACCTGCCGCTGGCCAAGTCGGTATACAGCGGAGCCAGTGAACTTATTCATGCATTTTCACCCGATCAGCAAGGGCGGACATTCCGCAAAGTGTGCATGATAGAATATCCCCGGAAAGGAATCTATTCGATTGGATTTATTACCAATGAATTGGACTTTCGGGAAACGGACAGTGAGAGCCGGCGGCTGGCAAATATTTATATACCGTTACCTCCGAATCCAACGACCGGAATTTTGACTATGGTGCCGGTCGAGGAAGTGACACCGTTGTCCATCAGCGTCGAACAAGGCATGAAACTGATTTTGTCCGCCGGTATTGTCACCCCGCCGGAACTCTCAAAAACAAAATGAGCGGTTGATGATGCTGAAGGTTGATCCGATTGGGCTTGCATATCATTGTAATTTTATAGCATCTTGCATAGATAATTAGCTGTAAATTGAATAAAAACATCAACCATCCATGGTAAAAGCCTGCGGTACACGGGTAAATAATAATACCATGGATACTCCTGTCCCTATGAACAAAAAAAACAAGCATATGAAAATTTCCCGCAGAAAATTCGTATCGAATACCATGCTTGCCACGGCCGGAACCATCACCCTTGGATTTCCCAAAGCAGAAGCCGCAACCCTGAATCCGGCCGGTGCCAATGAACGAATCCATATCGGGCTGATTGGGTGTGGCGGTTACGGCCGGTACTTGATGGGCCTCATGCTCAACCAATATGAATACCTCAATATCCGCTTTATCGCCGTCTGCGATGTCTGGAAACCCCAGATGGATATAGCCTCAGAAAGAATCCGTGAAGCCACGGGTGTCACTCCGTTTCAAAGTACCCGGTACCAGGATGTGCTGGACCATCCCGATGTGGATGCTGTCGTTATCGCGTCACCGGATTTTGCGCACAGCCGGCAATTGGTGGATGCTGCCAAAGCCGGCAAACATATTTGGGTGGAAAAGTGTATGGCCACGCGCATGGCCGATGCCAATGCCGCCCTGGATGCCATCCGTGAATATGGGGTAGTGTGCCAGGTGGGGACACAGCGCCGGGGAGATCGCCGGAATATTGCCACGGCACGTTTCATGCGTGAAAACCGTCCGCTCGGACAAATTATCAACGCCGATATCAACATTAACATCAACAACGAGCGCTGGCAGCGCGATGTTGACGATGTCCGCCGCGAGGATGTGGACTGGGAAGCGTTTCTGATGTATCTGCCGAACCGGCCGTACAACCCGCATATGCTCCGGGCATGGCGCCTCTACAAAGATTGCAGCTTCGGTTCGATCGGCCTGCTCGGCACCCACTCTATCGATGCCACCACCTGGTTGTGTGATGATTCGCTGCCAGAACGGGTTGTGGGCTTCGGAAGTCATATGCTCTGGAAAGACCGGCGCGAAACCATGGACTATCAGCACTGCATCTTTTCCTACCCGAAAGGATGGGTATTGAACTTCCACTCACGCTTCCAGAACAGTTATTTTGACGGGCATAATTTTATCTACGGAACCAACGGTACATTCGACACCCAATCCTGGGTCTTTCGTGGTGAGGGAGGGGGCGAGAATCGACTGGAACAACCTATTGAAGCACCGGTTGCCGAAGGGCTCAGCGAAGACAGCCGGGATAATATGTTCCTGAACTGGGTCACATGTATTCGGGAAGGAGGAAAAACCTATGCTGATATCTATGCCGGATATGCTCATTCCGTGGCGGCTATCATGGGCTTCCAGTCTCTCCTGACCGGACAACCGGTGGTCTTCGATTCCCGTAAAAGGGCCATTCGCGTAGAGTGACCGGGCTATACCGGAGCTTGTATATTGAATGAACCTGCTGAAATAACCGGAGCCGGATAGATACTCCGGTTATCCCTTATCACTCAATCTGAAATACAAAATCCCTGGGGGCGATACCGGTGGCAAAGGAGTCAACAGCCGTGCCTTCCGGATCATAGATGACCGCTTGTCCCGACTGGCTGAAGCCCCTGCTGTGAGCCAGATAAAACAGGCCGTCGACTTCTGAATATCCGATTCCATTGAAATCACGGGAAATCAGGGAGTCATCGAGGAGTCCGTATGTGTTCATGTCGATTTGCTGAACAGCTCCTTCATTGACGATCCAGGCTCGTGCCGATGATTCATCAAGCGCCAGGGCACGAGGAAAACCACCGGTTTCGATGGTGGCTATGTGGCCGGAACCCGAAGCACTCAGGACATCGATGCGCCCATGATGATCATTATCAGGATCCCGGTTCCAGTCCTCATCATAGGCTTTGAACCCGCTGCTTACTACCCATATCCGGTCTTCGTTATCCCGGTGCAAAGCGGCCGGGCCGGCGCCGACTTCGAGTTCCTCCATCACTTCATCGGTCTCCGTATGAATAACCGTAATGGTGTGGTCCTCACCGAAACCGTTATTGAGCACATAAAGCCGGCTGTTGTAAATCATCATTTCCTGGGGATTCCGGCCAGCCGGAATGCGGTTTTCCGTGATCTGATAGGATTCCATATCAACCACAAATACCGCGTTATCGTAAAGATGACTTACATAGCCTTTGCCGCCGTCATCTGTCAGGGCAAATCCGGCCGGGGTAAAGTCGCTGCCCGTCTCAATAGTCGCAATGCTTTCCAGAGTTTCGGCATCGGCGACTTCAATTTTATTCGCGTTGTTGGCCACAATAAACAGCCGGCCTTTGCTCACGGTTACAGACTGGATCATGCCGGCCAGCGGCCGGCCGTTCACCTTCTCAAAATGTTGCTGGACGGTTTCTCCGCTTTCAGGATCGAATGCGGTAATCGAGCCGTCCCCTTCGGACCAGTTTCCTTCATTGATAACCAGCAGGCGTGCGATCGTCTGTTCTTTATTGTTGTCTGATAACAGGTCACTGCAGGCGGTTAACCCGGTCATGAACAGCATAAGGGCAAGGGTGCACAACATGAAAACGGGTTGTGTGATAGGCTGGGGCTTCATCAATGTATTGGATTTGATGGAGTTGATTAATTTAATTGTCTGGTTGGTATTCATTGTTGCAGTTGTTTTGTATGTGAGTTAGCACGTCAATGTGTTGATGATGGGCCAGGTTAATAGGGAATACCTGCACCAAGTGATATAGTGAAATGACGGCCCGGCATCGGATACCATTGGATCACTTCATAGGTTTCACCCAGGACATTGTTAACCGTCAGGCGCACATGCCAGACCTGTCCCCCGATGGATTGTTTCATAGAGGCGGCCAGGTCAAGCACTTGAAATGGCTCGAGCCCGGTAGTATGATCTTCGTTCACATAGCGTTGTCCGGTCCAGCGATAGCTGATAGCCATCATCAAGGACGATATACGGATATCCAGATTGCTGCGATAGGCCCATTCCGGAACATAGCGCATTTGATGCCCGGGCGCCTTGTCGCCGGGGAAACGCTCACTGGCGATTTCCGCTATCCGCCGGTCGAGGCCTGAATCCCATCGCAGCTCGATCCTGCCGATCTGGTGATGCAGTTCCAGGCCGGCTTCTATTCCGTGGGCTTTGACCTCTTCTACATTGGCAGGGGACCAAATTCCGTTGTTTTGGGGGAACCAGTAAATTCCCTGATGCAATCGGATTCGGTAGACGGTCAGCCGCAATTCATCGATCCATTGTAAAACCGGTAACCAGGAGAAACCGCCTTCCGCCCTGAGGCTTTGTTCGGGTTTCAGGTTCGGATTACCTCCGGGTGCCCAGTACAAGTCATTGAAAGAAGGAGGATTAAAATCCCGGCTGAGCATCCCCTTCAAAAAGAAACGCTCTTTGAAAACTTCCCAGTTGGCGCCGAGAGAAGGGCTCAGCACCCATCCGAAACCGGTGAAGGCGTCCATTCTTACCGCCGGTGTAAACCGAAGCCGTCGGGACGGGTAACGTATATCCGGATTCAAACGGATGCCCAGCAGCCTGCGTTGTTGCTGGTCCGCATAATTGCCCGTTTCCGCTTCTTCCATGCCACCGCTGAGACCACCCTGCCACAGGATATATCCGGTGGACGGCCGTCTGAAATTCACCTCCATCAGCTGTCGTTTCAGGAGGAAGCGGCTATCGATATCAGGTACAGGGTCTTCATAATGAAAACGGTCATGTTCCAGAAAACCGCGCACATCCAGTTTCCATTGACCCAGGCCGGCCTCCAGTCCACCGAGCCATCGAAAGGTCTGGTTGGATTGTTCGGCACGGGCACTGCCGGTCAGGACACTTCCCGGTATTTCCTGTTGATGGTCCAGATACCATAGGCTTGTATAGGCCCGGGAGGATGCAAACCGGTAACCGGCACTTCCCATTAGGTGCCCGCTACGGCCGGAATTATGTTCCCGGTATTCGTATCGGTTGGTTGCCCGGTTGAAATATCTGAAATCATTTTGGGCGGAATGGTAGTTGCCCTGGAGCGAGGCGGTCCAGGTATCCGAGGTATACCCGGCATGCAAACGACTGTTTCGGGTTCCATACGCTCCGACCGACTGGATCATGTTGATACGATTATTACGGCCGGATCGGTGTGATGAGAGCCAGACCGTGCCCCCCAGGCTGCCTCCACCCGTAGCGCTGCTGGGGGTACCGGGGCTGACTTCGACAGATTGAAAGAGTAGGGCGGGGATCAACGAAAGATCCGAGAGGCCGAGAGAGAGGCTGTTGACAGGAAATCCCTCCCACAATACCTCGGTCTGACCTGGTGACAGGCCACGTTGGGAAAGTGTGGACAGTCCTCCCGGTCCGTTGTCGCGGATAAACAACCCTGAGTGACGTGACAAGATCTCTGCTACGGAGCGGGAGTCGAATTGTGCCAGCAGAGTGGAGTCGATCTTTCGGACGTCAACCGGTTGAAAGTGAATGGGTTCCCGGATACGAGTCGATTGAATCAGGACTTCATCCAGATAGAGGGTATCAGCCGGATCCTGGAAAGAGATGGAGAACCCCCAGGCTGTGAAGGCCGGACAAGAGAAGATAAAAATCAGCAATATAGCAAGTGCAGGAAAAAGCCGTCTGAAACGGATTCGGAGTAACATGGTAAAACCTGCTTGCAAAACCTTTATCCCGAAGGTTCGGCAGTTCGATATCCGGCAGGTCTCCTGGCTCGGCCCGCGACAAGCAGCCTTCCCGCCTTCTGTTCTTGCATGTACATGAACAGAAAACAGTGGTCAAGGTGAGTCTTGCCGCATGTATCGCCCTATCGGGGCGACACAGGCCTTACAGTTGCGGGTACAGCTCCCGATTTTCACGGGATTCCCTTTTCGTCTTCCAAACAGGAAGAACCGGACACCCTGTTAGAGTGTGTCGTTGGAAAGTTAAAAATTATAGCGGGTTTCCCAAAATAATTTTCCTGTAAAGAATACACGGTGTATAAAACTTATATGTCATGCACGGAATAAAAAAGAATTGGAAAAATGTGAATACATGTAACAAATATGATAAATAGTATTATGATTTATTTCATATATCCAGGATGATTATTCAAATATTACAATTTGATTTTATAGAATATATATGTAAGAAGTTGTTAACTAAAATGTTATTGAAAATTAGAAAGTGATGTATAAAATGGGGCCTTTGAAAAACCCCGGATTATCTTTGGTTTAAATTTCAATTAAAAGTGGT
>JBBDQZ010000037.1:0-6271 GCA_040905705.1 Balneolales bacterium
TCACACCGCAAACGGTTCGCCGATTCTATCAAATTTTCGGCGATCAGATCGCCGTGCTCCACAGCCGACTGAGCGAGCGGGAGCGATTCGATGCCTGGACTTCCCTGCAAAACGGTGAGAAAAAAGTGGCAATCGGCGCGCGATCGGCCATTTTCGCTCCTATTAAAGACCCGGGACTCATTATCATCGATGAGGAGCACGACAGCTCTTACAAACAGGAGGACCCTGCTCCTCGGTATCACGCCCGGGAAACGGCGGTCATGAGAGCACATATAAATGGTGCGGTCATCATCACCGGATCCGCAACACCCAGCCTGGTCAGCCTTCGCGCTTCCGCTACCGGAAAATGCACCATGCTGAAACTGGATAACCGCCATGCTGCCGCCCAAATGCCCGAAGTGAAAATCCTGGATTTGAAGCAATACCGCAGCGCCATGCGCGGGCCGCTGGCTGTACCCCTGTTTCTCGCAATCGAAGAGGCGCTCGGCAAAAAGGAACAGGTGATCCTGCTACATAACCGGCGCGGGTTTTCGACGTTCATTCAGTGCGATGACTGCGGAGAGGTGCTTGAGTGTCCACATTGTTCGGTTTCTCTTACCTACCACAAGGCAAAAAAGCATTTACGCTGTCATTATTGCGGGTTCAGCCGGCTGCTGCCGGAGGCCTGCCCGTCCTGCAACAGCCGCGCCATCGGGGATCTGGGAATGGGCACGCAGAAAGTGGAAGCAGGACTGGAAGAATGCTTTCCGGACGCCCGGATTGTTCGGATGGACCAGGATACCACTTCAGGAAAAGATTCCCATGAAAAGATTTTAAAGCGATTTGGCACGGGGGATGCCGATATACTGATGGGAACGCAGATTGTCGCCAAGGGGCTGGACTTCCCGAATGTGACGGTGGTGGGTGTCATCAACTCAGACACCGAGCTGGCATTTCCATCGTATCGGTCAGCGGAGCGGATGTACCAGTTGCTGAGCCAGGTCGCCGGCCGTTCGGGCCGCGGTGACAAACCCGGGAAGGTTTTTCTTCAGACGCTTATGCCGGATCACAATGTGCTGCGGTTCGCCCGACATCACGACTTCCCCGGTTTCGCGCGCAGTGAAATGAAAAGCCGTCGTGAACTTGAGTATCCGCCGTACTCCCGGCTTGTCAAAATTTTCTTTAAAGCCACTGATGAACAGCTCGCAGCGAAAATTGCTGAGATTTTTACAGAAATCATTTTGAGGTTTCTCCCTTCCAGACTTGTGATGGGGCCGTCCCCGTCGGCCATCGCGCGTATGAACCGGGCATTTTCCTGGGAATCACACATAAAAATTCATCCGGACAAAGGCGGGAAGTACATGGAACAGCTTTTTGATGCTATTTTTGAGAAATTCGACAAGGAACGTCCGGCCAATGCCGGTAAAGTGCGGATTACGATCAATGTGGATACCATGCATTAAGTGAATGCCTTGGAAAATGAGTTAAATGTTTTCACTTGCTGCAATGTTAAACTTGTTGACATCCCTAAATGGTCAATGTTTAAATGATTGCCGTACAGAATGCCTCCACTGATCGGTTCACCGGGACTCATAATTCGAAATATTTGCAGATCCGATTATAAAAAAGACGGATTTATTAGTAATATTCCTCTTTCTGAAAATTGCAGAAAGTTACAGCGTTGAATCATATGCCACATCCATCAGATACAGAAATCAACGGACTGAAACTCGGTGCTATCGTTGAAGCAATTCTGTTTTCGGCTGACAAACCGCTCTCAGCCGATGACATAGCAAGCGTAATTGTTGAAACCGAGCTTGCGCCTCCTATAGATGAAGACGATGTCGTTACAGTAATAAATCGTCTCAATCAGGATTTTGAGGAGCAGGGTCGAGCATTCACCATTCAGGTGAAAGGAGGCGGGTACACGTTCGCCACTCTTCCGAAATACCACAGCTGGCTAGAACATTTTCAGCATCAGAATGCTAAAAGAAAAATTTCGCCATCTGCGGTTGAGGCCCTGGCGATCATCGCGTATCGTCAGCCCATCACCAAACCGGAAATCGATCATATCCGCGGCGTTGATTCCGGATATATCGTACGGCAGCTTATGGAAAAGCAATTGATTGAGATTGCCGGACGTTATGATGGCCCGGGACGGGCTTTGCTCTATCGCACAACTTCGATCTTTTTGCAGCATTTTGACATCAATTCTATTGATGAGCTTCCGAAGCCGCGTGAAATCGAGGAAATTCTGAAGGACGACGATATGGCCGAACACCGCCAGCTGATGCTGGAACTCAAATCGGAATTGCAGCCGCCGCCAGCGGTTGGTGCTGTTGATGTCGGGAAGGTGGATGAAGCAGAAATAAGTAAGCCGGCAAATGGGAACGCTACCGTTGATAAAATTGATGGCAGTGAGCAGGAGCAGGAGCTGGAGCAGAATCAAGACGATGATACTATTGAAACATATATCAGCACAGACGACGAAAACGAAAGCAATCCCGGAAATTCCGATCGGAATAAAAAATAACACCCGCCCGGGCCATATTTAATTCAGTATAATTCAACTAATTTGTCAGAACATTCTTCCCATAAAAACAGGTCTGTAAACAAAAACCCGCGAACCAAAACGACTGGTGGCAAACCGGAGCGAACTGCTACGGCCGGGAGAAAGTCCGGGAGCACCCGGCACTCCGATGGGAAACCAGAAAGGCCACAGGCAGCTGGAAGGAAACCCGCGTGGCCTCAGACAACAGAGAAAAAACAGGAAACCAGCCGCAGAAGCAGCGGGAGATCCGAGGGGCCACGATCGGGAGGGAGTGAACAAGAAAATAAACGCGGCCCCGGCAGAAAACCCGCATGGCCCCGGTCATCAGAAAGAAAACCCGAAAGAACCCGACTTGAAGGCGGGAAATACGGGCGATCCCGGACATCAAATAATAAAACTGAGTCGGACAGGGGTCCGGCTTCCCGATATGGCAGGAACAAAGGAACTCACAGAGGCCCCGCTTCGGAAAGTGCCCCGTCAAGCCGCGAGGATGATAGTAAAATCCGACTGAATAAATATATAGCACACGCCGGCATCTGTTCACGACGGGAAGCGGATGAATATATTTCTGCAGGGAAAGTACAGGTGAACGGAAAACGCTGTACGGAAATGGGGGTGCTGGTAAATCCGGCCGACCGCGTGACTGTTGACGGTCAGACCATTGAGCCCGAACCGTTTGTGTATATCCTCATGAATAAACCCAGGGACACCATCACCACCACCAGTGACGAAAAAGGACGGAAAACTGTCATGGATGTGATCGAAAATGCAACCGGGCTTAGAGTTTATCCGGTAGGACGGCTCGACCGCAATACCACCGGGCTCATCCTGCTGACCAATGACGGCGACCTGGCCAATCGCCTCATGCATCCGAGTTACAAAGTGCGTAAAGTGTATGAAGTGGAGACCGACCGCGAAATCACGGATGATGAACTTCACCAGTTCCGGACCGGTATTTCACTGGATGATGGCCCGGCCAGGGCGTACCGCGCCTCGCGTCATCCTGACTTTAAAAATATTGTCACCCTCAGCATGCACGAAGGGCGTAACCGCGTTGTGCGCCGTATGTTTGAAGCCATCGGTGCGGATGTTGTCAAACTGGACCGGGTGACTTATGGCCCGCTTCAGAAAAAAGGCCTGCGAATCGGACGCTGGCGAAAGCTTCGAAATAATGAAGTGAATGATCTGCGCAAAATGGTTCAACTACTCCCCATGCCGCACCTGGACAAGCGATGACGTGAAACGAATCTCTCTTTTCAAACAGAAAATTTTTGCCGCCGTTTTAATTATGACGGCTGTGGCAGGTAGTGCGTCAGTAAAAACGCCGGCATTTGTGGCATCTTTTGCTTCTATGTCGTCCTTTGAATCTGTGACAGCCACTGTAACTGCAGTGAATAGCCCGACTGTTCATAACATATCTGAAACCAGGTCAGCTGCCGCTGCCTCCTCCATGCTGATGCAGGAGGATTTTATTAGGGATGCGAAAAACGCAATCGACCTGCACTACAATCGACAGTATGATGCTTCCTTGAGTGAATTGTCGTTCTGGCGGAACATATATCCCGGGCATCCACTCTGGATGCTCCTGGAGTCCCTTGAAGCGTGGTGGCCTGTTTTGACGGACCTGGAAAACACCTCTCACGATGATGCTTTTCTTGACGTTTCACTGAAATTGATTGATTACTGTGATGAATTGCTGTTTGAAGACGAAGAAAATCTGGATGCACGGATCATCCGTTCCGTTGCAAGCGGCCAGGTAGCGCGTTTTTACTCCAATCGTTACCGGTGGTACCGCAGTTTTCGCCATGCCCGGCGGGCTATGAATGATTTTTTCAGGGTGGAAGAAACACATCCTCATATTCCGGATATCCATTTTGGAATCGGTATGCATCGCTATTTTTCAGCATATCTGGTCGAAGAGTATACACTGGCACGCACACTACAGTGGATGATTCCGGACGGGGACCGAGAGGAAGGTTTGTCGCGATTAAAACAGGCGGCCAGCAACAGTATATTCATGGAGCCGGAAGCCACTTTTTTTCTTGGCCATATATACCTTCATTTTGAAAAAAAGCCTGATCTTGCCCTCGATTATCTCCGGGATTTATATCACAAATATCCGAATAATACTTTCTATCGAAGACTTTATATCCGGTCTCTCTATCAATTGGATCACCATGAGGAAGCTTTAGTTTTGATAGATGAAAGCCTGTCATATCATGATGATCAGCGACAGCATGAAGTCACCGTTATGAAAGAGGAATTGTACTCGATTCGCGGAAAAATTTACTATCGGGACCAGCAATTTGAAATGGCTAAAGTAGATTTTGCTGAGTCCGTTAAAATTTCCGATACGCTTCTCCCTTTCGGCGACCGGTCCGTGCTTATTTCATCGCTTTTTCATCTCGGTGAATTGTCCCTGCGGGACGACCATCGCGAGGATGCCCGTTATTTTTTCGGCCGGGCGGCAACATCGGAATCAAACCATCCGATGGTCAGCGAATCGAATGATAAGTTGAATAAAAACCAGCTTAGATGAAAGAAACGTATCACCTGGAACCCGGGCTTCCTCCGATCACTGTGATCCGGCGCAAGCGTCAGCGGACAATGCGTATCCGGGTAAACAGCGAAATGGTTATAGTTTCCGGTCCTGCTTCCATTCCGGAAAAACGTCTGATCGATTTTGTCCGCGAAAAGTCGGCGTGGATCCAAAAATCCTCTGAACTTCGCAAACAACGTGATTTGCAGATGGAATCGCTCAAAAAGAAGAACGAAGGAACATTGCTGCTGCGGGGTGAACGAAAACCAATTTATGCGTTTCCTGTCGCCGGGATACGTAAAGCGCGGCTTATTGAGCATGATCATGCCGTCGTATACCAGTACCGTCCCCCGGATAACCTGTTGGACAACAATGAACAAGAGCCCTGTCCGGACCCTGACGAAATTCGTGCTTTTTACCTGAGCACCGCAAAAAAACAGTTGTCAGAGCGATATGAGTTCTGGGCGGACCGGCTTCCGTTTCAACCGGTCAAGCTCGTCGTCAGAAATCAAAAAACAAAATGGGGCAGCTGTTCCCGGCGCGGAACCATCTCACTGAACTGGCGGCTTGTCAAATGTCCGCAAACGATCATGGATTATATCATCATTCATGAATTTTGCCATCTCCGGCATTTCAATCACAGCCGTGCTTTCTGGGATACCGTTGCGCAGTATTATCCGGATGTCCGCAACGCGCGCAAATGGATTCGAGCAGGTACGGATGAAATATTTTCTGATCTCTAAATGTGAATTTTATGGCATTATTCGGCAGCTGCATTCCGGATACTGCCGTTTTCTGAGGAGGTGGCAAGTCCATTCGAATAGTTTCTCTCTACCTTCAGTGTCAGCAGCCGTGCCGGCGGCATATTCCGCAAAACGACCTTTTCATCATGCAGGTAACTTCTGACCAGATTTTTTTCGAATCTGCTGCGAAAGCGGTTGAAGTTGACATATTTATAATAAATGATAAAAGAGCCGGGGTTGCAAAGCGATAATTTATGCTTCCACAACATTCGTGTTACGGGAGCAGAAATTCCTTCATACGGAAGGCTGGATAGTATGAAATCGTATTTGTATTCCGACTGAAAGGAGAGAAAATCTTTGTGATGTAACCTGATGCTGTCATTAGACTGAAACCTTCGTCGCAGGATTTTATAAAAATAATCATTGAGTTCAACGACATCAAACCTGTCATCTTTTCCG
>JBBDQZ010000038.1:0-86341 GCA_040905705.1 Balneolales bacterium
TAGCGCGCCTCGTTCGGGACGAGGAGGTCGCAGGTTCAAATCCTGTCATCCCGACCCGTAACCAATGTCAGATCTTTGAATGATAAGGCATTGGTTTTTTTTTGAGCATGGCGGAGTGAATGGGTTATTCATGCGGGAATGGCTAACCGTCATCGCCGCCAGATCTGTTACTTGCACATCCTGATCGGTCTTCTTCATGGGGGATCATCATGCTGTTTGATGATCATTCCTCCTGGCCCAAAGGACTCAGTCCGCGTCGTCTCAGTAATGCGTCTACACCGGGTTCTTCACCACGGAAATCCAGATACAGTTCCATAGGATCTCCGCTTCCGCCACGGGATAGGACCGTATTGCGGAAGTGGTCCCCGTTTTCGCGCGTAAGCCCACCCCGTTCTTTCATATAGGCGAAGGCATCGGCTGCCAGCACTTCACTCCAGATATACGCATAGTAGCTGGCCGAATATCCCACGGAAAAAATATGAGCAAAATAGGGAGACTTGTAGCGAGGAGGGACCGGTTTGTAATCGAGTTCATATTTGGCAAGGGCGTCTTCTTCAAATGCTGTCACATCATCCGGAAGGTTGTCCGGGGAGAGAGTATGCCACTCCATATCGATCATGGTAGCGGCCAGATACTCCTGGGTTTCATAGCCCTGGTTGAAGTCACGTGCAGCAATGACCCGCTCAAGCAGGTCTTCGGGAATCCGGCCCCCGGTTTCGTGATGGATGGCATAATTGGCCAGCACTTCGGGATGGATGGCCCAGTCCTCTTCAAAGGTAGATGGAAACTCGACAAAATCACGCGGGACCGAAGTGCCGGTCTGTGAGGGCCAGGTTACATCCGAGAACAGGCCGTGAACAGCGTGCCCCATCTCATGAAAAAGAGTGGTTACATTATCAAAACTGATCAGTGCAGGGTCGTCCCCGGTCGGTTTGGAAATGTTCAGCACATTAATGATTACCGGTTTTTTCTCCAACAGATGCGACTGAGTTACAAAAGAACTCATCCAGGCACCCCCGCTTTTCGAGTCACGGGCGAAAAAATCACCATAGAAAAGGCCGAGCTGTTCGCCGTCATGATCATAAATATTGAATACCCGTACATCGGGATGATAGACCGGAAGATCATACCGCTCCTCAAAAGAGATTCCGAAAAGACGATTCATAGTATAAAACACCCCGTCCTCCAGGACGTGGTTGAGTTCGAAATAGTTCCGTACTTCCTCGTCGTCGATGTCATATTGAGTTTCACGCACCCTTTCCGCATAATACTCCCAGTCCCATGGCATGAGATCATCATCGATACCATCTTCCTGCATTTTTCTCCGAATCATCTCGGCTTCCTGCATGGTATTTACACGGACAGCAGGTATGAGGTCGGAAAGCATGTCGAGTACATTTTGTGGATTTTGCGCGGTTTGCATTTCGAGACGATATGACGCGTGATTGTCATAACCAAGCAGTTGCGCACGCTCGGCACGCAGTTCAGTTATTCTGAGTACCATTGGACGAGTATCGATGCCTCCGTTTTCACCGATACCGCGATAGGCGGAGGCCTCCCAGACACGTTGCCTCAAATCCCGGTTTTTAAGACTGCTCAGTATCGGAACACGTGTTGTATTGCTGATCGGGAGCAGGTACTTGTCGTCATGGCCTCGATCTTCCGCCGCCTGTTTTGCTGTGGCAATGCGATTGCTGCTGAGGCCATCCAGCCGTTGTTCATTTTCAATGATTACTGCACGCTCACGGGTCAGTTCCAATAGTTTTTCCTGGAACTCCGTGCTAAGAGAGGAGAGTTCAGAGTTGATCTCCCTGATACGCTGTTGTTTTTCCTCGTTCAGCAGGGCTCCGCTTCGCACAAAATTGCGAAAAGTATCAGTCAGTAGTTTTGTTGAGGCGGGGTCCAGATCAAGTTCGTCCCTGTTCTCATAGAGTGTGCGGATACGTCCGAACAGGTCTGGATTCAGCCAGATATTGTCGGAATGCTCGGAAAAACGGGGTGCCATTTCAGACTGAAGGGCCTGCATCTTGTCATTTGTATGCGCTGAAGTCAAATTGTAAAACACACGCTGTACACGGGTCAGCAGCTCGCCGCTTCTTTCCATAGCGGCCAGGGTATTCTCAAAGGTAGGTGGTTCCGGATTGTTGGCAATAGCTTTAATTTCCTCCATATGCCGTGCTATACCCGCTTCCATAGCCGGTTTATAGTGCTCACCACGGATTGCATCAAAATCGGGCGCCTCAAAAGGAAGCGGGCTGGGAGAGGAAAAAGGATTGTCTTCGTTGAGCATTATTTCTGATACGTTCTGTCTATCTTCGGTTTTTTTCAGGATGTCTTGCGAGCCGGCTGAACAAGCCGGGACCCAAAGCAGGACGCTTATCAACATCCATTTCATTATCTGGTTCATCTGTTTATTGTTTTCTAAGATGGCAAGAGAGCTGGCATAATAAGCTATTCAATAGAAATATCCTTGACAATGTATTTGATATACCGACCCGGCATTTATTCATGGATGTGTCGTTTAGACGATTCATTGAGCGCTTGCGCGTTTCACCGGCTATGTGCACTTTTGAATCGAAAGACTCAAACACAGGAAAAAAGACTCAAACACAAGGAATAGTAATAGTAAAATTTTTACGATTCTTGTTGATAATATACAAAAAGTGTGTCGTGAAAATAAATGGATTGGAAGAGGGGATGCCAAGCATATTTCCTGCTGATTTATTATTTTATCAAGCTTGGAATTGCCGGAGTGATGAATGGCACGGATAATGTTACCATAAGCAGGAAAGTTGTTGATTCATTTTATCGCATTCACACTCATCTATATAAATCAACCGTCACCATTCATGTCCGTTCATACGTCTGACCAGATTCGCCAGGATTTTTTCAACTTTTTCCGGGAGAAGGAACATCTGATTATTGAAAGTGCACCGGTGGTACCCCGGGATGACCCGTCACTTCTGTTTATCAACGCGGGTATGAATCCGTTCAAGCCGGTTTTTCTCGGTGAGCAAACAGGCCTGAAACGATCGGGTAAAATATGGCACCGGGTGGCCAATTCACAGAAATGCATCCGTGTGAGTGGAAAGCATAATGACCTCGAACAAGTCGGACACGATACCTATCATCATACCATGTTCGAGATGTTGGGAAACTGGTCATTTGGCGATTATTTTAAGAGGGAGGCGATCGCATGGGCCTGGGAATTGCTGGTTGATCGCTGGAAACTTGATCCAGATCGTCTTTACGCCACGGTTTTTGAGGGGGATTCACAGGACGGCCTTCCGGCTGATGATGAGGCGGCCGGATTTTGGGCTTCGGAGACATCAATCAAAAAGGATCATATCCTGAAATTTGGAAAGAAGGACAATTTCTGGGAGATGGGCGAGACGGGACCGTCCGGCCCCTGTTCGGAGATACACATCGACCTTCGTTCCGAAGAGGAGCGAGAAAAAGTCAATGGCGCCAAATTGATTAACCGGGATGATCCGCGTGTAATGGAGATCTGGAATCTGGTATTTATCCAGTTCAATCGGAAGAAGGACGGCGCGCTTCATGCACTGCCAGCCCGGCATGTCGATACGGGTATGGGTTTTGAGCGTATTGTCGCTGTGCTGCAGGGCAAGAAGTCTAATTATGACACGGATGTTTTTGCATCGTTGCTGGATGCGATCAGCAAACGGGCCGGAATATCCTACGGCAAGGCGGAAGAAACCGATATAGCCATGAGAGTAGTGGCTGATCACATCCGGTCAGTCAGTTTTGCCGTGGCCGACGGGGTTACGCCGAGCAATGAAGACCGGGGCTATGTGATCCGCCGAATTTTGCGTCGGGCCAGCCGTTATGCATGGGACCGTCTTCACATTCGCGAGGCGTTCATGAGCGAGTTGGTGGATGTGCCGGCTGAACAGTTCCAGGAGGTCTTTCCGGAGCTCAAGGAAAAAATCAAGCAAGTTAAAAAAGCAATCAAAGCTGAAGAGACCTCGTTCCTGCGAACCCTCGATCAGGGAATTGCTTATTTTGATCAGATGGCCGACGGGCGGGACCGGCTTTCCGGGGAGGATGCTTTCAAACTCCATGACACATACGGCTTTCCTATTGATTTGACGGATCTGATGGCTGCCGAGCGGGGCATTTCGGTCGATCATGACCGCTTCACTGAGCTGATGCAGGAGCAGAAGGAGCGTGCACGAAAGGCTGGAAAGTTCAAACCAGGCGGGGGCAGGGATGAGAAATCGACGACAGCTGACCTGCTGCTCCGGAAGGCATCCGGCAAGGGTTCCGGATTTACCGGTTATGACGAACTGGAAATCTCATGCCAGATACTTGAAATTGAGGAAATCAATGGTACGCCCGTGTTGTTACTTGACCGCACGCCATTTTATGCGGAAAGCGGGGGACAGGTTGCCGATACCGGGATTATAACCAACACGACCACCGGTGAAAAGCTGAAGGTTACCGATGTGCAGCTGGTCGACGAACACCGGATTCATTTTCTTGATCGTATGCCGGAATCGAAGGAAAGTACCTGGGTAGCAGCAGTGGATGCCGGCCGGCGTGCCGCGATTGAACGCAACCACACCGCTACACATCTGCTTCATGCCGCGATGCGTGAAATCCTTGGACAGCATGTGGCCCAGCGAGGATCACTGGTGGCTCCGGACCGGTTAAGATTTGACTTTTCTCATTATGAGCCGGTTAGCGATGCATTGTTGGATGAGATCGAAGAGCGTGTAAATGAAAAAATCCGGGAAAATATTGCTCTTGAAGAGGACAGGGATATTCCCATTGAAGAAGCCAAAAAACGTGGTGCAACGATGCTGTTTGGTGAGAAATACGGTGACCGGGTGCGTGTGATCACGTTTGACCCCGGTTATTCGATGGAGCTGTGCGGAGGAACACATGTGGATGCTACGGGTCGCATCGGATACTTTCGACTTATTTCGGAGAGTTCGGTGGCAGCCGGAATTCGACGGGTGGAAGCACTAACCGGGCAGCGTGCCGATCGCCATTTGCGTCACGAGAAAAAGCTTTTGCAGCAAATCCAAACACAACTGGGCTTAAACGATGATCCCGTTGCGGAAATTACCCGATTGCTGGAAGAAAAAAAACAGCTGGCAAAACGGCTGGAAAAACAGAGCCGGATGGAGGCCGGGAAGAAGCTGGAAGAGATTCTTTCACAAGCGGTTACCACCGGCAAGGGAATTCGGTTGGCCGCCGGAGAAATTGAAGGTGTGGATATGTCCACCCTGAAACAACTGGGTTATGATGCCCTTCAGAAATCAGCTGAAAATACGGTCGTGGTTCTCGGTTCAAGGGATGAGGATAACGGAAAAGTATATCTGATGGCCGCTGTAAGCGAGGATGTGGTCACATCGGGTATCGAAGCCGGTACGCTGGTGGGGGCCCTTGCCAAAATCGTCGGCGGAGGCGGAGGTGGACAAAACAATCTGGCTACCGCAGGGGGCAGGCAACCGGAAAAGCTCCCGGAAGTATTCGATCAGGCCAAAATGCTGCTTTCATAAGGCCAAGAATAACTCCGGCAGAAAACAATGATTATGAATGGAAAATATCAGGCAGGTGTTTGAATCTGAAAAGCTTGTCAAAAATATGTATATTGGCACCCGAAAAAATTTGGCAACTATGCAGCTATTTAGACACAGGAAATGTAATTAACCGCCAATATGGCGGTTAAGGCCCGGAAACTTGTCTGAGCATTTGTCTGAATCAACGAATATGTGAAAACGCTTGGAATATTAATGTCACAGAAGAATCAGGATACCATAAGCAGCAGGACCGCAACCATAACCAAAGCCAACGATCTGCCCAGGCCAACGCAGAAAACGCACAAAGGCTTGAATATTTCGGAAGAGGAGCTGTTGGAATTATACCGATCGATGTACTTGCAACGCCGATTTGAAGAGCGTTCCATGCAGATGTATCAAAAAGGCAAGTTCGGAGGATTCCTGCATGTGTATATCGGACAGGAAGCGATTTCTACCGGTGCCGCCTATGTACTCAATGAAGATGACGACTTCATAACGGCTTACCGGGACCACGGAATGGGGCTTGTCAAAGGGATTACTCCGAACGAAGCGATGGCCGAACTATTCGGAAAAAAAGGCGGATGCAGCTATGGCAAGGGCGGATCCATGCACTATTTCAAAACGGAAAACCATTTCTGGGGCGGGCATGCCATTGTTGGTGCACATATTCCACTGGCTGCGGGTATCGCCTTCGCCAACAAATACCATGAAAACAGCCGGGTGACTATCTGCTTCTTTGGTGATGGAGCGATTGACCAGGGATCCCTGAATGAGAGTTTTAACCTTGCACAGCTTTGGAAGCTGCCGGTAATCTATGTTGTGGAAAACAACGGGTATTCCATGGGTACGGCTGTACAACGTCACAGTGCCGGTGAGTTGGTTGACCGTGCCCTGCCGTATGGCATGAAACACGGGGTAGTCAACGGTATGGATGTCTTCAGTGTCATCGAAAAACTCGGTGAGGTCGGGAAAGAAGTACGAAAAACGCAGGAACCTTATTTTCTGGAGATTAAAACCTACCGCTACCGTGGCCATTCCATGAGCGACCCCGCCCACTACCGGACTAAAGAGGAGTTGAATGAATATAAGAAGATTGATCCGATCGAACGGTTGAAAACCTACATCCTCAATAAGGGTATCGCAGGAGAGAAAGATCTCGAAACCATCAACGAAGAAGTGGAAAAGACAGTGCTCGAGGCTGTCGAGTTTGCCGAAAATGATGATTTCCCAACCGAAAAAGATTTGTACAAGGGTGTATATGCAGAAGACGACTTTCCGTTTCTTACCTGATCGCTTCTCACCTAAAATGAAACCTGATAAATAACGACAGTAACCGAACTTAAGAAGTCTAACAGTCTATTATGGCGCAAAAGCAATTCAGAGAAGCAATTCGTGAAGCCATCCGTGAAGAGATGGAACGTGATGAAAATGTATTTATCATGGGAGAGGAAGTGGCTGAATACAATGGGGCCTACAAAGCTACCCAGGGTTTGCTTGATCAGTTCGGCGATAAGAGGGTGATCGATACCCCGATCTCCGAAGCCGGGTTTTCCGGACTCGGAGTTGGTGCAGCGATGAACGGATTGCGGCCGATCGTAGAGTTCATGACCTTCAACTTTGCGGTGGTGGGAATGGATCAAATTATCAATAATGCGGCAAAAATCCGGTATATGAGTGGTGGACAGGTCAAGATTCCTGTCGTTTTTCGCGGACCCAACGGATCGGCCGGGCAACTCGGGGCTACACACTCTGTTGCTTTCGAAAGTCTCTATGCTCACATCCCGGGTCTTATCACCATTCATCCTTCCGAACCATATGATGCCAAGGGATTGCTGAAAGCGGCTATCCGGAATGATAATCCGGTGATTTTTCTGGAGTCGGAACAGATGTACGGAATGAAACAGGAAGTACCCGATGAGGAGTATGTGCTTCCGATCGGCAAGGCGGAAATCAAACGCGAAGGATCCGATGTGACGATCGTTGCCGATGGCAAAATGTATCATTTGGCTAAATCGGCAGCTGAGGAACTGGCCAGGGATGGCGTGGAGGTGGAATTGATTGATCCGCGTACGATCAAGCCGTTCGACATGGAGACCGTGATTGCCTCGGTTAAAAAAACCAATCGCTGTGTGGTGGTGAATGAATCCTATCCTTTTGGCGGGGTGGCCGCAGAAGTTGGTTTCCAGCTCCAGAGGGAAGCATTTGACTATCTTGATGCACCTGTTCAACGTGTGACTATTCCGGATGTGCCGGCACCATTTTCAAAAAAGCTTTTTGATGCCTGGTATCCGAGCCGGAAAAAGCTGATTGATGTTGTTAATATGGTAACTTATAGAAAATAAGCGCTTGTTTGTATAATCGGGTCATTTGATGATGATGATCAATACCGTAAATTACAGCTGGTAAAATCATTTTAACTCAGTAAAGGATGTCCTATGGCAATTGTGATCGAGATGCCCAAACTTAGCGATACCATGGAGGAAGGGGTAATCGCCAAGTGGAATGTAAAAGAAGGTGACAAAGTGGAACCGGGTGATGTAATCGCCGAAGTGGAAACCGACAAGGCGACCATGGATCTGGAAGCATTCGACGGTGGAACGGTTTTGAAAATTCTGGCTCAGGAAGGCGATACGGTTCCTTTGGGGGAAAAGCTAATGGTTCTTGGTGACAAGGGCGAGGATGTATCCGATCTTGTCGGCGCCAACGGATCAGACAAGAAAAAGGCAGAAACAGATACAGACGAAAAAGCCGATGAAGGAAAATCCGGGAAGGCTGACAAGGGGAGTAAAAAGTATCAGGATGCCTCCGGTAATCAGGGTAAAAAGGATACGGTTGAATCGGCAGCTTCCAACGATGGAAAGGATGCTAACGGACGAGTGAAGGCTTCCCCTCTGGCAAGAAAAATGGCTGAAGAACGTGGGATCGATTTGAGCCGTGTCAAGGGCAGTGGCCCGAAGGGACGTGTGATTAAGGCGGATGTCGAACAACATAAGGAAGGAGCCCCTGCGGACAAACCCATTGCCGGTTCCCCTGTGGCCAAACAGGACTTTGCCGGTGTCCGGGAGGATGAGGATGTGAAAGTATCCCAAATGCGGAAATCCATCGGCAAACGATTGGCCGAAAGCAAGTTTACTTCTCCGCATTTCTATGAGACGATCGACATTGATATGAAACAGGCTGTGGAAGCCCGAACGGCACTGAATGAGATAAGCGATATCAAGATCAGTTTCAATGATTTGGTGCTCAAAGCTTGTTCCGTCGCTCTGAAGCGGCATCCGTGGGTTAATGCTTCCTGGCTGGGAGATGTGATCCGCCTGCATGGAGATGTGAATGTTGCTGTTGCTGTTGCTGTTGATGACGGTTTGCTTACGCCGGTGTTGCGCCATGCCGATCAAAAGGGCTTGCGAGAGATTTCTGTGGAGACCAAGGAACTGGCCGGTAAGGCACGTGATAAAAAACTTCAACCCGAGGACTGGGAGGGAAGTACCTTTACTATCAGCAATCTTGGCATGTTTGGAATCGAAGAGTTTACGGCCATCATTAATCCTTCTAATGTGAGTATTCTGGCAGTGGGTGCGATTCGGGATGTGCCGGTTGTCGAGGAGGGACAGATTGTGCCTGGTAAACGGATGAAGGTTACACTTTCGAGTGATCACCGGGTGGTCGATGGGGCCAAAGCTGCTGAATTTCTGAATACGGTACGACAACTGCTCGAAAATCCGGCTTCCATGTTATTGTGACCGTGTCAGGGTGCGTTCAAATGGAAAGCGCCTCGACATATTGCTGTACGTATTCCTCCATCCGCTTTGACCGGTATTGTACTATAAAACGGGGATGGTCCATCGGAACGATCTCATCGAACCAACCCTGTTTTTTATTCAGGGCATTCAGATATTTGAAATTTTTACCTCGCCCCATACAGAAACACTTGTCTGTTGCCGCGCCGAAACCGATTTGCTTTTCAATACAATCGATAATGAACGGGGTGGCCGCTTTTTCCAGCTGCCGGTCGTCATAGAAATTGTAATTGACCGTATTGCCTTTTTCATTTTGTCGCGTGAAACCCAGCGGGCATACAGAGTTAATATAAAATTTTTGATAAAACGGCCCGGGCCCGCCAAAAGCATCCACCACTTCATAGACAAAGACCGATGACGGCTCGTAGGTCGGATCAATGTCTATAGGAATTCCACAGATATCACGCATTCTCCTGGTATCGGTAAAAGGCACACCCGTGACGCCCGCCCCGAACCGGCCGGGATTAATCCCCAATATGAGATGACGCGGCATGATGTCGGAATAAAATCGTTTGTAAAATCGGAATGTTACATCCAGAATGGTTTCGGCATGCCGGCCCCGGAACGGATTCATCACGGAAATACCGTCCGGAAGGAGGGTGGAATCGAATTGCAGAGAGGCATTGAAGGACAGAATTTTTTCGGCAAAGGTCATGAATTATATGTTAATTGGAGCGTGCCGTTATCACGATAAATTATTTGTTTAAAGTATCTGAAAGAAGCAATGAGATCATGCGGAAATGGTGACAGGTAACCGGAAGGGTTGCAGATAGATCGATCAGATCAAGTTGCCATCGCCCTGATGATTTCCCGGCAAAAGACAGGCAGATCGTTCGGATTTCGGCTGCTGATCTGATGCCGGTCGATAACTACTTCTTCATCCGTCCATTCGGCGCCGGCGTTGATCAGATCATCCTTGATGCCCGGTGTCGATGTACAACGGAATCCTTTGACCACCCCGGCAGAGATCGGAATCCAACCGGCATGGCATATATGCGCCAGTGTCTTGCCGGCCTCATGGAATTCACGCGTTAATTTCAGTACTTGCGCGTCGCGTCTCAGCTTGTCGGGAGCAAAACCGCCCGGAATGACCAGCGCATCGAATTCTGCCGATTTTATATCCTTAATGGAAGCGTCCGCCCGACAGGGATAGCCATGTTTACCCTTATAAACAATGCCCTCTTCGGGTCCGGCCACCACCACTTCGGCTCCTTCTTCAGTCAGGCGAAGATTGGGGTACCACAGTTCCAGATCTTCGTAAATATCATCCACAAACATTAATACTTTTTTACCGTTGAGTGAGCTCATATTTTTTTAATTGATTGAAGTGAATTGATAACTGAAGTGAACGGATAACTGGAGTGATCGAATGGTTAAAGCACAAATGACCATAATGAACATTTCGGATTTTTATTGGTTATTAAACAGCAGACAGCACCATTACGCAAGCCCTGTTGGTATGAAAGGTAACATACTTGCCGGAAATTACATTCAAAGAAAATGCCATGCAGGCTTCCGGCCACGGAACAGCTTCCGGGGAATCCAGGAATCCGGGTCGAAATAGTCCGGTGAATCATGTATTTTACTTGTCCCTGTAAATCATAATTTCGTAAAGAAAATTTTGGCTCCGGTTAAAACAAATGCCATCTGAAAAACCGATAGCAGTTATAAAATACGGCGGAAATGCAATGACGGATGAGTCTTTGCAAAAGGAGGTCATAGGAAATATCTGCCGCCTGCAAGACTATGGCTACAAGATTGTCATCGTTCATGGTGGCGGGCCTTTCATCAAGCAGGCTTTGTTTGATGCTAAAATTGAATCGGAATTTATTGACGGACACCGAGTCACCTCGTCCGAGGCACTTTCCCATGTCGAGAAAGCCCTGAAAGGCCAGGTGAATGGCTTACTGGTAAGGCTGATCAATCAGCTTGGATATAAAGCCGTCGGCCTTTCCGGCAAGGACGGAAAAATGGTTACTGCGGCAAAAAGAATGCATAAAAAAGAGGTCAACGGACATATCGAGGAGTTCGACCTGGGCCGGGTCGGTGATGTGGTTAACATCGATACGCATCTGATCAGGCTGTTACTGGATCATAATTACATCCCGGTGCTTGCCTGTCTGGCTGTTGACGAGCAAAGCAACGATTTTAATGTAAACGCTGATATGTTTGCCGGAAATGTGGCGGGTGCACTGAAAGCTGAAAAATTTATTGTATTGACGGATGTTGACGGGCTGATGCGGGACAAAGACGATTCCTCCACCCTTATTCCGGAGATTAAACTGTCCGGAATCGTATCTCTGATAGAGCAAAAAGTCATTCAGGGTGGAATGATTCCCAAGATTGAATCCTGCCGTATTGCTTTGAAAAACAGCACAAAAACGGCCGTAATTTTAAATGGAACCCGGCCCGGACAGCTTTTGGCGCTTGGAAGGGGTGAACATGTTGGAACCACTATTGTATCCTGATCCTGTGTTTTACATTGAAAAGTCAAAGCCCGCAGGTGACGGGATGGTCGTTATTCGATTTAGCGGTATACAAATGTTGAAACGGATGAAGTATTCTGGCAGGATGATGGGCCTGTATAGGGAAATCATTGCATCGTAATTATTTGACTTATGAGTAGAAAAAAAATTGGTGTTATAGGAGCTACCGGATACACCGGTTCCGAGATCGTTCGTATTTTGTCGCAGCATCCGGAGGTGGACATCGTTCTTATCACGTCGGAGTCCCGGGCAGGTGAGAAGTTTTCGGATGTGCACCCGTTCTTCCAGGGGATCGTGGATGACCGGCTCTATACAGCGGATCGGGTGGATGATACCGAACTGGATCTGGTCTTTCTGGCGCTGCCCCATGGCGTTTCCATGGAGTACGTCAAACGGTTTGCCGGGCGCAATTTCAGGATTGTCGATTTTTCCGGTGATTTTCGACTGGCCTCGGCACAGGTATATGAGCAATGGTATGGCAAAGAGCATGTTTATCCTGAAGGCTTTGATGGTGTGGTCTACGGCCTTCCGGAACTGTTTGCCGGGGAGATTGGTGATGCCCGCCTGGTTGCCAATCCCGGCTGTTTCCCGACCGGAGCCATCCTGGCTGTTGCACCATTGGTGGAAACGAATCTCGTTCGGCCGGATGGAATTATCATAGATTCCAAGACCGGTGTTACCGGAGCGGGTATCAAAGCTTCCGCGACCAATATGTTTTCCAAAGTAAACGACAACTTTAAAGCATACGGCATCAAAACGCACCGGCATACCATCGAGATACAGAGTATCCTTGAAAAGGTCACCGATACGCTGTCTCCGGTGCAGTTTACCCCGCATCTGCTGCCGGTAGATCGCGGGATTCTGACCACCGTTTATGCCAGGCCTGCGGAGCAAACCGGCCCTGCAGGTGCAGGGCAATTCAGCGAAAGGTTTCGCGAATACTACCGCAACAAACCGTTTGTACGTATTTGTGAGCAACCTCCGGAGATCAAGGATGTACGTGCAAGCAATTACTGCAACATCTATGCGGATTACGATGAGCGAACCGGCAATGTGATTGTTATTAGCGCTATTGACAACCTGGTTAAGGGGGCGGCGGGACTCGCCGTACAAAATATGAATGTCATGTTTGGATTTAACGAGACGATGGGCCTTGGGCATGTCCCGATTAACCCGTAACAGTACGATAATGCATTATTCAAAATCATTGTAAATTATCATTCACCCGGGGTAATGACATTTCGGGATAAATCAGAAGCGAAAGAACGTATGATCAAGAATATTACCAATGTCCGTGGATTCACCTGCTGGGGAGCCCATTCCGGCGTAAAATCACTGCGCAGAGATCTGGCGCTGATTTTTTCCGAAGTGCCGGCCAGTGCAGCTGCCGTTTTCACACAAAATAAAGTGCTTGCCGAACCGGTCAAGATATCCCGTGAACATCTCAAAGGGGGGATGGCGCAGGCTATTGTGGTTAATGCCGGTAATGCCAATGCATGCACAGGGCAACAAGGGTATGAAGGCGCCATGTCAATGGTTAAGACGACGGCGGAAGCGTTAGGTATTGATGAAGAGCTGGTGATTGTGGCGTCTACAGGTGTGATCGGTGAACCTTTTCCGACGAAAGATATTGTCAACGGGATCAAGGAGAACGTTCCCAAGCTGAGCAACCGTTCATCGGCCGGTTCTTTTGCCGCCAACGCCATTCTCACAACAGACACATTTGCAAAAGAGGGATTCCTGGAATTTTCCGTTGACGGGAGGGAAGTGAATATGGCCGGTATCGCGAAAGGCTCCGGTATGATTCATCCCAATATGGCCACAATGCTGGCTTTTATTGTGACCGACATCAATATCGAGCCTGAATTGTTGCAGATGCTGGTCAGTGAAACGGTCGATAATACTTTTAATATGATCACTGTGGATGGTGATACCTCCACCAATGATATGGTGGCCGTTATGGCCAACGGCAAGGCGGGCAATGAGCGGCTGACCTCCAAAAAAAGTGCCGACTTCAAGGTGTTCCGGAATAAGCTGCTTGAAATGATGCAGCATTTGGCCAAGCTGATTGTCTCCGATGGAGAAGGGTCTTCCAAATTTGTGGAATATCGAGTGGAAAATGCCAAAAGCAAAGCTTTTGCGCGAAAGCTCGCCCGTAAAATTTCGGCTTCTAACCTGGTCAAAACCGCCATGTTCGGACGTGATCCCAACTGGGGACGCATTGTTTCTGCAGCCGGAAATGCCGGAGTGCCGTTCGACTATACCACTGTCGATTTGTATCTCGGCAATGAGAAGGAGCGGATTAAAGTGCTGGAACAGGGCAGGCCGGTTCGCTATGATCGAAACTTTATGAAAAAACTGCTTCGCGAATCGCACATCAGTGTGAAAATGGACATGTGTAACGGCAAGGCCGAAGCGGTGGCCTGGGGATCCGATCTGACTACCGATTATGTGCTGTTTAATTCGGTTTACACGACATGAAACATCCATGGCGAAAATTTTCGCCATACAGGCATAGGCCGTAGGAGTGTTGCTCAGCCTGTTACGGAATTTTTAATATAAGGGAAAAAAGCGTACCATATGGCAATGGCCCGATATTGAGGGCATGCGTGAGTTTGTATATTATTGATACACGTACTCTATTAACACTATTAAATAAGCTATCCATACCTATTAGATTCGGTGAGACGATTATGAAATCTGTTAAAAGCTGTTTCATTCTTTGCTCTGTATTGCTGATAACGATGATTGCTGTGATTACTTCTCCTGCACAAACCCTGGATGAAGCGATTGCCATGTATAACGAAGGGTATGATCTCTTCAATAGTGAAGGGGATTACCCGGCCGCAATCGAAAAGTTTGAGGAAACCGTTGCGCTCGCCGAGCTGATCGGACCGGAGGCAAATGACATCAGGGAGCGTGCCATCGGACAAATTCCCCGTCTGGCCCTTATCTATGGCAGTCAACTTGTTACGAATCGCCAGTTTGAAGCCGCTATTGAGGCTTTTCTGGAAGCTGTGCGCCTGGCTGACAGGTACGGGGACGATGAGGTTCTGAGTCGTGCCCAAAGCACGCTGCCGGCACTATACCTGAATCTCGGCAATAGGTATTACCGGGATGAGGACAATGAAAAAGCCCTGGAAAACTATAACAAAGCAATTGAGTTGAATCCGTCTTATGTACTTGCCTACTATCAGGCAGGGCTGGTTTATCGTCGGGAGGGTGATTCGGACAGGGCTCTTGAGCATTTCGATATTTCTATCGATCTGGCAAGCAGTATGGGAGACCAGGAAAATATGCAGCGGGGACAACGGGCGGCAAGGGACTATTTGATCTATATAGCTTCCGGAGAAATGGAAGAAGAGCGTTACAGCAGGGCTCTGGAGCTGCTCACCCGGGCTTCCGGGTACGGGGAAAGTGCAAATATGTACTATCGAATGGCGGAAGCCGATAATTTTCTGGGACGGCACCGTGAGGCCCTTTCAAATGCACAGAAAGCGCTTGAACTGGAAACCGGCGGAAGAGCCGACCTCGCCAGGATTTATTTTGAACTCGGCCTTGCCCATAAAGGACTTGACAATACTTCGGCGGCATGTGAGGCTTTCAATAATGCCCTGTTCGGAGATTTCAGGGCGCCTGCCGAACACGAAATCGAGCATGAGTTAAGGTGTGACGAGCTGTAGTTCCTTGCCCACCTCATCCGGACCTCATCCGGAACCGATCACATATCACATATTTCGGCCTAACCGCGGCTCACAAAATGGGTTTTCCCCGGTACGCTGTTTTTCATGCCCCCTTTGATCACGGTTTTCCCCCCGTATATGTTGTTGATGGTGTCGATGGACCGGTAAAGCCGGCGGAGCCGGTCGTTTTCCTGAAAAAAAAATTCCAGTTGGTCGCCCGGCATCATCTCGATAGTATGCAATCCGATGCCGCGGAACGTTTGCCCGTCGAGCTGTGCCTGCTTCAGCCGCTCCATAGCGAGCGGAATGCAGGCGTGTATTACGTATTCGTCCAGATTGGTATAACCCGGCGTGGTGAAGACAAATTCACCGCCCTGCCACTGGGCGTTCTGATACCGCAAATAGCAGCCGAAACGCCGGGATTTGCGACGGTAGCCGCGCATCCGGTAGCAGACCTGCCGAATCGCTTTGAGGATTTCGGCCTGTACCTGATCGAGATTGTCGGTCCAGTCGGAAAAGGTGTGCATGTAACTCACTTCCTTCGGAACATGATGAGCATGGTCGAGTACCCGGGCACGGTCTTGTCCGGTTACCATCTCGTAAAACAAGCGGCCCTGCATGACACCGAACAGGCGTTCGAATATGGCCGGGCCTCGCAGCCGGGCATCGGCTATGGTCAGGATATGGTGTTGTTGCAATCGCCGGTACCGTTTTCGCCCGATTCCCCAGATTTCATCCAGCGGGATTCCGTCGAGCTCTGTCCGGGCTTCTTCTTCATTCAGCAACAGCAGGAGTCCGTTGGGTTTGCGCTGCCCGGAAGCCAGCTTTGCATAGGTCTTGCTGCAGGCCAGGCCTGCCGAACAGACCAGGCCGAGATCGTTGTAAATTGTCCGTTTGATCCGGGTGACAAAGTCGGTGACCGCCTGCCGCGGCATTCGCTGCAGAAAGGTCACATCCATGAAGTACTCATCCATCGAGTATTTCTCCACATCCGGTGCAAAACCATCCAGAATGGTTCGGAGTTGCCGGCTGATATCCTTGTATTTGTTGTAATCGATTTGCAGGAATATCAAATACGGGCAGATCCGCTGTGCCTCAAAGGCACTCATGGCGGTTTTGATGCCGAGCTTCCGCGCTTCGTAGCTGGCGGTGGCTACAATGCCGCGCGGGGTGCCGTCCGGCTTGCGCCATCCCCCCATAGCGACCGGCAGCCCGTAAAGATTGTACGCTCTCTGCTCTATCTGTGCATAGAAGCAGTTCATGTCGATATGCAAATATAGCCGGGGCTTCAGGCTTACATGCTGATGCTCCCGGGCTACGCTGCTGTACAGCGTAATCCCGTGTACATCCTGCTCAAGATTGTAGGAAGTGAGGCGGTCGGGATTCATATGGATCGCCCCGGGAACAGCCGGGTCATGACAAAGTTAAAAATCATTCTTTGATACGATTTAATATATGTGTAATATATATGTATAATTATTTCAAATCAAATCTGCTCTTACCCGTATCCGGATTGAACATGGACCCGTACCCGGCCATCAATGTGTTAAGTATTTTTGCGGGATTTCGTTCCCGAAAGGTAAAATCCGGCATCACGCCGCTGCGGTTTCAGCTTCCCGACGGACGAAGCCACCACATCGCACAGGTGCGGCAGTCACACGCTGAGCGGGTGGGGGAGACGATGCACTACCATTTTGTGGTACGGTCCACCGAACAGCGCTATTTTCACATTGTTTTTGATGCGGGCAAGCTGACCTGGCACCTGGTACAGGAATTCGGCGCCGAGCTGCTGTTCAACGAATAGACGGCAGTTCGCTGTTGTCATTTATATCAGCAAGCCTCATATTTGGATACGGATTGCATGCAGGCTGGACACAGGCTGCCTATAGCGTGGATGCAGAAAATGATCTTTGTTTAGCGACAAGAACCAAAAACAATAATTTGTCAACGTTCACCTGAAAAGATTTCCATCATGTACTATAACAGACTCGGCAAGGCGGGTGTCAGGGTAAGTGCTCTCTCGTTTGGCTCATGGCTTACTTTCGGAAAACTCATCGATGACACCACCGCAAAAAAACTTATGTATGTTGCCTATGACCACGGCGTCAATTTTTTTGATAATGCCGAGGGATATTATTTTGGAGAATCGGAGAAGGTGATGGGGAACATCCTGAAACGTTCGGGATGGGACCGCACCACCTGGCTTGTTTCCAGCAAGGTCTTCTGGGGTGGCGAAAAGCCTAACCAGACCCGGCTGAGCAAGAAGCATGTTTTCGAAGCATGCCATGCCGCCTTGCGCCGGCTTCAAGTGGATTATCTCGACTTTTATTTCTGCCATCGTCCCGACAAAGAGACCCCGATGGAGGAAACCGTTTGGGCGATGCATCAGCTGGTGATGCAGGGCAAAGTGCTCTACTGGGGAACTTCCGAATGGAGCGCCCAGGAGATCATGGAAGCTCACGCTGTTGCGCGACAGTACAACCTGGTTGCCCCGGTTATGGAACAGCCGCACTATAATATGGTTCGTCGCAAATGGGTAGAGGTCGAATACCGAAAACTTTATGATGTGGTCGGCCTTGGTACCACTACCTGGTCTCCGCTGGCCTCGGGCTTGCTGACCGGCAAGTACAACGATGGTCTCCCCCGGGAAAAGACCCGCTTGAAAGAGAATGAGCTGGATTGGCTGAAGGAGAAAATGCTTACGCCGGAGAATATAGAAAAGGCCCGGAGGCTGACCACGTTGGCCGATGAACTCGGTATTTCCCCGGCCCGGATGGCTATTGCCTGGTGTCTGAAGAATCCGCATGTGAGCACGGTTATTCTCGGTGCGAGCAAGGTTACGCAACTGGAGGAAAATTTGCGATCCATCGGAGATGTTGAGCTGCTGGATGAGGCTGTCATGGAACGCATTGAGGAAATTCTGCAGAACAAGCCTAAACAGCCGATGTATTGAGCAGAGGGGTTAAGCCTGTTAATCTCTGATAGCTTTTAGCATCCGGTTCAGCAACGCCGCAGTCATGTCTCCGGCCTCCTGAAACGGTTCGATCGCTACTTCTTCAAATCCCTGCAGATCCGCCATCCGGAAGCGGTCATACAGGTCCCTCGCCATTTCTGTGTAATTTTCCCGGTAATGAATGATTTGGTATGCCGGGCTGCTGTTCTCCGGTCCGGTCGGAAAGGAGGAGGGTTTGTTGCCGCTCCGCTCCCTGTGCAGCAGGTAAAGAGTTCGTTTTTCCGGACGCGCGGGCCATGGCAATTCGCTATCCTTCATCCAGCGAACCTGTGCATCGGGAGCGTAGTGGGTGTATTTCATGCCCGGGCTCTGCGGAGCGGCACCGGAGAGGTCGCCCGGCCGGGAAGCCACCATCCGAACCGGCTGCTGAAGCGCGTGTTCCAGTTCCGACTGGGTGATATGGCCCGGGCGCAGTACTGTATAAGGTATTTGGGAAAGGTCGATTACGGTGGATTCAAGTCCGTATTGGCACGATCCGCCGTCGATAACCGGTACATCATCCCCGAAATCCTGGTATACATGTTCGGCCCGTGTCGGGCTAGGCCGTCCGGAGGTATTGGCACTGGGTGCGGCAAGCGGACCCGCCAGGGAGATAAGCCGCAACGGGATGGGATGATCAGGCATACGAACGGCCACCGTCGGTAATCCGGCTGTCACGATGTCCAGCACTTCCGCACGTTTTGGAAAGATAATCGTCAGCGGGCCGGGCCAGAATCGCTCCATCAGTTGGAGGGCATCATCGGAAATTTTAACGGCCAGGGAGCTCACCATTTCAACAGAACCGACATGGACGATCAGCGGGTTGTCGGGGGGACGTCCTTTGAGGGCAAAAATCCGGGCTACGGCATCGGCATTCCAGGCATCTGCGCCCAGGCCGTATACGGTTTCAGTGGGAAAGGCGACAACCTCTCCGTTGCGGAGCGCTTCAGAAAATTTCGTCAGGGAGATGTCGGGTTTGGATTCGATCATGAGTGAATCGTATGTTTATGCTTTTTGCCGTTATTTTTTCGGGTGGCACCTTCCGGGAGCGAGTCATCGTTTTGCGCCGGTGTATTGACGGTTTCCCCGCCGGAAGGGTCGGGGTACTGTAATGTTTGTAACCACTCCATGGAGCTTTGCAGGTTCGGAATTTCCCGGATCGCTATTCGCACCGCCTGGTCTTTCTGGGTGAGCTGAAATTTACCGGCATGCAGGGTTTCCAGACGCTTCATCAGATGTTGCAGATAACCCTGGTCATAAAATCGTTCGCCTGCCCCTGTAGAGTGTTCCGGACACTGAAGCCACATGCTTCCGGCACGGATAATGACTTTTGACAACCAGAGTTGAGCGGCCAGAATTTTGATCCGCGTTGCGGTGATCAGGTTCTGTGCCGGTTCGGGCAGCGGGCCGAAACGGTCGGACAACTCTTCCTCCCATTCCATGATCTCTTCTTCATTTTGTGCTCCCGACAGCCTGCGATACAAGTTGAGCCGTTCCACATTATCGGACACATAATCGGCCGGAAGCAGTGCCGAGTTGTCAAATTCCACCGTAGTCTCAGGCCGTTCGGGTAAAAATTCTGTTTCGGAGAACAGCTCGGAAAATTCGGTTTCTTTCAGTTCCCGTACGGCGTCATTTAAAATTTTATTGTACATCTCGAAGCCGATTTCGTTTATAAAACCACTCTGTTCAGCCCCCAGGATATCACCGGCTCCCCGGATGTCCAGGTCCCGCATTGCGATGTTGAACCCGGATCCCAGATCGGAGTACTCCTCAAGTGCCAGAAGCCGGCGCCGTGATTCCAGTGTCAGCGATTCCATCGGCGGCGTAATCAGATAGCAGTAGGCTTTGCGGTTGGAACGCCCGACCCGGCCCCGCAACTGATGCAGCTCCGACAACCCGAACTGATGAGCCTGGTTGATAACGATGGTGTTGGCATTGGCAATATCAATTCCGTTTTCGACGATATTGGTCGATATAAGCACGTCAAATCTGTGATTATAAAAGTCCAGAATGATTTTTTCAAGCCGGTTTCCGGGCATTTGACCATGCGCCAGTTGCACACGGATATTCGGTACCAGCGAACGGAGCATCTCTGCGATTTCTTCGATATTTTGCACACGGTTGTGGATGAAGAACACCTGTCCGCCCCGGCTGACCTCCTGCATGATTGCGTCACGGATCAGTTGTGAATCGAAACTGTGGATCTCGGTCAGGACCGGCTGCCGGTTCGGCGGCGGGGTGTTGATGATGCTCAGATCACGCGCACCCATAAGCGAAAACTGGAGGGTACGGGGAATCGGGGTGGCCGTCAGGGTCAGCACATCAACCGTGGCACGCAACGCTTTCAGCTTCTCTTTCACACTCACCCCGAACCGTTGCTCTTCGTCGACGATCAGCAGCCCGAGGTCCTGGAAGAAGACATCTTTGGAAGTGATGCGGTGGGTTCCGATCAGAATATCCACTTCGCCCCTTTTTGTGCGTTTCAGGATATCGGCCTGCTCGGCTTTGCTTCGAAATCGTGAGATAACTTCGATATTCACGGCGAAATCCTTCATGCGCTCGCTGAAAGTTTGCCAGTGTTGATCGGCCAGAATGGTGGTCGGGACCATCACGGCCACCTGTTTGCCGTCGAGAACCGATTTGAATGCCGCACGTACGGCTACTTCGGTTTTTCCGAAACCGACATCCCCGCAGACCAGCCGGTCCATTGGCGTCTCGCTCATCATGTCACCCTTCACGTCTTCAATAGCTCCGGCCTGATCGGGAGTCTCTTCGTACATGAAGGAAGCCTCGAGCTCGGTTTGCATGGCGCTGTCTTCGGCGAAAGCGTGCGCTTTTTGAGCCTTGCGTTTGGCGTAAAGCCTGATCAGGTCCCGGGCAATGTCCTTGACACGTTTGCGGGCTTTTTCCTTTTTGCGTGCCCATTCCCCGGAACCCAGCCGGGTGACTTTTGGGGCCGTTCCGTCCTTGCCGGAGAATTTCTGGAGTTTGTGCAAACTGGAAATATTGACGTAAAGAATCGATTCTTCCTGATACCGCATGACCACCGACTCCTGCTCGACCCCGCGTACCTTGATCTTGCGAAATCCGGAAAACCTGCCGATCCCGTGATCGACATGTACCACAAAATCACCGACATTCAGGTCTTTCAGCTCTTTGAAGGAGATCCCGCCACGGCGTACTCTGCCCCTGGATCTCGGACGATGATAGCGGTTGAATATTTGATGATCGGTATACAGGGCTAACCCATCCTGTGGCAGAATGAATCCCTGGTGCAACGTTTCAACTGCAAGCCGGTAACGAAGCTCCGGCCCCGGTTCACCGAGCAGCTCTTCAAACCGGCGGTATTGCCCTTCGTTATCGCAGAGTATCCAGGTCTCGATATTTTTCAGACTCAATTCTTCCAGGTTTTTACGCAAGAGTTTGACCGAGCTGTTAAAATCGGGCTGGGGGCGTGCATCGAGTGTATAGCTCATATCGGTATTTAGCCCGGAGGGAAGAGCACCGAAAAGCAGCCTTGGGTGGCGTTGAACCTGTTGTAGCAGTTCGTCCGGGGCAAGATAACGCCTCGCCGGTGCTTCTGAATGGGATGAGGCATCTGCTTCGGAGGCCAAATCTGTTTCGGCAGGGGCCTTGCTCTGTAGCCCGGCGAATCGCTTTTCCGCATCCGTATAGAGCCGGTGCATCTCCGCCTGCACACCGGGATCATCAAAGGTCACAACAGGGGTCTCGTCCGGGAAAAAGGAGATCAACGACTGTTTTTCCTCCCGGGAGAACGATTCAAGGTTGGGAACCAGCCGGATGTGATCCAGAAAAGCGACTGAACGTTGGGAATCGGGATCAAATTCCCGTATGGTGTCGATTTCGTTTCCGAAAAATTCGATGCGAACAGGATACTCCCCGGCAAAGGGAAAGATGTCGAGGATTCCTCCCCGCCGTGCAAATTCGCCGGGTTCATTGACAAATGAGACCGTCTGGTAATGCTGGTCAACCAGTTTTTTCGACAACAGATCCGGATTCATTTCGCTTTCTTTTTGCAACGAAAAGGCCGCCGTGGCGAAACGATCCGGTGAAGCCGTTTTTTCGAATATTCCCTCGACGGAGGTCACGACAACCACATTCTTGTTTTCACGGAGCTGATCTATCACGTCGGATCGCTGTGCCGTTACGGTATTGTCCCGGATTTTGCCATGGTCATACGGTTTGTTTCCGCTCGGTGGAAAATAGAGGGTGTTGCTCACGCCCAGCGCCTCGATATCCGATTTGATGAAGAGCGCCTGTTCGTTGTCCGGGGTGATCACTATAAGTGGAGGATGCTTTCGGGCAATTTCTGCAAGGGCAAAGGAAGCCGAAGACCCGGTAAAATGTTGCAACCGGACCACCTTCCCGGGTTGAAGTGCCCCGGAAATTGTATCTGTTGGAAAAGATTTTGAAATGATCTGCGCGATCTGCGACAGAGCCATGGAATGGATCAATGAAGGATTTTATTGATAACCTATAAAAATACAGCTATTCAACGGTAATCACCACTGTAAACGTACATCTTGTTGCATCATCCATCGATACCTGTTGGCCCGCGGCTGTCCGATTTGTCAAAATCATACAGAACCTGTTGTCCGGACGGTGCCACTCAGGCCAGTTCTGTGCGGAACAGCCACCGGTCGCAAGCTATTGAAAGGAGCAGCAAAATTACACCCCAGGACAGGAAACCCTGATAACGTTCGGTGTATTCCTGATAGGTAATTTCCTCGAACTCACTGCGCTCCAGTTCGTCGATTTCCCGGTAAATTTCCATCAGCGATTCATTGTCGGTTGCCCGGAAATAGCGGCCCCCTGTGCGTTCCGCTATGGTTTGCATCATCTCTTCATCGATTTCCACACGGATCTCATGATACCGGGTACCGCGAATCGGATCATGCACCGGATAGGGGGCTGTGCGTGCATTGGTGCTGGCACCAATGGTATAGAGCCGGAGCCCGAAGGTAGCGGCCAGTTCTCCGGCAGTGAGGGGGTCAATCTCTCCGGCATTGTTCTCTCCGTCGGTTAACAAAATGATGACCCGGCTTTCGGCATCGCTGTTCCGCAGCCGGTTGACTGCCGTAGCCAGACCCATGCCGATGGCGGTTCCGTCCCGAACCATACCCAGGTCGATATGTTCGAATTGATTTTGCAGCAAATCATGGTCCAGTGTAGGTGGTACCAGTGTAAAACTCTCGCGGGCAAAGATCACCAGCCCGATCCGGTCCGATCTTCGTTGTTCGATGAATTGGGAAGCGACCTCCTTGACGGCCAGCAGCCGGTTGGGCTGCATATCTTCGGCCAGCATCGACGACGAAACGTCGATGACCAGCATAATGTCGATGCCTTCTACCGTTCGCTCGGTGTAAACCTGTTCGTTTTGCGGGCGGGCCAGTGCCAGTATGATCAGCGACACAGCGATCAGTTGAAGAAAGAAACCGGCAAAAACCCCATATTCACGCCAGTTTCCCGGCAGTGCATCCAGGTCGGACGTGTCGGAAAACGTTATGTAAGCGACCTGGCGCCGCCGGTAGTACCGGTATTGCACCCACAGTATTAACGGGATGAGCAGCAGCGCCAGAAACCAGGCCGGATTATCCCAGATCATATCGGAGCTCTTCGGATATTTTCTCTTTTTGTTGCATTTTATGCCGGGAGCGAAGCGCCTCTAATTTCGGCCGGTCAATGATAGCGATTCGTTCGGCAAAAATATGGGCGTGCTTTATAACGTCGCGGCAATCAGATTCATTGGCCTTGTATTTGGCAAATTTTACCAGATCGGCCTGCTGAAGAAGCGTTCCGGCCAGCCGTATCACCTCATCGTCAAATCGCCGGGATTCCAGTATTTGCAGCAGTTCAAACGTGGTGGATTCCAGGGCGGGAACATTGTGTGTATGCTCGAAATAGGTGCGGATGGCATCGCCCAGTTCGGTATGAAAAAGTTTGGCATTTTGCTCGGGCCGGGGGTGAGCGTGCTCAATACGGGCCAGTTCTTTGAGAAGTGCTTTCAGAGGGCTTTGAAACGGCAAGGGTTTTTCTTTGGGCGCCTGCACCGGGGCGGGCCTTGTAAACAGGCGGTCGCGGTAGCGGTAAATCAGGTACCCGATGAGTGCTGCCAGGATGGCTATACCCAGAATAATGGGCCACCAGTTGCGGAAGAATGGAAAAATGGGTTTGAGGGGCCGAAGTTCCGCCTCCTCTTCATCCACGCGTTCCTCGTAGATAAAAGGGGTTTCAGGGATAACAAGAAATAGAGTGTCGGTACCATCGATCAGCCCGGCATGGAGCTCGGGAACAGAGCGGTTATCGATGCCAAAAAACTGGAGCAAATAAGTGAGTTGATCTCCGTCCGGGCCGGGTTCCACCGTCATATTGCGAATAACAAAATCAGTACCGAAATCGGCACTGTCGGGGTAGATCATATCATCAAAAGTTTCCACACCGGTGATGTGTACATGGAATTGGAAAGTATCACCGGTACGGATGGTATCGCGATCGATAGACGGGGCAGCTTGTTGTGCGTTTGTATTTTCGGGGAGGACGGATAACAGCAGAGCTGTGGCGGTGACGATAAACATAACGATTGCCTGTCCCCCGGCATTTCCGGGAGGCCTGTTTAAGCATACTGGCGCGTGGGTTTTGCAGGCCCCTCTGTAGTGGATTTCCATCAGGTATACTCAGTAGCGGTTGGCTCGTCGTTTGAAAAACGTCATCAGCGGATCAATATAAGATTCATTGGTTTGCAACGTGATGGCATCAATGCGATGGTTCAGCAATAGCCGGCTGAGCCGCTCCGTCCGGAGGCGTCGCCGTTGCCGGTATTGCTCGCGTACCGGCCGGCTGGAGGTATCGATGACGCGAAGCCGCCCTGATTCGGCGTCTCGCAGCGGAACCAGCCCCAGGTCAGGGAGCTCGCGTTCCAGTGGGTCGTCGATGACAATACTTACAAAATCGTGTTTGCGATTGGCAATGCGCAATGGTTTCTCAAATCCGTCCGATTGGAAATCGCTGATCAGGATGAAAATAGACCGTCGCCGGAGGATCTTGCTGAGATAGGCCACGGCATTTCCGATATCGGTTCCTTTGCCATCGGGCTCGGTGGTGAGCAACTCCTGGATCAGCCTCAGCACATGCGCCCGGCCTTTGCGCGGGATAACCACTTTTTCAATCCGGTCGGTGAATAGCAGAAGCCCCACTTTATCGTTGTTTTTGATGGCACTGAAAGCGAGTACCGCTGAAAGTTCGGTGACCAGGTCCAGCTTGCGCTGTGTACCGCTTCCGAACTTTCCACTGGACGAAATATCGACGCAAAGCATGAGGGTTTGCTCACGCTCTTCCTCAAATATTTTGATATAAGGTTCTCCGTTCCGGGCCGTCACGTTCCAGTCGATTTGCCGCACATCATCCCCGAACTGATAGGGACGTACCTCCGAAAAAGTCATTCCTCTTCCTTTGAACACAGAATGATACTCCCCACCGAAAATTTCCCTCACGAGGCCTTTGGTGCGAATTTCAATATGCCTGATTTTTCGAAACAATTCTTTGGAAAGCATGATCCAAACCGTTCATTCGATAACATTAAAGGTACGAATCAAGTACCATGCCGGGGATAATAATGGAACACTAAGCACCGGCATTATCGTGTGTAAATTAACACTAAATCCAGAGATTATTGAATAATTATCAGGATCATTTAAGTGCAGAGAGCTGTCCGGATCTGTGGATAAATGGGCACAGCATTGTATATGGGCGAACGGCCTATGGACTCGCTATATCTGCGAATTCAACATAAATCAATAAACTTTTACTTGCCATTTAAACTTGTAATTACTAAGCTTTTTATAGAAAGTCATTTGCAAGATATTATTATACCAAATGGCCGGCTTCTAACACTGCCATGGTGCCGGTCGTAAATCGGGACATTTTCCAGCCATTGAAGCCGCTTTCACTTTTCGATAGCCTGTCAATGATTCGGCAAGAACTGTAGTACTGAAACAATCAGTCACAACCAACTGACGTAAACAGGAAAGCCGTACCAACCGGAGAGCGATCATGAAAACTATTATACGAACTCACATAGTTGTATTCTTGCTGGCAACCGGCTTATTTTTGGGCCGGGCCGTCCAGGGCTATGGACAGCAAAGCGCCGCTTTTTACCCCATTGGCAGCGCCGTTGCATCATCCGACACCATCCAATCCTGGTCACTGTTCGGTATGGGAAACAATTCCATTGGCCAGCTGGGGGAAGGCACTACTGACAATCCTGCCGTGTTGTTTAACGACACGCCGGTTCATATAGCCGACAGCGTTGTCACCATGTCCGGCGGCCCAGTACACACTATGTTCGTCAAGGCCGACGGGAGCCTTTGGGGCATGGGCGGCAATGAATATGGCCAGCTGGGCGACGGCACCGATTCCAGCCGAAGCACTCCGGTGCATATCGCCGACGGGGTACGCGCCGTGTCGGCCGGAACTTACGAAAGTCTGTATATCAGGGATGATAACACGCTGTGGGGCATGGGCCGCAATAAATATGGCCAGCTGGGCGACGGCACCGATTCCAGCCGAAGCACACCGGTGCATATTGCCGACGATGTCTTAAAGGCCTGGGCCGGGGGCGTGCACAGCCTGTTTTTGAAAGCCGACAGCAGCCTGTGGGCTATGGGCCGCAGTAATTACGGACAGTTGGGTATTTCGGGTTCGATCAATACACCTGTGCACCTTGCCGACGGGGTGATCGATGCCGATGCAGGAGCCTTTCACAATCTGTTCATCAAGGCTGACGGCAGCCTGTGGGGGCTGGGCCGCAATGAGCATGGTGAGCTGGGCGATGAATCCCTGGGCAACCATTTCGAGCCCGTACATATCGCCGATGAGGTGATCTCGGCTGGCGCCGGCTATGTCCAAAGCCTGTTTGTCAAAGCTGACAATACCCTTTGGGCCATGGGCGGGGATGGTGATCCTATGGCTGAACATCATGCCTCGTTTGTCAATCAACCGCAGCCAAAGCAGATTACCGACAGCGTGATCTCGGTCAGGATCAGCAGTCTGCATGCCCTGTTCCTGCGACAGGATCAGAGTTTGTGGGGTATGGGTTTCGCCGCTCATGGCCGTTTGGGTGACGGAACCGAATCGAACCGTCCTGAGCCCATTTATATTGCGGGCAATGTCTTGGCGGCCGAACCTGGAACCTCGACCAGTCTGTTCCTGGCCAATGAAATCGTCACATTAACCAACCCGGATAACGAGGGGGAAGGAGTGGATCCGGTGGTGAGCCTGTCCTGGGACAGCCGGGGTTATGACCCGGATTATCACGTACAGGTGGCCGGAGACTCGTTGTTTGCCTCGCCGGTGATCGACCTGGCGAACCACGGGGAAAATGAACTGGCTATCAATGAAGGCCTGGAGGCGTATACCCGCTACTTCTGGCGGATCCGCGGAAGCAAGGACAGCGGATTTGGAGCGTGGAGCCAGACCTGGAATTTTACGACCGGAGAGGCTACCAGCGTCGATGAGGACGCCTCGGTGCCCGGACGTTTCGCCCTTCATCAGAATTACCCGAACCCCTTCAACCCGGCCACGGTGATCCGTTATGATCTGCCTGAGGCCGGCGAGGTGCGCCTGGAGGTATTCGATCTGCTTGGCCGGCGGGTAGCCACTCTGGTGAATGAAACCCGTCCGTCCGGGAGGTATGATGTGACCTTTGATGCAAGCCGGCTTTCCAGCGGCGTGTATATATACCGGTTGCAGGCCGGGCCATCCGGCATGCAAGGAGAAGGTTCCGGATCACAAGCCGCCGGTTTCACCGAAACCCGGCAAATGCTGTTTGTGAAATGACATTCACGAAATAGCACCCGCACCTTATTCCCGGAAGGCGGCCAGGCTATCTCCCGTACGTAATTACCGACAACGGATTGAGCCGGGCCGCCACCCTGGCCGGGAGCCATGAGGCCAGGGTACAAAGCACCAGCGTCGCTGCACTGACGATTATGTAATCAATCCACCGGGGTTCGACCGGCGCCGAACTCATATAATAACTCTCTTCGGGCAGCGGTATAATCTGCCAGGTATCCTGGACAAAGTAAAAAGCCAGCGAGAGCAGAATGCCAATCAGCAACCCCGTAACTCCCACGATCAAGCCCTCAATCAGAAAGATCGATCGTACACTTTTATCGTCGGCACCCATGGTCTTCAGAATACCGATATCCCGCGTTCGCTCCAGCACCATGATCAGCACGGTGCCGATGAGATTGAATGCCGCCACCATGATCATCACCGCGATCACGAACGGAATGGTTTGCTCCTGAAGATTGATCCATGCAAATATGCTGCGGTAGCGCTGGTAGATGGTTTCCGTGAAGTAAGGAAAAGGCAGCTGCACGGAGAGTCCGGCGTTGATCTCGTCAATATCGGCCAGGCTCGCTACCCGCACTTCCACACGGGTAGCCCTGGGTTCGGATATATTGAACAGTTCCCGTGCGTATTGGCGGTCAATCAGCATCAGCACGTCATCGAACTGGTCGATCCCGGTATGATAGATCCCGGAGACGTAAAACTGTTGTATTTGTGGTAAATTCAGCGGGGAAGGCATGCCTTGTATTGCATAGGCCGTCAGGACACTTCCGATCGAGGCATTCAGATTTCGTGCCAGCCGTGCTCCGATCACTGCGCCGGGCAGGCCCTCTTCATTGTTACCGAGATCGTACGTCCCGTCCTGGACGTATTGCCGGATGTCAGACAGATCTCCTTCGGGATCCACGCCTTTGATGAAACTCCCTTCCACAAAATCACGGGTCTGAACCATGCCCTGGGAATGGATAACCGGCTGGCTGGCTTCCACCCCCGGAAGTTGATTCAGATAAGCGGCAAGGGTGTCGCTCCGGTAAAGCGGCTCATCGCTGAATGTCATCACCGTAATATGCGCACCGTAACCGAGGACTTTTTCCTGAATCACCGATTTGAATCCGTGAACGATAGCAAGAGCGATGAGGAGTCCGGCGGCACCAATCGCCACGCCGGTGACGGCCATGATCTTTATAAACGACAGGAACGAACTGCCCTTCGTTCTTCCGCGAAAGTACCGGTATGCCAGAAACCACTTGAAGTTCATTCAATATTACCGTTTTATAAATGGCCGGAAGGTGTGCCGGCCGGACAATATGTTGCTCTGTTTGCCGGAATGCGGACAGCCTTCACCCCCGCATCCGCATGGTGTCGTCAAAGGCATGTGTCCGTTTGCCTTTGACAGTAACGATTACTCCGGCCGCATATGCGGAAAGAGGAGCACATCCCGGATGGATTGCTGATTGGTCAGGATCATCGCGAGCCGGTCGATACCGATGCCGAGCCCGGCTGTCGGCGGCATTCCGTATTCCAGGGCTCTCAGAAAATCTTCATCCACCACCATCGCCTCTTCGTCGCCCTCCGAACGCAGCTGCGCCTGCTCCTCCAGCCGCTGTCGTTGATCTACCGGATCGTTCAGTTCGGTAAACGCGTTGCAGAGTTCCTTGCCGTTGCAGATCAGTTCGAATCGCTCGACCAGCCCCTCTTTGGTACGGTGTTTTTTGGCAAGCGGGCTCATTTCAACCGGGTAGTCGGTGATAAACGTCGGCTGAACCAGTTTATGCTCAACTTTTTCTCCAAAAATTTCGTCAATCAGTTTACCTTTGCCCATGGATGCCTCCACCGATACCCCCAGATCCTGCGCCGCCCGGCGGATCTCTTCCTCGCTCATTCCGGACAGATCTGCCCCGGTTTCCTGTTGGATGGCCTCGAGCATGGGGATTCTCGGCCAGGGCGATTTAAAATCAATTTCCTGTTTACCCACGGTGACTTTCGTGGTACCGTGCAATGTTTTGACCACCTGCTCGAGCATGGCTTCGACAAACCGCATCATCCATGCGTAATCCTTGTAGGCGACATAGAGCTCGACCTGGGTGAATTCCGGGTTGTGAAAACGGCTCATGCCTTCGTTCCGGAAATCCTTTCCGAATTCGAAGACCCCTTCGTAGCCGCCGATGATGAGCCGCTTCAGGTAAAGCTCATTGGCGATACGAAGAAACAGCTTCATATCCAACGCATTGTGATGCGTCTCGAACGGGCGGGCAGCCGCTCCTCCGTACACCGGTTGAAGAATGGGGGTTTCCACTTCCAGATATCCCATGTTCTGCATGTAATTACGCAGAGCCTGAACCATTTTTGTGCGCTGGATAAATACCTCCCGCACCTCCGGATTAACGATCAGATCCAGATAACGCTGGCGGTAACGCAGTTCTCTGTCGGCAAAGGCGTCGTAGGTGATCTTTTTACCGTCTTCCTCGACTTCCTTGGAGACAGGAATCGGCTGCAGGGTCTTGGAGAGCAGGATAAATGACTCGGCATGGATGGTGGTCTCGCCGGTCTGTGTCTTGAACATAAAACCACTCACTCCGACGATATCCCCCAAATCAATCAGCTTTTTGAAGAGGGTGTTATAGGTCTCGACACCGACATCATCCCTCCGGATATAGACCTGAATCGCCCCGGAATGATCCTGCAGATTGAAAAAAGACGCTTTGCCCATGATTCGGCGGGTCATAATTCGTCCGGCCACGCGTACCCGTTTGCGCTCCGGCTCTTCCCCGTCCATTAGCTCCGGATGTTCCCGGAGCTCTTTGGCATGATGATCCGTTTCAAAATCGTGAGGATAAGGATCAATACCCATTTTTCGGATCTCTTCCAGTTTTTCACGGCGAAAACGCGCCTGTTCCGTCAGGCTTAGTTCGGTATCTTTCATGGGCTTGGTCAAAAAAGTTTCAGCAGGATCTTTGTATGGAATATATTGTGTGACGTAAGAGGAAGTTACAGCCCCCTAAACTACGGAATTGGTGACAAAAAAACGGGAGAAAATCATACCTGTTTATTGGGCCGCAAATTTCCCGCATGATACCCGGCCGTGTTCCGTGCCGTGTATCTCCTTGCCTTCATGCCCTCGTTTCCCTCATGCAGTATTTGTATATTCCGATCAGAATGAATTGCTTGCATTTCCGGACGTTCATTCGATGTTATTCGATTAGTTGATACTCGTTGATTCCGTGTTAATTTTAACGTTGAGGCGTTATTTTGGAATGGTATATAAATGAACATGCACCGGTGCCGTTTCCGGAAGGATGTTTTTTGATGGCGGCCGACCAGGTGCCGGTTTTGGTTTCAGCGAATGCAAGGGGAGAGTCCGGAGCTCCCGGCCTGCAATCCCGCGCTGTCGTGAATGTGGTCATGGAGAAGTTGCTTACCAGGAGGGGAGTTGACCCGCGGTATTTCCAGTTGAAAAAGCAGAAATCCGGAAAACCTTACGGACTGCTCAACGGCCATTATGTGGGGATCAGTATTTCACACTGTACAAGTTTGCTGGTGTGTGCGCTTCATACAAAAGGCGAAACCGGGATCGATGTGGAACCGTGCGGCCGCCCGCTGCATCCCCGGTTGCGTGAACGGATCAGTCATCCCGATGAACACCGGGACCTGCCCGAAGAACTCAGCAGTATTCGTATTTGGACGATCAAGGAGGCGGCACTGAAGTATCTGGGCACAGGTTTGCGTCATGCTATGAGCAGGATTAGGCTGAAAAGGGTGGATGAACATCTGTTCCGGGCTGATCCGGGCTCTGGCCCGGTAACAGTTGCATCATTTGCATTTCGCGATCACTGGATTGCCGTGGCGCTTAAGCAAGAATAATCCGATACCATCATGTCAACCGAATCAAGCATAGAAAAATATCCCCGCGGGTTCAGCATTATCGGTACCGGCCGGCTGGGATCAGCCCTGGCTCTTCGCCTTCATAAAAAGGGTTATGTGGTCAGGAGTCTTTTTAACAGGACACTTTCCAGCTGTGAAAAACTGGCAGATCAAGCCGGTACTCCCCTCATTGGTACGTTTCCAAAACAGCTTGACGATTTGGGAGACCTGGTCTTTTTATGCCTTCCGGACGATATCCTGCCGGATTTTGCCCGAAAGCTTGCCGAGCGGTTACCTGCCGACAACAGCAGAGCATGGATACATACTTCGGGGGCTCTTCCGGCTGAAGTGTTGCAGCCACTGGGCACAGCGGATTCCCCGCTTGCATCGTTTCATCCGGTTCAAACATTTACACAACACAACCTGGAATCGGCCTTCGATCATTGTTTCGTGGCCATTCAGGGTGATGAAGCGTTGTGCAAGAATCTGAAACAGGTCGTCCGCGCGATGGATGCACGGCCCCTGATCGTGAATATTCAACAGAAAATAGCGATTCATCTGGCAGCTGTTTTTGTCTGCAATTATATCGTACCCCTGTTTGCCGCATCCCAGCAGGTTCTTAGGGATAATGAGGTAGAAGTGCGTTCCGGGGAACTATTCGGGCCGATTGTTACACAGACGATCGAGGGGCTGTTTCACCACCCGGCGGCAGACGTGTTGACCGGCCCTGTAGTGCGAGGCGATGTGGGTACCATTGAACAACATCTGAATATTCTGAAAAAGTCTCCGGAGTGGGATCGTATTTATCGTGAACTGGGCCGCGTTACGCTCAGGCTTGCCCGCAACATGGAAGGCAGAAATGATGCGTTTGACTCATTGCTGGAAGAAAAATTTGACAATCCGGGCTGAAAGTGGAAAAAGATTTTTACCAGCGGGTATATGAAGTGGTGGCACGAATTCCGAAGGGGAAAGTAACGACCTATGGGGCTATCGCACGACATCTCGGGACCGGAGGGAGTGCCAGGCTGGTGGGTTGGGCACTGAACAATACAGTCTCAGCTAATGCGGCGGAGGGCCGGCAAGTTCAACGAAAGAAGACGGGTAAAAACAAGGCCGTCAATGTTAATATGACAACCTCGGAAAATCGAACAACCTCGGAAATACCGATGGAAACATCAAAGGAACCGGCCAGAATAGAACTGTTACCGTGCCATCGTGTGGTCAACCGTACCGGGGAACTGACCGGAAAAATATGGTTCGGCGGGGACTTGATGGAGCAATTACTGCGTTCGGAAGGCGTTACGTTTGATGACCGGGGCCGAGTGAACTTGGGCCGGCATTATTGGGAACCATGACGTTATGTGTCCGTATGATCCCAAAATTTTAAATACATAAATTATACATGACCGGGCATTTACCGTGGCACACAGTCGGATGATTAAACCATGGATGCTCCACCTGTCATTATTAATTATTACATCTTAAACAGATGAAAACCAACAGCACGGCCATCGATTCTTTACCGGATACCGGCCGAAAAAAACAAGAAGTACCGGTTAACCGGCACTGGACGAAAACAGCGTATCCGGTGATGGAGCATTTTTATACTATCCAGGGGGAAGGCGTGCACACCGGCCAGGCCGCTTATTTTATCCGGCTGGCAGGATGTGATGTTGGTTGCTGGTGGTGTGATGTTAAAGAGAGCTGGGAGGCTTCGGAACACCCCGTCATCCCGGCTACGGCACTGGTCCGGGCTGCAAAAGACTCCGGCGCCGGGTTTGTTGTTCTTACGGGGGGTGAACCGTTGTTGCACGATTTGAGGCCGCTTACAGCAGGATTGCATGAGGCCGGTTTGCAAATTCACCTTGAAACGAGCGGGTCCTCACCATTACAGGGAGAAGTGGACTGGGTCACACTCTCGCCGAAACGGTTCAAAGAGCCATTAGAAGAAATTTTTCCATTGGCGGATGAATTGAAAGTAGTTGTCCTGACAAAAAAAGATTTGCATTGGGCGGAGAAAAATGCCGGAAAATGCCGGAACGAAACCAGGAAACTGCTTCAACCGGAATGGGATACACCCGGGTCGATTCCGTTGATTGTCCAATACGTGAAAGGCCATCCCGAGTGGAGGATCAGCCTGCAAACGCACAAGTTCCTGAATGTGCCCTGATGAAGTTCATTAAGTATCCGGCCTTCAGTTATCGCTGCAGGGAATACAGAAGATCGCCCAGCCACTCGTTGAAGCCGCTTACGGAGACCGGCTCAAACGTCTCACCTGTAAGTGTTTCATACAGCTCACGATACCTTTGGTAGACCGAAATACGCAGTTCGTCGGGAAGCGAAGGCAGGTTTTTATCCAGTTTTCCGACGAACCCTTTTTTGATCAGCCATTCACGTAGAAATTCTTTGGATAGTTGCTTCTGAGGGGCTCCTTTATGAATCCGTTCTTCATACCCGTCGGCATAAAAATAACGGGAGGAGTCGGTAGTATGCACTTCATCGATCAGCACCAGCTCATTTTGGTAAAGTCCGAATTCATATTTGGTATCCACAAGCAATAATCCCTGTTTACGGGCCACCATTGAACCCTGCTGAAACAGCAAAAACGCTGTTTCACGGACCTGTTCCCAAAGTTCACGAGGGACCAATTCACGTTGGATAATCTCTGCTTCGGAGATATCCTCATCATGTCCGTATTGGGCTTTGGTCGTGGGAGTGATGATCGGTTGCTCAAACGCCTGATGCTGAACGAGTCCATCCGGCAGTTTTTGTCCACACAGTTCCCGGCTTCCTCCCTGATAAACCCGCCAGGCATGACCGGAAAGATACCCGCGAATAACCACTTCGACCGGTAAAGACCGGCACTTTTGTGCGATCGTAACGTTGGGATGGGGGACCTCGATAATATGATGCTTGCAGATGGATTCAATTTGCCGGAACCCATACCAGGCCATCCGGTTGAGTAACTGGCCCTTAAACGGTATCGGCTCTGCGAACACATGATCAAACGCAGAAACACGATCGGTCACCACAATAGCCATGATGTTGTCGGTGAGGTGATATATATCACGCACTTTCCCGCGGTAACTGACGGCTCTCCCTGGGACGGAGGTCTCCCGGATACAGTTGTTTAACAATTCGGAAACTTCATCGGAATTTTTCACGAGCGTTTGGTAGAATTTCTGACCACAAGTGTGGGCTCGATGACTTTCCGGATTACCGACAAGTCTTTGTTTTTGATCATGTCGGTCAGCCGGTCGGTAGCCATGATTCCCACATTGTACATGTCCTGATCGATGGTTGTCAAGCCCAGATAGCGGGCGGTTTTAATATTGTCATAGCCCATGACGGCTACGTCTTCCGGGACCCTGTGTCCCAGCTCTCTGAGTGCGTGCATAACGCCGATAGCCTGGGCATCGTTGGTACAAAAGATGGCTTCCGGGAGCCCTCCGCGCTCCTGCATAATCTGAACCGATTCGTATCCGGCCTCTTCACTGTAGCCGGAATGTTTTCGGGTGATTCCGGTCACTAAAAAGTTTTCGTCCAGCACAAGCCTGAATTTGTTGAGCACGTCACGGAATCCTTTTTCCCTGGAATCGGCGACCAGGGATTTACTGTGTGAACGCACCATACCTATTTTTTTATATCCCTGTTTGATCAGATGTTCACCGGCGATATATCCGCCATGATAATTATTCCAGTATATATAGTTGTAATCCTCATGCATTGAACCTACAAGGACTACTGGGATCTGGGCATTTTTAAGTCGTTTATCGATCTCATCATCAATAGTGATAGAGAAGATGAGCAGAGCATCGGGGATGCCCCGGTCGAGAAATTTTTTAAAAGTCTCTTCCGCGTTTTCAGAGCCGGTATTGTAGATGATGAAATCGAGATCGGTATTTTTTAGCTGATCTTTAACCCCTTTAAGCACCTCGTTGAAAAACGGGGTTGTGAACGTTGGAATGGCTACAGCAATGATCTGTGCTTCACGACGGGCCAGTTTTCTGGCATTTACCTGTGGGCGAAAATCAAGATCCCTGATGGCTTCCTGTACCCGGTCCTTGGTTGCTTTGGATACATATGGTGAATCGTTTAATACTCGGGAAACAGTGGAAATGGCAACATTGGCCCTTCGGGCCACATCATAAATAGTTAGTTTTTTAGACATGTTACAGTTTTGAATGGTTGTAAATACTTGAATGTCCAGCACCATACATGGTTAACAACGAACGGTGCAAAATACTCCATACCTTGAGAAGTTTTAATGTTGAGCCGATCGTTAACAATATAGCTACAGTATCACCAATTCAATGGTTTACATTTCTGTATGCTGATGAATATAATAAGGGTCGATATCAATCCCTAACCCCGGCCCGGCTTTAAGCGCAGTAAGAGTGGTAACAACTTGTTTGTGCAGCCGGCATTTTTATGCTTGCGATTTAAAAACAGGTTGTCAAAATATCATCACTCCTTCTGACAGGTTGTGTATGTTATTTATTATTTATAAAACAATAAATTTTATTATTTATTTATATAAAATATAATAAAATCATTATTAATTAATATTTTTTTTGAAAAATGACAATATTTTTTTGATATTAATTCGGTTGATTAAAACATGTGATCGAATACTAAGTACAGGTCCATCCACTGATGAAAGCGGAACACCACAGTTTGGGGTAGCGGTGCTTCGGCTTGCTTTATTCATTGACACCCATACAACTCATAGAAGCCTGAGGAAACCAATGACAATATCAAAATTTCATAAAGTGTTTTTTTTAGTTGTGGTCGCAGGGTTCATGCATACCATTCCGGCGGCAGCTCAATTCAGTATAGATCTCGATCTCAACAGCCGTTATATATGGAGAGGTACCGATTTTGGAAATTCACCAAGTATTCAACCGGCAATGAGTTATGCCATGGGGGGGCTGGAAGTTGGTTTATGGGGTGCGTACGCCACAAATGGTGATCCGGCCGGCTCAGAAGTGGATCTTTGGGTTTCTTACACTTTTAATTCGGATGCCGGCAGTTTTTCCGTCTATGCAACGGACTACACCTTTCCAATTCATCACACCGGCATGACCGAAGCGGCGGAGACCTGGTTAGACAGCGATGCCCACACTATCGAACTGGGTCTGGGTTATGCTGGTACCGACGAATTGCCGGTATCGGTTTTTGCCGGAATGTTCGTTCATAATGACGAAGATTATTCCATGTATGTTGAATTAGGATACGATGCGGATCCGGTCGAGTTTTTTCTTGGATTTTCACCTTTTGAGTCTGCCGCCTACGGAACGACGGGTGTGGGTATTGTTAATCTTGGGATCACGGGATCCAAGGAACTTATCATCACTGAAAACCTTTCAATTGGCCTTTCTTCAAGTTTGATCGCGAATATCGATGCTGAAAATATTCACATGCTGGTCGGTATCAGTTTTTAGCCTGACGATATAGTATTCCCAAACGGCTATCAAACGACACCATCCGGCCGTTAATACATGAGAATTCTGGATACCAGTGACAGATTGAAGTGATAAGTTGACCCGTGCGCTTCTGTGACCGAGAGACTTCGGTCACAGAAGTTTCATGGTACTTAACTTATATCAACCTTGTTGTACCTCCTCCGTTTTGAAGTTCGACGTCCATTCCCCGCTTGTTGGTTTGCCATGAGCCGGCTGTAAAATCAGGTACCTGAACCGGGTGGGAACGATTGGCTACCGACCATTCGGTTAATGGTCCGAGAGAACTATAAAGGACCGAATCATATACGGACATTTCCAGAGGCAATCCGTTGCGAAGACAATCGATCAGACGCCAGTCCATGGGGCGTATCCGTGCACTGGGACCCGGTTGCTGACGGGATAATTCATCAAATCTTTTCATCATCTCAGGGGTGTATTCATCCACCAGTTCCTGAAATTCATCCTCGACAACCCAGCCTCGATGGCTGGTGGCAATTGCAGGCGATTGATTATGATACATAAAAATACCTTCGGACCCGCTCACCAGATCAAGATTTTGAGGCCTCGGACGTGGTGAACTTACATCATGCTGAAGCATGATGGTACGCCCCCTGACTGTTCGGATGACCGTGATATTTATATTGCCGCCATAGTTTTTCCGGGCATAAGGCTCAAAAAACGGATCTGTTTCCGCAAGCTCTTTCACTTTCTTTCCCATCGAAAAATCATCACTGGATACAGACACCAGGTAATCCATTTTATCTCCACAATTGATATCCATGATCTGGGATACCGTATCTGAACCGGAATCCGGATATAAATTGCCGTTTCTGGTGTTTTCTTTTAAACGCCACATGTTATGAAACTGCGTTTTGGAAAATAAATAGTAGTCATTGTTAAGTTCATGAATATAGCAGCCCTCTCCATGGATAACTTCGCCGAAATAACCATCTCTTACCATATTCAAGGCAACCGCACTCATGCCGTGATGGCTGGATTGTGTCATATTGATGCAATGTTGACGTGTCCGTTCCGATGTTTCCACCAGTTGCCAGCATTCATCCATTGTAACAGCAATAGGCCTTTCCGATGCGGCGTGCTTTTCATGTTCCATTGCGTACACAGCCATCCGGGTATGTAAATGCCAGGGGGTGCAAATATACACCAGATCAATATCGTTTTGTTCACACAGCTGCTTCCATGCATCTTCTGTACCTGAATAGGTCTCAGGGTTATGTCCGGGGCGATCACTTATCGATTCAATAGCTTCGCTCACTCTGTCCGGTTCTAAATCACATATGGCTTTAACCTCGACCCCCTCTATACGGGTAAAAGCCCTTACCATAGACGATCCCCGGCTGCCGATTCCGATAATACCTACGCGAACCGTTTCCAGTTTTGGAGCGGCATAACCGGACATATTAAATCTCTGGCGTTGAGTTTGCGGAAAGGGTTCCCTGATTTCAGGATTACGCGAGCCACCTACGAAGATACCTGCACCGGCCAGTCCGGTACGTTTTATAAATTCCCTGCGATTATTTTTCATGGTATTGACAAGTATATTTTAATTGAAAATTTAATATGGTATTTATCCATACCGGAGTAATTTTGTTGTTCCTCCGTACTCAAGTTCTATATCCTGTCTTCGTTTGCTGGTCTGCCAGGCACCGGCTGTAAAATCAGGTACCTGAACCGGGTGGGAACGATTGGCTACCGACCATTCACTCAAGGGTCCGAGAGCACTCCACAGGGCGGCATCGTACACATTCATATCCAGGGGGAGCCCGTTGCGCAGGCAGTCGATCAATCGCCAATCCATGGGACGAACGCTGGAATATCCTGAGTATCGCTCCCCGCCGGCCTGTCTGACCATTTCACTGAACCGTTTACTGATTTCCGGTGTATATTCCTCTACCAGCGATTGAAACTCCTCTTCCGGTAACCAGCCTTCATGGCCGAATGCAATCGCAGGATTCGGGGAGTGCCGGAAAAGGCCTTTGGTTCCGCTGATCAGGTGGCTCCCGGGCCTCGGACGGGGCGTGCTTACATCATGCTGGATCATGATGCTGCGGCCCCTGGCGGTCCGGATGATGCTGACATTCATATTTCCACGATAATTTTTATCAACATACGGCTCAAAAAACGGATCAGCAGCTGCCATTTCCCTTGCCTTTTCCTTCATCGAAAAGTCATTACCGGAGACCGATACCATGAATTCCATTTTGTCTCCATAGTTGATATCCATCATCGGCGCGGCCGCATCAATACCGGATTCCGGATACAAATTGCCGTTTCGGGTGGCGTTTTCTTTAAGCCGCCACATATCATAGTATTGATCCTTGCTGAAATTATAGCGCTCGGTATTCAGGTTGTGAATATAGGCGCCTTCAGCGTGAATGATCTCTCCGAATAATCCTTTCCTCACCATATTTAAGGCAACCGCTTTGATCCCGTCAAGACAGGATCGCGTTGCCATCCAGCAATGCCGGCGGGTGCGTTCGGATGTTTCCACCAGCTGCCAGCATTCATCAATCGTGACGGCACAGGGCCTGTCGACGGCCGCATGTATTTCATGCTCCATCGCGTACACGGCCATCGGCGTATGGAGTCTCCATGGAGTTCCGATATAAACCAGGTCGATATCCCCCCGCTCACACAGTCTTTTCCAGGCATCTTCACTGCCTGAATAGGAATCCGGATTGTGTTGAGGAATGTCCTGAATCGATGCGATGGCGGCACTCACTTTTTCAGGGATGATATCGCACATGGCTTTGATTTCCACCCCTTCTATACGTGCCATTGCCCTTGTGGTGCCTGATCCACGGTTGCCAAGGCCTATGATGCCTACCCGGACGGTCTCCAGTTTCGGAGCGGCATACTCAGACATATTAATTCGCTGGCGTTGAGTTTGCGGAAAGGGTTCCCGGTTTTCAGGATTACGTGAGCCACCTACGAAGATACCTGCACCGGCCAGCCCGGTACGTTTTATAAATTCCCTGCGATTATTTTTCATCTGTTTTAGGAGTTTTGATGAATAAAGTCAGTAGGGCACCCACCATCAAACCATCCTGCACCTGTATGTCGCAGGACTTCTGTCACGGACGATTTCTGTTACTGCAAAATGCCCGGGAACCATTTCTCGGCGTTTGTGAGATAAATTTTATCGATTACTTCACGCGGTAATTTTAGCCCGTTAAACTCCTCTTCAACTTTGGGAGCGGACATTCTTTCATCGGAAACAAAAAATTTCCAATGACGGAGCCAGTTTTCACGTGATGCTTCAGCGATTTGTTCATCCGTTCTCAAAGACTGATCCGTTAACGCTGCTCCATAGTGTGGTTTCGGTCCGAAACTGGATTCATCCGTAGCATATATAAGCCGATCCTGGTATTTGATAAAAAAGTCATGGACTTTTTGCCAGTCGGTAACGGCCTGATGCTGCAGATGGCAGATCCGTTCGGCCATATCCACCGCCATGTTTGGAAATCTGTCCAGTCGCTTCGCCAACTCATCCACATCATATTCGAGGCTGCCAAGGTGAGCTCCGACGAATCTCAGATTCGGATTCTTTGCAAGCATGTTGTCACGGGCTTCAATATGGACTTCATGTCCCGGTAGGTCGGGATGCAGGTACATGTGATATTGCGGCATTCCGCTATAGTATTGCCTGTCGCCACCTGTGGTCATTTCTTCCAATGGCAGCCAGGCGTTCATCGGTTCGCCGATATGCCCGATCAATGTCTTATCATTTTCCTCGATAAACGCCATTATCGAATCAAATTTGGGGTCATCAACCCGGATAAAATTCCCTTCGGGATCCTGCACCTCCATGCCGATACTTTTTCGAATTTTCACGGCAACAGTCCCCCTGTCGAATGACCGTTGCAGATGCTCAATGGTCTTCTCCTCCCAATCGGGTTCATTGAAACTGTACGGATCCAGTATAGTCGTTGAATAAAACAGGTTTTCCGGAAAGACTTCCATTTTTTGCAAGATCTCTTCCTCTTGTTCTTCAACAGACATGGAACGCGTTGCACCGGGGGATGACGAGACAAGAGATAAAAGTTTAAAGTTATCTCTTATCGCTTGCTCTATATAGGAGGTATTATCTCCTCTGAGATGGACATGGGAATTGAATTTTTCTATGGTGTTAAAATCATCTATAGAATAATATTCTGCTTCCGAGTGTTCCTCTGAGGTGCAATTTTGTAAAAGAATCAGAAGAAGCAGTAAGGTGATGTAATAAAATGTATTTGAATTCTTCATCAGATTTTCCGGTTTGCGTTATGATGGTTGTAAGTCAAGATAGTATATGTAAATAAACTTGTAAAAAAATTATTCATACCCAGGTGTCCGGTCAATATCTGATATATATTCCACAACCGTAGACGAGGGTGGATTTGCTCATGAATGTGATTGTAGTTCAATAATATATACTATAATATTTATCTCAATTCATTTTTTATGGAATGATGGATTTAAAATTTGATTCCGATGTCATAGTTTGCTGTTCCATGCAATTTTTGTTGTGATATGGAACTTGATGTATATTCATTTTCAATTTCAAGATACCGGGTCCGTATAAGTCGCTTCCTTAATATCAAAACAATTTTATGAAATCAAAGAGACACAGCTGGCAGAGTCCAAGTTTGGGGAAAAAGGTCTTCATTACTGTTTATGGAACAGAAGGAACACCCATCCTTGCCTTTCCCGGAGACTCGGGCTCTATGTCCGACTGGGAGACCAATGGTTTAATACACGCTCTTTCATATCAGATTGAAAACGGTTATAACCGGATTTACTGTGTCGAATCCGTTGATAATGAGAGTTTTTTCAATACCGATGTGAAACCGCAGATTCGGATCAGCAGACACCGGCAATATGAACGATATGTGGTGGACGAAGTCCTCCCGTTTATCAGGAAAACTTCCGGAGACGTGTTTATTATGGCGGCAGGCATTCATATGGGTGGTTATCAAGCTCTGAATCTGCTGCTGAAACATCCGACTCTTATCCGGAAAGCCATATCTATTGGTGGCCGGTTTCAGATTCGCCCGTTCATGGGAGATTATTTCGACGACAGTGTCTATTTTAATAATCCACTGGAATATCTGCCGAACCTGGATGACCGGGATCTTTTGGAAGCTATACGCAGTACAGACATCCGATTGATTGTCACACCGGACGACCCGTATGTCGATCTGAACTATATGCTCAGTGATGTGCTTCGGTCCAAGGCGATCGAACACATTTTTGACTACTGGATTGAAACGGGTGAACATCCCCGGGAGATCTGGGGGAATATCATGCAGCGGCATGTGCCATGATCCATCCGCTCGCGTTGTCTTCCATATATGATAAGCCTGGAACTTGTACGGATAAAAAATTTCGATTATAAACATTGGCAATAAACTTGGAGCGGCGAATTTGTCTGAAAAGCGTGCACTATACGACCAGCTGAAAAAACTGGAAACGGAACAGCGAAACCCTGATACCATGCACATTGACCTGGCCGATTCGGAAGAGATCGTTCGGTTGATGAATCAGCAGGATAAAAAAGTTGCGGAATATGTAGGTACCCGTACCCGTCAGATTGCCAGGGCGGTTGACTATGTGCATCGTGCAATTGCCGAAGGCGGAAGACTGATTTATACCGGTGCGGGGACCAGCGGACGGCTGGGGGTTCTTGATGCGGCAGAATGTCCACCCACTTTTGGAACCAGGCCCGAACAGGTGATCGGGCTGATCGCCGGAGGCCCTAAAGCGATGTTTGTAGCCCGGGAAGGCTCTGAAGATCGGCCCGAAAACGGGGAAAAAGATATCGCTGGCCTGGACGTTAACAAGAAGGACGTAGTATGCGGGCTGGCAGCCAGCGGCCGCACACCCTACGTCATGGGAACTTTAAAGGAAGCCAAACGGCGGGGTGCCGGAACAATCATGGTCTGCTGCGTGGCTGCGGAACATGTGAAGCTTGAACAAGAGGCTGATATTATGATCGATATTCCCGTCGGTGCAGAAGTGATCATGGGAAGCACACGCTTGAAAAGTGCAACAGCACAGAAAATGGTTTGCAATATGATCTCGACCGGTGCGATGATCCGGCTCGGCAAAGTCTATGAGAATGTGATGGTGGATCTGATGCTTACCAACAAGAAACTTGTCGAGCGGTCCAGACGTATCATCAGTTTGTTTACCGATGCCGATTACGACGAAGCATCTCGCCTATTGGAAGCAGCCGGTGGAAATGTAAAGGTTGCGTTGCTTATGGGGTTGGTTAAAGTGAGTAGAAAGGAAGCGGAAAAGCAACTGAAAGCGCACAACGGTTTTATTCGTGCCGCACTTCAATCCCATGAGCAGCATTAACTCCATACAGCCGGATTTCGGTAAAATCTCAACGGCCGGACAACATCCGGATGACAGCACAAAGCGTATCAGTGAAACGATTTAATTCCATTGAAAATCGATACAGACACTATTTTATCCGGATTCAGATCGCAATTATTTGCTCTATAAGTTTCTTTATTCTTTTGTTTCGATTTTGGCCGGAAAAGGTATATGATGACCATCGTCTGTTTTTGCAGTTTTCCGGTGAACAACAGCTCACTCCTGAAATGATTGTAGCCTCCCGGCAACCAGCTGTGGAACGCTTGGCCCCAACAGTACCGAGACTCATTACTGTACCCGATGATGAAGTCGTCGATGCGGAATTTAACCTTGAACTTTTTGGTATGTCATCGGAAATCCAGGATTTGGAGCCCTTTTCTGAAAATGAAGGAGAAACGGAACTGGTGGAAAACCCCGATCGTCCACCGAATGTCCGACGTATCGTTGAACCGGTAATGCCTTCAGAGGTCCGAAGGAATGCCGTACGTATTCAGATTGATGTCCTGTTTGTGGTATCGGCACAGGGAGAAGTTGAAGAGGCAACGATAGATGAAATCCGGATGTATAACCCGGCCACAAGAACTTTTGAAATTGTTGCGGATATCGGATACGGATTAAAGGAAGCTACCCTTAATGCTGCTTATCAATGGCTGTTCTATCCGGCTCGGCACCAGGATCAGCCGGTGCGATCGATTTCCAGACATCGTTTTACCTTTGGCAGTTGACCGTTATTTTTAATGGTTATCAGAAGTGGATGAACGGGCCCGGGCGCATAACGGTTTTGGGGAATGGTAAAACAAATTCCGGCTGCTGAAGACGGCTGTTCCATGTTGCCCGAGGATGGGAATTGTCATATATTAGCACCCCTTGTATCGTGACTGATACAGCCGCCACGGAGAGATGCCGGAGTGGTCGAACGGGCTCGCCTGGAAAGCGAGTGTGCCCTAACCGGGTACCGAGGGTTCGAATCCCTCTCTCTCCGCACTTTTTTCTGCAGTAGTTGTTAGATTGTTATAATTTTTCAGATTAGTTTTTGAATTAATACTATTTTTAACTGAATCCTCCCCTTTTCCAGAATACTATACCAGTGAGGGGGCGCTTTAAGTTGATTACCGCGTTTAATGAACAGGAGTTGGTATTTGGTGCTTTCCTGGCCCGGTTATACTTGCCAGAAGAATGATCAGAATTATCCATTCAATAATAAATCAGTAATAAAGTCTACAAAAGCTCACAATGCAACATCCATGGTCGAAATCCAGGACATAGAAACGCATGATGAAATCCATGTGTGATCTGCCTGTCCTTGTGAATCAAATAAATTTAAACAGATGAAACAAGCCTCATTAAAAATTGTTTTACTATGCTCGCTATTTCTTTTTTATTGCGAACGTCCGTCAAGTCCTGATTTTGAAACTCAGCACTCCTTTGATATTCCTCTTATTCAAAGTATTACCTATAAACTTATGGGGGATGAGGATGGAGCGATAATAGATACGACCAGTGAGGATTTTGCGGATATATTTCTGACGGATAGTGATGGTATGATCTACCTTTCCTCTGAAATTGAATTCGGCATTGGTAATTTTGATAATATTGTTCCGGATATCGATGTAAATCCCACTGATGTGGAATCCGAAATCGGATTGCTCGATGTCGATGATTTTTCGTCATCTTTCAGTTCCGAAGTGGGAGTTATTGAGAGTGAACCGGAAGTGCTGGATGAAGAAGAAGCTGAAATCGGTGTTTTTGAAGTGGAATTTGAAGGGTCCGGTTCAGCCGATTTCGAAACGATTACAGGTTCACCTCCTGTAATTGGTGTTGGCGATCCGATTGCTGCCCCGGCTGAACCTGTCGTCGTTGTGATTGAACTGGATGCACAGGATTTCCAGCGGGCTGAAATAGAACAGGGAGCTATTCTGTTTACATTTGTAAATAATCTTGGTTTTGATTTATCCGACCTCTCTGCAACACTTCTCAGTAATTATGACGATATCAGCGGCACCGGAGATGCCGTAGGTTCCCAACTTGTTTTTTCTGATGTCACACATGGCGAAACCGTGTTTGGGAATATTGATTTCTCTGCCGGGGATGAAGTGGAAATAGATCTTGCTATCGAAGTTACCATCAATTGGGAAGATCAGAATATGGCTGCCAATCCCGGTGATCTCCAGGTAACCGCGGAGGATGAGAATCTGGAAGTGAGGAATGCTACAGCAAACATCAGTGCACAATCACTGGATCCGACCTCTGAAGATCTCGTTATCACCAATCCCAATTTTGTGTATGCTATTGTATCTGACGAACCTGAGGCCGGGGAAGAATTCAGTCTCGTTATCAGCATTACCAATGAAACCGAACTCCCGATCACTGACGCTGCACAAACAGGGATGCCGCGCATTACCATTTTGAACTCTGACGGGGATGATTTTAGTGGACAACAGGTATTTGAAAATGAAACCAGTCCCGGTGCCAACAGCCTTGACCAGAGTGAGACGGCAACCGTGGTGATCGATCTCACCGGTGAGCGATTGACCAAAGAGCTTTCTTATGAACTGGATATCGGTACATCCGGAGGTACGGCACTGACAGTTGACCAGAATCACCTCTTTTTGATCAACTCTAATACTACTGCTCTAAAATTCAAGGAAGTGCGCTCCGATATTGATGAACAGAGTGATATCGTTCTCGAGGATTCGAAAATGGTGGAAGGTGATTTTGTAGAAGCTGAAGTGGAAGAGGGATCACTCATCCTCGAATTTCGTAACGAGAGCAATATTCCGTTAATGATTGACCATATGCGGTTTTTTAATGAAAATGAATTTGTTGCCAAAAATACCGGCAGATTCTTTGCTGAGGGGACTGATATCGGAGAGATCGATAATGTGGAAATTCCACCTCAGAGTACAGTAACGGAAGAAATTCCATTGGAAGGGGTGGGGATATCCAATCATATTTCCTACAGCGGCGTGGCTTCTTCTCCCGGTACGGACTCACCGGAAACGGTTTTTGAAACCGACCTGATTGTAACAAATCTCGACGGATCGGTTCAGTTGCGCTCCGCTTCATCCGTACTCGATCCGCAGGATTTTTCAACCGGAGGAGATGTGGAAATTGCAGAAGAGGATTTTCAGCTGACTTCAGACAATCATTATGTTGAAGTTTCTTCCGGTTTGCTCCGGATCAGTGATATTGTCAATGAAATTGATATGGATATTGACACCCTGATTATCTCGTTTCCGAACATCCGGGTCGATAGTGATGGTTCCGGACAATATAGTGTCGCTGATTCACTGTGGTTTGAACTCTCCGGTGAGGATCGTATTCGACGCAGTTCGGATACAGCGGAGCAGCCCGTGATCGAGCAGGCACTTGATAATGTTCGTATTTATGCATCCAACAACAAAGTGGTGTATAATGTTGTGGCCATTACCGAGAATACACGTATTGCCGAAGGTGCCGATACCATTCGAACCGTTCGATCCACCGACCGGTTTGTTGCGTCTGTCGATATTCAGGATCTGGGTATAAAAACGGCGTTTGGCAAAGTACAAAAGCGCGTGGAGCTATTAAACGATGATAATGGTACCGGCATTCTCAATATACATGGGGATGAGGCTGAAGTAACCGACATGGAAGATCTGGACGCTTTGTCTGATAACTTTACCGGAATCAAGCTGTTTAATCCAAGTTTTGATTTGTTTTACGATACCAATCTGGGGGTTAAGGGGACGATCATTGCGGCTATTCTCGGGACCAATAAAGACGGTGAGGAAGTATATCTGTCAGGATTGCCCGGCTCGGATATGGAAGTCGAACCGGATGACGAGTTTGATAATTTACATGATAATATGGGCCAGCTGGACCGAAGTAAGTTAATCAAATTCGAAATTGATCCGGTGGAGTCGAATCAAATAGGAGCGGTACTTACCAGAGTGCTTCAGTTTGATTCCGAGTCTACCAATGTCGAGGACTTTTTGAGTAACCTGCCGAATGAGATCCGTTTTGTTGGCAAGGTTATTGTCAATCCCGACAATGAAGAAGGTTTTGTTGTTGATCCCATTGAATTCAACACAAATATGGGGATTGACATCCCGATTAATCTTTCCACTGCTGAGGGTGAACCGGCCAGCCTGGAAAACACCCTCTCCGTAGATTTATCGGATCTGCCCTCACAGGATGACGATCTCCGACTCAGTAAAATGACATTGTATATATCTTATGATAACGGATTGCCATTCGCGACAGATATGCAGCTGTATTTTCTGGATGCCAATGAAAATATGATCAAAAACTCGGCAGGGGTAGACCTGGATCCTGTAAACTTTAATATGAATGCTGCACAAGTTGATCAGAATACCCGGTTTGTGAGTCAGGCCCGCAGCGGTGTGACGGAAATAAGTATTACGGGTGATGATCTTGATTATCTCTATCAGACCCGGAATCTGAGGCTTGATGGTTCATTGGCTACCAGCAGAGATGAGCTTTCCGGTGAGGTGAAACTTCGTTCAAATGATTTTATAAAGGTAAGTGTTTCAGCCAGTTTTCAAACAACCATTCGTGTGAATTGATATCAGGGATAACTTATGAACCGAATTTTAACAATCAGCTGTATTACTACTTTGATGGTAGTAGCTTCTTTGCTATCAGCCGGTGAGTCAAGAGCTCAGGGTATACATACTACCGCTTCAAATATGGGACTTGGAGGGGGTGGAGGAGCCTATATGACCGGCTACCATGCAAATTTTATCAATCCGGCCAACCTGATGATGTCTGAATCTGGCAGAGGAACCCGGTTAAATATTGGAATTCTCGGAGGTTTGAGTACCTCTGCCGGTGGGGGGCTGATTAATCTCTCCCTGTATAATGAGCACTTTACAACCGGGCAGTTGATCGATTCCCAGCGGGTGATGGAGATTTCCGATGCCTGGTTCGGTTCCGGATCCGGGTCTATGGGGTACTTCGCGTTTAATTTGCATATGGTTCCCTTTGGGTTAAGTTATCGCGGAGATAAGATGGCTTTAAGTACAGCTTTCCGGGTCCGTTCTGTTAATACGATCGGAATGAGCAAAGGCATGTTTGAACTTGCACTTACCGGACTTAATGCCGAAGTGTTTGATGAGTTTAAGGATGTGAATCTCACAACAGAGATTATGGGCCTGGGAGAACTTTCTTTTGGATATGCGATGGAAGTCTGGCGCAGTCATTCCGAGTTCAGGCCCGGTTCGATGAGAGTGTTCGCAGGGGTGGCACCTAAAATTCTTTACGGAATGGGATATGCCAAAATCGGATTTGAATCCCGGTTACAGGTTACCGGCGGGAACGGTGAATCAAGTGTAGTGCACGAATTTGACTACTATATAAAGAGTGTCGGAGATCTTACCGATGATTTTGACCGCTACTATCAGGAACGCAGAGTACAAAACAATGAGGATGCCAGCTTCGGTGATTTTGTCAGCGGTGATTCTTTTTCCGATGCAGGTAGTGTACAGGGCCAGGGTTTCGGGCTGGACATAGGAGCTACCTGGGAGTGGTACATGAGGGATATCTCAATTCCGGTTATCGGGTCCGGCCCCCAGATACTGCGGGCTTCTTTCTCAATTACTGATATCGGGAGTGTTAATTTCGACAACAAGCCCGGTGAATTCAGAGCTACAGATACATTTACGTGGGAAGGGCTGAACGTCGATTTTGAATATATTAATGAGGAACACGGCGAATTTTCCGACTATTTTGACTATGTACTCGGTGATAGTATCGGAAACGATATTTATGGGAATTTCACACCCCGCGAAGTCTCCTCTCACAAGATCGGTTTGAATCCAATGCTTAATTTGGGCGGCGCTTTGTCCATGGGAAGGCTTGCTGTTATTATGGATCTGGGTAAAGGGTTTAACGATCGGGGTATTAACAGTCGTTCCATGTATGCAGCACTCGGCACAGAGTACCGGTTACTGAATGTAATCCCATTAAGGTTTGGTATGAGGGTCGGAGGGTATTCCAGTATGAATCTGGCTTTCGGATCCGGAATAAGTTCCAAGAGATTTGAATTTACAGCAAGTGTGATGACCACGCCAAATTCTAAAAATGGAGGGGTGAACCTCTCGGGTGCATGGAGTGGACTTGTGTTCAGATTCTGATCGGACATTATTATACGCCTACGCCCGTTTATTGATGGCTTGTGATTTTTTGGGTGTAATTTTCAGTATGTATTACAATTATTATCACTGATCGGATGGTATGTCCGGCATGCGAAACGGCATCGGCTTTCTGTGCATCAGAAAACTGCCCGACTGGTGTGTATGGGTCATTTTGTTTTATAACAAAATGGACAAATCCGGCACAAGTATTTGAGTTGTGCTACTTTACTTCCATTTCCTTATCCGGAGATGATCCATGTTTTGCACTCAGAAAAAAATACTTCCGGGCATGGTGCTCACAGGGATGGCCCTTCTGCTTCTGTTTGCCTGTGAGCTACCGTCAAGGCCGGATTTTCAATTTCAACACCATATTCAGGTGCCTATTATTGCAAATCGCAATGTTGAATTCATTGGAGGGGCCAATGCGTTGATTGATACCACAAGTCTCGATTTTGAAGACATGTTTTCCATTGACGGGGACGGCCTTGTTCGTATTGTTACAAGTGTGGATTTCAACATCGGCGATTTTCATGAAATCTTTCCGAAAGTAGACGTGAACCCTGCCGATATTGAAGCGGATATCGGGTTTATTAAAGTTTCCTTCACAGGTCGCGGATCATCATCTTATGAAGATATAACAGGTGTTTCCGGAAATGATGCACCGGTACCGGGTCAACCTGTTGGCGCCGGTGTATCTCCTGAAATAGATGTAGAGCTTGATATTGTCAACTTTGAAGGAGGGATCATCGAGTCCGGTGGTTTACAGGTAAGTTTTACCAATGACCTGGGGTTTGATGTTAGTGAAATTGAAGCTTCAATATTATCAGAAGGGGTGATCGTGACCGGTCCGGAACATGTTACGGATATTGGTGCGGGGGAGAGCAAAAATTTAATATTCATGTTTCAGCAGAATGATGTTCTGACCACTCCCATTAACATTCGTATCAGGGTGAGTTGGGATGCCCAGACTGTTTCCGGATCACCCGAGGAGTTGCATATCAGCACAGTTGACAATGAACTCCTTGCCCGGAGTGTGACAGCGGTCATTCGTCAGCAGGATTTCTATTCGGATGGGGAAATTGATGTGGATGACGGGGAATTCCGTTTTGAAAAGAATACGCACTATGCGTATGTCCGTCAGGGTAATATCATCATAGAACAGGTTATCAATAGTATCGACCTGGACATCGATACATTGAAGATCTCTTTTCCAGGTATTTTGATCCCCCCGCTATGGGTGCCGCTGGTCATCGAATTCTCCGGGAATGATAGAATCAAGCGTCTCGAGGTCAGTTCGACTCCCAGAATTACCGACCTTTCCGGCTCTAAAATCCATGCTGTAGATAACGTGATTCATTATGATCTGATGGGAATAACCGAAGATGCCCGGTTTCATCCGCAAGCAGACTCTTTCAGGACCATTGTTTCCACCGATCAGATCGCTACTACGGTTGCGCTGAATGATCTCATGTTTGGAGAAGTGTTCGGAGTGGTCCGGCCGCGAACTATTTTTCTGAGTGAGGATGACGGGAATGACGGGAACCTGGATCTTTCCAACCCTTCGGAAGCGCAAATAACCGAGTTGAACGATCTCGAGTTTCTCTCCAAACGGTTGAGCAACCTTACATTTTACTCTCCGAGATTGAACCTGGTATATAAAACCAATATCGGAGTTCCTGCACGGGTATATGCCGCTATTGCAGGAATCAACCCGGACCATAATATGGAGGTAATGTACCTTCGTCCCGAAGGTTCTGTGTCGGATTTTCAGTGGACGAGCGCAGATACACTTGAGGGTTTTCTCAATAACGGGGTAGAAATACCGAGCAGCCACCTTATTGCATTTGATATTCAACCAAACCCTAATTCGAATTCGGAACCCGTTTCGCAAGTCATTTCGTTTAATGAAAGCAACAGTAATATCGAGGAATTCATCAGCTATTTACCTGTGGAAGTCCGTTTCATTGGTAAAACCATTTCCAACCAGGAAAGTGAAGACGGGATCGTGATAGACCCGGTCATTTTTGAAACGAGTCTGGACCTGGATGTCCCGTTGAATTTTGCAACAGATAGTCCTGCCGCGTACAAAGATACGATCGAGTCGGTATTGGATTTTCTTCCGGATGAGTATTCGGATACCCGGGTTACCCATGCTGCTGTAAATATTATATATGAAAATCGTTTGCCGCTTGAGCTGTTGTTTGAACTCAATTTTCTTGATAAAATGGGGCAGGTTGTAACCTACCTTCCCATAAATGAGGAACAGGCGGATCAGCTTCGGTTGAAAGCAGCACCCATTGATGGACAAACCCGTTTTTCGAATGGAGCCGCTTCCGGAGAGTTCAGTATGATTCTAAATGAAGATCAGTTGAGGACCCTTTATCGGACAAAGAATATTCAGGTATCAGGAGATTTAATGACAGCGATTCAGGAGGCTTCTTCAGAAATTAAAATCCGCTCAGACGATTATTTTAAATTCAGCCTGAATATGGACGTCATTGTTAATACCCGGGTGGATTAAGTTCTCCGGAGGGGGTATTTTCTGGCTTGACAGGATAAGACGGTTACAGATCCATGAATGATAAGCGCATAACATCTGGTTAGTTATGTCATACACCCGATGGATTACCGGTTCTTGTACAGCCTGGTGGGAGAGATTGATCCGGAAGCTTCGCGGGTGCTATTAACTGACTTTGCTACTGAATCGGGAGAAGCGGTAAAGGGAAAGTTCTTCGGGAATATCTGTCTGCTTAATGATATGTTGTACCAGTTTTTTGGCGACGAGCTCCGAGAATAGTAAACCTTTCGAACCCAGCCCGGCATAAACATAAAGGTTTTTTGATTCTGGATGTTGCCCGATGATTGGCATTCGATCCGGTGTTGTAGCACGAATTCCGGACCACTGACCGATTCGCCTGCAGGATGGGTACAATTCCGGCATCAATTCTTTAAGTTTTTGATTAAGCAGGCCGGCTCCCTGGCCATCCGGTTTTTCGTCATGAAAGTGATGTTCATAGGTACTTCCGACGACAAGTTTATGTTTTTCAATCGGCGTAATATATCCATATGCCGATACGGCAGGGTACGCGTCTATGGGAATTTCGCAATGATAAAGGGCCAGTTGTCCCTTTACGGAATTCAGAGGCAGTTCATTCCAGTACTTGCTCTCCCGTGACTTGTAGCCGCTTGATATAATCATCACCGGGGCGGAAAAAGTCCGGCTATTGTTTTCAAGTACCCAATGACGATTATTACTAATACTATACGGGCCACCAAAGGCAAAGTGAACATCGTGTTGCTCAAGATAGGATCTGTATGCACTCAGATACTCAGGTGTGCGAATAACCATACCCTTTTTTAGAAATAGGCCTCCCGAATTTTCTTTTAAAAAAGGCATGAGTTTTTGAACTTTACTGGAATCGACCCATTCGCACCATCCGTCAGGCCATTTTGTTTTTTCAAGAGCCGATTTATAATTGGCGCGCAAGGTTTCGTCAATTGCCGGCCGCAATACTCCGTTTTCGAGGCCCAATGGTGTATCAGAAAAAGAGCCCAGTTTTTGAAGGCGTTCTTCAATCAATTGCATTCCCAACTCCGCATTCCAAACCATCCGGGCATTTTGGCCGGTTGCCGGGTTGACCATTCCTGCCGGAACCCCCGATGCGCCCCCTCCTATACTATTGGCGTCATAAATCAAAACTTTTTTACCTGTTTCAGCCAGCTGGGCCGCAGTGGCAAGACCTGCCAAACCGCCACCAACAATAATGATGTCAAATTTATCCATTCTATTTGTACTCGGTTCCTGAGATAATAAAAAGGCCTGCGCTGTCCGTGTTTACTAAAGTAATAACAAATATGAAGTTAATTTAAAGGGATTCGGAATTTGTCTTTTCTACACCCGCTTCCTTCATTTCCTGCCATGCCATGGAGAGAGATCCATCTATGTCCAGGCCACGTACAGCGTCTTCTATTACATAGACATCAAACCCTTCTTTGCAAGCGTCCAAAGCAGTCCATTTTACACAAAAATCTGCTGCCAATCCAGTAATAAAGAGAGTGTCTATCCTCCTTTCACGAAGATATCCGGTAAGTCCTGTAACGGTCTTGTGATCATTCTCATAAAATGCCGAATAAGAGTCGATTTCTTTTCGAAAACCTTTTCGGAGGATCAGTTGACTACTGTCAACATTCAGTTGAGGGTGGAATTCGGCGCCTTTGGTTCCCTGAATACAATGATCCGGCCAGAGTACTTGCGGGCCATAGTGGGCTGTGATAACTTCAAACGGTTTTTTATTTTGATGTGAGGAGGCAAAGGAGTGATGTCCGGCAGGGTGCCAGTCCTGCGTGTGAATTACATGATCGAATACAGGGATCAATGTATTAATGACCGGAACTACGTCATCACCATCGGGAACAGCCAATGCGCCACCCGGACAAAAATCATTCTGCGTATCAACTACAATTAAAGTTTTCATCTGTTTAAAATTTTCAGATTTATATAGTCAGATGTAATACCATGACAGATTTTAATCATACGCCTGTGTGTCAGAGCTTATGCTCTGTCATGAATATTTCATGTGTTTAAATTTTTAATAGCTTTATAAGTTGATTTAATGAATCACTAACATTTATCTCATAACAAGCTGGTTGTGACAGTCGTTTGATATGTTCCGAAACGCGATTCGTTCGAGATCGACAAAATTCCGCGATTTTCTTTAGATCGGTTTGATAAGGTTGGCATTGTCCGGAATGCATCATACAGGTACGAAGTGATTCTGTACTTTTTTCTTTCAAACCGGTATTTGATTCTGAGCCTGTGCCCATAACTGTGGATCCGGAATCGGTACCGGTGTTTAAAAGGATCTCCGTTTCGGCTATTCCGGACACGGAAGCCGATGATCCACTGTTTGTATAATCCTGCGCAAGGGCAATCCGATCACTCATAAAAAACCCTTCTTCATCGGCCTTTCGCAGAAGTACCTTCACACCGGGAAGATTGCTTTTGGAGTTGTCATCTGTGAATTTCATGGTGGGTTGGCCATTTAATTCACAAATTTTATACACTCCGCTGAGTGCTCCATCGGGATATCCCGTGATGAGGCGAGTGCCTACTCCAAAAAGGTCAATGGGCGTATTATTTGCAAGCAGAGATGCGATTTTTTCCTCGTCAAGCTGATCTGAAACGGCAATGGAGATATAGTTGAGGCCGGCATTGTCCAACATGGAGCGTACTTTGGGAGCAAGGATAGCCGGGTCTCCGCTGTCAAGCCGAACACCGACCATGCGGTGTCCCTTTTGTTCGAGCTCTTTTGCAACGGTAATAGCGTTGGGAATTCCCGATGACAGCGTGTTGTAGGTATCTACCAGCAGTATACTGGCATCGGGATAAATTTTAGCGTAAGCCCGAAAAGCCTCAAGTTCGGACTCGAAACTCTGAATCCAGGAGTGGGCCATGGTACCCGATACCGGTATATCGTATTCAAATCCGGCCAATACATTGGATGTGGCATCTACACCACCAATATAGGCGGCCCGTGACGCTGCAATTCCTCCGGTACCTTGCGCCCTTCTCAGACCGAAATCCACCAGCTTCAATTTGCCACAGGCTATTCGCATCCGACAGGCTTTCGTGGCTATAAGAGACTGGAAATTCAGAATGTTGAGCAGAAGCGTCTCTATAAGTTGACAGGATAGCAATGAACCCGATACAGTCAATACCGGCTCTTCCGGGAAGACCACTTCCCCTTCACGAACAGAAATAATGGTGCCATCAAAACGGAAATCTTTTAGAAAGGTACAGAATTCTTTGTTAAACCCTTTTTGAATCAGCCAATCACATTCAGAGGTGGTAAAACGGTAGGATTCAAGAGCAGGCAACAGGTCTGCCAATCCTGCAAAAACCACAAAGTTCCCACCAAAAGGTGCATGGCGGAAAAAAAAGTCAAAATGTGCTTTTTTTTGGTGTGTTCCGTTTATAAAATATCCCTGTCCCATAGTGAGTTGATAGAGATCTGTATACAGGGCGGGATGGGGAATTTTGTGCATCGTTGTTATTCAATTGTTTGATTCTGAAATAACTGTTCGATCCATGTTTTGGCCGATATAAGACGCAATATAACCCACATGCCATAATAAGTGCAGAGGTTCGTAATTCAAAACAACTTGGCTATATTATTGGTTCGAACTTAGTTGAAATTCACAGGATTACATCATGTATCGAATCTGTTTGATTTTTTTGTTATTCCTTATGGTCGTATCATGTAATGGATTAATGGCCAAGGGCTTGCCGGGAAAAGGTTTACAAAGCAGGCCCATGTCAGGAGAGGAGATCCTTTCCAATGCGGACATTGTTGCCGATGAGACGGCACAACGAATCCTGGAGATGCTGGATTCAGAGGGAAAATTGCGAACGGATGACGGTAGATACATTCCTCAACCATTGATATTAAAAATGAATGCCCCGGCAACTGTGAGAGAGCGTATGTTATCGTTGTTGATGGACCATGGGATACGAATTGCCGATGAATCGACTCACCATCACTCACTGCAGATCGAATGGGAGCCCGATAATGTGATCGTTCGAAAGCGTGGTGCGCTAAGCAAACGAACGCTTTATTCCGAGATTGTTTTTTCATGGTTCGATACTAGCCGGGAGATGCAAAAAACCTGGAAAGTCTCGTTTGAACGGGAAGAGGAAATTCCGGCGGAGAAGGTTTCGGATATAGCCGGCACCTGGAATCCCGCTGCCTTTCATCGTGAAAAATCCTCCCGACGATTTTCTGTCATAAATCGAATTGCCGAACCGATGCTCATTACGGGAGCCATTGCTGTAACTATATATCTTCTCTATAATGTACGCAGCTGAACATGATTTATAATGTACGTTATGTCACTTATTTTTTGGTGGTGACAAGTGTTGTTGCCGTCTGGCACTGTGCCACACCTACACAGCCGGACGGTGGCCCCGCCGATCGCACACCCCCCCAACTGGTAGATACCGAGCCTGTTACCGGTACCACGATGTTTGAGGGTGACCGGATTCGTTTTCAGTTCTCAAAATATGTGGATCGAAGCAGCTTCCGGAGAGCCTTTCGCATGGAACCCGAGATTGATCTTGATTACGAAATCCGCTGGAGCCGGCGAACGGCGACGGTCCGATTTAACGATCCGCTACCTGATACAACCACTATCATCTTTACACTGGGAACCGATCTGGCGGATACCCGAAACAATCGCATTCCTACACCATATCAACTGGCATTGTCCACCGGTCCGGATATCGATGAAGGACGAATCAATGCAACTGTCAAAGATGCCGGCACAGGGGAGGGGATGGCGGGTGAGCGGGTGATGTTGTATCGCTATCCCGTAAATCTCAATGTGGGTGCCGATTATGTGGGAGAGGCGAATGCCGACGGCATCGTTCGTTTCAATAATCTCAGAGAGGGAAGTTACATGGCATTTTGGCTGGATGACCGTAATAGAAACCGAAAATGGGATCGCGAACTTGAGTCAGCACAGCCTTTTATGACCGATTCCCTGTTTCTTGAACATGGTGGGGAAGCGGATCTGGGGACTGTTTTCCTGGTTCGTAATGATACGGTTGCACCGGTACTCCAAGCTGTTGGAATGCTTTCGGAAGTCCGCTTGCGGCTTCGTTTTACCGAAATGGTAACATTTGAAGAAGATGCAATGATTGAGATCTACCATTCGGACGGGTTGTATGTTACCGAAGCACTGCCATTATATATTGATCCTGATAATAACAATGTCCTGTATGCTCAAACGCTGAATCCGCTTCCGGGCAGTGGTTCCTATCAATTAGATATAAGTGGGATTACAGATGCTTCTGGTAATTATGTTTCCATTGGAATCGAAAATTTTCCGGGATCAGACGAACCGGATACTACATATGCCCGTTATATAGGTCATGATACCCGCCATGGTGTATCTCCTCACGAGCCTTTGGCAATACGCTATGCCAAAATACTGGATGAGAGTCCGGAAGTGCTGGACTCCCTTATCATTATAGAACGCCAGGCCACTCATCATTCCTGGCCTCATGCCGAAATATCCGGAAACCTGCTTTTAATCTATCCGGATGTTGAATGGCAGCCGGGAGAGAACTATGAACTCCGGGTTTGGGATGAAAACCGGATGGAGCGAAGGACCATACAGCCCCGTATATATTTTGAAGACGACCTTGGGGGGATAGATATCGTTGTAGAAGAGCCGCGGACAGATACCACCAGACATCGGCTGGAACTTGTAAATGAACAGGGATATACCCTTAGATCTGAAAGTTTTTTGTATGAAACAGCACTGACAGAAATTCCGCCGGGCTCTTATGTTCTTCGTGTGTATGAGTTGCGGGATGAAACAGCCCGGCGCTGGGATCCGGGTGCCGTGGAACCGTATCGACCTCCGGATCGCTATTTCATACAACAGGAGATACCGGTGGAACGAGGACTCACCGGACAGGTGTATGTGCAATGGTAATGAGAAGAAAAACGAATTTCCATGAAACCGGTGATGTAACAAGGGATAAAATAATCACAAATCAGGCCGTCTTGAAAGCTCATATATTTTTATTGAACCGGGTATCTTTGTATTATTCAGGCAACTTGAAACAAGATTCTGGACCAGGTCATGTATGGTTGAAAATATACAATTTGTAATTCGTCACAATTTCGGGAAACGTAGTTTGTTTCACGCCATATTGGCCATTTTGACCGGTATACTTGTGATCTTATGGCCTGATTCGCTCTACTATATTGTCGGATCCTATCTGATCGCCGCCGGACTGATATATCTTATCTTTCGCGCCCCATCTTTTTTGACCGCAGCGTCGGTTATAACCGGGATATTTATTTTTACTTTTCCAACGTTTATCCCATATTTCTTTGCATTTTTTCTGCTGGTTATTGGCCTGGGCACACTTTTTAGCATCGGTTTGTCCGTCATGGCGGTGCTGCCCTTAGCTGCAGCGGTGATGCTGATCCTGTTTCCGGAAATTATCTCCATTGTTGTTGCAGCCTTTTTGTTGCTTTACGGATTTACTTCCATTATTGCGATCATTCAGTCACACAGGAAAGACAAAGAAATCATAGAGATATAATAACAGGTTCATGTAGAGATAGAGAATGTTACGTTTTAATTATTTATATCTGAAAGAGTGGGGAATAGTCTTCATCGTACTAATGTTTGCTTTTTTGCTGGTATTCTCTTCCCGGTATTGGCGTTTGCATCAGAAACCGGCTATTCACATACCGGAAGAGACGGTAATATATTTTGATAGCTCCGTTGGAATGGATGAACTGGTGGATCAATTGATTGTAAATGGCATCGAATTTGATCGCGAGGAGTTAGTCTGGGCAGCCGGTGTTTTGAAATGGCAACGTTTTCATCGAGGCCGCTATGAATTTGCCGGTTCGAAAACTTATCCGGAGTTCCTTTCCAAATTGGCATTGGGATTGCAGGATCCTTTACCGCTCCTTGTACCGGCCGGCGTGACCAAGGAGATGCTGAAAGTTCGTATCGCCGATCAGATGCATTTTGAAGCAGAAGACCTTGCCTCAGCTATGCAAGACAGTAGTTTTTTAAACAGACATGGCCTGGAAGAACACCTGGTTTACGGTCGTATTTTACCGGATACGTATGAAGTATACTGGACGACCACTCCGGAACAATTGCTGGACCGATTGATGTCCGAGTTTAACGAACGTGTGACACGGGCATATGACGACCGCCTTGAAGAACTGGGGCGAAGTGTAGACGAAATAACTACTCTTGCATCTATCATTGAATGGGAGGCAAGATATGATATCGAAAAACCGCTTATTAGTGGTCTTTACTGGAACCGACTGAATCAACGCTGGCGCCTGCAGGCCGATCCCACAGTCAATTATGCCAAGGGTGAGCGAAACCGCCTGATCTATGCGGATTATAACATCGATCATCCATACAATACCTACCGTATTTACGGCTTGCCACCAGGGCCAATTACCAATCCATCATTCAGCTCACTTCAGGCAGCTCTGTTTCCTGAGGAACACAATTATATGTACATGGTTGCTACACCTGATGGAGTACATGATTTTTCACGGACTTATGCCGAACACCTCAGAAAAAGCCGGGAATGGACTAACTGGTTGAGGGAACAACGAAGAATCAGGTTTGAAATGGAACAGGAGGAGGAAACAACAGAAGGTGCTCATACGCACGGTTTTTAACCTTCAATTATGGAAATCTTTGACCTGTTTACGTTTGATTTTGACTGGTTTGGCTGGGTGATTTTACCACTGTTTATTTTTGTGGCACGAGTCGTTGATGTGACTCTGGGAACCATCCGGATCATCTTTGTTTCGAGAAGCATGAAGTTGCTGGCACCGCTGATTGGATTTTTTGAGTCGTTGATCTGGCTGGTAGCTATCGGACAGATTGTGCAGAGTTTAACCAATGTAGGACTTTATATTGCATTTGCCGCCGGTTTTGCATGTGGAAATTATGTGGGGATATATTTGGAAGAAAAAATTGCTGTGGGGCTGCTTTGTGTTCGTACTATTACCAATGATGATGCGACAGAGCTTATCGAATATCTTAAAGAGAGAAATTTTGGGGTGACTTCGGTTTCGGCAAGTGGTATCAGCGGCCAGGTCAGGTTGCTTCTGAGTATTATTAAACGAAAGGACCTGGATCGAATGATAAGGATCATCAAGAAAAAGTCGCCCAGGGCTTTTGTTTCTGTGGAAGATGTCAGGTCAGTAACGGAAGGACATTTCCCACAGAAGAGTGTTGGCTTCTTCGCACGGATGTTGTCGCTCAGAAAGTAATCGGGGTATTAACGGGTATCATCATTGTTGCCGTTTTCGTCTCCGTTTGTGATTTCATCATCCATGTACTCGTAGAGAATTGTTTCATCCAGGCCAATCCTTAGAATATGCAGATGATGATTTACATGAGTACCCTGAAAATCAATTTTGGTGATAAGCCCTTCATAGGGCGGACGGTGACGAAGCAAGGGCTTGATTCTGGCCGGATTTTGTATGTCATCCAGTGCAGTAAAGAGGAATGTGGCTACATCATACCCCAGATGAGCAAAATTATCCGGCTGATATCCTGCCAGTGATTCAAAGTTATTCCGGAAGTTGTAGGATTCCCGTTGGTCCGGATCGCTGTAGAAGAAATTACTGTAGTAGATGTCGAAGTACCGTCTTCTGGCGTTGCTCAATTCGATATGAGCCATCTCCTCGTTGCCGAGTATGATGGCATTGCTTCGAAAAGCCTGGAGATCATTAAGAATCAGATCAATCAGTTGTCCGGCACCTCTCCCAGTAACGGAGAGGTAAAGTCCCTGGACCGGTTTGATGGTGTCCCCCTCTTCTTCATCCATAAAACGATCGTCCTCAGCAAACCACGGAGTGATATGATCCACTTCGAATGCACGTGCATCAAAATCTTCGTTAAAAAAATGCAATACGGTGGCACCGAGACGTTCAGCTTCGATTCGAAACGCGTGTGCTTCACGTTCGACAGGCATATTTCTCTGTGTTATGACCGCCAGGGTATCCAGTTTCAGGGTGTTGACGGCAAAACGGGCCATGGAAATTCCTCTTGTTTCAAAGGTCGGATTAATCTGATATAAATAGGGGTTATGGATGTTCAGCGTATCCGAATTGGCCAGGGGAGGGATTAGCGGCATTTCGTAAAATTCGGCAAGGTCGCGGATCCGATAGGCGGAATTTGAAAATAGCGGGCCGAGAACAGCATCCACATGATGTCTCCAGGCCAATCTGGTGATAGCCGCTTCCTCGGTAAGAGCTGTGTCGGATGTTTCAATATGATGCAGCCGTATATGCTTGTTGTCGTGTTCCCGGTTAAACTCCTCCGCTGCCAGCAGATATCCGTTATAAAGAGATCTGGATATTTGCCATTCCTGAGAACCCGTCTGTGTTGCAGGTAACATTACTCCGATGTTATATATTTTCCCGGATGGGGCCTGGCCAAACATGATGGTGTCATTACGTACTTCCGGCAATCTTTGAATTCTCCGTTCAACGGCCTCAATAACATGGGTGTCGACAGAAGCGTGATAGTAGGAATGGAGCGTTTGAAATAATTCTTCGGCTTCCGATCTATTCATATATTCCAGTCCGTAACGAAAAAGATCAAATCGAACCGGGTTGCTTCCGCTCTGATCAAAAGCCCGCTTGCGTTGATAAATTGTAAGGTAATCCATGATTTGTTCATACATCAACCCGGCTTCCCGGTGAAGATTCTGATAAGCTGGCCGTGATTTTAACGAGTACAATAAATCGAGGCTTCTGCCAAACTGCCCGGTTTTAAAATAGACCAGAGCAAGAGTATATCCGGCTTCATCTAACAGACGAGGGTCATCTCCGCCTCGGACACTTCCCAAATAATAATGGGCAAGAGGATAGTTACTGAGGGCAAAATAGCTTTTCCCGGCAAAAAGCCGGGCTTCAGGCAAGTCCAGTCCGGAAAAGAGAACGGCGGCGGAATCGTAACGAGATGTCTGATAGAATTCCATCCCTTTCTGAAAAAGTTCCTCCTCATCTGCGTTGTCAGACGATTCATCCCGGGGTTCATCCGCAAGCATAGTACCTTCAGAATCGATGAAACCGGTTGCTGATGCTGTCTCAAGGGTTACAAGACGGATTAGCAACAAAAGGGTTATAAGTAACAGGGTGTGTAATTTCATCGTTAAATGGATTACTCCCATTCAATGGTTGCCGGTGGTTTTGAACTTATATCGTATACAACGCGATTAATGCCTTTGACTTCATTAATAATTCGGTTGGAAACAGTACTCAGAAAATCATACGGAAGATGGGCCCAGTCGGCCGTCATACCATCAACGCTGGTCACCGCACGTATAGCTACTGTGAATTCGTATGTTCGTTCATCACCCATGACGCCTACACTTTGTACCGGTAATAATACAACAAATGCCTGCCAGACCGCATCATATAGATTGTGTTTACGCAATTCTTCAATGTAAATGGCATCGGCTTCCTGTAACAGCTGAATTTTCTCTTCAGTGATCTCCGAAAGAATTCGGATGGAGAGTCCCGGACCCGGGAACGGGTGGCGGTTGATGAATTCCCCGGGAATACCAAGGGAAACGCCGGCTTTACGAACTTCGTCTTTAAACAGTTCCCGGAGAGGTTCCAGCAGCTTGAGATTCATTTTTTTCGGTAGCCCGCCCACATTGTGGTGCGACTTGATCGTAACAGAAGGCCCGCGGAATGAGACACTCTCAATAACATCCGGATAGAGCGTGCCCTGTGCGAGATGGGTAAACCCATCCTGCTTGTGTATCGCTTCATCAAATACTTCAATAAATGTGTTTCCGATGACCTTGCGCTTTGTTTCAGGGTCTGTTATGCCGGCCAGGCGATTGAGAAACAGTGTGGAGGCATCCACGGCTTTTACCGGCAGTTTCAGTTTTTCGGTGTAGAGATGTTGTACATCCCGAAATTCATTTTTACGAAGCACACCGTTATTGACAAAGACGCAAAGTAACTGATCTCCAATGGCCCGGTGGATCAAAGTAGCGGCAACGGTTGAGTCCACACCGCCAGACAAGCCACAAATAACTTTTCCATGGCCGACAGCTGCACGTATTTGTTCTATGGAGCTTTCAACAAAAGAATCTGCTGTCCAGAGGCCGTTCAATCCGCAGATATTTCGAACAAAATTGTGCAGAATTTCTCCACCGTACTCGGTATGAATCACTTCGGGATGGAATTGTACACCATATATAGGTGCTGTGACATCCTTAACAGCCGCTATGGGAGCATTATCGGTTCGGGCGATGACTTCATATTGGTCCGGTAGCTGCTTTATATGGTCGCCATGACTCATCCATACGGTACTTTCATCGGGGAAACCTGCAAAAAGACTATTTCGCTTGATTATGGTAATTCGTGCCCGTCCGAATTCGCGTTTTCTGGCAATGGCTACGGATCCGCGTTGACGGGTGTGTATCATGATCTGCAGGCCATAGCAAATTCCCAGCACAGGGACATTGAGATCAAAGATCTGCTCATTTAAATCAGGGGCGTCTTCATCATTTACACTCATCGGGCCACCTGATAGAATAATACCTGAAGGCGGATTCGAATCGAACCTGGACAGGTTGATATTGAAAGGATGAATTTCACAATATACTCTGCTTTCCCGAACCCGTCGGGCGATCAGCTGGTTATATTGTGATCCATAGTCGAGGATCAATATCCACTCTTTTTCAGGAGGAAGCATCATCAGGCCGGAACTTCGATGATTGGATGTAAAAGGCTGCCATTCAGGCGATGATCTGGTTGTAATCGTCTACGTTGAGCAGCTGATCAAGCTCGGAAGGATCATCCATTTTGATCTTGATCATCCATCCCTTGTCATAGGGATTATTATTTACAAGTTCGGGGTTATCTTTCAGGGATTCGTTGAATTCAAGAATTTTTCCTGAAATGGGCATAAAAAGTTCGGAGACCGTTTTAACTGCTTCTACCGTGCCGAAAGATGCATCTTTTTCGACCGATTCATCCAGCTTGTCGATCTCCACAAACACGATATCGCCCAGCTCATTCTGCGCAAAATCCGTAATGCCGATCGTAGCTGTACCGTCACCATTGTCGCGAATCCATTCATGATCACGGGTATACTTTAATTCTTTCGGATGATTCATAAGGTCTTGTCTGTTTAGATTGGATCGGGTTGAAATGAAAAGTTGTCTTCAAGGTATTTTGTGTCGAAATGGCCACTGACAAAGGCGGGATCATTCATAAGCTGCAATTGATAGGGAATATTGGTCTTGATGCCCTCAATGACAAACTCATTCAAAGCTCTTTTCATGCGGGAAATCGCCTGGTTCCTGTCAGGAGCGCTGACGATCAGTTTGGCAATCATGGAATCGTAGTAAGGCGGAACGGAGTATCCGGAGTAGGCATGAGTGTCTACCCGGACACTGTGGCCCCCGGGCAGGTGAAAGGTCTGTATATTACCTGCCGACGGTCGAAAATTATGAGCGGGATCTTCGGCGTTGATTCGGCATTCGATAGCATGGCCGCGTATTTTCAATGGTTTTTTTTCGAGCGGAAGGCCGGAAGCAATCTCAATCTGGCGCTGGATCAGGTCTTCATTGGTGACTTCCTCGGTAACAGGGTGCTCCACCTGGATCCGGGTGTTCATTTCCATAAAGTAAAAGTTATGGTCTTTATCCAGCAGAAATTCGATAGTTCCGGCACCCTCATACTGGATGGTTTCCGCAGCTGCAATGGCTGTCTGTCCCATTTTTTCGCGGAGTTCCGGGGTCATGACCGGGCAGGGAGCTTCTTCCAGAACTTTTTGATGACGCCGCTGCATGGAACAATCCCGTTCACCAAGATGTACCACCTGGCCATGACGGTCACCAAGTATCTGTATTTCAACGTGGCGTGGTTTGACAATAAACTTCTCCATGTAGATAGCGGGGTCACCGAATGCCGATTCCGCTTCATTGCGGGCTGAAGCAAATTGCCGATCGATCTCTTTTTCTTCTTTGCAGATGCGCATTCCGCGGCCGCCTCCACCCGCGGAGGCCTTTAATATAACCGGGTAGCCGATCTCTGCAGCCACCTTTTTTGCCTGATCTGCCGAACGTATGATGCCGTCGCTGCCCGGAATGATCGGAACACCGAATGTCTGCATATGCTTACGTGCCATAGCCTTGTTACCCATAGTGTCAATCATCCTGGGTGACGGGCCGATGAATTTGATGTTGTGTTCTTCACAAATACGCGAAAACTCTGCGTTTTCAGCAAGAAATCCATAACCGGGATGGATAGCTTTTGCATCGGTAATCTCTGCAGCAGCCAGGATTCTAGGGATTTTAAGATAACTGTCGCGTGCAGCCGGGGGGCCGATACATACGGCTTCATCAGCAAATTTGACATGCAGGCATTTTTCATCAGCTGTTGAATATACGGCAACGGTTTTAATCCCCAATTCGCGACAGGTACGTATGATCCTGAGAGCTATTTCACCACGATTTGCAATAAGTATTTTGTCAAACATAATTCAGATCAGGAGGGATCAATGAGGTATAGGGGCTGGTTATATTCTACCGGCTGGGCATTATCAGCAAGTACTTTTATTATTTTGCCTGTATGTTCCGATTCAATTTCATTCATGATCTTCATGGCCTCAATGATGCAGAGCACGTCTCCTTTGGAAACGGTGTCGCCTTCATTGACAAAATCTTCGGTCTCCGGTGATGGTGCACGATAAAAAGTACCGACAATGGGTGCCCGGACAGTGATATGTCTTTCTGCCGCGGAAGCAGATTCTCCGGCCGTTACTGATGGTGCTGTTGGTTCAGGAGTATCGGCGGGAGCCGAAGTTTGGGATGGAGCTACCGGGTTGTAGTAGGGAGCTCCCTGTGGGGGTGACATATACACCGGGGCAGAGCTGCTATACTGAACCGTATCGGCCTGTTTCTTTATTCTGATTTTGAAATCTCCCTCCTCAATTTCAACTTCGTTGACATCACTATCTGAAATTAGATTAAGAAGATTTTTAACGGTTTTTAAATCCATAAAATGTAAGGGTTAGAGTTTTACCCGTTCGAGATATGTTCCATCTTTTAAATGGACCTTGACAGTATCACCTTCATTTATAAATAAAGGAACCAGTATGGTAGCACCACTTTCCAGTTTGGCGGGTTTTGTCCCGCCCTGAGCTGTATCACCTTTTACACCCGGATCGGTGCTTACCACTTCCAGGTCGACATGTTCCGGAAGTTCCGTGAACAGTATTTCTTCAGTTTCAGCGTTGATAACCACTGTAATATCCTGATTTTCTTTCATAAACTCGGGCCGGTCGATTCGATCCTCTGATACCGGAATCTGCTCGAACGATTCTTTGTGCATGAAAAAGTACATCTCTCCCTCATTATACAGATATTGGTATGGATGCCGTTCCACTCGCACCGTTTCTACCGACTCCCCTGCGCGGAATGTTTTGTCAAGAACCTTGCCACTGACCACTCCTTTCAGCTTGGTTCGTACAAAGGCGCCTCCTTTTCCAGGTTTTACATGCTGGAATTCTATAATACTGTAAATCTCCCCACTGAGAACAATAGTGAGTCCATTACGAAATTCTGATGTTGATACTTTAGACATATAATCGGAAAAAAATTAATACATAAATACTGATGACAAATGGCAGCATGGTAACCGTTATGTTGATTGAAAGTCAGCTTTAACCGTGAACCCGGAATTTGATTTATTGGAAAGACAAAAATAGTACTGTTGGCACTTGAAGACAAATTTGTTCGTCAATACGGCGGAAAATATCCGGCAATCAGCCTGTCATTATATTGTACAATGTAGTTATCAGAACCAGACCAATCAGGAGCGGACAAATATATTTTATAAAAAATGACCAGACGACAGCAAAGGTACTGTTTTCCAAACTTTCAAACCCGTTTTTTAATTCTTCAAGAGCATTATCAGTCTTCCAGAAATAAGCCAGGAACACACAGAGCATCAGTCCACCGAGCGGCAAACCGACATTGTTGAAAATTACGACCAGGATGTCGATCAGTGAAGTATAAAATGAGATCACCACGGCAAATGCCATCACTATAGTGCCAATGATCCATGCCGCTTTTTTACGCGTAATATTCTTTTCATCAATGGCATAGGATACGGGTACTTCCAGCAGCGAAATCGTGGAGGTAAGTGCAGCCATGCTCAAAAGAATAAAAAAGGAAGTCCCGAAGAGGAGTCCGAAAAAGCCTCCCATACTTTTGAACAGGTTAGGGAGGACATCGAAAACCAGTGTGGTGCTTGCGAAGAGACGCCCATCGTCGTCCATGATGGTAATTCCCGCATGTTGGGCAACAAACATGGCCGGGATGACCAGCAGTCCGGCCAGAATAGCGATCCCGATATCCGCAAAAGTCACATAGATTGCCGATTCAACGATATTCTGATTTTTTTTAAGATAGGAGCCGTAAGTGAGCAGGGCACCCATGCCGAGGGACAGGGAGAAAAAAGCCTGGCCAAGTGCGGAAAACACCAGGTTGGTATTTATGGCGGAAAGATCGGGGAGCAAGTACATCCGTATTCCAGCAGCGCTGCCTTCAAGTGTGACAACATAGCCGATCATAATAATCAATACAAGTACGAGTATGGGCATCATGGTTTTGGTGGCGCGTTCGATACCGTTACTGACACCTCCGGTGATAATGCCGATAGTGGCAAGCATAAAAACGATGGCGAAGAAGGCATTTTTTAAGCCGTTTCCAAGATCCGACACCCACTGTGAGGCACTGATAAATCCAAAAAAGTAAAAGAGTTCTTCAAAAATAAAACCGAGTGTCCAGCCGGCAATCACCAGATAAAAAGACAGGATCATAACACCACACAAAACTCCCCACAAACCAATCAAAGGCGGGAACCAGCCACTTCCCAGTTTTTTGAATGCCCCGACAGGGTTCCGCCGGGTATGACGCCCGATTGTGAATTCCGCGATCATTACAGGGAGTCCGACCGTCAGACAGCAGAGAAGGTAAATCAATATGTATGAGGCACCGCCGTTGTCAGCTACCTGTGTCGGGAATCCCCAAATGTTTCCGAGCCCGACGGCGGATCCTGCTGCTGCGAGAACAAACCCCAGCTTGGTATTCCAGTTTCCCCTGTCCGTCTTTTGTGCAGACAATGTAATCTCCGTTTAAGTCTTTATGATTTATTATCAGATATAATGACCATCCAAGATATTTCAATCCGCTTTCAACATAAGGACTTAAAATATTGTATTTAAGTGATATGATTCAATCTTTATTACAAGCGGGTGAATACACCCGGAAGATCTGCAGTATGGATGATTTAAGGGGCACCAGATGAGCGTAAAATGACACCGGATGTTCCAGGCACGGTGAAGATGGCCTCATGAACCGGTAGTGGGCTGGCAAGCGATACCTTATTTGCGTCTGCTATGATTTCCCATTTCCCTTCCGGCAGGGTGATCTTATGGTCTTTATGCGGATTACCGTTCAAACTTACCAACAGCCGCTCGTCAGGATGGTGGGTTTTACACTGGATTTCATACGTAAGATGCAGTGCATCCTGACTATCGTGAAATGAAATTTCGTGCGGTTCCGCCAAACGTAATTGCGGGAAGGATTTGCGCAGCTGAATTAACCCCTGGTAATAATTGAACAACGAGATATTGGCTTCAATTTCATTAAAATCAAGATAATTGGTCCGGTTGCCCTTTTCATAACTGTTATGATCCAGTTTCCCTGCATTCGGATCGTTTTTATTTTCAGGAACAATCCACTTGGAGCGTCCCCATTCCTGCCCGGCATGTATCATGGGGATTCCCTGGGATGTCATCAGGAACAATGCCGCCAGCCGTGAACATCTGAGTTCCTGTTCATTCAATGCGATTAAGGAGGATTTGTCGTTGAATGCCGCTGTTTTTTTTGCAGGATCCAGCGCAATTCGGATGAAGTCCCCGAGTGTGTAGCCGTCATGGCACTCCAAATAATTAACGGTGTGTTCCTGTTGATGAAATCGGCCGTTCGGTTTATTGATCAGGGTACCCTTTATATAATTTTCCAGAGATTCACGTTGGGTCTCATGATGCCATTTACCGAAAATGAAGCCGGGTGAGTCAACCGGATCATAGCCTTTGACGCCGTTTCTTATTTGATCGTTCCAGGCACTCCATCCATTCTCGGAGAACCTGACAGGATCGTACCCGCCACCCCAGGGTTCGGCAATAAGCAAGACATCAGGATTCATCTGCCTGGCCTGCTCCCGAATACCGCTGATAGTCTCACTATCGATCAGGTTCGCCATATCAAAACGGAAACCATCAATGTGATACTCCTGCATCCACCATTGAATGGAGCTGATAATCAACTCCCGGATGTGTGGGGATTCGGTGCGTAAATCATTGCCACATCCGCTTTCAGAGGTGAAATGCCTCTTTTTATCCATCCGGAAAAATTCGGATTTATCCATGTACTTCAACGGGTTGAAGTCGTAGTTCGACACGTGATTATAGACTACGTCCATAATGACGGAAATACCTTCCTTGTGCAGCGCCTTTACCAGCTGTTTGAATTCATAGGAAGCGGCAGGTGATTTGCCCGTTATTGCGCCGGGTTGCACGCTGCCGTCGGAAGCATACATGGTCTCGGGTACGAAATAGAAGCTGGTCATATACCCCCAATAGTTACGGCTGTACGGATTCCAGGTGTTGTAATACCCTTCGGAGGTTTTCTGTCGAAAGGGTGGTTCAAAACCGGCAAACTTATGAAGGGGTAAAAACTCAACCGCATTCACACCAAGTCGTTTGAGATGGTTGATCCCGCCGGTTATTCCCGTTTCGATGAATCCCTGATAGGTTCCAGGATGTTTTGCACCGGCTGAAGGATCTGAAGTCAAGTCTTTCAGATGGGTTTCGTAGATAATGAGTTCACGATGTTTCTCGGGAATCACAAAAGTATCCCCTTCCCAGTCAAAAGGTTCCGGTTCGGTAATCTGACTTCGGGAATGCTGGTTATAGTGATTGGTAGTGGTGATGTGTGTTGACCAAGGATCGGCAATTAATGTCCGGGTTCGTAATAAACCGGATGCTTTTTGGGGATGGTGAATCCGGTAAGCGTAATATTTTCCGGTATGGTATCCTGGTAATGTCAGTTGCCAGCTACCGTCATCGAGCTTTTCCATAGGGTGATATTCGCCTGTTCGCTGTTCATAGTGATCGAACAGTACAAGGTCAATATTCAGGGCTCTCGGGCAGAAAAGCCGGAATAAACAAAAATCCTTCTTCTGTTGGGCACCCCACGGTAAAGAAACCAATTTATTTGTTCCGGTGATCCGGTCTTCGCTTTGAAACATTATATAAACTCCTGGGGAAATATAGGATGTCGATGATTACGATATGATACTGCCGTTGTCGGCATCAGATGATACAAACATGAACTTTCCGTCAGGAGTTTCTGCCATAAGTATCATCCCTTCACTGGGAATACCCATGATTTTTCGGGGTTTGAGATTGGCTACAACCGCCACTTTTTTCCCGGACAACGTTTCGCGATCGGTATGTTTGGCAATGCCTGCCATAATGGTTCGCTGTCCCACACCGATATCCACAGCTATCTTGAGGAGTTTGTCGGAACCAGGAACCGCTTCGGCACTTATAATTTCACCTACGCGGAGATCAAGCTTGCTGAAATCTTCATAGGTGACGATGTTTTTGACGGGTTCCGGACCGGATTTCTGCTGATCCATTGTTTCGGTCTGGTGTTTAAGTTTTTGATATTGCGTATCGATGACTTCATCATCCAGTTTATGAAAAAGGATGTCTCCCTTGTCGACCGGACTTCCATTCACAATCATCTGTTCATTGATATCCTGCCATTTGATGCGATCAATGTGAAGATTGGATCGAAGCTTGTTACAGGCTCCGGGAATAATGGGTTCAAACAGAACAGACAACGCAGCGGTTATCTGACAACATACATTCAGCACGGTTGCACAGCGTTCCATGTCCGATTTGCGCAGATGCCAGGGTTCCATTATGGTGAAATAGCGGTTGCCGGCCCGGGCAAGATTCATGCTTTTATGAATCGCCTCACGGAATTGAAACGTTTCGTAACAGGATTCGACCTCTTTTTTCAGACGGGATATTTCACCGAGTGCATTCCGGTCATCTTCTGTAAGGGTACCGGCACCGGGCACTTTACCATCAAAATAACGATGTGTGAAGGATAGCGTTCGAAATACAAAATTTCCAAGTATATCTGCCAGTTCGCCATTGACATGATTCTGAAAATACTTCCAGGAAAAATCGGCGTCTTTGGTCTCCGGCAGACCTGTTCCCAGGACGTATCGCAGCAAATCCGGATCGAAATCCTTGAGGTATTCATGCAGCCAGACAGCCCAACCCCGCGAAGTGGAAAGTTTCTGCCCTTCCAGGTTCAAAAACTCATTGGCCGGGACATTTTTCGGAAGTACATAACCCTGATAGGACATCAATATGGCAGGAAACATGATGCAGTGAAATACAATGTTGTCTTTTCCTATGAAATGGATCAAATCGGATTGGTCATCCCTCCAGTATTTTTTCCACAATTCGGGGTCGCCTTTTTGCTGTGCCCACTCTTTGGTGGCGGATATGTATCCAATCGGCGCATCAAACCAGACATAAAGTACCTTGCCTTCAGCTCCATCGACAGGAACCTGAACCCCCCAGGTCAGGTCACGGGTCACGGCCCGGTCGCCAAGCCCCTGGGATAGCCAGCTTTTTACCTGTCCCTTGACATTGGGTTTCCAATTTTCGGTTTTGTCCAGCCATGTTTCCAGTTTGTCCTGGAAATTTCCGAGCGGCAGAAACCAGTGTTCGGTTTCTTTATAGCTCGGTTTCTCTCCAGTTACCATACTGCGCGGTTCTATCAAATCGGAAGGGGAGAGCGATGTCCCGCATTTTTCACACTGGTCGCCGAAGGCTTCGGTATATCCGCAATGCGGACAGGTACCTTTTACATATCGGTCGGGAAGGAACATACCCGCTTTTCCGTCATAGAGCTGGGTTTCGATCCGCTTTATGAAAACACCGTTGTCGTTCAATATTTTGAAAAAATCCTGTGAGGTCTCATGGTGCACGGGCGAGCTTGTCCGGCCAAAGAAATCGAACGAAATGCCGAACTCCTCAAACGTTTTCTTGTTCAGTTCATGAAAGCGATCGACGATAGCCTGTGGGCTTACGCCTTCCTTGTCGGCAGCAATGGTAATGGGGACACCGTGTTCATCAGAGCCGCAGATAAAAACAACATCATCATTGCGCATGCGTTTGTATCGAACATAAAAATCAGCCGGGAGATAGGCTCCGGCCAAATGGCCCAAGTGGATGGGTCCGTTTGCATAAGGGAGTGCGGATGTAACGAGGGTTCTTTTACCCATAATACAAATAGAATAAAAAATGGCATGATAATTATTGCGGAATTTTACAGCTTAAAAGATACGGCAAGTGTCTTCAATATGAAACATCCACGGTTAAAGGTTTCGGATATACAAGGGTTTGCTTAATCCATGGATGTTTTATTTTGACCTTATGAACAGAAATGTATAAACACATGTCGAGTGAAGCGCGTAAGCCAAATATCCATCACGAACATTTTGGTAAACAGGCTACTTAAGGATGGTGAAACCATGGATACTCCATCTGTAATTATTAACCATTACATTTTATTCAGATGAAACATTGTTGGTACGCACTTTATACCCGCCCACGGTTTGAAAAGAAGGTGGAAATTCAGCTGAGAGAGTCGGGTTATGAAGTATGGCTTCCACTTCAAACGGTTGTTCGCCAATGGAGTGACCGGAAGAAAAAAGTAGAGGTTCCGCTTTTTAACGGTTATGTGTTTATCCGGACGGCCAAGAAAGATCTTTACCATGTTGTGCAGACAGAAGGGATTGCTACTACGGTGCGTTTTAACGGGGAGCCGGCTCCGATTCGTGAGGAACAGATTGAGATGATTCGTAAGGTTCTGATTGGCCCGGATGCTTTTGAGGTTAAACAGATGAAGTTTGCCAGGGGAGACCGGGTTCGCGTAGTAGATGGAGCCCTTAAAGGCCACGAAGGCCTTTGGCTGGAGTGGCGCGGAAAACGAAGAGTTGCTCTTGAAGTGGAACATCTCAGCCATACTATTTTAATTGCGGTTCCGGCACCGTATGTGAAAAAAATTGATCACGTTAATACATGAATCGTGTGACCTGTGCTACCTCATCTTTTGATTGACGCTTTTTAACCCGGCTCTGTGTTTTAATACAACAATCGGATTTGAAAGCTGATATAAAACCTGCCGGGACCTATAGTCCGATCATGTCCCGACCCGACAACCGGCCGGTCTGAATATTGTAGTTTGCTTAGTTTGAGTTCTGTGAGCAACCATGATGCCGGACGGTATCGAGATACCATATAGGAACGCTGACCCACCCCGTAAACCATGGTAGAGCCCATTGCATGGGTGACATCATGTTCAAACAGATAGATTCTGGATGCAAAATCTTCGGTTTCAAAAGCCGACCAGCTCATGTCGAAATGCAATTTCCGGCCGGCTTGCCAGCGAACGGTATGGGTAAGAGCTAATCCGGTTGATCGATTCTTTAATCGTACTCCGTCGAATTGTGTTCTAATCAAGAGCCGGGGATGAAGCTGCCCGCTGAGTTGAAGCCGGCCTGTTAACCGGTAATTGGAATCAATGCTTCGGATTACCCTAAGGTGCGCATCTGTCCGTTCCATTTCGATAAGACGCTCTTTATATCGGACCTGTAACTGAACATTGTATTTCCGGGTGAAGCGGTAATTAAGTCGAGTCAGGGTTTCCCACCCACCGGATGATCGGGAAATCCCGTTCCGTGGTTCGGGAAAATAGAACCGGTCAATAAAGCTGTGTATAATCAACCTTGAATCCGGGCGGTGACGAAGGCCGAAGTACCAGCCGGATTGATTTGTCGGCGATCCGCTTCCTTCTCCGAAACCATTGCCCAGTTCCGACCAGTATCCCGGACGGTAATCTCTCCGGGAAAAGGACCAGTGTGTGGCATCGGAAAAACTGCCTGTGATACCGGCAATCCATGCATAACGGTTCTTTTTTGAAGTGTGATTTCCGGTTTCATGTAATTGGTTTTCAGCAATAGGAGAAACAGACTGGTGAGTATTCGTAATTCTTGCAGCGTATTCGGCAAAAAAACGGACTTTTTCCTTTCGGATGGTAATATCCGTTCCGAGAACGTCGTTATCCACTCCCTGAAAAGGGGACGAATGTGGCAGCGGCGACACCGGTTTGTCGAGGCTGTAGGAATAATATGAGGCTCCTGCATTCCATATACGGTTTATTAATGCAATGCGGCCTCCATAGACTGTCTCATTGACATTCTTTCTTCTCGATAATTCCAGGGCGGTCCTGTGAAAGGGACTGCCGGTTGGAGGACGTATCGTATCATTGTTAATTTCAACAGCCGAACGGGCACGGTTGGAATAAAAAGTCGATATACGTATTCCGGTTTCATAAAAAGGAGGTAATATTGGAGCCGGTAGCTCAATTTCAGTAGCGGCTCCCCGGAAAAATCGTATTTGATCGGATGACCGGTACGGGGAAATACCATGTTGCCTTCGGAATGGGGCCGTGTGTACACTTCCCCCTTTCCCAAAAGAGGGGGTGGTCCATAATACAAGGCCCTGGCCGTATCGAACAGAGAAATCACCGATGACCAGTCGACGCAGGATTCCCGCGTCCTGAATTCCGATATGTGCAGAACTGAAATCAAATCCGGGTATACCATGAAGCTTTTCACCCGGAAGTTTGACTTGAGTGAAATGGGCAAGAAAATATTTACCCGACACGGTCTGCCGGTGAAAAAGACGGGCGGGCGAACCGACATAATGAGGAGGTTCAGGCGCATCAGCCTGAAAACCATCAGCCTTTGGAAAAGTTTGTTGATATCGAAAAAATTGTTGAATGGAAAGATTGCTGAAAAAATCGGTGCTCTTTTTTACCTTTTGTCCGGTGGTGACCCATGGCCGTAACAGATTCAGGGTTACCGGGCCGATTCCGGGGACATCAGTAAGTTCGCTCACCGATGTAAAAGCCTGATGCTCGCGATGGGCTATGATGGCATCGGCCTGGCGGGCAGTTATTCCGGGGATAAGCAATAAATCATCACGGCCGGATTGATTTAAATCCAATGGAAACAGTTCTATAATACTTGCTATATAGGTTTTAAAAGTCTCTTCATTTTCAAAATCTCCAGGATCCATGCTCTCAACCAGTACATGGAACAGATCTTCCGGATTTCCGCCGGAGATTGCGTGATTTTGTGCTTTCAGATTCTTTGCCAAAAACAGTGAATAGAGAATGAGTATGGGTATTGAAAATCGGTTGCAGGTCTTTTCCATCATGAATATGGATTAATGAGCTTATATATAGGGAGATGGCAGAGTTAAAACCGGTTTAGAAACGGAACAGGCAATCGATGCCGGGACTCAGCCCGAGTACCGGATGATTTTGAATAGCCAAATTGCTTTGGAAGCGTGCTAAATCGAAACCGGCACCGGCTGACCATGTAAATGGGTTGCTTGTCCAGCCTCCCCGTATATACATACGGTTAGCCGGATTGCTTTCAATCGCCGCTCTGACCGAGAAGGGGAACACAGGATCCTTGACAATATCGAATGTTAGAAGCAGGCCGGTTATTTCATTCCAGGAAATTCCGACAGCCATCTCTTGCGGTAGAAGGGCGTTCTCTCCGGTACCGATTCGGTTATAAAACAGATTGGAAACACGATATCCAATCCGGAATCCACGAAATAACTCCGCTGTCAGGCCCGCATCCATAGCTCCGGAACCTGCGGAGTCATATCCCTCAATACGTACATGAATATACCGGACGGCTATTCCCAGTTGGATTTGTTCCCGATGCAGGGACCATCCGTTACGAAGTTGTGTTTCACGGTACAACTCGAAACCGTAAGTGTGCAATCCGACTGACATTCCGAGTAAGGGTGTATCCGAGATGAATGGATAGGGAACCGGCAGGTTGATTACCGCAGTGTGATCCTCCAGTTCTTTCATGCCATAATATCGGATGGTAAATACCCCAAAGGCAGATTTGCTATTGCTTATTAAAGCCGGATTGTGGAACACAGCCCAGGGATCTTCCGGAAAGGCAGTGTGCGCCTGACCCATTGCAATATTGCGTCCTCCCATGGTTATTTGTGCGGACACGGATTCAAAACCTGTTATTATCACTATAAAACCGGATAAACAAACAGCAAAAAGCCGTGCTATATGGCTTTCTTTGTATTTCCGCCAGGAAATAAACCCGTTGAGGCGACAGGCAGGAAGATCCAGGCCGCGTATCCGGGCCGGAAAGCCAAACCCGGCATCATGCATCCGATTGCTGAATTCCGGAATGGAAAACCAATTATATGCGTTTTTACTTGTCCGCTCGTTATATGCCGGAGACATGTTTATTAAATGATGTTGATTATTATCATACATCATCGAAAACAGGATCCCTTACCATTCACAGCACAAACCGACGAAAAACAATGCGGAATTCTGTCGCCATTTTGATTCTTTTACTGTTTTTTCTTCCGACACGTTCCTCCGCAGATCAGGTGTTTGAAGTTTCGGTCAGCCTCAACACCAGTCAGATCAGCACAACCGATTACAACTATCTCGATGACCTGGCTCCGCTGGTAGAGGAATATCTGGAATCCAACACCTGGACCGACGACCGTTTTGAGGAGGTTGAGCGTATCCATGTAAATATCCAGATTGTTTTCAACTCCGTTGACTCCCGGACTTTCAACGCTTCACTTGTGATTACTTCCGAGCGGCCTATATATAACACATTGCAGATTACCCCGCTCATAGTACTCAACGATAACAGCTGGACCTTTGATTATGCCAGGAACCAGTCCCTGTATTTTGATCAGTATCAATACCATGATATTGCCTCTGTATTGGACTTTTATGCCTATCTTATTCTGGGATATGATTACGATTCATATTCTGAAAAAGGCGGGGATCCATACTTCCGCGAGGCGCAGCGTATTGCCGAGCTTGGCCAGTCGGCAGGAACAGGGTGGACCAGCACCGGGTCCCGTCGAAGCCGAAGCGATCTGATTTCCCAGTTACTGAATCCCAATTACGAGGAATTTCGCCGGGCGATTTACCGGTATCATCGCCACGGGCTGGATCTTTTCACACAAGAGCCGGAGCAGTCCCGGGATAATATTCTTGAAGCTTTTGACCTGATATATGCGTCGCAACGAAAAACGACTGAACGATATCTTTTTGAAATCCTGTTTTCCGCCAAACACCGGGAGTTCAGGGCCATATTCATGGATGCCGATACCGAACGTCGTCTCGAAGCCTATAATATTCTGACAACCATCGACGACAGCCGGATATCCGAATATGATCGACTGCAACGTTAGCCCATTTTATCACCGGCTACGGCTGATTTTTTTGATCCGGCTTCAAAAAGAATCGTAAGTTCTGATGTCTCTGACGGAGTTCATGCACTCCCAACAGCATGGCGGCGAATATCAGAGGTATAATAAAATAAAAGAGGCGAAATACGAGAACAGCACTTAGAATTTGTGAGGAGTCAAAAAAAGATCCGAGCATAAGCACAAGAATCGTCTCAATAACTCCCAATCCTCCCGGCACCTGGCTGATGACCCCGCCCACATATCCGAGCAGATATATGGCGAGGAACAGAGGGTAGGTCAACGCGTCAATAGGAGGAAGCAACAGATACAGGATCAGCGACGAGGAGATCAGGTCTGTTGAAGCGACCGTTATCTGGCCGAGCGCCACCGGCAAGGTGGGAAGGGAGAAGACCTTTCCCCGAAAAATGATTGAAGACCGTACGGTACGGCTCAGAATCAGATAAATGATTACAACCGATATGAAAATCCAGCCGACGATTTTCAGGCTGACAAGAGGCAAGTCCAGGGTGTCCGGTACGCTTATGGTTGTGCTGACAAATAGCAGTCCTCCAAGTGTCATGAAGCCGCCCCAAAGGGTAAAAGCACAAAAGGCAACTATTCGGGTGACGTTAAACCCGCTTACTCCCAGGGGGGAATAGACACGGTAGCGGATGGTTCCTCCGACAAGAAGGGACGGTGTAATGTTGTTGCTGAAGGCGAAACCGAGAAATGACGCTTTGGCTGCCTTGTACCATGGCAGATGGATATTCAAATTGAACAGCGCCAGTACATCATATAAAATGAGTATAATGTAGCTGATCAGGCTCATTCCTAAAGCCAGAAACAGATATTGAGGGGGGATTGTCCGTATATATTCCTTGAAGGTATTCCAGTTAAACTGCTGTATTTCATTGTTCAGTACAGCGATGGCCAGGATGAACAGGGTAATCCCGATAAGCGGGAGAATAGTGCGGCGTTTAAATATGTGTTTCAGAGCAGATGTTATTGATTCCATCCCTGTTTGCCAATAAGCGGAACAAATTTGAAGATGGAGAATTGCTCTTCTTCAAACTCTTCATCGGCATGCTTTGTGATGCGAAACATGGCCTGCTTCTCTTCGTCTCCAACAGGTACCACCATTCGGCCTCCGATGTCAAGCTGTGATTTTAGTGCCTCCGGGATGACCGGTGCGCCTGCTGTTACCACGATACCCATATAAGGAGCGTAAGCCGGCCATCCTTCCGTACCGTCACCATACTTCAACATGGCACGGTGTCCAAGATGGTGAAGGATGTTACGTGACCGTTCATAGAGCAACCGATGGCGTTCAATACTATAAACCTCTGCACCCAGAGTACACAAAATGGCAGCCTGGTAACCCGAACCGGTGCCGATTTCAAGGATTTTGTCGCCTGGCTCAACTTCGAGCAGTTCCGTTTGTTTGGCAACGGTAAAAGGCTGTGATATGGTTTGCCCCATCTCAATCGGAAGAGCGGTGTCTTCATAAGCGCGGTGTGCCAGTGCCGTATCGATAAACAGGTGGCGGGGAATCTCGTTCAGGGCATTCAGTACCCGATCATCATGAATGCCTTTGGAGGCCAGCTCTTTGATGAGAGTTTTCCGACGCTTGTTGAAAACAAGTTCGCTTTGTTTTTTTCGATTCCACATAAAACAGGTCAGACCCCGCTTAAATTACAACTTCGTAATAATTAACATTCCATAATAGGTGTTCATTGGAAATATAGGCAGATTCCGTGGTACCGCCTAAATCCGACACGATTTCGATTTTGTTTATGCCGGACGGTGAGCATTCCGGGTTCATGCTCTGTGATTATCCGCCGGAAAGTGAAACTGCCGAGGTTTTTTATGCATAAATATTCCACATACTTTGAATGATCGTGTTGAGTCCGGAATGAACAGCTTCCCAGCCGATGGTCTCTTTCGCCCTTGTGGATGTGGCCACAAGTTCGGCCGGATCACCGGCACGCCGATCGGTGATTTCGTACGCTATTGGTTGGCCGCAAATCTGTTCCACTTCCCGGATCACTTCCAGTACTGTATACCCACGGCCTGTGGCCAGGTTAAGTGTAAGGTCTTTATTCTCCTTTTCCAGATATTGCATGGTCCGGACATGCGCTGTGGCCAGATCATTGACGTGGATGTAATCCCGTATACAGGTGCCGTCACGGGTAGGGTAGTCCTTGCCGAAAATCTGCATCTGCTTGCGGGTTCCGGCCGCCACTTCCATGACTATGGGCAACAGATTGGCTGGATTCTGCTCTTTTCCGTTAATTCGTCCTTTGATATCGTAACCGGCGGCATTAAAGTATCGTAGCGTGGCATAACGCAAACCCCGAAGCCGGCTGTACCATTCAAGGGTCTGCTCGATGACCAGTTTGGTATAACCGTAATAGTTCACAGGGTCGCATGGATGATTTTCGTCGACAGGAATATATTGCGGGTTTCCATAGGTGGCTGCGGAGGAGGAGAAAACGAAATTTTTGATATCGTGTCGCATCATGGTGTTGAGCAATGTCATGGTGGCGATCAGGTTGGAACGGGTATACAGTTCAGGCTTCTCCATGGATTCACCGGCGGCTTTAAGTGCGGCGAAATGGAAGACCGAGTCGAACTTGTCGGAATCGGAACTGCCGGAGCCGGAGGCGTTTTCGTCGCTGTCCTCTGCATTGCCAGCAAGCTCACTGGCGTTGTTGACTTTGCGTTTAGCGGGACGGCCATTTTGCATCAGCCTGTCAAGCAGGGCAATATCCTGCATGTCCCCGTCTACAAGCGTGGCCCGGGCATCGACATTTTCGCGAAGGCCGGTGGAAAAATTGTCGAGGATGGTGACCTCGTGACCGGCATCATTGAGTTCATAAACCACATGTGAACCGATATAGCCTGCACCACCTATAACAAGTACATTCATCTCAAATTTTTTTTAATGTCGGATAATTACAAAGCAAGTTTTACGCTGCCTTCATATGCAATACAAGATACCAATACCGTGATCTAAAATCAGAGGAATAAATAGAGTCTACAGGGGTCCGTTTTGTTTTGCATTTTGCAATAAATTGGATGTTTCGTGGTATCTTCCTCCCTGATGGCTGCTTTGATTTGGAGTTTTTTCCGGCTTTTCAGACACCTTGTGCGGATGTTGACCGGCCGTGCCGGGAAATGCTGGTGGTGATGACAGGCCGGATGTTTTTGACCCGGGAAGTGATCAAAGGAAAAGTTTTTCAAACGTTCAGATAGAAAAGGATCAGGTGGAAATGGATCGTCAGAAAATAGATCGGTCGGAGTTGGATCATTCAGGGTTGGATCAGAAGGTAGCTGATCAGGCTGATAGCGATCAAACGCATCCCGGCGAATGGCCTTTCCTCTTTGCGAAAGGGTTTTGCATGGGCTCGGCCGATGTGGTTCCCGGCGTCAGCGGAGGGACAATGGCGCTGATTCTGGGCATTTATACCCGTCTGATTTTTGCGATAAAAAGTGTGGATATGGATGTCTTGCGCAGTGCACTCACGTTGCAATGGCGGACGGTTTTTGACCGGATTCATTGGTTGTTTCTGACGGCGGTACTTGCAGGGATAGCCGCGGCGATTTTGTTTTTTACAAAGATTGTGGCGCTGCCCGTGTTGATGCACACTCATCCTGAGATTATTTATGGCTTATTTTTTGGCCTGATAGCCGGGTCGATTGTACTGCTGCTGGGGGCCATTGGAAAATTCGGATGGAAGGAATTGCTGTTTGTGCTGATCGGTGTTGCCATTGGATTTCGAATAGTAACACTGGTTCCTGCCGCTACCCCTGAAACTTCACTTTTTGTTTTTTTAAGTGGCAGCCTGGCTATTACGGCAATGGTTCTGCCCGGGATTTCGGGTTCGTTCATCCTTTTGATCCTGCAAAAATATGAGTACATCCTCGGCCATGTCGCGCTTTTGGGCACGGAACAGACGCTTGAAGCCATAGCCGTGCTAATTCCCTTCGGACTCGGGATGCTGGCAGGTATCGTCCTGTTTGTACGGGTGCTGTCCTGGCTCTTGAAACGGTATCATATTATAACCGTCTGTTTGCTGATCGGATTTATGGCGGGTTCGCTTTATGTGATTTGGCCGTATCAGGACAGAACATATCACGAGGTGGTGGAAACCCTTGTGATGCCGGTAAACGATCCGGAGGTAGTCGATTTATTGGAATCCGAGCCCGACAGAAACCGTCCGGAATACCGGGAAACAGGAGAGCTCATCAATCCGGCTGCGCCGGTGGATGAGCAGTTGGTGGAAGTCCGGAAAGTGCGCCGCAAGCTTGTGGCAAGCCATCCTTTTCTGCCCGACCGCAGACAGGCTTCATCCGATCCCCGTTTGCAGCAGGGTGTGGTTTCGCTGTTTGGCGGCCTGGCGATGATGATCGCCGGATTCATTCTGGTTGGCGCCATGGGTTGGTTTATGAAAAAAAATCACCCCGGCGTAAAATAGGGCTAAAACATTTCGGAATGCTACCATTAATGAGCGGGAAAAAGTGATATATTTAGAATTGATTATGGAGTGAAGCGTAGTTCTAATCACGGCATTAAACAAAAATATTATGCGAAAACTAAACAGGATTCTGGTTCCCACAGACTTCTCCGACAGCTCTCGCAAAGCTTATGCCTACGCGGAGTCGTTATTGAATGTTTTCGGTGGCCAGGTGGATATGATCAGCATTGTGCCGACATTCAAATACCTGCATGAGAGCATGAAAAAAGTCGGCTATCCATTTTCGCTGGATCATGATGTCTATCCACATATTGTTGAAGATACCGAAGAGAAAGTTCGTGAAGAGCTGACCAGGTACCTCTCCGCGGAACATCGTGGGAAAGAAGTGGTCCGGATCGGACGCAAAATCTATGAAATCATTCTCGAATATGCGCATAAGGAAAAATATGATCTCATAGTAATGGGTGCCCAGGGAGCCCATGCCGGAAATATTATACGGGGTCATGTGACCGAAAAGGTAATCCGTTTCAGTAAAATACCGGTATTGTCGATATCGGGAACAGTAATGCCCGATGATACCGGTAATATTCTTGTGCCAACCGATTTTTCCGACTTCTCACTGAAAGCCCTGCTTCCGGCAGCTATTATGGCCGGACGGTTACAATCAAAGATCACTCTGTTTCATGTTAACGAACTTCACGGTTCAGAGCCGGAGGAGGATGACATTCCCGAAGAGGATGCCATTCGAAAATTCCGTAAAAAAGCGGCTCAAAAAGTGGAGTCGTTTCTCGCCGGGCGGCCAAAAGCCGAATTAAGGCTGGAATCAAACGGGAACGGCAAGTTCACGTTACATCTGAAACGTGATGCGGAGTCGTTCAGCATTCTGTTGGAAACAGAGCAGGTGCGGGGAGTTTCTGCCCATTATGAAATTGTGGATTATGCCGGAGAACATGCGGATATGATCGTGCTTGCGACCCATGGGCGTAGCGGGTTGTCGCATATATTTCTGGGCTCCACGGTCGAGAAAGTAGTTCAAAGTGCGAATATTCCGGTACTGACTATCCGGCCTGAAGAGATGATCCAACAGAGCTGAAAACCGGATGTGACAAACTCCGCACACTTTTCAGAGTTATATCCTTGCCGTTTTGCTGCCCATTCAAGGAAACCATGTCAAGGCAGCGTATGAACTTATGCCTTTCCGAAAGCATTAAAGCGCTGATATAATATGGATGCACTTCACATGCGATTTATTATACTCACTTCGGACATCATTATACATCGACACAAAAAGCCTGCAGTTCAGAATTGAATAGCCACCGGAAATCTGATATATTGTTGACTTTGAACAGGGTTAGGAATAATCCTAAGAATTATCCGGCCTGAAGCCGGTCGTACACGCAGTGCAATGCAGGGCGGAACGATTCCGGTTCTTAAAACGCTTCAAAGTGTTCGGGAATTTTTCAGCGGGCCCGTAGCTCAGTGGTTAGAGCAGTCGACTCATAATCGATTGGTCGGGGGTTCAAATCCCTCCGGGCCCACTTTTAACTGCATAAGCATTTGTATCCCTATATGTTTATGATTAAGGTACAAACCCGGGTACAAACATTCCGGCTCGATTCTATTCGTTGTCCTCAAGATGTATTCTCCTGAATATCCTGAATATTCACGGGCTTGGAGGCTACTATAGTCAATATGAAAAACCCAACTCAACCCTCTGATGCTGTAAAGCGTAACATTAAAATCCTGTCCATTTTACTCCTTGCGACAGGATTTTCGCTGACGCCTCATGTATCGACGGCGCAGGGCACTTTTTACCTCGATGACAACGGAGTGACCATCCGGTGTCCCGGTGCACAGCCCGGCGAGAAGGGAATGGTGGACGAAGTGGAATACGAAGCCGTTGACCGGGACTTGTTGATTCAACGAAGAGATGAAGAGGCCGATCTGTCCAAAGTCTGTACCACGCCGGTGACTGATATGAGTCAGTTGTTTCACGATTTCGAATCTTTCAACCAGCCTATTGGAAACTGGGATGTCAGCAATGTGACCGATATGAGTGGAATGTTCAGTTATGCCAGAAATTTCAATCAACCCATCGAGGACTGGGATGTGGGCAATGTGGCCAATATGAGTGGAATGTACCGGGAAGCCGACTCCTTCAATCAATCGATCGGGAATTGGGATGTGAGCCGTGTAACCGATATGAGTTATATGTTCTATGGAGCCGACGTCTTCAATCAACTGATTGGTGGCTGGAATGTCAGCAATGTCATCGATATGAGTGGAATGTTCAGTTATACTCCCTCCTTCAATCAACCGATTGCCGATTGGAATGTCAGCAATGTCATCGCTATGAGTAGAATGTTCTCTCATATCGGCAATTTCGATCAACCTATTGGCGATTGGGATGTGGACAATGTGACCGATATGAACTCAATGTTTTATAATGCCATTTTATTCAATCAACCGATTGGCGATTGGAATGTCAGCAATGTCATCGATATGAGTGGAATGTTCAGTTATGCCAGAAATTTCAATCAACCCATTGGCGATTGGGATGTGAGCAGTGTGAAAAATATGCGCGAGTTGTTCCGTGAAGCCAGCAGATTCAATCAACCCATCGAGGACTGGGATGTGGGCAATGTGGCCAATATGATTGGAATGTTCCGGGAAGCCGACTCCTTCAATCAATCGATCGGGAATTGGGATGTGAGCCGTGTAACCGATATGAGCAGTATGTTTGCTGGAACCGACATCTTCAATCAACCGATCGGGAATTGGGATGTGAGCAATGTAACCGATATGAGTTATATGTTCAATGGAACCGACTCTTTCAATCAACCGATTGGTGGCTGGAATGTCAGCAATGTCATCGATATGAGTGGAATGTTCAGTTATACTCCCTCCTTCAATCAACCGATTGCCGATTGGAATGTCAGCAATGTCATCGCTATGAGTAGAATGTTCTCTCATATCGGCAATTTCGATCAACCTATTGGCGATTGGGATGTGGACAATGTGACCGATATGAACTCAATGTTTTATAATGCCATTTTATTCAATCAACCGATTGGCGATTGGAATGTCAGCAATGTCATCGATATGAGTGGAATGTTCAGTTATGCCAGAAATTTCAATCAACCCATTGGCGATTGGGATGTGAGCAGTGTGAAAAATATGCGCGAGTTGTTCCGTGAAGCCAGCAGATTCAATCAACCCATCGAGGACTGGGATGTGGGCAATGTGGCCAATATGATTGGAATGTTCCGGGAAGCCGACTCCTTCAATCAATCGATCGGGAATTGGGATGTGAGCCGTGTAACCGATATGAGCAGTATGTTTGCTGGAACCGACTCTTTCAATCAACCCATTGGCGATTGGGATGTGAGCAATGTGACCCATATGTACGAAATGTTCCGTTATACTGCCTCTTTTAATCAGCCTATTGGCGATTGGGATGTGAGCAATGTGACCGATATGCACTTAATGTTCCATTATGCTGACTCCTTCAATCAACCTATTGGCGATTGGGATGTGAGCAATGTGACCGATATGAGCTCAATGTTTTATGGTGCCACCTCATTCAATCAACCCATCGGCGATTGGGAGGTGA
>JBBDQZ010000038.1:86441-125657 GCA_040905705.1 Balneolales bacterium
GCCGTGTAACCGATATGAGTTATATGTTCAATGGAGCCGACTCCTTCAATCAACCTATCGGGAATTGGGATGTGAGCCGTGTAACCGATATGAGTTATATGTTCAATGGAGCCGACTCCTTCAATCAACCCATTGGCGATTGGGATGTGAGCAATGTGACCTTTATGGGTTATATGTTCAATGGAGCCGGCTCTTTCAATCAACCCATCGGCGATTGGGATGTGAGCAATGTGGCCTTTATGGGTTATATGTTCAATGGAGCCGACTCCTTCAATCAACCCATCGGAGATTGGGATGTGAGCAATGTGACCTTTATGGGTTATATGTTCAATGGAGCCGACTCCTTCAATCAACCCATCGGAGATTGGGATGTGAGCAATGTGACCGAAATGGGTTATATGTTCAGTTACACGGCCTCCTTCAATCAAGATCTCAGCACCTGGTGTGTTTCAGATATTAACTCTGAACCATCGAGCTTCTCAATCGGCAGCCCTTTAATCCCGAAATACCACCCGGTGTGGGGCACCTGTTCCGACATGAGCGACACCGGACAGCTTTCAGAAATCATAACCGAATTCGCGCTTCATCAAAATTATCCCAATCCGTTTAACCCGGAAACGCAGATCCGCTTTGCATTACCCGAGGAGGCTCATGTGAATGTGTCCGTGTATAACCTGCTTGGCCGGAGGGTTACCACGCTGGTGAATGAAAGCCGATCGTCCGGGCGGTATGAGGTCACCTTCGACGCCTCCGGATTGTCCAGCGGTTTGTATGTCTATCACCTGCAGGCCGGCCGTTATACCGAAACCCGGCAAATGCTGCTATTGAAATAAGGAAATACAGGAGAGCTAAGTTTAAACTATCGGGAATTCCAAAAAATGGGTATATGCTTTAAATATTCAAACCATGCATCTCTTTCCCTTGGAGGCTTGGACCTGCCTTTACCTCATTGAAATGGATTCAGAACAGCTGTAGGTGTGCGGGTGCATACGGTTGACTTATTGGAGCTTATACGTTACATTCGATTGTTATTTGAAGTACAGGAAGTACATGGCCGCTTCGATCTTTGCCTAAACAACCTGGCCGGGGTCGGAGTATGAACTGCCGGGGGCCGCGTGGCTGGAGATTGAAAAACCGAAACGGAGGCCGCGCATAAGGCAAGTCTGAGATCAGTAAAGCCGGGCTGGTTCCGGGAAAACTTTTTACAAAATAAATAATACAAAACGGTATGGGCAAGTACCTGCTTTCATTGGAATTCACTTCTCGCATGAGCCTGCAGCTGTTCCTTCTCGGTGTCATACTGACCGGGCTCTTTTTACCTGTTGAAAGGCTCCGGGCCCAGGACGCTCCACGCCTTGTCGACGAGATTCGCGCGCACGACGAGGGAGCCGCTGTCTGGTGGACCGGCCACAACGGATGGCTGATCAAGTCCGGAGATATCCTGATCGGTACGGATCTCATACTCGAGTTCCCGGATCGTTTCGAATCGTCCCCGATCAGCGCCGAGGAGCTCGCACCGCTGCTCGATGTCGCCTTCATCACGCACGGGCATGGCGACCATTTCGGAAGGCGCACAGTACGGATCCTGCTCGAGCATTCAGATTGTATTTTCGTTATACCGGCGAGCTCGCTTGAAATTGCGCAAAATCTCGGAATCCCTGAAGACCGCCTCTATGTGGCTGAACCCCGGACATCATTCAGCGTGCGGGGCGTGCATGTTGAAGCCCTGCGGGCCATTCACGGCAATGAGCGGTATACGGTTTTCTACCAGGCGAACCTGCAGGATGTCGGTTATCTCATCACGCTCAATGGTAAAACCTTTCTGCAGCCCGGCGATTCGGTGCTACTTGAAGACCACCTCTTTACCGAGCATGTCAATGTGCTTTTCTTCTCCCCGACGGAGCACAACATGTTTATCGACCGATCGGTCATCCTCATCAACACGCTTTCACCCGATTACATTTTCCCGCAGCATCACAGCACGATACGCTATGATGAATCGAGCCGTTTTTGGGCGAATGGCTATCCGGACGAGGTGAAGTTGCGTCTCTCCCGGCCGCTCCAGGATCGCTATTACATTATCGATCCGGGTGTCCGCATTGACATTGAGTGAGCGAATCACATGCCGTGTTTGGATGTTCTTGCAGAAGGGCCTGTAGCTCAGCCGGCTAGAGTGCTGCGTTCGCAATGCAGAGGTCGGGGGTTCGAGTCCCCCCAGGTCCACTAAACCTTTACTATTTATCTTTTGCTACTTGTTCATCTTGCATGGTTAAAACCGGATAGTACATCGCTTTTTGCTTCTTCAGCATTTAACCAGTATTAACAAGCCCATCGCATGGATCCCATCTTCTCGTAATGCTGCCGGTTCCATGCAGGCCGTCAGGGTCACGGTTATGCCGGTTACTTAGCCGGAATAACGGGCCGCTGCTGTTTTATAGTTCATAATTTCTACACACAACCGGCTTAGATTACTTACATATGAACCGTATCACCATAATATCACTGTATCGTGCAACCTATCGGACAACCCGATAAAAATATTTGCCTGAGACCATTTTGAATACAGAATGCCGGTAGTCCAAGATTATAAACGGAGCTTTTTACCGCCGGCTTTACAAGATCAAAAGGAGGATGATCCAATGAAAGCAACATTAGTATTTCGGAATTTATTGATGGCCGTACTTTTTCTTCCATTGATTGTGGCGGGAGAAAAATCGGCCGATGAAAAAACGGTCGTATTGTATTCATTTGATGATCGCGATCGCCAGGAGTGGATTGGGTCCAACCATTTCGAAGGGTTTATGATCAGTAGCGATTGGAGCAGTATGGGCCGGTATTCACTGAAGGGAATCCTGGCTCAGCAAAGCCCTGCAGACTGGGAGCCGGAATTATGTAAATTCTTTCGTCCGGACGGAGAAAGCTTCTCCCGTTATAATGCCATATCAGTGGATGTGCGGCACCAGTCGGGTAATTGTGATCCGGGCAATGGCCTCCAGGCACGGATTTATCTGACGGATACCTACGATAACCGCATCGGACAGAGCCAACCCGTTCGCATCAGTGATCAAAAATCGGTTGTTACCATGTATCTGCCGGATGATTTGGAAGAGGGTATCGATCCGTCCAGGCTAAATGCCGTTGGAAGGCTGAGTGTGCAATTTCTTCCCTGTGCGTCATCCACCGGAAATATTGATGTTTATATCGACAATGTAACAGCACAATTGGCGGATTAAAGAGGAGATGGTTACTTGTATGATACATGAAAATATTCCGGGCCTGGCAGCCTACTCTGTTAGTATGTTCTTTCTGTTATTCTCCAGGGATTTTCTCATCACAAAATGGGGGATAGTCACTTCGATAAAGCGGTCACTTTCGATCCGGTAGCCGAGTTTTTTGTAAAACCCGATTGCCGTTTCACGGGCATGCAGCACAATTTCCCGAAATCCTTTCCGGAAAACAAAATCTTCCGCAAAATCTAACAGTCTGGATCCAAGCCCGGACCCCTGCCATCCAGACCGGACGGCCATCTGTCTCATATGAATTTCTGTACGGGAGAGGGGTTTGAAAACCACACAAGCCACAATTTCACCTTCCATCCGGCAAGCCAGATGGAACGAGTCCTTTTCGTTTATGAGCTCATCCGGTGTAAATTTAAGCTCCAAGGGGCGGCGAAGCATTTCATCACGAAGGGCCACCGACTGCCGGTATTCTTCGGACCCGTGCCGGATCTCAAAGCACTCTGTTGAACGGATGTTCATGATAAGAGGTTGACGATAACGAGATATTTCAGTTTTACCTGGATGAAGTGCGTACCTGCAATGTTCTATCCAGATCCACAACAGCCATCCCAAATCCCGATGCGGATTCCTGGTGAGGATCCGTAAAGCGTAAATCGCGGATAAAAACCCGCCAACCGTCATCCAGTGGCCGAACCTCATAGGCAGGAAACCGCATCCAGTTACGCAAACCCTGCACATCGGGTGAGCGCAAGGCTGCCTGGACGATTCGGTCAGGAGCTTGCCTGGGAACAGGCTCTCCGATGATTTCAACGCTTTCACTGTGGATCCAGTTGACACGAAACCGGTAATAATGTGTTTTTGAGACAGCCACTCCATTGCGATGCAAAAGACGGGCCGGTTGGGGACTTGCCATGACATGTTGGATTTCTATCCCGTTTTCGGACAGATGGTTGCGGACATGCCAGGCAGTGAACCGGGTTCCGGTAAACATAAAAACCACATAGAGCAGGGCAGCTGTCAGACAGATGATGGCTGTCGGCTGAATTTTTTCGTGTAACCATTTCTGTTGCCGTATCAGAATAATCACCGCTATTCCTGCCGTCCAAAGAATTTTCGCAGCCAGGGGTACCACATCTGTTGTCGTTACAAGAGCTGTAGCTGCCGTGCCGAGAATGACCCATCCCCCCATACCCGGGAGGGACTTTGATCGTGCCAAAACCACCGCCGCTCCGGTAAGCAGCCACAGCCACGGATCAATGATGAAAAGGGTGTCACCATAAAACCAGGTTTCGCTGAAAGGCATCAGGAGCCTAATTCCATAAGTATTCAACCAATCCAGAAAAGAATGGCTCCAAACGGCCAGAAAAGAGATCGCCAGAAGCCGGCCGGGATGCAACGACGGGCCGGAGGTGTCCAGCGGCCCGTTTTGTCCCGGGAACATTGAGGCGGAAGTGATTACGGATCCTGTGGAGGCATTGCTGTTTGAATTACTGCTGTAATTGGCCGGATGGCGGGAACGGCGTATTCGTTGACGGATATGGTCGTAAAGCAACATCAGGCCGGTCAGCAAAAACGGTCCGGCTACCAAAGCCAACAGGCCGTGTGTCCAGCCGCGCCGCATCAGCAGGGCAAAGTCGCTGCTTACAAACATGGAAAGGACGTCTATATCGGGAAGGTTTGCCCCGATGATCAAGGTACCGGTTGCCAATGCTGTTTTTTCCTTAAGGCCGGCTTCGGCCAGTGATGCACCAAAGAGTGTATGAGCAAGTGGGTCCATCCGATGGGTTAAAAATGAATGTTTGCTCCGTAACTTTCGGAGGATGATCTGCCGTAGCCTTCTGGCCTACACAGCCGTTTTTGCCGATGGTACTGGAATATTCGGTTCTTCCAGTACAACAGCGGTTTCGAGCGGGCGTACAAATACCCGGTCACCGGCGTGAAAATTAACCCGGTTATCGGTGTGTACAAGACATTCTCGTGCTTTGATGCGTACCCGGTATGTAATATCATGTCCCTTGAAGTCTTTGGAGATCACCTCACCGAGATGATCCTGATGGTGTTTGGAAGGCTGTTCTATTGTTAGATGCTCGGGACGGATGGAGAGGATAACCCGTCCGCTTGCGGGCCGGTCCAGATTGACGCGTCCGAATTCGGTTAGGGCTGTTACACCGATTGCTTCAGCCGATATCAAATTGGTCGTTCCAAGAAACTGTGCTACAAAGCGTGTGCGAGGACGGTAATACACTTCTTCAGGAGTACCGATCTGTTCGATTCGCCCTTCTTTCATCACAGCGATCCGGTCCGCAAAAGAGAGGGCTTCCTCCTGGTCATGGGTGACGAGTAGTGCACTCATACCGGCCTTCTTCAATAAAGCGCGAATCTCGTCCCGGGTTGATTGTCTAAGGACGGCATCAAGATTGGAGAAAGGCTCATCCAGTAGGATCAACTCCGGAGTCGGGGCAATAGCCCTTGCAAGCGCCACTCTCTGCTGCTGTCCTCCGGATAATTCAAACGGGCTGCGATCCCGAAAATCACGAAGGCCCATCATACACAGGATTTCGACCGCCCGCTCTTCGCGCTGTTTCCGCGGTACTTTTTTCAGCCCGAACATTACGTTTCGAATGACCGGAAGGTGAGGGAACAATGCATAATCCTGAAAAACAAATCCGATCCCCCTGTTTTCAGGCTCGACAAATGTCTTCTTGTTTACAAGAGTGCGGTTATTCAGAATGACCTCACCGACATCGGGGCGTTCGAAGCCGGCAAGCAAGCGCAGTGTCGTCGTCTTTCCGCATCCGCTCGGCCCCAGCAGCGCGAAAATCTCATGCCGGTTTACCGTAAAGGAAACGTCATCCACTACTTTTTCTGCTGGTTCGAAAGCTTTGGTAAGGCCGGTTGTTTGAAGAAGTGTATTCATCTGTTCAAATAATTCTGATTCAATAAGTCAGGTAGTATTCCCATGTGATCATCCATTTGTTCACGTGTGTGGTAGTCTCTGCCGGGGTATTTTATATTGCGTAATAACTTCGATGTTACCAGGGGATGTTAAACTTTGAATCAGCGGGAGTTCCACTCTTTTGCAAAGAGCAGGCCTACAAACAGCGAGGAAAATAACAAAATCACAAGAGCATAAGGAGCCGCCTGTGCAAACATCGCTTCCGAAGTGTAACTCCATACATTCATCGCAAGGGTTTCAAAACCAACCGGCGCTAACAGAAACGTGATAGGCAGCTCCTTCATTGCCGACATAAATACGAAGGCTGCTGAGACGACCAAGCCGTTTCGCATGACGGGCATAGTTGCCAGGAAAAATGCTTTGAGCCGGCCGTATCCCAGCGATCGGGCGGCCTCCTCTAACCGTGGAGAGGCCTGATATAGTGAACTTCGGACCGGGCCGATTGCTTCAGCCAGAAAATGGAGCGCATAGGCAATGATCAATACGGTAAGTGTTTGATAGAGTAACGGCGCAGCGGTCAGTGTGAAAAAGATCAGGGCTAATGCAAAAGCCAGCGGTGGCGTGGCATAGCCCAGGTAAGCGATACGCTCCAGTCCGCGTGTCAATCTGGAAGGATGCCGAACTCCGATGTAGGCCAGTGGAACGGCAAGTGAGGTGGCCAGCAGCGCGGCAGGGGCGGATGCCAGTACAGAACCGGTCAGTGCACGGCTCAAACCGATAACCTGTTGTGTATCGAAGGCTTCGATCATCCAGTATAAAATGGTGCTTACCGGAAGTACTATGGAAATTAGCACCAGAACCGTCACAAATATGTATGCCGGCCATTTCCAGTAGCCCAGTGGAATAATTTTCGCTGTTTTTTCGTTGCCGGTACCGATCCGGTAAAAGAATAATCCTCTCAGTAATTTGTATTCGACGATCAGAGCGGAAGAGGTTAACAGTAAGAGCATCAGTGCCAGCCAGGCTGCATAAACCCGGTCATATGAGGCAGCGTACTGCAGGTAAATGGCATAGCTGAAAGTTTCAAACCGCATCAGGGAAACCGCTCCAAAGTCACCCAGTACGTATAAGAAGATGATGAGTGCCCCGGCATAGTAAGCGGGACGCAGCTGTGGAAGAATGACAAGGAAAAAAACAGCACCGGGACGATAACCCATTGAGCGGGAGGCTTCTTCCAGAGAAGGATCGAGCCCGGCCAGTGCCGAGCGAAAATTGAGATACAGATAGGGAAATGTATAAAGACTGATAGCGATCAAGGCACCGGTAAATCCACTCAGTCTCGGAAGTACCATACCAAAAAGGAGTGCAAGGGTACCGTTGGCTCCGGAAAATCCAAGCAGGGCATAAGCCATCACATAGCCGGGAATCGCAAGGGGAAGGACGCCCAGGAGAGTGAGGATCTTTCGTCCCGGTATGTCGGAGCGCGTGGTGATCCATGCCATGGGGAGGGCGATCAGTGTTCCGGCCAGCAGGGTGCTGACGGCAAGCAGCAATGTGTTAAATAACAAATCCAGATTGCGCTGCCGAAACACAAGTTCCATGGACAGGTCGGTATCCGCTTCGAATGCACGGACCATCAGGTAAATCAAGGGAATTAATACGGACAAGCCCACCAGAACGGCCGGCGTCAGGAAGTACCATGAAGGCAGGTTGTTAATACGGAATATGCCTGTCCACTTTTTATTCAAAGGAATTCATACTCATGAATATGGTTGACTGAAAATGGTTGACCGGTATGTGGCCGAATACATCATGATCTTCCGCTTCCGGACCAGCTTAGCCATCACCGTCCGGTTTTGGTACGGTTTCATCATAACAAGCCGGCCTGGCGGAGCAGGTTCAGTGTTTGGTCCAGATCACTCAGTTCGTCCAAATCCATGTCCGGACTCAGTTCCCGGATGTCCTGCAGTGATGTTCGACTCATATCCATCATCACATTCGATCGTACCGGATATTCAAATATCTCGTCGGTGACCCACTGTTGGTTCTCTGTATCCAGTAAAAACCGTATGAAAGCCAATGCCGCATCGCGATTCCGGGCGTTATTAAGTACGCCTACCCCCGCTACATTCACCAGATTACCGGGGTCGCCGGCTTCAAAATACGTTTGATCCACAGGAAACTGTGGATTGGTATCCCGGAAACGGAACAGATAATAGTGATTGGTAAGAGCGATATCTATTTCACCAGCGGCGATTGCCTGTAACAGGGCACTGTTGTTGATATAGCTCTGTGTATTGTTTTCCTTCATGTCGCTCAGCCATTGCGAGGTTTCTTCATCCCCCAGTTGATGACGCATGGATGTCAGAAACGATTGAAAGGATCCGTTGCTGGGAGCCCAACCGACACGGCCTTGCCACCTCGGGTCGGACAGCCCGAATACGGACCGTGGCAGTGCCGTAGTGTCAACTCGTTCATTCGAATAGGCCATCACACGTGCACGGCCACTGGTAGCGATCCAGGTTTGTCCGGAATTATGAAGCTGCTGATTGTTTAATATCTCAAATAACGATTCAGGCAATCTTTGGAGAAGATCTTCCCGGTGAACCGCACCCAGTGCACCGGCGTCCTGCGACCAAAAGACATCCGCCGGTGTGCGACTTCCTTCTTCCATCAGGGCTATCGCAAGTTGAGTCGAGCTTCCGTAGCGAATATTCACCCGGATTCCATGTTCTTCTTCAAATTTCAGGATCAAAGGTTCCACCAACGCTTTGCTTCGACCTGAGTATATAGTGAGACTTTGGGCAATAATGGCTTGTGGTAAAAACAGCAAGACCAGCAGAAGGGCGTATGGTAGGGAATGAAAAAATCTGTTGTTCATCTGATAAAGGATTTTATGGAGATAATGGCTTTAATATCTATTAAGACTTAATCTAAATAAATTATCAGACAAAATCATTATCCTGGTAATGAATTTCCACGTTTTTTTAAAGATTTATGCTTTGGTGCCGCTGAGTGTTGCGACGATGGAACGGCTGCCTCCGCGATTTCTGTGTTCACACAGATAAATACCCTGCCATGTTCCCATCGCCAGCCGGCCGCGGGTTATTGGAATGGTGAGCGAATTACCGATTAAAGCCGCTTTGATGTGAGAGGTCATATCGTCCGGCCCCTCCAGGGTGTGCCGGTACAGGGAGAGGTCTTCAGGAACGGTACGCGTAAAATGCATCTCGAAATCCTCTCTAACAGCAGGGTCGGCGTTCTCATTGATCGCAAGACTTGCACTGGTATGAAGAATAAAGAGATGAGCGATTCCGATTTTCAACTCCTCAAGTTTTTCAAGCTGCGAAGTGATTTCTTCGGTAACGAGATGAAATCCCCGTGGCCGTGGCTGCAGTGTTATGGTTTGTTGGTGCCAAATAACAGACATAGTAGTTTACAGGTTTCAAGACTTATAATTATTCATTTTTGAACTTTCAGATTATTCGTGTCTGATCAAGCCTGGTCGTAACCGATCCATTATCCGAATAATCCACCGATATTGCCACCGGCGTGGCTGATGGTCTGACCGGTTACAAATGCCGACTGCTCGGATAATAGCCATAATGTCAGGCTTGCGATTTCCTCTGCTTTTCCAAAACGGCCTATGGGAATGGCCCGTTGCATCGCTTTTTTTGCTTCCTCAATCGTTTCCCCGGTCTGTTTTGATCGATACTCTATGACCCGTTCGATCGCAGGTGTAGCGTGAGGTCCGGGTGCCAGTACATTTACGGTGATTCCTTGTGGTGCAACATCCAGTGAAAGCGACTTTGCAAATCCCGTGATACCGGCACGCATGGCGTTACTGAGGGCCAGGGCCGGGATAGGTTGTTTGACCGACTGGCTTTCAATATAGAGGATCCGCCCATAACCGGCATCGATCATTTGGGGCAACAGTCGCAGGGTCAGATCTATTTTCCAGCGGAAAACCATCTGATAGGCATTATCCCAGTCCGAAACCTTGGTTTCAATGGCTTTTTTTGCCGGAGGGCCACCGGCATTCAGTACAAGGCCGTGGAGCGCTTTTCCGGCAATGGATTTTTCCAGCCGGTCCAGGGTATCTGTTTTCAGCAGGTCTCCCTGCACAGGAGTGAAATGTTCCGGATAGTTATGATGCATCCGGGTAAGAGGATCCTGCTGACGTGCGACACCGGTTACACGGGCTCCTTCCTGACAAAGAGCTTCTGTAATGGCTTTGCCGAATCCGGAGCTGCATCCGGTTACAATAAAATGTTGTCGGGATAGATTCAGATTCATCATGGTTGGATTTGAGGGTTAGCCAATTTGAGTGGAAGATCCATATTCCTGAATGTTGGAACCCTGTATTGCCAGAGTACCAGGGCAGGCATGGTCATAAACATAATCCGATTGGCCGAATCAGGGGCAAGAAGGTATACCAGCACAAAGATAAATATAAACCAGATCGAAAGCGTGCCGGTTACCCGGTTCCACCCCGCTACATAAAAACGATACGCAATGAAGAAAAGAGTCATCGTGAAACTTCGCCAGAATGCGCGGATAAAAGAAGTATCACGATTGGCAAACTGCTCACCGATATGTGTCAGCCATGCGTCCGGATGATAGATCATATGAGTTTCCGGAATTTGTGTGAACAGGGGAACGGCGAGATATCCGACTGCCGCCGCCGCAAAAGCGATATAGCCACGAGTCCAGACGGAATTCCATTCCTTGCCCCGGAGCCAGTCGGCCATCGGCATCAAAAAAAAAGATAGAAACAGCCATTCGGATACCCATACTCCAACCAGAATGGCCGGAAGCAAGATCGCCAATTGTTGTCGGAGGATGCCGGCAAGGATCAATCCGAACATACAGAACATCAGTGCATCAGGTACCGGGAAGAATATACCTTTCCAGAAACCGGGTAGCATGAGTATCAGAAAAGTCGGAAGAGCTACTTCCAGGGAGTTCGCTGATAGTTCCTTCATCGCAAGATAGTACATCCAGCTAAAACCGAGCAGAAGATAGACAAAATTCAATGAGCCGGTAAGAAGCCCCAGGCTATCCTGCCCTGAAAGTGTAAACAGATTGGCGATGGTTCCGCTTATCAGGGGCGAGATGATTCGGAAGGTGATTAACTCGCTGTTAAAAAAGCCGAACGATTCGGCCAAAGCAATATAGGTGAAGGTATCGCCATAGGGGCCGTCTGCCAGGATTCGGCCTTCAACCAGCAGCACAAAATGTGCGATCATGACAACAGAACATGCCGAAGCCAGAACCGGCAGGGAGATGTAAAGTGTCATGGAGAAACGGGTGGCTTTCATGCCCGGGTGTGCACTGAGTTCAAAATGTTAATGGGTTTGAAAATTACCGTAAGGGTTTGGCGCTGGTCTCAGGTAAGCACTTCTTTCACCGTCTCACCGATTACCGCGGGGCTTTCACAAACAATGATACCGGCTTCATTCAGGGCCTTGATTTTATCATCGGCCGTGCCCTTTCCGCCCGAGACAATCGCTCCGGCATGTCCCATTCGCCGGCCCGGCGGTGCGGTTCTTCCGGCGATGAAGGCAATAACCGGTTTGGAGACATGTTCCCTGATCCATACGGCGGCATCTTCCTCATCTGTACCACCGATCTCACCAATGAGTACGATGGCGTCGGTGTCGGGGTCATCGTTAAACAACGCAACAGCATCGCGGTGTTTGGTTCCGATGACAGGGTCGCCCCCGATTCCGATAGCCGTACTCTGCCCGAGGCCGGCCTTGCTAAGCTGGTCAACGGCTTCATAGGTGAGGGTGCCGGAGCGTGAAATTACACCGACCCGTCCGGGCGAGAAGACGTTACCCGGCATGATGCCCACTTTGGCTTCACCCGGGGTGATTATACCGGGACAATTGGGGCCGATCAGGGTGGCACCGTGGCGTTTGACAATTTCCCGCGCCATTATCATGTCTTTAACCGGAATACCTTCGGTGATACAGATAATGGTTTGGATACCGGAGATAGCCGCTTCGGCGATAGCGTCTGCAGCAAAAGAAGGCGGGACAAAGATCACTGAAGTGTTTGCTCCTTCCTGTTCAACGGAATCTGCGACTGTATTGAAAACCGGCCGGTCGAGATGTGTAGAGCCTCCTTTTCCGGGTGTTACTCCTCCAATGACATGGGTCCCGTAGGAGATCATCTGTTCCGTATGAAAGGTTCCTTCTTTTCCGGTAAAGCCCTGTACTACAAGCCTGGTGTTATTTCCTACTAAAACGCTCATCCGGCTATCGAATATTTATGAAACAGTTGTTGTGAATGACTAAATAGTACCTCATACTCAAAGTATGGGAAAACCGGTTGGAATATACCCAGCCTGACGCTCAGTTGCCAATCTGAAAACAGAAGCAGGGTTTCAGGCAAAAAAATATTCAGCCGGACGATTCCTTGTTGAATACCAGTCAACAATGACGCAATTTAGGAGCATGATTCAGGACGAAAAAAAAGAGGAAGTTCGTCAGGCATCCGATATTGTCGAGGTAGTATCGGATTATGTGAAATTGAAACGATCAGGCAACAATTTTACCGGGTTATGCCCATTTCACAATGAAAAAACACCTTCTTTCAGTGTTTCACCGGGCCTGGGTATTTTTAAATGCTTCGGTTGCGGTGAAGGAGGAGATGTCTTCAATTTTGTCATGAAAATCGACGGGGTCGGGTTTGAAGAGGCTGTACGCACGCTTGCTGACCGTTACAACGTGAGGATACCTGAAAAAGAGCAAGAGGAATATGATCCGCAACAATATCTTAAGGACGGTATCTACCATGCACTTCGGTTTGCAGGTTCCTTTTTTCATCAAACACTGGCTGATTCCGATGAAGCGGAAAAAGCCAGGAAATATCTGGATCAACGCGGGTACCCATGGAAAACCATCCGCAGGTATGGCCTGGGATTCGCATCTGACCGGAAGAATGCACTGCTTAAAGCCGCAGATAGCGCAGGTATCAATCTGCAATATCTGCATGAGTCGGGATTGGTCAAATCCAGGGAAGACAGTTCAGATTATTTCGATACTTTCCGGAATCGCCTGATGTTTCCCATATTCAGCCCGAGCGGTAAGGTGATCGCGTTCGGCGGACGCACACTTTCGGAAGGCAAAAAGGTCCCGAAATATATCAACTCCCCCCAAACGCCGGTTTATAACAAAAGTGAGGTGCTTTATGGCATTCAGGTGGCAAAAAACGAAATTCGTAAAGCCGGAGAGGTGATTTTGGTAGAAGGGTACACAGATGTACTTTCTATGCACCAGGCCGGCATCGGCAACGTGGTGTCCACCAGCGGCACTTCGCTGACACAGGGACAGATGCGGATTATGAAGCGATATGGTGATTCCATGCTCATGATATTTGATGCTGATACAGCCGGGATGAAAGCGGCAGTGCGCGGGATAACCATTGCACTGGAAGAAGGTATGGGTGTGCGCATATTGACTCTTCCGGAAGGGGAAGACCCGGATTCGTATGTTCGCCAATATGGAATGGAGGGTTTTGTTGATTATAAAAAGAAACAGACCAGGGATTTTCTCAGATTTCTGGTATCCGTTTCAAAAGAAGAGAAGCGTTGGGATGATCCGGTAGAGCGAAAAAAAGTCATGGGAGAGATTCTGGAAGTTATTGCTGTTATTCCGGATGAATTGTCCCGGGAAAATTATATTCAGGAGTTGAGCGGTATCAGTAAGATCGGCGACCGTGCGTTGATGAAGGAGTTGAATGTAATACGATCCCGGTTAAAGAAACAGTCTCGAATAAGATCCGGTCGTACAGCCGCCCGGGAAACATCCGGAACCCTTCGAAGAGATGTAGCAGCAGAACACAGGCCGACACGTGAACCATCTTCGCATGACACAGCATCCCACGGATCTGCAAAAGCAGGGGCTGAGCCTTATGGAAATTTATCAGGCCGGGACCCGCATGGCGATGACCCCCGTTCATCAGCGTTGGATAAAAAAGATTCATTACGCAGATCGGGAGATTCATTACCCGGCGCATCACGGCCGGTCAGAAGGCCCGGTTATGAAAAAGAATTGATTCGGCTGATGCTGACGTTCGGTAAGAAAATCATTCTATTTGTGGGATCACATTGCAATGAAGACCAGTTTGAAGATCCGGAATTGCGTTCATTTTACAAAGATATCATGACAAGGTATCAACAGGGGGATCCTGTTTCTATCGAGTCATACAGCGAGCGGGAACATCCCTTTCCGCAACTAATGAGTGAAATTATACTGGAGCGCCATTCGATCAGTGAATTGGGAATGAAAAAAAGAGGTATTGCTATTAACAGGGATGCGGATCCGATAAACATAGCGAGGGGTGCACTGAAATCTTTGAAACTCCGGTTTCTGGAACAAAGCCGGGAAAAACTGCTCGAAAACTATCGTGTGGCTACAACGGAAGACAAGGAAAAAATACAGAAATGGATCAAACAGGTAAGTATCGAGCACAATCGTTATTTCAGGGAATCACTGAAAAATTTGTTTCCGGTTTTTGAGCAGGAAGAAGACACATCCTCCGATACAGAAGGAGATAACATTTAATGAGCCGGGGTATTTTCCGTTACCATAATGACTGAGTGCGCGGTGGCCGGCTTGCTTTTTTACAAACTGAGGCATGCCGTCCACTGACATATTGACATCTATCCATTTATAAACTATTGAAAATATGAAGTCAAACGATTTGCAGACTGCCAGAAAGGCGGCTGAAAAAGCAAAAGAAATCATTAATTATTACGATAAACACCGATCCGGTTTGGCCATTGGCCTGAAGGGCAAAAATGAACTGGTCACTCAGGCGGATAAAGCCGCAGAGAAAGCGATCATCGAAGAGATCCGGAAAGCATTTCCTGATGATGATATTCTGGCCGAAGAATCGGCCAGTGAGACAGTATTGACAGATCGTCGCACCTGGATTATTGATCCCATCGACGGGACCACCAATTTCGCACACGGAGTGCCGGTTTACTGTGTTTCAATAGGAATGTGGGAGCATAAACAGCCCCGGATAGCATTGATCCTGGAAGTCAACAGCGATGAATGGTTTACGGCTGAAGCGGGTAAAGGTGCCCGGCTTAACGGTAAAAAAATTACGGTATCAACTCTGAACAGGCCGGAGCAATCGTTGTTAGCCACCGGTTTTCCTTATAGCGACATGGACCTGGTAGACCCGTATCTGGATTTGTTCAAAGCTTTTATGTATGAAACACAGGGTGTTAGAAGGCCCGGAAGTGCGGCGTTTGATCTTTGTTTGGTGGCATCCGGACGATGCGACGGATTTTTTGAATATGGGCTTGCGCCTTGGGATGTCGGTGCCGGTGGGCTGCTGATACGCGAAGCCGGCGGGATGGTTAGTGACTGGAATGGTGGCGATGATTGGTTATTGGGCAAGAGAATTGTTGCAGGAAATCCTGCCATTCATCAATTTATATTGAGCAGGATTCAGCAGGTCATTCCCCAAAAGTATTGGTGAGTGTATTGATATTGTTTCACTTTTTGACCTTTGATTCGCTTATGCGTTTCATTGAGCACTTGCGTGTTTTTAATGTGCGTATATGCTTTTTTACCGGACCGTATTCTTTTGGGTCAAAGAATTTTACACATGCAAATATGAGCATGGAAATCTCAAAAATGAACCGCAGTTTCCTTCAAGCGTATAAGGTGATGAATGTAGTAATAGAACTTTTTTACAAAATATCACAACATTTAACCTTTGAAGAGGCAACGTACTGTGGTGAATTACCCATGTTTGGCTGACAGATGCAGACAACTCCTCTTTCTGAGCATGAGCTGAACCGGCATCTGCCGGATTTATATCCGAAAATTTACCGGATGGTTCATGCTATGGTTTACGGAAGCGATCTGGATCCCGAAGATATAACACAGGATGCTTTTTTAAAGGTTTATAGCAAGCGTCATCTTTATAATGGCAGCAGCAGTTTGTATACATGGACGTATCAAATCGCTCGAAACACCGTGCTCGATGCTTTACGCAGGCAAAAGATTCGGCGAAGATTGTTCTGGTGGAATAATCCGGATGACGAAACGGACAGGTATGAGGCCTTTGAAACGGGTGATGAAGTGTTGGAACGTCGCGAGCGGAGGCGCTTACTCAAAGAGGCCATGTCGAACATGCCTGAAAAGGATCGTCTGATTATCACCATGCGAGATATGGAAGGTATGTCGTATGAAGAAATCTCCAGGATTGAGAAATTAGCTGTAGGGACCGTTAAAAGCAGAATTTTTAATGCCAGACAACGTCTCAGAAAGGAATTGATGCGGATGGGAGTTCAATATGAATTTGAATCGGATATGTGAAAATTACTGATTTCTTCCATGACAATATCATGACCATAGTACAGGTCAAAATCATGCTACAGTAGTCAACATGAATGGATCAGCCAATACGGAGTATTCTTTCAGTAAAAGTGGTCGTATCATAAAACGAGAAAAATGATGAACAACAGAGCGACAATTCATCGGTTGAAGCAGAAGTTGATTGATGCAGAGGATGGAAAACTCCATGATGAGGAGCTTCGCCAACTCGAGGAGATGGTTCGGAGTCGTTATCCCGCACTGTGGGAACAGCACCTCTGGTCGATGAATCAACAAAAAAAACAGGGTATTTTTGAGGAACTGGCTGCATTGCATGATGTTCAGCCTGAGGAGGGGGCAATTCGCCGTTTTTATGCTCATTATCATACCCGTCTCAGTGCCGGCAGCGAACTGGAAGCTTTGGTGTGGAGCTGGTTTCGACGCTATGTGTTGACCGTTGGCCTGGTGCTTGTTGTGTTGTTTTCCGGTTTGCAACTCGGCAATTTGGAAAGCAATGAAGATAGCGGCCATGATCAGGTTGAACAATTTTTAGGATGGGATCCGGAGGACTTGCCCGAACTGGACCATTGGCTCTATGCCGATTTGTGAACTACAACTCCATCCGCTGAACCATAACGATTATTAACAGATTAAACGAGAAACAGCATGAGCAAAAATCCCAAATTAACTATTGCACTGGCTTTTGTGTTGACTTTTCTGGTCGGTATTGGTGCCGGTTATATGATTCAGGGGCAGGTTCAGCAGAAGATAACCGGCGAGCAAATGGCTATGGAGGATCATTCCTTTCAGAGAAGCAGGCCGCCTGGTGACCGCAATCAAATGGGCCGTGAATCGCAACAAATTGCAAGAGATGCCCGGCCACGCGGTGAACAGTTTGAACAGCGCAGGGAAGATCGGCGAGATACCAATGTTACAATACGAAATGAGCGTAATGACAATAGTCAGTCACAACGCGAGCGTATGCGGGCGGAAACCGAACGTCGACAAAGTATGCGTAGTGACAAGGATGAGAAGCCAAACCGTCATGACTGGACCCGCTTTAAGCGTCGTATTCAAAATGACCTGAATCTGACGGATGAAGGCCTTGAAGAACTCTTTTCCATCCTGTATGAACACCGGGAAATGGTCAGGGAACAAATTGTTGAAAATCAGCGTGCCGTCCGGGAAAAATATCATGAATTGAAGGAGCAGCTGGAACTGGAACTTTCGGAATTATTATCTGAAGAGCAATTGGAGATGTGGAAAGAAAAATTTGCTCCAAGGCTGGAACGCCGGAAAGGCGGGCTTGAAAATCGTGAGGAGGATTAACAGGAGAGTTATTCCCGGTAAGCTGTATAACCAGAATCAACGCATCGGTTTGGATTGAAACAGAAAATCGAGGTTGGAAACGGGCAAGGGGCCGCCATAATAAAGAAAGGGTTCACCGAATGGCACTCCGATTTGTTGTCCATATTCTCTTGCTCTGCTACGTAATGCTTCGAAAAACCTCCTGTCTGATACATATGTATGTGGGCCCTCATCTTGTTCGTCGATATCAAACTGTGAGGAAAACGCACGGATGGCCTGTTCCTTGAGATCAATCGTATCGGTTATGTCAAATACCATGGTCGGTCGAAACGGCCAATGCTGCATGTAATGAAGAATATGGTGCGGCCGCCAGGGGCTTTGCCGGTCACCGTTGTCCCGGGTTTCCAACTTTTTAAGACCGGAATAAAAGAGCGCGTCCAGGGTCAGGTTTGCCGCATTTCGATGATCCGGGTGCCGGTCTTCAGGAGCATTCACAAAGCAGATATCCGGTTGATAACGCCTTACAAATTGAATGATTTTCTCCCGAAATGGAGAAGTGTTATCGAGTCCGCAGTCGGGAAGGCCGGCGTTTTCTCTTACGGACAGTCCCAGGATACCTGCAGCTTTTTGTGCCTCTTCAAGCCTCTTTTCCGGAGTGCCGCGGGTACCCATCTCTCCATGTGTCAAATCCAGGACTCCTACTTTTTTTCCGGAACGAGCCAATGCCACCAACGTCCCTGAACAGCAGAGCTCAGTATCATCGGGGTGTGCGGCAATGGCTAATACATCAAGTTTCATGCGACGGTGTCATTTCAGCTTTAAGGTACGAACAGGAATATGATACGAGATTAGCAACTTTCAAAATGAATTTCTACCAATGTAGATGAATGCCGGCTCATTCCACAGTCAAACCGGTGAAATTGGAAACGATGCAGAAAATACGATTGAATGAAAATCCATTTATCAACGTTCATAGCATTTAGTTCTGAATTCAGTATTTTCATTGGAACTCTAACTTGTGAATGTTATGCACCCCATTATAGATATTCTTGAAAATCTTGTCACCCACACCCAGAATGCCTGGGAGGATGAGGCCTTTCAGAAAAGACTCCATGAAACGAAAATCCGACTTTCAGAAATAGTCCGGAAAAATCCTGTTGGCTCTATCGGAGTGGCTCTTTTGGTGGGTTTTATTCTTGGAAAAAAAATCAGCAGGGATAGGAAAGAAGAGGACACGCAATGAATCCCGTGGATTTATATTCTATGTTTAAGAACCTGAAAAAATTGCCGGGTGAACTCAAGGCACTGATCGAGAAACGTATTGAACTTTTTACTATTGAAGTTGGAGAGCGTATAACGAATTTGATAGCCCATGCATTTTACCGGCTGAGTGGAATAATATTACTTGCATTGGGGCTGATTCTCATCTTGTTTGCAGCATCTAATTTTATCGGGGGGCTGTTGGAAAGTGAAGCACTCGGTTTTCTTGTGGTTGCTATACCTGTATTATTGCTGGGAATACTCCTTTTTATTCGCCGGCCCCGTTTTTTGGTGAAGGCTACTCGCGACAAGATGCTGACCCATTTTTTAAAGGATCTCTCGGAGCAGTTAAACAGTATTGACACGGAGGAGGAAAGCGAACCGGATGAAAAATCAGCCTCTGGCGTTAATAAAGAAGAGAGTGATCATTCGGATTCCGGCTCGTATAAGGAATCGGAGCAATCCAGTAAGCCTAATCAATAAATCGGAATGGAAGAAAAGCACGACAGGGCGGCAGAGATTAATGACCCAAAAGGCCGGAAGCAGGCTCTAACTAAGGAGATGCAACAGATTCAGTCGGAAATAGAGTCTTCTTTAAACGAAGTTCGAACACGTTTTTCCGATCGTATTTCACTTCGGTATTGGGCGGGCAAATATCCGCTTCATCTTATAGGATCTGCTCTGATTACCGGGTATATTTTGGCCAGAAAAACCGGAAGGAGTTATGTAAAAACAGATAAGGGAGATAGAATTTCAGGACTCTTGATGAAGGAAATCAAAATATTCGTTGCACGTAGAGCCATAAAAATTTTATTGGAACAGATCGAACAGGCTATTGAAAATCGAAAAAAAGAATAACTACAGTTTTTTTTGCAACATGGTCCGGTGTTCATCGTCTAAGAAGAGCAATCAATATCCACATATAATCTCAGGCATTCAGTAACAATGAAACAGTATTATATACTTGCAGTATTGCTTGTGGTCACGATGACAACCGCAGCGCTGGCCCAGGATATCCGGAATATAACGCTGGATGAAGCGATAGAAATAGCTCTTGATAACAATATTGAAATACAGCTGAGCAGAAGTGTGATTGAGCGCCAGAATAGTGAGGTTCGCAGGCGACAAGCCGATTTTTTCCCTAACCTGAATGCTACTGTCGGCGGTTCGCGTACCATCGGTCGTCAGTTCGATCCATCTATCGTTGCTTTTGATGATTTTACTACCAATAACCTGAACGCAAGAATATCTACAGGAATTACGATTTTCAATGGTTTTAGAAATATTAACCAGCTTCGAAGTGCCAGATTGGCCAGAGAAAGTGCGGAAGAACGATATCAGCGGGTTCGTGAAGAGATTATCTTTGAATCGGCGGCTATGTTTTTGGATGTGTTGCTTGCCCGGGAATTACTGGAAATAGAAAGGGAAAACCTGGAAGCCAATCGCAGGCAACTGGAACAGGTGCAAGCCCAGGTAGAGGTCGGAATGGTTCCAATTGTAAATCAATACAGCCAGGAAGCAGTAGTTGCAAACAGTGAGTTGGCCGTTATCCGCAGTGAAAATAATCTGAATATGAGCCAACTGCGAATGACCCGGTTGCTACAGCTTGATCCGCTATTGGAATATGAGTTTGTTACGCCGGTGATTCAGGAAGAAGAAATTGAGATTTTAGAGTACGATTTGGGTGAATTGATACATGTCGCTATGAGCAATCGCCGGGATGTGAGAGCGGCCGAAATGGAGATGCAGCAAAATCGCTATGCATTGAATGTCAGTCAGGGTATGCGCTTGCCGGAAGTGTCTCTTTCCGGTGGTATTTCCACTGCTTATCGCGATCAGCAACGGCAACCGGTTTTGAATGGAAGTGGCACTGAAATCATGCCGTTTACCGATCAGTTTTTCGATGCCAACATCAACCGGTCACTTTCATTTAATGTCAGTATTCCGATCTTTAACAGAAGGATGACATCCAATCAGATTCAGCAGAATAAAATCGACCTGCAGAATGCAGAACTGGAATACCAGGATCTTCGTCAGGAGGTATTTCTCGAGCTTCGCCAGGCCTATAACGACTATGTCGGCTATGCCCAGGAACTGGAAGCCACCGAATCAGTTTTGATTGCTGCTGAAAAAGCATATGAAACGGAACTGGAACGCTATAATGTAGGGAGTGCCACATTGATTGAACTGACCAATGCCAATAATGAATATATACAGGCAAGTTCTAACAGAGTTCAGGCCCTCTACCAGTTCATTTTTCAGGAAAAAGTACTTGATTTCTTTCTTGGCCAGATCAGTGAAGATATCAATTTCGATGCATTTACAGATTGATCAACTATTCATTTATGCGGAAGTTATCGATATCTGACCTATTGGTTTATCCCGAATGAAAAATCTGACCTATCCCAGGTACGAAGTCATAGTAGTTGGATCCGGTATGGGTGGAATGACAGCAGCATCTCTGCTTGCCCGCGATGGATTTCGCGTTCTGGTACTCGAAGAATCTCAATTCCCGGGTGGTTTGGGATTTTCCAGTACCAATAAAGGATTGGCTACCGGTTCGAATATTCCTTATATGATCGATTACGATGAGCATCAACCGCTCGTCCGTCTGGAAAATATGCTCGGGATCCGTTTTTCCAAAAAACCAATTGACCCGCCGTTGGTTATCCGGATTGGGGAAAAAACGGTAGAATACCATAAAGAAAATAATCAGTGGATCACAGAAGTGGCCAGGGTTTTTGGGAAGGAAAGCGGGCAAAGAAAATTCTGGGAGCGGGTCTTTCAAATGAAAGCAGCCGTTTGGCGACTATCCGGGAAAAAAGATTTTATCCCGCCATTGAAAATGTCCGAATGGTTTTCCCTGGTATATAAAAATTCGTTCCGGGACCTGCCGGCATTGAGGTACGCCCGACAGTCTGTTCGACAAGTAATGCGTTTATGCGGTGTGGACACTGAGGAATTCCGTTCATTCATTGATGAGCAGCTGATGTTGACTGTGCAAAAGAATAGTGAGCAAACGTCTTTTATGCTTGGAGCAGCCGGACTGATTACTTGTTCAGGAGGCCATTTTTATTTACCGGAGGGATACAACGGCGTGATCAAATCTCTGCAGGATTATATTGCATCACGGGGAGGGACAGTGCTTTGCAATAACCGGGTGAGCCGGATCGATATAAACACAGATCTGCAAACCGAAGCGAATGAAAACCAACGATGGAAGGAAAATGTTCCGGGTTTTATAGTGACTACCGATGCGGCCCGGTACCATGCTGTCCGGTTGATTACCCATATTCCAGCCTGTAATCTGCCTGAAATTGCAAACAAAAAAGCAAGCGCATGGTTTGATCAATATTCAGGGAGTGTGGCTTCTCCCCTAAACACATTTGTGATGAACATGACAATAAAGGATAATTTTACAGACAAGCTCCCCATGTTTCATTATATTCACCTGGATTCGCGGATGCCTCATACCCGGGCCGGATCGCTGTTGGTTAGTATTTCGGAACTGGGCAATACCGGCCAGGCTCCACCGGGGTATCGTGCATTGAATGTTAACTGTTATACAGAAACCGACCCCTGGTTTCAGTCGGGTGCAGCGTATGATCGTATCAAAACGGATACACGGGCGTACGTTTTGAATGTGCTTGAAAAGAAATTGCCGGGATTCCGGCAGGAAGCAATCCACAGTCAATATGAAAGCACGCCTGTAGATTGTCCAAACGGAGCTTTTCGCAAGAAGTACCGGGTGGACAGGAAATCGCAAGTCAAGATGAAATCACAGTTTGGCCGACTTTCCGCTCAGACTCCTATTGATAACTGGTATCTTACCGGGGAAGCTGTTTTCCCGGACAAGGGGCTTTCCGGCCAAACCCTTAGTGGCATTACAACTTATTGGCGTATCCTTTCCGGACAGTTATAGACGGGCATTTCCCGGGAATAAATTATATATTGATTATCTTGTACCAGACCTTGTTCATGTGCCATATCCATATCAGATGTCAGCGATTTCTGGCGCACAGGCGGATGATTCAACTATGGATGCGCTATTTGATTCTATGAATAAGCAAATTATAAAACAGATGCCCGGTGAAACATGTAAGTAAAATGCCCATGTCAAGGTGTCAGCATACAGGTGCATGATGATCATCTCATGGATATGCCATTTGATATGATCATCCCTAAATTTTAAACACATGAAACCATTTTCGTTTTGAGTTTTCAACAAGATACTTTTCAACCTTCGACAAGCTTTACCTTATTCCCGCCGGCCATTAAGCATTTGCTGATTCTCAATCTGCTTTTTTTTCTGGCAAGAATGACCCCCGGAATCCAGGAGTTAGTATTTGTTTATGGTGCACTTTGGCCTTTTGATCATCCATACTTCGGACCCTGGCAACTTGTCTCGTATATGTTCCTGCATGCAGGAGTGGGCCATATTTTCTTTAATCTGTTTGCGTTATGGATGTTTGGACAAAGCATAGAAAACCTTTGGGGTACCAAACGCTTTGTGACCTACTATTTCCTCACAGGAATCGGCGCCGCTCTGATGCATATGTTCGTGGTAGGGGGAGGGGCCCCGGTTGTAGGGGCTTCCGGAGCGGTTTATGGTATATTGCTGGCCTTTGCAATGATGTTCCCCAACCGGTTGATATTTCTGCTGTTCCTGCCGATTCCTATCAAGGCCAAATATTTTGTTATGATCTTCGGTGCGCTGGAATTATTTAACGGAGTTACAAGCCTGACAACAGGGGTTGCCCATTTTGCCCATCTCGGAGGTATGGTGGTGGGATATATTCTTATAAGATTGTGGGGAATCAAAGGTAATTATCAGTAATCGAAACACGGGATATGGCTGCATACGGTGACAGTTTCGGGACGGCATTGAAATGGGGGTATCTTGGTATGCCGAGAGCAATCAGAACCATTCTGGCTGTAAATGTGGGTATTTATTTTCTCCAGACACTGATTACCGTTTTTGGGGGAGAAAGGATTGTAGTAGCAGCGATAAATACTTTCGGATTCATTCCGGATTGGAGTATAGTACTGATCCAGCCCTGGAGATTGATGACGTATATGTTTCTGCACGGAAGCGTCCTTCATGTGGCGTTCAATATGTTATGGCTCTGGTGGATGGGAAGACCTGTGGAAGAACAGCTTGGATCCCGGAATTTCCTGGTGATTTATCTCGGATCGGGAATTGGCGGGGCACTGATCAATCTTGTTTTGAGTCCACTATTCAATGTTGCTGTGACGATAGGAGCATCAGGGGCAGTATTTGGGATGATGGTAGCTTTTGCCATGCTGTTCCCGACCGTTCCAATCATGCTTCTTTTTTTTCCTCCGATCGAAGCACGTTTTCTGGTGGCCGGACTGATTGCTATCGATTTGTTGTTTATATCATCAGCGGATAATGTTGCCCGGATTGTCCATCTGGGAGGAGCCTTTTGGGGGTATATCCTATTAAAACTCTACTTTCGAGGTTATCATTATGATCTTTGGTTTGAAATGATCAAACAAAAGTTTAAAACCAAAAGAGCTCCGAGAACCAAAAGTGCAGGAAAATCAAGGATGGAGAAAATTACCGAAGCGGAAATCGTTGAGGAATATGACAGGGATGAAATGGACCGGATACTGGATAAAATTTCCAAATCCGGTTATGATGGTTTGACTACCGAAGAGAAACGACTGTTGTTTGAGTTGAGCAGAAAGAATTGAGCAAAATGAATAGAAGAAAGTCAATAGCTGTTGATGTGGGAGGAATCCGCGTGGGTGGTAACGCTCCTGTAGTTGTCCAATCGATGACCAATACCGATACAGCGGATGTAGCGGAAACCGTGGAACAGGTGCACCAGCTTGCTGCCGCAGGCTCGGAACTTGTACGTGTCACGGTGAACAACAAGGAGGCTGCCAAAGCAGTGCCTGAGATTGTTGAAAGGCTCGATAAGCGGGGTGTTACCGTGCCGATGATAGGAGATTTTCACTACAATGGACATGTATTGCTGGCCGATTATCCCGAGTGTGCCCGGCTCCTGGCCAAATATCGTATCAATCCCGGCAATACAGGAACCCGGTCCCGCGACAAAAATTTCGTAACCATTATCGAACAGGCCATCCGGTGGGATAAACCCGTTCGGATCGGAGTGAACTGGGGGTCATTGGATCAACAGCTTCTGGCTGAACGCATGGACCGTAATAATGACCTGCCGGACCCAAAGTCGGCCAAGGAAGTGATGATGGATACGATGATCGAAAGTGCAATGCGATCAGCAGCGTTGGCTGTTGAAGTAGGATTGGCAACCAATAAAATTATTATCAGTTGCAAGCTTTCAGGTGTTCAGGATCTGATCGTAGCCTACACTCGCCTTGCTGCATTGTGTGATTATCCGCTGCATTTGGGCCTCACGGAAGCGGGAATGGGCATGAAGGGGATTGTGGCCAGTACTTCAGCATTGTCCGTTTTGTTGCAACAGGGTATTGGGGATACGATTCGTGTTTCCCTGACCCCGATGCCGAACGGTGATCGCACTGAAGAGGTGCGTACTGCTCAACAGATCCTGCAATCGCTGGGTATACGAAATTTTGTTCCGCAAGTAGCGGCCTGTCCGGGTTGCGGACGTACCAAAAGCACGTACTTTCAGGAGCTTGCCGATGAGATTCACAGTTATATAGTAGAAATGATGCCCATTTGGCGGGAAGTATATCCGGGTGTCGTAGACATGAATATTGCGGTTATGGGTTGTGTGGTGAACGGCCCGGGAGAGTCGAAACATGCCAATATCGGCATATCACTTCCAGGCACTTTTGAAGAACCGAAGGCACCGGTGTATATAGATGGGGAACACCATTGTACATTGACGGGGGACAACATCGGGGAAGTGTTCCGAAAAATGCTGGAAGACTATATAGTCGACAACTACGGTTCAAAAAAACAGGATCCGGCCCGTTAAAAAATCATTCTGTTCAGCCGATGAATCCGGCCTGTAAATTTACGACGGACAGGTTGTGCATATTATGGCGGTTACCAGGCCATTAATGTGGTTGGTTTTAGGAATCGTCGCTTCGTATTTTTATAACATGCGCATAGACCCAAAGTATTTCAACCATTTTCTGTTTATTGTGGCGGTGATCGGCTTTCTGGTTATCGGATTGGCCAGTTTACTTTACATTGGAAAACAAGAGAAGCGATTTATAGATCGTCTGGAAGGAACCTTGCTCCGGGAATTTACATTTACGAACGGTGTTGGAGATACCGTACAGGTACAGACAGACCGGACTACCGTACTGTTATTTTGGGCGACATGGTCGGAACGATCTCTGGAAGCAGTAGATAATTTATATACTTGGCATGATGCAAACCCGGATATTTATGTGATTTCCGCCTATGTTAAAGATGCATATGAACTTGCGGAAGTGTATAACCGGCCTGGCCAGGATCAGTTTCAATTGTTGAATGCTACAGGAGCCTATCAGGATTTGCGCGTTCCCGGTGTGCCTACCGTTATAATTTTTGATATGAACGGAAAGGTGATGACTACTGAAATTGGCTACCGGGAGATCCCTTTATGGCATACACTCACCACCCGACAGATGCTTTACTCGCATAATTTAGAATGAGACATACCGAACCTTATTCAATGGCTGTATTTAATGACAAGATTATTCCGATACCGGAAACACGCGTGTCTGTTTCTTCACGTCTGGCTATGTATGGTGAAGGGTGTTTTGATACGTTTCGAACTTATAACGGAGGGCTGCTTTATCCGGAAGCACATCTTGAAAGATTGCACCGGGGTATTCATTTACTGGGAATAAAGCGGCCTCGCCGGTTGCGTGACGCCAAGTCATTTAGCTTACTTGTGAGAAGTTTTCTGGATGCCAATGAGGCAATGGAGAAGGATGTGAGGGTACGGATCCAGGTTTGGGCAGATGATTATACGCCCGGGTATTTTCCCGGAAATCATCCGGATCAAAGGGCGGCCTGTTATTTGATTTCAGGGATACCGATTACGGAGGACCCGCCTGGAATGAATGAATCGACAGAGCTTCCTTCAGGTGTCTCGATGATTACAAGCAGATTCCGGCGTATCCCTACAAATGCATTGCCGTGTGATGTCAAGTGGACCAACGGGATCAACTATATTCTTGCTGCACAGGAAGCAAGGCAAAAAAATGTCGATGATGCCCTGATGCTGACACAAGACGGTTTTGTCAGCGAAACTACCATAGCCAATGTATTTTGGAAAAACGGCGATGTGGTATTTACACCCTCTCCGGACTGTGACCTGCTTCCCGGTATCACCCGTCACTTTTTGATTTTGGTACTGAAGGATATCGGCATTACGATTCAGACAGGCAGATATAAGCCCGGCGAATTGAAAAAATCCGATATGATTTGGGCATGTAATTCCGTTCGGGAGCTGTATCCTGTCACATGGCTGGATCAACAGCATTTTCCCGTTGACCCATCGTTCTGGACAATGATGTGTGATCATTTTCAAAACATGAAAAAGAAATCAATGAAAGATGTCCGCTGAAAACTATATATCGCAGGAGAAAATTTTTTTCTTTGAAGATGTTGATTCACTGAATCAGTGGATTCGTAAGTTGCTGGAAATAAAGCGTGAAGAGGGTGCGATTGTTTTTCTGGATTCCCAGTTGAATGGCCATGCTGCATCAACCACAGGATATATTGCGGCTGAACCGGTTTGTTGTATCCGTGCACGGGACGGCCGTATTTTTTACGAGCAAATTCATGGTAACAATTCATCACATGAAGGCCCTGAGGAACCGTTAGCAGAGATTACAGGATCGCCCTGGGATGCGCTGAAGTCCTTTCGGGAAATGCATCCCGGTTGGCTTTTTGGGTGGCTCGGATATGATCTGAAAAACAATATCGAGTTGCTTGAATCACGTAATCCGGATCCGGTCGGTCTGCCCGATCTCTTCTTTTTTATACCGGGGCTTGTTCTGAAAATAGACAGGGAACGGTGTTGCATCATGGTAGTTAAAGGAGAGCTTACAGCAGATGTCATTGTTCCGGATCAAATGACTTCCGGGAAGGATAAAAAAAAATACCAGACAGGTAATCTGATTTCCAGCGACGGACCCGATATCTATTGCAAAAATATTTATCGAATCAAAGAATATATTACGCGAGGGGATACCTACGAAGTGAATCTCACACATCAACTCCGGACGGCTTTTGAAGGTGATTCCCTCGATCTATTTTCAGATATGCGACGCTCGGGCCCCGTTCCCTTTGCAGCATGGTTGCGATATGACGATGTGGAAGTCTGTTGTTCCTCGCCGGAACGATTTCTGGAACGCCGTGGTAAATCGGTTCGGTCCCAACCTATCAAGGGGACGTCTCCGAGGGGGACAACCCCAGAGCAAGATGAGCATGTGATCCACGAGATCCTTAACCGGGAAAAGAACCGGGCGGAAAATGTCATGATTGTTGACCTGGTTAGGCATGATCTTGGTCAAATAGCACGAACCGGATCGGTAAGGATGGAGTCGTTACTGGAAGTTCAGTCATTTTCCACTGTTCATCAGCTTGTTTCAACGATTACGGCAGAAATCAGGGAACATACCTGTTCTGTTGATATTTTGAAAGCCTGTTTTCCTATGGGATCCATGACCGGAGCGCCTAAGATTCGCACCATGCAAATTATTGAAGAACTGGAGTCATACCGGAGGGGATTGTATTCCGGTGCGATCGGGTATTTCACACCGGAGGATGATTTCGATTTCAATGTGGTCATTCGTACGGCAATACTGAAAAACGGTATCCTCTACTATCCGGTAGGTGGAGCGGTTACTGCCGATTCCGATCCTGATGAGGAATGGGAAGAAACTTTACTCAAAGCCCGGGCACTTGGAATGGAGGCACCTGTTTTTTACAGCGCAAAATACGATGGCGTAGATGATTGATATGAGGCAAAAAAAATGATATATTAAAAACTTATCGAAAGAAAGTATAAAGTTTACCAAAGATGAAAAAAGATATTCATCCAGAATACAAGGAAATCAAAGTGATTTTAAGCGATGGTTCTGAGATCACTACACGCAGCACCATGAAGGCCAAAGACGGTGTCTTCAAAGCGGAAATTGATTCCAAAAACCATCCATTCTATATAGGCAGTCAAAAGATGATGTCTGCTGCGGGCCGTGTCGATCAGTTTAAACGTCGTTACGGGAAGCGTGCTGAAAAATAATAACGCGGGCCGTTAGCCATACTTACAGGCAGCAAATCTTTATCATTCGATCGAAGTAATCAACGTTTTTGTAATGGCAGAAATTGTATTTCAAAGTGCAATAATCTGCCATTTTTTTTGCGGCAGCGGAAGGCCGTCCATATAATGCATTCGAATGTATGCCGCAGTACGGCACTCCACAGTCGATGCGGATATAGACTGGACACACTCCTGCCGGTAAAAACGTTATTATACACACCGGTTGTTCCATTCAGAATATTGGTTGCCCTATAAGTAACAGTCATTGAATATTACAAAATGGAATTAAAACTTCATCTATTCGAAGGACTAAATCCGTTTCAGGAAAACGCCTATCTTGTTTATCACGCTGATCAAAAACAGGTAAAAGAGAAAGAGCAATCGACGCATAAAGCGCATCTATTTGACCCAGGGTTCTCAAACGAGATGGAATGGGATCAAATTTTGCGTGTTCTGGAAGCGAAGAATCTTGAAATTGAAGCGATAGTCCTTACCCATGGTCATGTAGATCACATAATGGGGCTACAGAAAGCCGTTCAATTGTTTGAAGCACCTGTGTATATGCACCGGGAGAGTTATGAATTTATTGAACAGTATCCGGAGCAGGCCATGATGTTCGGTTTCACTGCCGAACCCATTGCAATTAAGCCTGAATATATTGAGGCCTCATTGAACCTGCAGCTTGGGTCATTTGAATACGATGCACGCTATACTCCCGGACATGCACCGGGACACCTTTCTTTTTATCACAAACAGGGCAGTTGGGTTATCGCAGGGGATGCACTATTTGCCGGAAGTATTGGCAGGACGGATTTGTACGGAGGCGATTTCGAATTGCTTGAACAGAGTATCCGTAAAAAACTTTATATACTTCCGGATGAAACGACGGTTTGGCCCGGGCATGGCCCTTCTACTAATATCGGGCATGAAAAAAAAACCAACCCGTTTGTTCAGGGGAGATAAAGTATAAATCTATTAATTCTGCAAATTCATGAAGCCGGTTGCTGTCCCGTTGTTTTTTGTTCCATGAGGGTGCGCAGCCGTTCTATATCTTTTCGATAGGCGTCCGCTTTATTGGGCTTGATTTTCTGTAATTTTTCAAGTGTGCGGATTGCTTCCTCATACCGGTTTTGTTTTTCATAGATTTTCGCAAGGGTTTCCGAGACAATATCATTTACCAGTTTCGCATTTTCTCCGAGGTCACGATGGTCAATTGGATCCTTATTTTCAGAGATATCAATTTTCCTGTTTTCTTCTTTGGATAGTTGCTCAATCAGGTGGTCGAGATCAAGTGTATAGCCAGATTGAATCGCCGGTATTTCTTTATTGATTTTTTTATGATCGCGATCCATATCAAACGGTTTCCAGGCATTGAAATGATCCGGATGCACAAGAAAATAGTGAAGATATTCGAAGAACGGGCTCCCGGGAGCACTGCATTTTGCTTTTAAAGCGTAATGTATAGCCTGTTCCTGCTGATTATTTTTGTGATGTAACCAGGAAAGCAGGCAATATCCCACAGCATCCAGTCCCCGTTTATTCAGACAGGTTTTGAGATTCGCGATCCCCTTTTCCGGATCACTTTCGAATTGAGTAACATAGATACTCAAACTTCGGGGAATGTCAAATGGCAAGCCTTGCATGACCTTTTATATTTTATATTATGTCCAATATAGAAACCGCAGCAATTTTAGCAAATTAGAAAGTATGAATTCCTTTTGATCGAATCCGGAATTGGAACTTGTTAATACAATATAACCACATGAGTTTACCATCTTCCCATTGCATCTGTGAACATATTGTCTGCAATTTGGTTTAATGCCTCAGAGGCTGCCGTGTTTTCACCTTCGATTGGATCCTCATTCGGATCAAATTCAAAGGTTCCTGAAAAGCTTTTATCCCATTCGGGTTCCTCCATGCCGGTATATTGGTACGATGCACGGACACTTATTTGTACGCGATTCAAAGCGGCCTGTTGATCTCCCGCCACACTGAATGGACGATTCGAGTAGGCCGTTATGGAACCTTGAATCATTACATCGGCATTGTCAGGGGAATCTGTGAGGCTTAAACGTGACTGATTAACAAACCGGTTGATTAGAGCTTCATTAAGTTGATCGCTCAGATTGCCGAGTCCGCTCCCCGATTCATCTGGAAAGAAAGGAATATAAATGGTACGTATTTCAGAAGGGATGGTTACTCCGGTAAAACTGTATCGAAAACAATGTATTAATCCGGTCATTGCAACCAGGATAATGAGGATGATGTTAGCTTTTTGCCTCATCTTCATATCCCTGTTATAATAGCTCATACTGATCTATTTTCCGATATAATGTTCGTTCACTCATACCGAGTATTCGCGCTGCTTTTCTACGATTGCCATTATATTTATTCAGTGCCTGCCGAATCAGAAATTTTTCAACGTCTACCAGTGAAGGAAGCTCTTCTTTTCCAAACAATTCAACAGCGTTGCGCTGGTCTTCCGATAATTGAGCTCTTCCTGCCGATTCTTCATTTAGATCATGCAATCTACCCGGTTTCCCGGTCATTTCATCACCGGGTACATCATCGAAGTCTATATCGGACAAGATCCCGGATTCGATACTGTTCCTTATGTCTTTATTTTCAATGGATTGATCATTCAATTTTTCACGTTGACGCTCGAATTCCGTATCGCTCATATCCGGCATACCGGAATCTGTATCCTTGGATTCACTGGTGTCAGAATTTTCATAATCCGATATACCGGTATTCGAACTTCCGGCCTCCGGCAGTGATCTTGGAGATCGGCCACTGCGGTAGGTATTGTATAGTAACGTACCCAGCATTTTTTTCAGATCATTCATATCACTTTTCATATCCAGTAATATGCGGTAAAGAAACTGTGTTTCATTACTTCGTGCGAATGAGTTCTTTGGCTCACCCTCATTGCTTTCAGTTTCAAAAAGCATGGGCAGGTTATCTGCAGAACCGAGCTTTTGTCGCCCTTTTAAATACTTTCTTAATACATCTTCATCAATAAATTGTGATTTTTCAAGTACTACCAGCTGTTCGGCAACATTTCTGAGTTCACGGATATTCCCAGGCCAGCGATAAGAAAGCAGCAGTTTCCGGGCTCCGTCAGACATTCCTCGAAAAACGGAATCATATTTTTGTGCCAGTTCGGAGACAAAACTGTGAAAAATCAGCAGAATATCTTCCCCCCGCTCACGCAGTGGCGGAATTCGAATGGTTACTGTATTGAGTCGGTAAAACAGATCTTCCCGGAAATCACCTGTTTCCACATTTTTCCACAGATCTTTGTTGGTTGCAGCAATGACGCGGACATCGGTAGTGCGAGCTTTGCTGGATCCGACCCGGAAGAACTCGCCGGTTTCGAGAATACGCAACAATTTGACCTGTACATTTTTAGGGGTGTCTGCAATCTCGTCAAGAAAAATGGAGCCACCATTTGCCTGTTCGAAATATCCCATACGGGATTCGTGTGCACCTGTGTAGGCTCCTTTTTCATGGCCGAACAGTTCACTTTCGATAATGCCTTCGGGGATGGCTCCACAGTTGACAATCACCAGGGGTTTTGATTTTCTCAGACTCTGATCATGAATAGCCCGAGCTGTGATATCTTTTCCGACACCTGTTTCCCCATTCAAGAGTACAGTAATATCTGTAGGTGCCACCTGAAGCATCTTTTCGAGTGCGTTGCTGAAAACAGCCGACTCGCCAATCAATCCATATTTTTTTTTAAGCTGGCTTTTATCCACCGTCCTATTGATTATTATCCGGTGACGGGTTCAGCAAAGTGTTCCAACAGGGAAACACGTCGAAGAGCGGTACCTTTTAATGTTGCAGACGTGCTGTCTGTGATTTTCACCTCAACATAATCACCGGGTTTATACGACCCTTTATCTATAATAACCATTTTATTGGTGTCGGTGCGTCCGGAAAGTTGATCATCGGAACGTTTACTGGTTCCCTCAATCAGTACGATATGATTTTTTCCTATTTCTGATCGGTTGCGTTCTCCGGCTATCGTCTGCTGAAGTGCAATAATCTCGGCAAGACGTTGTTTTTTAACGTTCTCGGGAACATCATCCTTGAATTTTCGATGTGCGAGGGTCCGTTCGCGTTCGGAATAGGCAAACATATAGGCCAGGTCGTAACCGACATGTTTCATAACAGCAAGTGTGTCCTGGTGTTGTGCTTCGGTTTCTCCACAGAATCCGGTGATGATATCTGTTGACAGGGAGACCCCCGGAATGGTATCCCTCATTTTTTGAATCAGTTCCAGATACTCCTCCTGCGTATAGGTACGACGCATACGCTCCAGAATTTCATTATTACCGGATTGAATAGGTATATGAATATAATTGCAAATGTTATGCTGTTCGTGTATTACGGACAGGAATTCATCCGGGAAATCTTTCGGATGGGAAGTGGAGAAGCGAATGCGTATCTCCGGATCAATCACACTGCATAGATACATCAAGTCGGCAAAATTCCGACCATCATGGTGGTAGGAATTAACATTTTGTCCCAACAAGGTCACTTCCCGGTATCCCTGATCACTCAGCATTTTGAATTCATCAAGAACACTTTCGACCGGTCGGCTTCGCTCCCGGCCACGGGTAAACGGAACCACACAAAAAGAACACATATTGTCGCATCCACGCATGACCGAAACAAAAGCAGTAACCCCGTTCCCGGTGGTTCTGACAGGAGCGATATCTGCGTAAGTTTCTTCCTGGGATAATATGACATTGACCGCCTTGCGTCCGTCGTCGACTTCTAAAAGCAAGGCTGGAATTTCACGGTATGCGTCCGGCCCTACTACCAGATCCACCAGTTTTTCCTGTTCAAGAAACTTCTCCCGTACCCTTTCTGCCATGCATCCAAGCACGCCAACGGTCAAGTTTCCTTTTCGCTGTTTTTTCAGTTTACGAAAGTAGTGGAGACGGTTCCACACTTTTTGTTCTGCATTTTCCCTTATGGAGCACGTATTGATAAAGACCACAGAGGCGTTTTCGGGAGATTCTGTCGGAACCATGCCGCGCTCCATCATAATCGAGTTCACGATTTCGGAGTCGGCGAAATTCATCTGGCATCCATAGGTTTCGATATAAAATTTTTGTGCAGTCAAAACAAATCGATCATTAGTGTTATTCAGAAGTATTTGCGTTCTATACGAGAGCGATTATACCAACCATTACAGCTATTAAATTTTTGTAAACAGGCATTTAAAACAGTATTCAATGATTGTTTTATATAAAAATCCGTTAATCATATTTCAAATGGTAGTCCTGGGCCAGGTTTCCGGATTTCTGCGCCATTCATTCAAAAACGCAAGATCACTTTTACGTATTTTATTCTTTTCCAGGGCTACGTCCAACAGTGTTTCATAGTCCGTCAACGAATAAAAGGGAATATTCTGATCAGCTATTTTTTTATTGGAAACATCAAATCCATAGGTAAAAATAGCAATAAGGGCTTGAACATCGGCTCCTACAAAATGTAGAGCTTCTACAACTGAAAGTGCCGATGTCCCGGTTGATATCAAATCCTCGATCACCACAGTTGACTCCCCTTTACGTACCCCGCCTTCTATCTGATTACCCATTCCGTAGGCTTTTGCCTTAGCACGCACATAAGCCATGGGTTTTTCAAGCCGTTCTGATACCCATGCCGCATGAGGTATGCCGGCTGTGGAGGTTCCTGTGATCACGTCCACATCTGAAAATTTTTCAGTGATCAACTCGGTGATCTTGTTGGCAATTTTGCTTCGTATCCGGGGAAAAAGAATAGTCAGTCTGTTGTCGCAATATATAGGTGAATTCCATCCCGATGACCATACAAACGGGTTATCAGGACGTAACATGATTGCATTGATATCCAACAGATCACCTGCCAGCTCCCGTGAAAATTGTTTATCTGATATCATTTTTTCATTCAGGTCTGTGCTCTCCGGTTTTGTTTATGGCCTCTCTCAGCGCATATCAATACGTAACCAGAAATGTTATAAAACAACAAATATAACAATTAACAAGCACATTTGTGCATACATTCCGGCTACGATATCATCAAGTAATACGCCCCAGCCTCCTTCGGTATTTTGAAGGGCACCTATTCCGAGCGGTTTGAGAATATCAAATAACCGGAAAAGGACGAATCCGGAAGCAAATACCAGTAAATTATATTCCCAATTAGAGTATAGTGGAATGAACAGGAAAACAATTGCCTGACCAGCTATTTCATCTGATATGCATTCCCTCGGATCTGGTCCGAGGGCGGTTTCCATTCCGGGAATAGCCAGCAGAGTGATCATGGTAAATAATAATGCAACCAATAGTGGTCCGAAAAGAGGGTGAATATAAACGGAGGCCAGATAGATTATTGGAAGCGCAACAAGACTGCCCCACGTTCCTGGAAATTTGGGTAAATACCCGACATATAAAAAACTGCCAGTAAGTATTGACCAATTATGCGTTTTTTGAATCACTTATAAAAAGTTTTCTGTTTAAAAAAAGATACTCCAATGCGGTGTAAACCGTAATGAGCATGACAATAATGAATAACCACCCTAATACTCCCGTCTCAAGTAACGAACGGCTTGCCTGACCGGCCACTCCGCCCGCCTTGATCAAGACACCGGTTAGCAGAACAATATAGAGAAATGACATTTGCACAAACGTTTTAATTTTGGCTGAATATCGGGTGATCATGGTTTTGCCGTTAGCATCCGACCAAATACGCAACAGTGTAACGAAAATATCACGTAATATAATGATTACTATGATCCACCATGGGAATTGCAAGGGATCAATGAACGGTATGCATATAAAACCGGCAATAGTCAGGGTTTTGTCAGCCAGCGGGTCCAGAAAAATTCCGAGGCTGGAGGAAACTTTGTATCTCCTTGCATAAAATCCGTCCAGATAATCGGTCAAAGCAGCCAGAATGAAGACCGGAATACTTAAAGCGGCCCACCAAAATGCATCCTGTAGAAAGAGAAACACAAATAGTGGAGCTAAAAGCATACGAAAAACACTTAATATATTCGGTACACGTTTCACTTTGACAAAGATAAAAAAGTTGTACTACTCTAAAAGCAGAATTATTTCATTGCCGGAAGCCAAATTACCATTCGTTTGAAACGGTATAAATCCTATTTTTAAAGCTATACATCGAACCGGTACCACCGGTGCGCAACAAGATCGTATTTTAAACAAAACATGTCTGTTCTCAACGCCTGTGTTCTAACGATAGGAGATGAGTTGCTTAATGGTGATGTGGTCAATACCAACTCATTGTGGCTGGGACAAAGACTCCGCTCGGCCGGATTGACTTGTACCTCCATGATCACGGTTTCCGATCGGAAAAGTGAGATCTTGCGGGTTTTACGATTTCTGTGGGATGACCACGATTTGATCGTGCTTACCGGTGGATTAGGTCCTACCCACGACGATGTTACCAAATCGGCGTTATTGGAATTTTTTGATGATAAACCGAAGCGCAACGAAAAGGTTTTGAAGCACGTATTGGCTTATTTTAAACGCAAAGGCCGTGATGCAACCGATGTGAACCGGCAACAGGCGGATGTCCCGTCCAAAGCGCGTATATTATTCAATGAGCTGGGGACAGCTCCCGGAATATTGATGGAACAGATGGGGAAAATACTGGTTGCTTTGCCGGGAGTACCATATGAAATGCGATATATTACCGAAAAACGACTGATTCCGGAGATTGAAAAAAGATGGCATGAATCCGAACGGCGAATTCAGCAGCACTATTTTAGGACGACTGGTATAGGGGAGAGTGAGCTGAGTGATCGCATTATTAAGAACCAGCATCATCGGATCCCGAAGACGGTAGATATCGCTTTTCTTCCACATCCTATGGGGGTTGATCTTCGGGTTACAGAAGTGGATGGTGAATCCGGTAACGGATTTAATGAATTGGTTGGATGGATCAGAAAAGCCGCCGGCGAATTTATTTTTTCTGAAAAATATAAAGAAACACTGGCGTGCCTTATTGTTACCCTGCTTACAAAATATCAGAAAACGGTATCATTTGCTGAAAGCTGTACCGGTGGTTTTCTTTCCAATGCCATAACAGATATCCCCGGCAGCAGCAACTGTTTTCGGGGAGGGATTATTGCCTATGACAACCGGGTGAAAACAGAATTTACGGGTGTCGCTTCAGGAACGATTGAGCAACATGGAGCTGTAAGTGCAGCGGTTGCATTGGAGTTGGCGAAAAAGACAGGTGAAACTATGGAGACGGATTTTGCTGTCAGTACAACAGGTGTTGCAGGCCCCGGGGGTGGTTCGGAAGACAAGCCTGTAGGTACGGTCTGGATCGGATTCTGGTCCCGCTCAGGGCAACATTTTGCTTGCCGTTACCTGTTCTCAAGTGAACGGCTGATCAACAAGGAACGTTCATGTGCCGCCGGACTGGAAATCCTTCGCCGCCAAATATTGAATATCAAAGGCCTTCCAAATCACCCGGAGGTAGTGCGAACTTGAATATGCCGGGACTTGTCATTTTTATAGGATTGATTTTGGGTATTTTACCGGATTCGTTTTTCCCCGGTAATGAAAAAGCAGTAAATCTGCCTGATACCATGGAAACATCATTACCGGTGAATGATTCCATCACCCATTTAGATACACTTCAGATACAGAATCCGGCGGTTCCACTTATCATTCAAATGCCGTTTGCTTATGACACAGTTACCAATGACAGCCTTATCCGTTGGGAGCTATGGTCTGATTATGGAGAGTGGAGAGCCCGGCAGAGAGGAGTTATCGCGTACCGATTAGGTGGATTTGGTCGCAATGACGGCTTTTTGATTCGTGCCCATGAGAACAGGCATCAGCGAATCTACCGGGACGGAATCCCTATGAATGAAAGAATTTTCGGATCTGTAAATCGTAATCGACTTCCACATTACAGTCGTGTCGGGTCGGTTCATGAATTCAGTGCCCCCATCCGGTTTCGTTCAGAAATTAACACCAGACGGTATTATGTTACCCGTCCTTTGACATTCATCAATTATGAGCAAACGGCATTTGATTACAGGAGTGCTGAGGGTTTCCTGACCCGTAATATTACCCTTGCAACCAACTTGTCAATTGCGTACTGGGGAAAGAATGAAAACGAAGGATATCGGAATAATTCCATGGGTGGACGAAATATCGCTGTATCCATGTACCATTTCCCGAATAACTCCTGGATGATTGAAGGTGGATTTTACTACAGTGGCTTGCAATTAGGTGAACCACACGGATATCAAATATCCGACATGTTTACTTTTGCTTTTAATCGGTTCGAAGTTTTTCCGATGGAGTCTTTCGCTGAATCATCCATGCGTAATGCTATTATTCAGCTAACGGCTTATTATCGGCGACATCCCGATCAGCAAGCACGTACCCGAACCGGGATCTACCACGATCGCTATAGGCGTTTGCACTATGATGAAACAGACAGTTCATTTGTGCGAACATTAACGACCGGAGTTTTTGGCAGACACATTCAAATGCTCGGGCCGATTGAAGTACAGGGAGAATTTTATTCGGAGTGGTCAGTGATTGATCGTAACAGGTATCTGAGTATGATGGTGGATAGCTGGGTTTTTACCAGGGGGCAGTCGCAGTTAACGCTCCCTCTTTCCAGCCGCTCGAAATTATATGGCTGGATGGAAGCCTCCTGGAGAACAGACGGATTTACCGATTATGAAATTGGATCTAAAGCAGATTGGCGGATTTTCAATGGATGGTCACTTTATGGTTCATATGCGAGGGGAGAGATGATGCCACAGCCCGGTCATTTGTATTGGCACCGGTTGCCTGTTTATGGAAATTCCAAACTGAAGAATGAGATTATCCAGCGAGCGGAAGCCGGCATTCGATATAAATTCGGTGTCTGGGATCTGGGGG
>JBBDQZ010000039.1:0-1054 GCA_040905705.1 Balneolales bacterium
ATGCCCACCATGCTGGTTGATCTGGCTTTTGGTGAAGCGTTAGGAAAAGACAAGCTGGATTTATCAGGCACATGGAAATTCCAGCTTGATCCGAATAATGTGGGGTTGAACGATGGGTGGTTTCGTAACGTATTCAGTGATACGATTGATCTTCCGGGCACAACTGATCAAAATAAAAAAGGGATCTTTTTAGATGAAAGGGAGGATGTTCGCCTTTCGCGGGTGTGGTACTGGAAGGGGGCGGCGTGGTATCAGAAGGAGATAGAGATTCCGGAGAGCTGGGCGGGCAAGCATGTGCGGCTTGTTTTGGAGCGGGCCAAAGATACCTGGGTCTGGTTTGATGAGGTGAACGTCGGGTATGAAAATACCCTGAGTGCTCCTCAATATTTTGATTTGTCAGAAGCCGCTACACCGGGAAAACACCGGATTACGATTTTGGTCGATAATGCGAAACTTCCCCCCGTCGGCCCTGCCCATGCCGTTGATGAGCGTACGCAAACCAACTGGAACGGCGTGGTTGGAAAAATGGAGCTTCAGATGACCGATCCGGTCTGGATTGAGGAGGTCCAGGCCTATCCTGATGTAGCAAATAACCGGGTGAAAATACGGGCCATGCTTAGGAATATCACCGGCCAGCAGGCCAGTGGAGAGCTGGTGATCCATGCTGAAAGCTGGAACAGCGAGACTCCTGTAAAATTCAGAACCCGCAAAGAACAAGTATCGGGAATCACCGATGAAAAGGTTATTGAATTCACCTATGAGTTTGATAAGAAAGCCCCCTTGTGGGATGAATTTGATCCTGCCTTAATTCAACTGCGCCTGCAGCTGTCGGCCGCAGCCGGGAACAGCAGATACACCAGCTCGAAGCAGGTTGATTTTGGCATGCGTGAATTCACGCGGGAAGGCAAGCATCTCTACATCAACGGGGAAAGAGTCTTTTTAAGAGGGCGCATCGATAGCGCCAATTATCCGCTTACCGGCTATGCGCCGATGAGTAAGGGGGCGTGGCTGAGAATGTTCAGGCAGTTAAAATCCTATGGGATCAATCACTGGC